>CATXTO010000012.1 GCA_958402445.1 uncultured Eubacteriales bacterium
GGCGGGCGACCACAGGTCGCCCCTACATTCCTATAGCAGTGGCCCGCCCGATGTAGGGGCGAGCTTTGCTCGCCCGCCAATCTGCAAAGGCTGAAAATACCCTAGTGGGCGACCGCAGGTCGCCCCTACCTTCCTAAAATGGGACTGTCACAAGATAGGCCGGGTTTTCCATGGCCATGGAACGACGACAGACCCGCTGCCGACAGCGGGCCGTATAATTTAACAGGGGCGCGCCGCAGAAAGAAGTTCTGCGGCGCGCCCCTGTGCTGGTTTTTTAAAATGCGGCGATCAAAGCTTACCGTACGTATTCAATAATAACGCGGCGGTTCGGTTCCGTGCCCGTGGAGTATGTGGTGATGTTTTCCATCTCCTGCAGGGCGGCGTGAATCACATGGCGTTCATAGGCGTTCATGGGCTCCAGGGTGGTCCGACGGCGCTGCTTAAGCACCTGCTGGGCCTTTTTTCTGGCGTAGCGGCGCAGAGATTCCTCCCGCTTGACCCGATAATCCTCAGCATCTACCGTAATCCGGACCCGCCCCTCGCTGGCCCGGTTGACCGCATAGTTGGCCAGGTGCTGGATGGCGTCCAGGGTCTCGCCCCGCCGTCCTATGAGCATGCCCAGGTTTTCTCCGATGAGCTCCACTCGATAGGACTCTTCCTGGGTTTTCTGCGCGTGGGGCACGGCGTGAGAGCCCATATGCTCCAGCAGCCCCCGCAGGAACTGCTCAATGCGCTCCTCCACGCTGCCGGGCTCCGCAGGCGCATAAACCGGAACCGGTGGAACCGGGCGGGGCTCCCGGGGCTTTTCCTCCGGCTGCCTAGCCTGCCGTACGGGCGGAGCCGCCACCAGGGGAGGCTGAGCCGGTTTTGGGGCGGGAGGCTCCGGCGCCGGCTTCTTCTGCGGCGCCTCCTGCGCCGGAACGGAAGGCTTTTTGGGCCTGCTGCGGGAGGCGGCGGACAGGGCCGGCGCGGGGTCGGGGTCCGGTGCCTGGTAGGTCACCTCCACCTTGCACGGCCGGGCGCCGATTCCAAACACGCCGGCTTTCGCCCGCTCCAGCAGCTTGACAGATACGCTCTCCTGGTCCAGGCCCAGCTGCTCCAATGCGGCCTGAACAGCGGAATCAAAGTCCTTGCCAGTTGCTATCATTGTTTTTTCCATACGCTACTCCTCGCTGGTATCGGCGGAGTCGTCTGCCTCCACCTCGTCCGCAGAAGCATTGCCACGTCTGTCGTACCGGCTGGGCCGGTAGGCGCGGCCCCGGGCGAACGGCCTGTTCGGATCTCCGGACAGGGGTTCGTTCGGCTCCGCCTGAGATTCTGCGGCAGCCTCCGTAGCCCGTCGGGTGGCCTGACTTTGCTCGCGCAGCTTCTGTAATTTCTTTTTACTGGTGTTTTCTACAATACCCTCCGGGTGCTCGGCCCGGCGCAGAGCGCGGATGCGCTCCCGCTCCGCCTCCTCCGCCGCTTCCTTCGCGGCCAGCTCCCGCTTCACCGCGTCCTCAGCGTCGTAGATTCTCCGATAGCGCTTGGTGAGAACGGCGTCCTGTGCGATGCCAAACAGCCCCTGCGCCAGCCAGTACAGCGACAGGGCCCCGGGCAGGGTAAAACCGATAAACAGGGTCATGGCCGGCATCATCCACATCATGAACTTATTGGAGGCATTGGCCGCCTTGGCAGCAGTCTCGTCCCGTTGCCCGTCCTGGTTGGTCACCACGGAGCTGTTCATCTTCTGGCTGACCCACATGGCCAGAACGTTGGAGGCCGCGGAAGCCACCGGCAGCAAAAACGCGCCGATGTTGGCCCAGCTGTAGCTGGCCCATTTCCAAAATTGCCAGCTGGGGATCTGACCCAAATCCACCCCCAGGAAGAGAAAATTCATCTCCGGCAGGGTCCGGCCGGCTAGCTCCGGCACGGAGACTTTGATTTGTTCGGCAAACTGAGCCAAATAGGGCGTGGCGGTGAGCTGGTCGTAAAACGTATTGGAACCAAAGGCGTTGGGAACGGCGTCCTTAATCACCTGCACCACCTGACCGGCCTGCTGGGCGGTCATATGGAACATATAGATTAAGGGCTCCCGAATGACATAGTACAGAGGCAGCATGATGAGCAGCGGCACCAGGCTCCACAGACAGCCGCCGGTCATGCTGACGCCCTCGTCCTTATACAGCTTCTGCACCGCCTGGTTGGCCTTCTGCGGGTCGTCCGCATATTTTTTCTGAAGCGCCTGAATCTCGGGGGACAGGCGGCTCATCTTCATCATGCTTTTTTTGCTCTTGGCGCTGATGGGCATCAGAATGAGTTTGACAATCAGGGAAAACAGAATCAGGGCCAGGCCATAATTGGTGGTAAACTCATACAGCCACTCCAGCAGATAACCAAAGGGGACCCGGATAATGTCGCTGATATTAAACGCTAAAATCATACAGAACTATCCTCCAAGTTTAAGGAACAGGGTCAAAATAGTCCCCTTTGTAAAAGGGGTTGCACCGCAGAAACCGGCGCAGCGCCATCCAGCCGCCGCGCAGCGCGCCGTATTTGCCAATGGCCTCCACTGCGTATTGGGAGCAGGTGGGGCTGAACCGGCACCGGGGGGGGAGCGAGGGGGAGATGGAGCGCTGGTAAAACCGGAGCATCGCCAAAAGGACCCGCTTCATTTTGGGTTCCTCCGCAGAAGGCCCAGCTTGTCCGCCAAGGACAGATAGGCCCGGGTGAGCTGGGAAAAGGATGCCTCCACAGCCTGGGACCGGGCCACCACCACCAGATCATAACCCGGGAGAAACCGCCCCTCGTGGAGCCGATAAATCTCCCGCAGCCGGCGGCGGACCCGGTTCCGGGTCACGGCCTTGCCCAGCTTCTTTCCGGTGGTGATCCCCACCCGATTCACGCCCAAGCGGTTTTTGCGGCAATACAGCACCAGGTACCGGTTGCCGGCCGGCTCCCCGGTGCGGTAGAGCCGCTGAAAAATATGGTTCAGTTTAAGGGGCTTGGAAAACTCCATGCGTGTATCCTTCCAGGCGGGCTGCGGTTCCGTAAGCCGCCTGGGGCGGCATTCCGGGAAGGCGGAAGTGCGGCCATGAAAGCGGATACAGGGGAACCATGACGAATGCAATCCTTCAGGCGGCCGAACGAAACACAAGGGGCGAACAGAAGACCTTCCATTCACCCCCAGGAATCATCTTTGACCGCGCGTTGTTCCGCAGGCTCTACCGGGCAGAGCCTCAGGCGGACAGAACCCTGCGGCCTTTGGTACGGCGGCGGGCCAGGACCTTACGGCCATTGGATGTGGCCATTCGCTTCCGAAAACCGTGGACTTTGGATCTGTGGCGCTTTTTGGGCTGATAGGTACGCAGCATTGGGGTACACCTCCTGTCATGTATCATGCTCAACAGCCGTTTCCGGCCGCAGCGTGTCGCAGAAAACCGGCCTGGTTGTTCGCAGGCCATGTGTGGGATATTATACCCGATAACTGTACCCAGGTCAACACTTTTTTGCAAATTTGTTCCTATTTTCCCGAAAGAGCCTGGTGCGGGGGAAGGATCCCGGGGGGCGCTTCCCTGAGAGCGTTTCTTGTAGGGGCGAGCTGCGCACGCCCGCGGAACGACCCCAGGCCGTTCCCTACGCCTACCGAAGCGGTCCGCACCTGCATTCCGTTGCCGGAAATACAGGTCCAAACCGAAGCCCAGCGGCAGCGGGTTCGGTTTGGGGAGGAGGGGCAAGGAAGCGGTGCAGATGGCGGCGGATCAGCCGCCGGAGCAAGAGCGGACTTTGCCTCGACGATGTAGGGGCGTGCTTTGCACGCCCGCGGGCGACCCCAGGTCGCCCCTACATCCTGGAACCGGTGGATTTTCCTTAGGCGGCCTAACCCAACGCATGGGCCTGCTTCGCCGCCTGGGTATAGCGGCGTACAAACGCGGTCTTGCCGCGGGTGTACCCGTCCCGGTCATGCTCGTACTGGCGCCAAAGCGACAGTTTTAGGGCCTCGTACGCACGGGCCACTGCCGGGTGCATCCGCAGATAGTCCCGGAAATACAGCTCGTCGTGGTCGCCGGCGCGGCGCAGGTGCAGATGAAACACCCGCTGGGCAAAACCGGTTTCCGTATAGCCCTTGTTGAAGGAGGCGCGATCATTTTCCTCGGACATCAAAAGATACCCGTTGCATAACAGGCTCTCATAAACCGCGCCCCAATCACAGTCCCCAGTGGTTTCCACCAGGATGTCCACAATGGGCTTGGCCTGGATGGTGTCCACTGCGGTGCTTCCAATGTGATGGATGCCGAAAAGGGGCTCTTGGGGCAACACGGACAGCAGGAGCTGCCGTTCCTGCTGAAACCAATCGGCCCAGGCAGGCTGATGCGGGGTGAGGAAGATCGGGAAAAGCTGCCACAGCTCCTCCAGGCTCCGCTCCGAAAGCGGCTTTTTCATGATCTCAGGCTCCTTTCCCCTTAAGGCAGCCGGTACAGCCGCCTGCCGTTCTCCCAGGTAATGGCCTCCATTTCCTGCACCGGCAGGTCCCGAAGCTCCGCCAGGCGCTGGGCCATGCGGGAAACATACCCCGGTTGGTTCCGCCGTCCCCGGAAGGGCTCCGGCGCCATGTAGGGGCAGTCCGTTTCAATCACCATCCGCTCCAGGGGGATGGTCTGGGCGACCTCCACCAGCCGGCGGGCATTTTTGAAGGTGATGACGCCGGTAAAGCCGATGTACCACCCCCGGTCTACCAGCCATTTAGCCAGTTCTGCGGAGCCGGAGAAGCAGTGAAATACCCCCGTTACCTCCGGAAATTCCTCCACCACGCCCATGCCGTCGGCATGGGCCTCCCGCTCGTGGACAATCACCGGAAGGTCCAGCTCTTGGGCCAGGGCCATCTGGGCGCGGAAGCAGCTGAGCTGCTGGACCCGGGGTACGTCCTCATAGTGATAATCCAGCCCAATTTCGCCAATGGCCTTCACCTTGGGATTCTCCCGAACCAGGCGGCGGTATTCCTCCAACAAAGCAGGCTCCATTCGGTCCGCGGCGTCGGGGTGGGAGCCCACCGCGGCATAAATCCAGGAGACCCGCCGGGCCAGGCCGCAGGCGGCCCGGGAGGAGTCCAGATCACAGCCCGGATTCATCAGCAGGCCGACGCCCTGGCCAGGTAGCGCCGCCAGCAGGTCCTCCCGATCCCCGTCAAACCGACGGTCGTCCAAATGAGCATGGGTGTCGAACAGCATGCAACTCCTCCTTGTTGTAAGAGCATAGAAAAAAAACATTGGTAGGGATGTGCGAGCCGCCGGGCAACCGCAGGCAGCATTCATATTCGGGAACCCCTGTAGGGGCGAGCTGTGCTTGCCCGCAAACCCTGCAAAATGAGACGCAGATTCGCATAACGAGCGCAGGTCATCCCCCCATCCTCCGAATCGCACCGCAACCTGTAGGAGCGGCTCCGCACGCCCGCAAACCCCGCAAAACTGGGGAAATCCCCCAGCGGGCGACCGCAGGTCGCCCCTACATTTTATTACCAAATTTCGGACCCAAACCGAAGCCCAGTGGCAGCGGGTTCGGTTTGGGGAGGAGGGGCAAGGAAGCGGTGCGGATGGCGGCGGATCAGCCGCCGGAGCAAAAGTGGACTTTGCCCCGACGATGTAGGGGCGTGCTTTGCACGCCCACGGGCGGCCGAAGGCCGCCTCTACGTCTCCAGAACCAGGTCACACCCCAGCTCTTACAGCTCCGGGCTGTCCGGCACCACCACGGCGCAGACAAAATACGCCAGAATTCCCATCCCGCCCATGCAGGAAAACACAATCCATCCCAAGCGCACCAGGGAGGGGTCCAAACCGAAATACTCGGCCACGCCGCCGCAGACCCCCAACAGCATGCGGCTTCTGCGGGACCGATACAGTCGCTTTTCCATAACGCTTCTCCTTATTAATCCTCGTCCAGCTTCAGGACGGCCAAAAACGCCTCCGAGGGCACGGATACTGAGCCGAAGGTCCGCATCCGTTTCTTGCCCTCCTTCTGCTTTTCCAGGAGCTTCTTCTTCCGGGTGATGTCGCCGCCGTAGCATTTGGCCAGCACGTCCTTGCGCAGGGCCTTGATGGTCTCCCGAGCGATGATCTTGCCGCCGATGGCGGCCTGCACCGGAATCTCAAACATCTGCCGGGGAATGTTCTCCTTGAGCTTCTCGCAGATTTTCCGGGCCCGGGGATAGGCGTTGTCCGCGAAGAGAATGAAGCTCAAAGCGTCCACCACGTCTCCGTTGAGCAAAATGTCCAGCTTCACCAGGCGGGAGGGCCGATACTCGTCCAGCTCGTAGTCCAAAGAGCCATAGCCCCGGGTCCGGGACTTCAGGGCGTCGAAAAAGTCGTAGATAATCTCATTGAGGGGCATTTCGTAGTGCAGCTCCACCCGGCTGCTGTCCAGATACACCATATCCTGAAACTCCCCCCGGCGGGCGGTGCACAGGTCCATGATATTGCCCACGTACTCCTGGGGAGCCATGAGGCTGGCCTTGACAAAGGGCTCCTCGGCCAGCTCGATCTCCGCCGGGTCCGGGTAGCGCAGGGGATTGTCCACCAGCAGCACTGCCCCGTCGGTCTTGGTAATCCGGTAGACCACGTTGGGGGCGGTGGTGATGAGGTCCAGGTTGTACTCCCGCTCCAGCCGCTCCTGAATGATCTCCATGTGCAAAAGGCCCAAAAAACCGCAGCGGAAGCCGAAACCCAGGGCCACAGAGCTCTCCGGCTCATAGGTCATGGACGCGTCGTTGAGTTTCAGCTTCTCCAGGGCCTCCCGCAGATCTTGGTACTTGGAACCGTCGGCGGGGTAGACGCCGGAGAAGACCATAGGCTGTACAGACCGGTAGCCCGGCAGCGGCTCCTTGGCGGGCCGGTCCGCCTCCGTCACCGTGTCGCCCACCCGGGTGTCGGACACGGTCTTGATGGACGCGGTGAGGTAGCCCACCTCTCCGGCCCCCAGCTCCTCGGCAGGCTGCAGGCCCAGGGGGTGCATGACCCCCACCTCCACCGCCTTATAGGTGGCGCCGGTGGCCATCATGCGGATGTCCATGCCTGGGCGCAGCACACCCTCCTTCACCCGCAGGTAGACGATGACGCCCCGGTAGGCGTCATACTGGCTGTCGAAGATCAGGGCCCGCAGGGGGGCGCTCCGGTCCCCTGCGGGAGCGGGAATGTCCTGGACGATGCGCTCCAGGACCGCGTGAATGTTGACCCCGTTTTTGGCGGAGATCTCCGGGGCGTCCTGGGCGGGGACGCCGATGATATCCTCGATTTCAGTCTTGACCTCCTGGGGTCGGGCGGCAGGCAGGTCGATCTTGTTGATGACGGGCACCACCTCCAGCCCGGCGTCGATGGCCAGGTAGGTGTTGGCCAGGGTCTGGGCCTCCACGCCCTGGGAGGCGTCCACCACCAAAACGGCTCCCTCGCAGGCGGCCAGGGAGCGGGACACCTCGTAGTTGAAGTCCACATGGCCGGGGGTGTCAATGAGGTTCAGGTCGTAAACCTGCCCGTCGTCGGCGGGGTAGCGCAGGCGCACGGCCCGGGCCTTGATGGTGATGCCCCGCTCCCGCTCTAAGTCCATAGAGTCCAGGATTTGGTCCGCCATTTCTCTGCGGTCCACGGCGTGACACTCTTCCAGCAGCCGGTCCGCCAGGGTGGATTTGCCGTGGTCAATGTGAGCCACGATGGAAAAATTCCGAATTTTGGATTGATCTGTCAAGCTTTCTCACCTCGGAGCCGGGCGGCGCAGCCGCGCCGGCGGGTTTCCTGCAAAGGGCCAGGGCGCCGGCGGGGACGGGGGCAGAACCGCCCGTCCCGCGGCGTGATCGCCTTTATTATACCGAATTTCCAGGAGAATGTAAAGC
This sequence comes from uncultured Eubacteriales bacterium, assembly GCA_958402445.1. GTDB lineage: Bacteria > Bacillota > Clostridia > Oscillospirales > Oscillospiraceae > Faecousia. The sequence goes on from CATXTO010000012.1 coordinate 7,856, forward strand.
AAAAGCATAAAATGTAGACAGGGCTCGGGGGTGTTGCTAGATTTTTACAAGAAACGGTCGTTGACTGCTTCACAAAAATGTAGGGGCGTCTGCCCTCGCCCCTACAGGGCCATCTTAAACCCCAGGATGTAGGGGCGACCTGTGGTCGCCCGCGGGCGTGCACTCCATTTCCCAGGCTTTTCGGGCGAGCGCAGCTCGCCCCTACAGAAGGCGGGGATACGCGGAGTGCAAAGCACACCACTACAGTGGAACGCCGGGCGAGCATAGCTCGCCCCTACGAGGGTTGCATCCGGAACATACGGGGTCCCGCAAAGCCGCGGGGCTTTGTGGGGAGAGGGGGACAAGGGAGCGGTGTGAATTGCAACAAAACAGCCGCCGCAATTCCGCACCTGACAAGAGAGAACGAGGGGGTTGGGATACCATAACCGGTCCCCGTTCCTGTTCTCCGGACGGCGCGAATTGCGGCGGCTCAATAAAAGGGTGGTGGGTGGGTTAGGCCAAGGCGGCGGTGATGATGGCCATTTTATAGACCTCATCGGCATTGCAGCCGCGGCTCAGATCGTTGATGGGGGCGTTCAGGCCCTGCAGAATAGGACCGTAGGCCTCAAACCCGCCCAGACGCTGGGCAATCTTATAGCCAATGTTGCCGGCTTCAATGCAGGGGAAGATGAAGGTGTTGGCCTGCCCCGCCACCGGGGAGCCCTTGCACTTGGTGGCGGCCACCACCTCAGACACGGCGGCGTCAAATTGCAGCTCCCCGTCGATGGCCAGCTCCGGGGCTAATTTTTGGGCCTCCAGGGTGGCGTCATGGCTGAGCTGCACGGTGCCGCCCTTGCCGGAGCCTTTGGTGGAGAAGCTCAGCATGGCAACCTTGGGGTCGATGCCGAAGACCTTGGCGGTGCGGGCGGTCTCCACAGCCACCTCTGCCAGCTTCTGGGCGGCGGTGACGGTGACGTTGCCTTCTTTATCCACCGTGTCCTCATAGGAGATGTTGATGGCGCAGTCGCCCATGGCCAGCTTTTCTTCTCCCCGGACCAGAATGAAGCAGGAGGACACTAGGTGCGCCCCCTTCTTGGTCTTGACCAGCTGCAGGGCCGGGCGCACGGTGTCCGCGGTGGAGTAGGTGGCGCCGCCCAGCAGGGCGTCGGCATAGCCCAGCTTCACCAGCATGGTGCCGAAATAGTTGCCCTTGGACAGGGCGGCCCGGCACTCCTCGGGGGTCATCTTCCCCTTGCGGAGCTCCACCATCTTGGCTACCATCTCGTCCATGCCCGGATAGGCGGCGGGATCGAGAATCTCAATACCCTCTATGTCAAAGCCGCCGGTCTGGGCCGCAGCGTGCACGGCCTCTGGCGCGCCCACCAGAATGGGGGTCAGAAAGCCGCCCTTTTTCAGCCGGTCCGCAGCCTCCAGAATCCGGGGGTCCGGACCCTCGGTGAAGACGATTTTCCGGGGATTCGTTTTCAGGGTTTCGATCATTGCGTCAAACATGACAGTCCTCCCATTTTTAGAGCGCCCGGTTCCGGGATTCGCCCATACTTTCGTTCTTTTCTGGCATCAGTATACAACACCCATTGCGAATTCTCAAGGGGGCCTGGGAAAAATTTCTCAAGCCACCGCCGCTTGATTTGCATAGCGCCTGGGTGTATGATGTCAACAAACGCGGGCTTCGCCCGCTTTGGGAGGCGGTGCGCTGTGAAGGCAAAAAAGTTGACCCGGATGGCCTTGCTTGCCGCCGTGGCACTGGGAATCTTTGTGCTGGAGGCGCAGCTCCCGCCGCTCCTGCCCGTGCCCGGGGTGAAGCTGGGCCTGGCCAACATCGTGACCGTGTATGCGGTGTTCGCCCTGGGCCCTTGGGAGGCCACGGCCATCCTGGCGGTGCGGATGCTGCTGGGCGCCGCCTGTACCGGCCAGGTTATGGGCCTACTGTACGCGGCGGCCGGGGGAACCCTGGCCCTGGCCGTGACTGCGGTCCTGCGGCGGGCGCTGAAAAGAAAGCAGATTTGGGTGGCCGGCTGCCTGGGGGCAGTGGCCCACAACCTGGGCCAGCTGGCCGTGGCCGTGGCGGTGACCCGGACCCCGGCTCTAATCGGTTATTTGCCGGTGCTGGTGGCCGCCGGCCTGGCCGCGGGGCTCTTCACGGGCCTGGCAGCCCAGGCGCTGCTGGCCCGGCTGGACCGGGTTCGTCCGGGTGCAGGGGCGTAGCGAAAAGGAATTGGAAAAATGTGGCGCTTTCGCACTTTTTTGCATTGACAAAGCAATGATGATTTTATACAATGACAAAAAAGAGAGGAGCACGATTTTTGTGTAAAAGCGAGCTTTTACCTTCCTGCTGTGCCTAGCTCTGCTGAGCTCCTTGGCGCCGGTGGCGTCGGCGACCGAGCCCGAGGAACCGGACCTGTTTATTTCCTACCAGGTGCCGGGAGGGTATCTCTACTTTGACCCGGACTCCGGCTCGATCGTAGGGGCCACGGATACCGTTCGGGAGGCAATCATCCCCGAAGAAATCGCCGGGGTCCCGGTGAGGTCCATCGGGGATTTGGCGTTTTGGTTTTGCGGGGATCTTAAGACAGTCTCTTTGCCTGAAAGCCTGACCTGGATTGAGACCAGTGGGTTCAATCACTGCACCGGTCTGACCAAAGTGGAACTGCCTAAACAGCTTACATATTTGGGGATATATGCCTTCTATAGCTGTGAAAGCCTAAAATAGATTTCCATTCCGGATACCGTGCAGACCATAGAAGAATGCGCGCTGATTGATCCCGCTTGGTTGGATGACCAGACCGACAAGTTTGTCATCGTGGGCGACGGGGGTTTGTTGAATTACAACGGTACGGCGCAGACCGTCGCCATTCCCGCCGGGGTCAAAACCATCTTCTCGGCTTTTTATGAAAACAAAACTATGACAGCCGTACAGATTCCCGAGGGGGTTACGGCGATTGGTACGGAGGCGTTTACAGGCTGCCGCAACCTCACCAGGATCATTCTTCCGGATAGCATGAAGGTCATTGGCGATGGAGCGTTTGCAGCTTGGAAAATCTGCTGTAGGGCGCGGACCTGACAGACGCGGGCGGCTCCTCCTCTGCTGCCGCCTTGCGCGCGCAGTTTTAACGGGATAAAACGTATCTCCCGTTTCCATCGGCTTGCGGGGATACGTGCTTTTTCAAACAATTAATAAAGGAGAAGGAACATGACGAAACGGAAGACTTGGAGAAGAGCGGCGGGGTTCGCGCTGAGTTTGGCGCTGCTGTGCGGCGCGTTCACCGGCTGCGCAGGCATTCAGAGCCTGTGGAAAAATGCGCTGTCTCAAAATCAGACCGACGAGAGCACGGAGCCTGTGCCGGAATATGAAAAGGGCACCCGGACGGACAAGACATATACCAGCGCCTGGATGGGTCTGCAGTACACCCTGCCGGAGGATATGATCATGCTGACCGACGAGCAAATCCAGCAGGCTATGCAGATCGGAACCGAAAGCCTAACTGTGGACGAGAAAACCGGCCAAAAAATTCTGGACGATAGCAAGTTGTCCGTTTCATATGAGATGGCCGCCGGTTCCGTGAACGGGGAGAGCATTGTTCTCATAACAGAGAAGATGGTAATTGCTTTGAGCGAGGAGCAATATTTGAAAGCGGGTAAGTCCCAACTGCAGCAGAGCATGTCTGCGGACATTGAGTTCGGGGATGTGACAAAGCGAACGGTGGCGGGCATGGAGTTTACGGAGCTCACTTACAAGCTGCAGGCCGGGGATGAAGCGGGAACCAGCATGCAGCAGACCCTTTTGTGCAGGAGGATGGGCGACCGCATGATCAATATGACGCTGAGCTACTCTGACGAGGCAGGCCTGGACTATCTGCTGGCCGGGTTTTCCCCTCTGAGCTAAAGAAGCAGCCGCGACAGACGGCACCACAACATCCGCCGAATGGACCCACATCCGTAGGGGCGTGCAAAGCACGCCCCTACATCACGTTATCGGAATATTTCAGGAGAAAAGCAATATTCAAACCAAAGCCCGGTGCAGTGGTTTGGTTTGGAACGGAGGGCAAGGAAACGGTGCGGATGGCGGCCAAAGGCCGCCCCTACAACGGCCCATCAATACGCAACCCGTAGGGGCGAGCTGCGCTCGCCCGTCGGAGTTCCATCATGGAAAGCAGCGCAGACGGGCGACCCCAGGTCGCCCCTACAACGGCCCATCGATACGCATCCCGTAGGGGCGAGCTGCGCTCGCCCGTCGGAGTTCCATCATGGAAAGCAGCGCAGACGGGCGACCCCAGGTCGCCCCTACAACGGCCCATCGATACGCATCCCGTAGGGGCGAGCTGCGCTCGCCCGTCGGAGTTTCATCATGGGAAGCAGCGCAGACGGGCGACCCCAGGCCGCCCCTACAACGGATCATCGATACGCATCCCGTAGGGGCGAGCTGCGCTCGCCCATCGGAGTTCTATCATGGAAAGCGGCGCAGACGGGCGACCCCAGGTCGCCCCTACAACGGATCATCGATACGCAACCCGTAGGGGCGAGCTGCGCTCGCCCGTCGGAGTTCCATCATGGAAAGCGGCGCAGACGGGCGACCCCAGGTCGCCCCTACAACGGCCCATCGATACGCACCCATAGGGGCGAGCTGCGCTCACCCGTCGGAGTTTCATCATGGGAAGCAGCGCAGACGGGCGACCACAGGTCGCCCCTACATTTCCTCATGTAGAGTCGTTCCCAACGGAAATGGGCCAGGCGGTTTTGACCGCCTGGCCCATTTTGACAAAAATACCACAGAATCACCCGGTATATCGGGCCAGGTGCTCCGTCAGGACCTGCACGAAGGCGGGCCGGTCCACCCCCAGGATAACCATGCAATTGGGTGAATCCGACTCGAAATCCGCCAGGGTCCGGCCCAATTGCGGCCCGTCCTCCGTCAACACCCGGACCCGGGCGGACCGCCCCTGAAACAGCTCCGGGTAGCCCAGGCAGAGCACGGGACAGGGATCGTGCATGGCAAGGCCCGGAGCCCCCGCAGCCAAAACCCGGTCCAGCGCCCGGTTCTGCATCTGCCGGAGCGCCATTACTTGGGGCGCGCCGCAGGCCGATAGGTTGTCCAGCTCTTCCCGGGTCAGGTAGGCCCGGGTGGTCACGTCTAGGCCGCACATCACCAAAGGGACTTGGGCGGAGAAGACCTGCTGGGCCGCCTCTGGGTCCGCGTAGACGTTGAACTCGGCCCAGGGCGTCCGGTTGCCGCCCTGGACGGCGCCGCCCATGAGCAGGACCCGGGCCAGCAGACCCGGCAGGTCCGAGTGCAGGGCGAAGGCCGTGGCCACGTTGGTCAGAGGCCCCAGAGCGATGAGGTGCAGGCGGCCAGGCTCCCGCCGGGCCGCCTGATACAGCGCCTCCCAGGCAGGGGCCGGCTCCGGCGGCAGGCCGGGGTCCGGCAGGGTCACGCCTCCCAGACCGTCCGGCCCATGAAAAAAGCTGGCGTCGATGGGCGCCCGGCGCAGAGGCCGGGCCGCTCCGGCGTACACGGGGCAGTCCGAGCCCATGAGCGCCCGGACCTTCAGCAAGTTGGCGCAGGTTTTCTCCAGGGCTACGTTCCCGGCCACGGCGGACAGGCCCCGTAGACAGATCGTTTCCATCCGCCGGGCCAGGAGCAGGGCGACCGCGTCGTCCACCCCGGGGTCGCAGTCGATCCAAATGGGAATGGGTTCCATATTACCTCCCAATATCCCGCGGCGGACGCAGATCCGCCGCGCATTTTTATGCCGGGGTCAGGGGTCTTGCCCGGCGGCGCTGGCTGCGGACCACCACATAGACCATCATGACTACGGTGATGACGTAGGGGATCATGGAGGTCAGGTTGGCGTTGACGTTGTAGTCCTGGAGCCGATAGCCCAGGGCGTCGAAAAAGCCAAACATCAGGGCGGCCAGATAGACCTTCCCGGGATTGGCCCCGCCGAAGATCACGCAGGCAAAGGCCACAAAGCCCCGGTTGTTGCTCATGCCCTCGGAGAACATGGTTACGTTGCCCAGGGCCAGCTGCGCCCCGGCCAGACCGCAGAAGGCGCCGCACAGCACCGAGGACAGCCACCGCATCCGGGTGGGGCTGATGCCGGCGGTGCGCAGGGTTCCCGGCTGCTCTCCGGCGGCCCGGATCCAGAACCCCCAGGGCGTGCGGTATACGAGAAGCCACATCAGAAGCACCAGGCCCCAGGTCAGGAAGATGAACAGGGAGCTCTCGTCCAGCACCTGCCCCAGAAAGGGAACGCGCCGCAGGAAGGGCAGCTCTACCGTGGGCAGGCCGACCACGGGCCGGTCCGCCGTGCCCTGGAAGGTGCCCTTTACCTGGAACAAAGACCGCAGGAGAAATACCGTCAGGCCCCCGGCGAAGATGTTCAGTGCCGTGCCGATGATGAATTCGTCGCTTTTGAACTTCACCACAAACAGGGCGAAGAACAGCCCGGTGAGAATGCCCCCCAGCACCGCCGCCAGCAGGCCCAGCCAGGCTGAGCCCGTGACCCAGCTCACGGCCACGGCGGTGAAGGAGCCCATGAGAATCATGCCGTCCATGCCGATGTTCATGATGCCCGCGTGCTCCGTCATCAGGCCGCCCATGGCCGCCAGGCCCACGGGCGTGGCGCTGCGGAACATCTGCCGGAATAAACCCACTGTAAACAGATTACCCATTTTGCTGAGCCTCCAATCGGGCGCCGGCCTCCCGCTGGGCCCTGGACCTGGCGCGGCGGGCCCGGAGAGACGCGGAGATGCCACTCTCAGCCGCCATAAAGAAAATGATCACGGACTGAATGATGCGGTACAGCTCCCCGGGCACCCCGGCGTTGAGCTCCATGCCCATGGAGCCGATGCGCAGGAAGGCGAAGAGCACGCTCATGGCCACAATGCCCACAGGATTGTAGCGCATGATCATGGCAACCAGCAGGCCGTCAAAGTAAAATTCGTTGCTGATGCCGTCCTGATAGCTGCCCTTGAGGCCGTAGACCTCGAACATGCCCACCAGGCCGCACATGGCCCCGGAGCAGACCATGGCCCAGATGGTGACGGTGTCCACCTTGAGCCCGGAGAAAAAGGCGAAGCGGCTGTTCTGGCCGATCATTCGCATCTCATAGCCCTTTGCGGTCTTGCCCATGACGTACCAAACCAGCAGCGCAACCACCGCTGCGGCGAAGATGGCGGTGGTCAGGGAGGAGCCGGAAATCAGAGGAGTAAACCGGAGGTGGGCCGCCAGGGTTTCCGTGCCGGAGACCCGGTTGCCCTGGCTGGTCTTCCAGGGCCCGCTGGAGAGGTATGCGCACAAATAGATGGCGATGGAGTTGAGCATGATGGTGGTGATGACCTCGTTGACCTTCAGCTTTACCTTCAACACGCCGGGAATCCAGGCGTAAAAGCCTCCCACAGCCAGAGCGCCCAGAGCCGCGGCGGGGATTACCAGCCAGGCCGAGCAGCCAGAAAGCTGGGCCCCCACATAGGCCGAGACGATGGCGCCCAGGTAGAGCTGGCCCTCGCCGCCCACGTTGAAAATGCCTACCCGGGCGCCCAGGGCGCAGGCCAGGCCCGTCAGGCCCAGGACCATGGTGTACTCCAGAGTGTTTCCAAACTGCCGCTTGGTGAAGGCCGCGGTAAAAAATTCCCCCAGGCTGTCGCAGCCCGTGGCGCCCCGCAGGAGCTCCCGGTAGGCGGCTGCGGGCGAGAAGCCCGCGACCTTCATGATGGCGGCCCCCACCCCCAGGGCTAAGGCCACGGACAGAGCCAAGGACAGGAAATAGCTCCAGTCCGCCCGCTTGCGCCGCTTAACAGGCCCCGCCATGATTTGCCTCCTCCCGCCGGTCGCCGGTCATGTAATAGCCCAGCTCCTCTTTTGTGATGTCACCGGCCTGAAACTCGCCGGTGATGCGTCCTTCGTACAAGGTGATGATCCGGTCCGACAGCCGGAACAGCTCGTCCAGGTCCGCCGAGCACAGCAAAATGGCGCAGCCCTGGTCCCGCTTTTCCATAATGTGCCGGTGGATGAACTCCATGGCCCCAATGTCCACCCCCCGGGTGGGCTGGGAGATCACCAGTACTGGCGTGTCAAAAGAGAACTCCCGGGCGATGACCACTTTCTGCACATTGCCGCCGGAGAGGCTGCCCACGGGGGTGTCGATGCCCGGAGCCCGGATGTCGTAGCGCTGGAATATGTCCTGGGCGTAGCGCCGGATGGGCCCTGGACGAAGATGAAGGCCCATAAGGGTAAAGTCCGGCAGACGGTGCTTGCCCATGAGCAGGTTGTCTTTGATATCTGCAGGCCTGGACACGCCGGTTAACAGCCGGTCCTCGGGAACATGGGCCAGCCCCAGCGTCCGGATTTGCCCCGGGGTTCTGCCGCGGATGGATTGTCCCTGGATCAGCACGTCCCCCCCCTGGGGCTTGCGCATGCCGGTGACGGCCTCCAGGAGCTCCGACTGCCCGTTGCCCTCGATGGCGGCGATGCCCAGGACCTCGTGGGCCCGAACCTCCAGGCAGACGCCCCGTACTGCGGGCAGCCCCCGGTCGTCCGCTACCGCCAGGTCCCGAATCGCGACCAGCGGCGCCCCGGGGGTTCCGCCCTTGGGAAACGGCGTGTGCAGCACCTCACGGCCCACCATCTTGGAGGCCAAAAGCCGCTCGTTGACCTGCTGCGTTTCCTCCACGAAGACCAGACGCCCCTGGCGCATGACGCCCACCCGGTCGGAGACGGCCATGACCTCGTATAGCTTGTGCGTGATGAGAATTACGGTCATGTCCTTTTTCCGCACCATGTCCCGCAAAATAGCGAAGAGCTCCCCGGTTTCCTGGGGGGTCAGCACCGCCGTAGGCTCGTCCAGAATGAGAACGTCCGCCCCCCGGTACAGGGTTTTGAGAATCTCCACCCGCTGCTGCAGGCCCACGCTGAGCTCCCGGACCACGGCGTCCGGGTCCACCCGCAGGCCGTACGCCTGGGTGAGCTCTCGTACCTGCGCGGTAGCGGCCCGGCGGTCATAGAAAATCCCCGCGCGCCGGGGCTCTCGGCTCAGCACGATGTTTTGCGCCACGGTGAAGGAGGGCACCAGCATGAAGTGCTGGTGTACCATGCCCACCCCCAGGCCGATGGCGGTTTTGGGGCTAAAATGGGACACCGTTTGCCCCTTGATGCGCAGGCGGCCCCCTGTGGGGGTGTGGATGCCGTAAAGAAGGTTCATCAGCGTGCTCTTGCCCGCGCCGTTTTCCCCTACCAGGGCAAAGATCTCCCCTTTTTGGATTTCCAGGGTCACGTCGTCGTTAGCCAGCACGCCGGGAAACTGCATGCTGATGTGTTCCATTTGTACCACGGGTTCCGGCAAAATGCCACCTCCCATTTTCAAGAATGCTCATTATGAAAAGGAAACGTTGGGGCGGCCTGTGGCCGCCCGCTGGGGAAATCCATCGGTTACAGGATGTAGGGGCGACCTTTGGCCGCCCGCTGGGGGCATCCATCGGTTACAGGATGTAGGGGCGACCTTTGGTCGCCCGCTGGGAAAACCATCGATTACGGGATGTAGGAACGGCCTGTGGCCGTTCCGCGGGCGAGCACAGCACGCCCCTACAGGATGAATATCGATGGTGCGGCATAGAGGCGGCCTGTGGCCGCCCATGGGCTACATAGGAGGGATGACGCCCCGGCAGGGACGGGATGCGGAATGGTTTGCGGGCTACATCCCACAGGGGATGAAACAGGGGCCTGTTGCATGCCGCAACAGGCCCCCACTTGCAGCCAAACGCAGCGTTTGCGCGAGGCAAATCCTTCTGCGCCGGAACGGCGCCTTACCGGGCGGTGTTCACCGTGATCTCGCCGGCAATGATCTTGGCGGCCAGGTCCGCCACCTCGTTTTTCAAATCGTCCGGCACCTGCTGTTTGGCGGTTTCATCGCCATAGCCGATTTTGATGAAACCCGTGGCCATGTCCGCCACCCAAGTGGTCCCCCACCGAGACGTGTCGCCGGTCAGGTGCTCGGAGACCGCCTGGTAGATGGAGTTGCCCACCTCTTTCATCATAGAGCAGATAATCACGTCGTCCGCGATGTGTTTTTGGTCAGAATCCACGCCGATGGCGTAGAAGCCCTTTTCCTTGGCTGCCTCAAACACGCCGTCGCCGCACTTGGAAGCGATCTGGAAGACCACGTCGGCTCCCTTTTCACTAAGGGTCAGGGCGCACTCCTTGCCCACGGCGGGATCGTCGTAGGTGTTGGAGTAGATGGTTTCCACCTTTACGTCGGGGTTGGCGTACTCGGCGCCCTGGGTATAGCCCACGATGAAGTCGTTGATGGTGTCCGAATCCTCGCCGCCCACGGCGCCGACGACCCCGGACTCGCTCATTTTCGCGGCGATGTACCCGGCCAGGAAGGAGCCCTCATTCTGGGCGTAGGTGATGTTCAGCACGTTGGAAACGGGCTTTTCCGTGGCGTTGTCAATCCAGATGAAATGCACGTCCGGGTATTCGGCGGCCACGGTCTCCACGTCATAGAATTCCCAGCCAACCAGGGCCACGATCTGGGCCGCGTCCGCGGCGTTGCGTATCTGCTGGGTGTGGTCCGTGTTGTTGCACTCAATGGTTTTCAGGCCGATGCCGTAATCAGAGACCAGCTTGTCCGCGCCCTCCTTGGAAGAGTCGTAGAAGGAGCGGTCTCCGAAGGTGCCGGCTACCACGACCGCCAAGGTTACATCGCTGTAGTCCGTGGGGGTGCTGAGATCGCCGTCGCTGGCGGGCAGGGAGGGACTGGTGTCCAGGTCCCCGTCGGTGACGGGCAGGGAGGGCGTCAGGTCCAGGTCGCCGCCGCTGGAGACGGGTTTGCCGCCTTCGTCCTTTTTACAGCCGGCCAGCAGGCCCAGGGCCAGCACGGCGGCCAGGAGCAGTGCGATTGTTTTCTTCATGTTTCTTTCCTCCAAACGGATACTCTGTCTTTCGATTGATTGGGAAAACGAGTCTTTCGACTTTTTTATTTTACATGGGAACCGGCTGGAAGTCAACCGCTACCAGGTCCCTCGGCAGAGATTTACCCAGATATTTGCTGCACAGGTCCTGGACCATGCCGGTGTACAGGTCCTTGCAGAGCCCGGGCTCGCCCCGGTTCAGGGCATCGAGGCAGGGGGACAGATACTTGGTCCAGATGGCAGGATACACGGTCTTGGGGTCGTCCGCCACGTCAATGGCGGTGACGACTGCGGGGGCCAGGTCGTAATAGACGCGGATGAGGGCGGGGCCGTCGGGGCAGGCAGACAGATAGCCGTCCCGGAAGGCCCGGAGGGCCGTGAGTTCGGCGCAGTCGTCGGGCTTGCCCAGACAGGAGCACACGGCGGTGGTGATGAAGCACAGCTTTTTGCGCTGGAAGCCCTGGGCGATCTCCTGGTAGGTGGTGAGCTGAAACACCTTCTTGGGGTACCGTTCCAGCCATTTCTCCCGCAGAAGCTGCGCAAATTCCTCTCCGATGGACAGGCGCAGAGACCGCAGGGCGGGGATCATCACCAGGCACAGGGTGAACTTTGCATCATCCAGCATGGTGTCCCGGCTGGTGAGAACCCGCCGGTTTTTTACAGTCCAGGCCTCCAGCTGGGTTAAAAAGCCGTCCGCCGCCGCCTCCAGCACCGCCTGCCGCTCTTGGGGACGGCCGGCGGCGGCCCGGTCCAGCTGACGGAAGACCTCCTGATTTTCCGCCACGTAGCGGCGGAAATAGGGCTCGAACTCCTTTTTTGTCAGATGGCGGAAGCAGCCTAAATAGCCCGTGATGCACTCCGGCAAATGGGCCGCCGCATAATCGTAGGCGGCTTGGGCCTCCGCCGGGGGCAACTCCGTTGCCCGGGCGTTTGCCGGGGCCTCCGGCAACAGATCCTCCAGGTCCAGCCGGGTCCCGCAGTACAGGCAGGAAAACTGCTGGAGCTCGGCGGGGATTTGCAGGAGATTCCCGCACTGGGGGCAAATACCGGATATTAGACGGCCTTCACGCATATCCATCCAACCTTTCGGAGGCAAACGCCTCAAAATTACTCCTATTCTTTCACATTTCGCCGGTCCTGTCAACCGCCGCAGCGCCTTTTTCGGCCAGTTTGGGTTGCGATATTCGGTTATGAATAAAAGGGGCGACCTGTGGTCGCCCGCTGAGGGAACCCGCCGTGGTTGAGGCGGCGCGGTTCCCAGGACAGGCCCTGCGTCAGCGGCGGGCGAGCGCAGCTCGCCCCTACGGGATGAGGATTGACGGCGCGGTGTAGGGGCGGCCTGCGGCCGCCCGCGGGCGTGCAAAGCACGCCCCTACAGGAGAACGACGGGCGAGCGCAGCTCGCCCCTACGGGATGAAGATTGACGGCGCGGTGTAGGGGCGACCTGTGGTCGCCCGCGGGCGTGCAAAGCACGCCCCTACAAGGGAACGGCGGGCGTGCAAAGCACGCCCCTACAGGAGAACGACGGGCGAGCACAGCTCGCCCCTACGGGATGAAGATTGACGGCGCGGTGTAGGGGCGGCCTGCGGCCACCCGCCGGGGGAATCCGCCGTGGCTGAGGCGGCGCGGTTCCCAGGACAGGCCCTGCGTCAACGGCGGGCGAGCGCAGCTCGCCCCTACGGGATGAGGATTGACGGCGCGGTGTAGGGGCGGCCTGCGGCCACCTGCCGGGGAAACCCGCCGTGGTTGAGACGGCGCGGTTCCCAGGACAGGCCCTGCGTCAGCGGCGGGCGAGCGCAGCTCGCCCCTACGGGATGAAGATTGACGGTGCGGTGTAGGGGCGGCCTGCGGTCGCCCGCCGGGGGAATCCGCCGTGGTTGAGGCGGCGCGGTTCCCAGGACAGGCCCTGGGTCAGCGGCGGGCGAGCACAGCTCGCCCCTACGGGATGAAGATTGGCGGTGCGGTGTAGGGGCGACCTGTGGTCGCCCGCCGGGGGAATCCGCCGTGGTTGAGACGGCGCGGTTCCCAGGACAGGCCCTGCGTCAGCGGCGGGCGAGCGCAGCTCGCCCCTACGGGATGAGGATTGACGGCGCGGTGTAGGGGCGACCTGTGGTCGCCCGCGGGCGTGCAAAGCACGCCCCTACAAGAGAACGGCGGGCGTGCAAAGCACGCCCCTACAGGGAGCGGCCTGATTTTGGGGTTGTATGGAACGATCTGTGGTCATACCTACAGGACGTGGGCCAAATTTCCCCTGTGGCCAACGGGTTTCCTGTATTTCCCAATTTCTTCGTCATGTTTCAAAAAATTTACCCATTCCCTCATTTTTTAGGAAGACCGGGAAATACTACTGGCAGAAAAGAGCAGAAAGCGGTGGATGTATGCAGACGTTTTCCTGCAAGACCAAACTCATTTCCGGTCCCGGCGCCAGCCAGGCCCTTCGGGACCTGGGCGCCCGTCGGGTCTTTTTGGTGACAGACCGGTATTTTTCCCAGAAGGGTCTGGCGGAATCCCTGGCCCGGCAGACCGCGCCGGAGTATGAGATTTTCGACAGCGTGGAGCCGGACCCCAGCGTGGAGCTGGCAGCCCGGGGGACGGCCCGGCTCAAGGCCTTCGACCCGGACCTGGTGGTGGCCCTGGGGGGCGGCAGCCCCATGGACTGCGCCAAGGCTATGGTCTACTTCTCCAACACCAAGGCCCGTCTGGCCGCGGTGCCCACCACCTCCGGCTCCGGGGCGGAGGTGACGGATTTTGCCATTTTGACCCATGACGGGGTAAAGCACCCCCTGGTGGACGAAAGGCTGCGGCCGGACCTGGCCATTCTGGACAGCGACCTGCTGGAGCAGCTCCCCAAAAGCCTCATTGCCGACGCGGGCTTCGACATTTTGTCCCACGCCCTGGAGGCCATCGCGGGCCGGGACCACAGTCCCATCAGCGACGCCCTGGCCCGGGATTCCTTCCGCATCGCCTACGCGAATCTGCCCGCCTCCTTTGCCGGGGATACCTCCGTGCGCCTGGCCGTGCACAACGCCGCGTCTATGGCGGCTATGGCCTTCTCTCAGGCGGGCCTGGGCATCTGCCACGCCCTGTCCCACAGCCTGGGCGGCCAGTTCCATGTGCCCCATGGCCGGCTCAACGCCATTCTGTTGCCCGCGGTGGTGAGCTACAATGCCCCCGAGGCCGGCTCCCGCTATGCGGCTTTGGCTCGGGAGGCGGGCCTGGGCGGCTCGGCGGAGTTAATGGCCGTGCGCAATCTCAAAAACGCTCTGGTTCGTCTGCGCCGGGAGCTGCATCTGCCCGCAACCCTGGCGGAGGCCGGCGTGTCCCCCGGGGACCTGCGGCGGAACCTGGAGCCCATTGTGCAGGCGGCCCTGGCCGACCCCTGCTGCCGGACCAATCCCGTAGAGCCGGACCGGGGCCTGCTGCGAGGTGTGCTGGAGGAGGTGGCGGGCCGTGGGTGAGGTCCTGCGCTCCGTGGGCATCGACGTGGGAACCTCTACCACCCAGTTGGTGCTCTCCCGGCTCACGGTGGAGAACCGGGCGGGCGCCTTTGCCGTGCCGGACCTGGCCATCGCGGACCGGGAGATCCTCTACCGCAGTCCCATCCACTTTACGCCGCTGCAATCCAGCACCGTTCTGGACGCCCAGGGGATCCGGGCCATCGTGGCCCAGGAATATGACCGGGCGGGCATCGCCCGGGACTCCGTGACCACAGGCGCCATCATCATCACGGGAGAGACCGCCCGGAAGGAAAACGCCCGGGCGGTGCTGGAAAGCCTGTCGGACTTTGCCGGCGACTTCGTAGTGGCCACGGCGGGGCCGGATTTGGAGAGTGTCCTGGCGGCCCGGGGCGCAGGGGCGGACAGCTACAGCGAAAAAACCGGAAAAACCGTTCTCCATATGGACATCGGCGGCGGCACCAGCAACCTGGCCCTCATTGAGGAGGGGCGCATCACCCAGACCGGCTGCCTGAATGTGGGAGGCCGCCTGGTGAAGCTCAGTCCGGAAGGGGTCGTGCAGTACGTCTCCCCGGTGCTCGCGGGGCTCACCGACCTCACCCCGGGACAGCGGGCGGGCCAGGCGGACCTGGCCCCCGTGACGCAGCTGCTGGTTTCCTGCCTGGAGGCCGCCGCAGGCCTGCGGCCCCAGAGCGAGATTCCCGGGCAGCTGCTGACCAACCGGATTCCCAGCCTGCCCCAGGGGCCTTTGACCCTGTCCTTTTCCGGCGGCGTGGCGGACCTGATTCGGGAGAGCCCCTCGGACCCGCTGGTCTATGGAGACATCGGCGTCCTTCTGGGCAAGGCCATCCGGGACAGTCGGCTGTGCCAGGGCGACTATGTCCTGGGCCAGGAGACCATCCGGGCCACGGTCATCGGCGCAGGCTGTCACAGCACCCAGCTCTCCGGCTCCACCGTGTTTTGCAGGAACGTGGAGCTGCCTCTTCAGGATTTGCCTGTGGTAGCGCTGTCGGAAGAGGAGCAGCAGCTCTCGGCAGCCCAGCTGGCGGACCGGCTGCGGCAGGCGCTGGACCGCTATGGGGAGGCTCAGGGCCGGGGGATTGTTGCCCTGGCCATGCCGGGCCTGCCCAATCCAGGTTATGACGCCGTGGCCGGCCTGGCCGATACCCTGGCCCTGGGCCTGGAGCCTGTGACGGCGGCGGGTCATCCCGCCGTGGTGGTCACGGGAACCGACATGGCCAAGGCCCTGGGCCAGGCCCTGACCACCCGGCTGCCCCGGGGCGCAGGGCTTTTATGCCTGGACAGCCTGGGCCTGGAGGACGGGAGCTTTTTAGACGTGGGCGCGCCGCTCTCCGGCGGCTTCGCGTTCCCCGTGGTGCGCAAAACCCTGATTCTGTCCTGAACCGGCCTGCCGGCAAGGGGCTGATTCTCCGATTCCGCCGGGGTCCCCGGCGAGAGCATATGCCCGAAAGGAAGAGAGCCATGATTTTAAAAACGAGGCTTCTCGGCAAGACCTATGTCTTCCGGGATGTCAAAGACGCCCTGGCCAAGGCCAACGAGGTCAAAACCGGGGACCAGCTGGCGGGCCTGGCCGCGGAGACCGCCCAGGAGCGGGTGGCCGCCAAGGTGGTGGTGGCCAATCTCCTGCTGTCGGACCTGCGGGAGCACCCGGCGGTGCCCTATGAGCAGGACGAGGTGACCCGCATCATCCAGGACGATGTGAACGAGCCTACCTACCAACGCATCCGGGGCTGGACCGTGTCGGACCTGCGGGAGTGGATTCTCAGCGAGAACACCACCGGCGCGGACATTGCTCGGCTCAGCCGGGGCCTGACCTCCGAGATGGTGGCGGCGGTGGCCAAGCTCATGAGCAACCTGGACCTCATCTACGCGGCCTCCAAAATCCGCGTCACCGCCCACTGCAACACCACCATCGGCCTGCCGGGGACGCTGTCCTGTCGGCTCCAGCCCAACCACACCACCGACGACCCCGACGGCATCACGGCCTCCGTGCTGGAGGGCCTGACGCTGGGGGCAGGGGACGCGGTGATCGGCCTGAACCCGGTGACGGACTCCGCCGAGCGGGTGGGCCAGGTGCTGCGCCGGTTCCAGGAGATCAAGGAGCACTGGCAAATCCCCACCCAGACCTGCGTCCTGGCCCACGTGACCACCCAGATGGCCGCGGTGGAGGCGGGCGCGCCGGCGGACCTCATCTTCCAGTCCATCGCGGGCAGCGAGAAGGGCAACGAGGCCTTTGGCTTCACCGCCCAAACCCTCTCCGACGCCCGGGCCCTGGCTTTGAGCCGGGGTACCGCCGAGGGACCCAACGTCATGTACTTTGAGACCGGCCAGGGCTCCGAGCTCTCCTCCGACGCACATTTCGGCACGGATCAGGTGACCATGGAGGCCCGGTGCTACGGTTTTGCCAAGCGGTTCCAGCCGTTTTTGGTCAACACGGTGGTGGGCTTCATCGGCCCGGAGTACCTCTATGACGCCCGCCAGGTCACCCGGGCGGGCCTGGAGGACCATTTCATGGGCAAGCTCACGGGCATCCCCATGGGCTGCGACGCCTGCTACACCAACCACATGAAGGCGGACCAGAACGACATTGAAAACCTGGCCGCTCTGCTCACCGCCGCGGGCTGCAACTACTTTATGGGCATTCCCCACGGCGACGACATCATGCTCAACTATCAGACCACCGGCTTCCGGGAGACCGCCGCCCTGCGGGAGATCTTCCACCTCACGGCCATCCCCGCGTTTCAGGCCTGGCTGGAGACCATGGGCTTTGTGCAAAACGGCCGCCTGACCGCCAAGGCCGGCGACGGCTCGAGCCTGCTGTTTTAGGCCGGAAAGGGGAGAAATACCATGAATCACGATGAATTGAAGACTCTGGTGGCCCAGATGCTCCGGGAGCTGTCCTGCCAGCAGCAGGAGCCCCAGGTGAAGGGCAGCGAGTACAAGCCCACTACCCCGGGCCCCCAGGAGGGCCCTACGGCCTGCGACACGGGGGAGAGCCTGCCGGATATCTCGGAGATCGACCTGCGCAAGCAGTATCTGGTGGAAAACCCCGCCGACGGACCGGCCTTCCTGGCCCTGAAGGCCAAGACCCCCGCCCGCCTGGGCGTGGGCCGGGCGGGGCCCCGGTATAAGACCGTCACCATGCTGCGCTTCCGGGCGGACCACGCCGCAGCCCAGGACAGCGTGTTCTCGGAGATCGGGCCTGAGTTCGCCCAGCAAAACGGCTTGGTGCCCGTGAAGACCTGTTGTGAAAGCCGGGAGCAGTATCTGACCCGGCCGGATCTGGGCCGCCGGTTCGACCAGGAAAACAGCGCCGTCATCCAAAAATCTCTGCCCTCTAAGCCCCGGGTCCAGCTGGTCATCGGGGACGGACTGTCCTCCGCCGCCATCCTGACCAACGCCATGGACTGCGCCAAAGCCATCGGCCAGGGTTTGAAGACCTACGGCATCGACCTGGGACCCACCCTGTATGTGGAGTTCTGCCGGGTGGGCGCCGGGGATTTCGTAGGAGACCTGACGGGATGCGAGGTGGTTTGTATGCTGGTGGGCGAGCGGCCAGGCCTGGTGACCGCGGAGTCCATGTCGGCTTATATCACCTACCACCCCCATACGGGAATCCCTGAGTCCAAGCGCACCGTGGTGTCCAACATTCACCGGCAGGGCACTCCGGCGGTGGAGGCCGGCGCCCACATCGCCCAGCTTTTGAACACCATTTTGGAGAAAAAGGCCTCCGGAGTGGACCTGCTGCGGGGGGACGCCTCATGAGGCCGGTGATTCCCGTCCGGGTTTTGGCGGTGCAGTACCTGCCCAACGCGGACCCGGCGCTGTGCCAAAGCCTGGGGCTGGAGGGGGACTGGCGGTGCCTGGGCCTTTTGTCCACGGACTGCGATGACGCCACCTATATCGCCCTGGACGAGGCCACCAAGGCCTCCACGGTGCGGGTCTGTTACGCCAGGAGCCTGTACGCCGGCGCCGCCAACGCCTCCACGCCCCTGGCCGGAGAGGTCATCGGTATTCTGGCCGGACCCACGCCCTCGGAGGTCCGCAGCGGCATGCAGGCGGCACTGTCGGCCCTGGAGTCGGGGACCCTGGGGTTCCGGGGCACGGAGGCCCAGGAGGATTTGGTCTACCTGGCTCACACGGTGAGCCGGACCGGCACCTTTCTGTCCCAGGAGGCGGGTGTTCAGGAGGGAGAGGCCCTGGCCTATCTCATCGCCCCGCCGGTGGAGGCCATGACCGCCCTGGATGCGGCGCTGAAAGCCGCGGACGTGGGGCTGGCCAAACTGTACAACCCGCCCTCGGAGACCAACTTCGGCGGCGGCCTGCTCACGGGCTCCCAGTCCGCCTGCCGCGCGGCCTGCGACGCCTTCGCCCAGGCGGTGGAGGAGATTGCGGCGATGCCCCGATAGGGCCTATTTTCATCGAGGAGGAATCGATATGGACAAGGATTTAGCCTCCCGGCAGGAGGCCCGGACCCTGGCCCAGGCGGCCCAGGCGGCGCAGCTGCAGCTGCGGGGCATGGACCAGGAAAAGCTGGACGCCATCGTGCAGGCCGTGAGCCGGGCCTTTGCGGACCAGGCCCTGGAGCTGGGCCGGCTGGCGTGCCAGGAAACCGGCTTCGGCAACGAGGCCGATAAGGCGGTGAAGAACCGCTTCGCCTCCCTGCGGGTCTGGGAGGCCATTAAGGATTTAAAAACCGTTGGTATTTTGAAGGAGCATCCCCAGGAAAAAATCTGGGACGTGGGCGTGCCCGTTGGGGTCATCGCGGGCATCGTGCCCTCCACCAACCCCACCTCCACGGTCTGCTACAAGGCCATGATCGCCCTGAAGGCCGGCAGCGCCATCGTTTTCTCCCCCCACCCCGCAGCGGCCAAGTGCACCCTGCGGGCCACGGAGGTGGTGGCCCGGGCGGCGGAGGCCGCCGGCTGCCCCAAGGGCGCGGTGAGCTGCCTCACCACCCCCACCATGGAGGCGGTGGACGAGCTTATGAAGTGCCCCCAGGTCCGGCTGATTCTGGCCACCGGAGGCCCCGGCATGGTAAGAGCCGCCTACTCCTCCGGCAAGCCGGCCATCGGCGTGGGCGCCGGAAACGGGCCGGCCTATATCCACCGTTCGGCGGATATTTCCAAGGCGGTGGCGGACATCTTTGCCTCCAAGACCTTTGACTACGGCACGGTGTGCGCCTCGGAGCAGAGCATCATCGTGGAGCGAGCCGACGCCGAGCGGGTCAAGCAGGAGTGCAAGCGGCAGGGCGCCTATTTCCTGTCCGAGCAGGAGGCCGGCCAGGTGGCCAAGGTCCTCTTCCGGCCGGACGGCAGGCTGAATCCCAAGGTGGTGGGCCGCAGCGCTCCGGCGGTGGCCCAGTTGGCCGGGCTCACAGTGCCGGCCAATACCCGGGTCCTCATGGCCCGGGAGACCCAGGCGGGCCCCACCCGGCCCTACTCTCACGAAAAGCTGTGCCCGGTGTTGGCCTATTTCGTGGAGGAAAACGAGGACACCGTTCTGGCCCGGTCCATTGAGGTGCTGGAGCACGAGGGCGCGGGTCATACCTTCATCCTGCACGCCAAGGACGAAGCGGTGATTCGCAGGTTCGCTCTCCAGGTGCCGGTGTCCCGGTTCCTGGTGAACACGCCGGGGGCCCTGGGCGGCATCGGCGCCACCACCAACCTGTTCCCGGCTCTGACCCTGGGCTGCGGCGCGGTGGGCGGCAGCTCATCATCCAACAACATCGGGCCCCTGGACCTGATCAACATCCGGCGGGTGGCCTGGGGCGTCCGGGAGCCGGAACAGGCCCCGGTAGCGGCCCGCGGGTCCAGTGGGGCCGTCAGCGAGACTGTGATCAACGCCCTGGCGGCGGAGATTATGAAAAAACTATTATAAGGAGCGAGAAACGACATGCCGAATACGAACGCATTGGGAATGGTGGAGACAAAGGGCCTGGTGGGCGCCATAGAGGCGGCCGACGCCATGGTCAAGGCGGCCAACGTCCAGTTGGTCGGCAAGGAGCAGGTGGGCGGCGGCCTGGTGACCGTGATGGTCCGAGGCGACGTGGGCGCCGTGAAGGCGGCCACGGACGCCGGCGCTTCCGCCGCGGAAAAGGTGGGCGAGCTGGTCTCCGTGCACGTGATTCCCAGACCCCACGCCGAAGTGGCCGCCATTTTGCCCAAGGGCAGGGACCTGCCCATGACTGAGGAAGCTTAAAAGTGGCCCTGTATACCGAGGCGGCGGTTCGGGCCAATCTCCGAAACCGGGAGGGCCGCCGCGTGTTTTACCTGGGGCAGGGCGATCAGCTGACCCCGGGAGCCCGGGATTTCCTCCGGGACAATCACATTGAGATCCTCCCGGCCAGCGCTGCCCGCCCCCAGGTGTACAGGACCCTGCAGGGCGCGGAGTTTCAGGAGAAGCCGGAGCACATGACCCATTTGAACGGCGACGTCCTGGTGCCCAAGGACCATCCCCGGATCGTGTTCCGGGGATGGGTGGATATGCTGGAGGCGGAGATTCTGCTGGCCCAGCGCCAGGCCCAGGACGAGGGTTACGGCCAGGTGTGCCGGGAGCTGGGCCAGGCCCTGGAGCTGGTCCGACTCATGATCCGGTGCGACGTGCTCAATGAACCTCTGCAATTTCCCAAGCTGGGGGGACTGGACGCCAAGGCCCTGCGGGAGCGGAGCCACAACCCCCAGAATTACTATAATCAGCCCCACTTTATGCCGGACCACACCCAGAGCCGGACGCTTTTGGCGGTGAATAAGGCGCGCACCATGGTGCGGGCCACGGAGCTCAGCTGCTACGCCGCCTTCCGGGACCAAAACGGCCTGTGCGTCCGGGAGGATCTGCTGCAGGGCCTGAACCGACTCAGCAGCTTCCTGTGGATTCAAGAGATTCAGCTGGCGGCGGGGCAGTATAAGAAAGGGTGAGTCGATGGAAGAAAAAATTGGAGCCCTGGCCGCGGCGGTGGCGGACCGGCTGTTTGTGGAGGTGGAGGCCTCCGGCCGCCATGTGCATCTGACCGAGGCCCAGGCGCTGACCCTCTTCGGCCACGGTCTCACCGAAGCGCGGCCCCTGTCCCAGCCGGGGCAGTTTGTGTGCAATGAGCGGGTGGAGATCGTCGGGCCCAAGGGCAGCTTCGCCCGGGTGGCCGTGCTGGGGCCGGCCCGGCGGGAGGGCCAGGTGGAGATCTCCCTGACCGACGCCGTGACCCTGGGGCTCAAGCCCCCGGTACGGCTCAGCGGCAGCGTGCAGGGCTCCCCTGGCATCACCGTCCGGGGGCCCAAGGGGGAGCTGCGCCTGGAGCAGGGGGTCATCGTGGCCCGGCGGCACATCCACATGCCCCCGGACCAGGCGGCCCAGCGGGGGCTAAAGGACAAGCAGGTGGTCGGGCTGAAGATGTTCTCGGACCGGCCTCTGGTCTTTGACGACGTGGTGGTAAGGGTAGACCCCAGCTTCGCGCCCCGGGCCCATATCGACTTCGACGAGGCCAACGCCTGCGCCTTCCGAGGCGGGGACTTCGGGATGATCGTCGGTGGATGATCGCCTGGTGGAGGCGGTGACGGACCGGATTCTGACTGCCATGGAATCCCGCCTGCCGCCGGCTCTGCTGGTGGGGCAGGCCCCGCCGGAGGACCTGGGATACCGGTATGTGGAAGCCCCGCCCTATGAGGCGGTGGTCATCGGTTCCCTGAAGACGGGGCAGCTCTTGTGCTTCCGGGATGAGCGGGTGCTGGAGGCCTTGCTCCAGGGGCTGCCCGTGTATCTGTACACCCCGGGGCTGCCGGGGCGCAGTGGGAAAAACCGGACCCTCCAGGCCCGGCTCACCGCCGCCCAGCGGGAGCTCAAGAGCTGGGGCGTGATCTTCACCGAAGGGGGCGCCCGGAAGCGGTTCGTGTCGGCGGAGGAGGCCCGGCGGCTCAGAGCCCAGGGCGCTTCGCCGCCCCCCGGCGCGGTCCTGAGCCCCCTGGCCCGAGAAATTTTGGAGGAAAATCCCCGTTAAAGACAGACCCGGCGATGTAGGGGCGTGCATCGCACGCCCGCGGGCGACCGCAGGCCGCCCCTACAACCTTTCAATTA
The DNA here is from genome assembly GCA_958402445.1 of uncultured Eubacteriales bacterium. Lineage (GTDB taxonomy): Bacteria > Bacillota > Clostridia > Oscillospirales > Oscillospiraceae > Faecousia. The sequence goes on from CATXTO010000012.1 coordinate 30,304, forward strand.
CCCCGCACCCTGTAGGGGCGAGCTGCGCTCGCCCGCAAACCCCGCAAAATGAAACGCAGATTCCCAGAACGACCGCAGGCCGTTCCCCACGTCCCAAGAACAAATGGATGCCCAAACCGAAGCCCAGCGCCAGCAGGTTCGGTTTGGAGAGAAGCAGAGACGGAGCGGCTTACTGCCACCCCATACACCGCAACCGCGTCTGATTGGAGGCGCCTTACAGCAGAGGAGGATACGCCAATGGAAATCGGAACCGTCACGGGCTCCGTATGGGCCACCAGAAAAGCCCGGAACCTCAACGGTCAGACCCTTTTGGTCGTAAAGACGGATCAGAAGAGACTGGTCGCCGCGGACTTTGTGGGCGCGGGCACCGGGGATCAGGTACTGCTGGTCACCGGCTCCACCGCCCGGGTCTATTGCCCGGAGTGCCCGGTGGACACGGCGGTGGTGGCAATTTTAGATCAAATGGAGGAGCGCCATGTCCGCACATGAAATTTTAATCGCCGTCATGGCGGTATTCGCGGTGCTGGGCGCCCTGGACCGGATTTTCGGCAACCGGGTGGGCCTGGGACCGGAGTTTGAAAACGGAATTTTAGCCCTGGGCTCCCTGGCTTTGTCCATGGTGGGTATCATCAGCCTGGCCCCGGTGCTGGCAAATTTGCTGCGGCCGGTCATCGTGCCGGTGTACCGGTTCCTGGGCGCGGACCCAGCCATGTTCGCCGGCACCATCCTGGCCAACGACATGGGCGGCGCGCCCCTGGCCCAGGAGCTGGCCGGCAGTCCGGAGGCGGCCCAGTTGGGCGGCCTTTTGGTGGGCGCCATGCTGGGCGCCACGGTGGTCTTCACCATCCCCGTGGCCTTGGGGATTCTGCGGCCTGAGGATCGGCCGGCCCTGGCCAAGGGCGTGCTGGCCGGCATCGTCACCATTCCCATCGGCGTGCTGGTGGGCGGCCTGGTGGCGGGCTATCCCATCTTGATGGTTCTGCGGAATCTGATTCCCATCGCCCTGATCGCCCTGCTCATCGCTTTGGGCCTGTGGAAGCTGGAGCGGGGGATGATCAAGGGCTTCTCCGTATTCGGCAAAATCATCATTGCGATCATCACCGTGGGGCTGGGCGCCGCTATTGTGGAGGCCCTGACGGGGTGGGTCCTGATCCCCGGCATGGCTCCCATCACCGAGGGCCTGGGCATCGTAGGCGACATCGCCATCGTGCTGGCCGGGGCGTTCCCCCTGGTGTGGGTGATCACCAAGGTCTTCCGCAAGCCCCTGATGAAGCTGGGGAGCCTCATGGGGATGAACGACACCGCGGCGGCGGGCCTTATCGCCAGCCTTGCCAACTCCATCGCCATGTTCGGCATGGTCAAGGATATGGACGACCGGGGCAAGATCATCAACGTGGCCTTCGCAGTCTCCGCCGCTTTTGTGTTCGGAGACCATCTGGGCTTCACTGCGGGCTACGCTCCCGAGATGCTGGTCCCCGTGATCGTGGGCAAGCTGGTGGGAGGCGTCACCGCAATCATCGTGGCTATGCTGCTGACAGGAGGGAAAAAGCGTGAACAGAAGCGAGCTTGAGCAGGCGGTTCGGGAAATCCTCATGGAGCAGTTGGGCGCGCCCCAGGTGCTGCTGGCGGACCTGCCGACGGTCCGCACCAGCCAGGCGGACCGGCTGGATACGGGCCGGCCCGGGGACCGGGTTTTTACCCGGGACCTGTTTACCCTGGCCCAGAGCCCCCGGCTGGGGGCCGGCATCATGGAGATGGAAAAAACCACCTTCCCCTGGCATTTGACCTACGATGAGCTGGATTATATCATTGAGGGCCAGCTCACCATCATATCCCATAGCGGCTCCGTCACCGCAGGCCCCGGACAGGCCATCCTGATTCCCAAGGGCAGTCAAATTCAGTTCTCCGTTCCAGACCGGGCCCGGTTTTTGTATGTGACCTATCCAGCGGACTGGCAGGAGCAGGCCCCGGCCGCTGCGCATCCCTCCTGAGCTTGTTAAAAAGCCCACGCTTAAAAGCGTGGGCTTTTTGTCGCAGCTACTTGGACATACGGGAATGGTTCTTGCCGGCAACGTAGGGGAGAGCTGCGCTCGCCCGCCAAACCCCACAAGGCCTTAGAATTCCCCTAGCGGGCGACCACAGGTCGCCCCTACAGCGGAACCGCGGATAGACTCCTGTCGGGGCGCGCTGCGCCGGCCCGCCAAACCCCATAAGGCCGGAGGATTCCCCTAGCGGGCGGCCACAGGCCGCCCCTACAGCGGAACCGCCGAATGACTTCTGTCGGGGCGCGCTGCGCCGGCCTGTCAAACCCTACAAGGCCGGAGGATTCCCCTAGCGGGCGACCACAGGCCGCCCCTACAGCGGAACCGCGGATAGACTTCTGTCGGGGCGCGCTGCGCCGGCCCGCCAAACCCCATAAGGCCGGAGGATTCCCCTAGCGGGCGGCCACAGGCCGCCCCTACAGCGAAACCGCCGATAAGACTCCTGTCGGGGCGCGCTGCGCCGGCCCGCCAAACCCCATAAGGTCGGAGGATTCCCCTAGCGGGCGGCCACAGGCCGCCCCTACAGCGAAACCGCCGAATGACTTCTGTCGGGGCGCGCTGCGCCGGCCTGTCAAACCCTACAAGGCCGGAGGATTCCCCTAGCGGGCGACCACATATCGCCCCTACAGGCGAGCTGCGCTCGCCCGCAGGCGGCCAAAGGCCGCCCCTACGTCCTCCGATTCTCCCTCTCCTCCACACCTTACAGCAATTGACGGACATCCCGGCAATGGCGTCAATCCCAGGCTGTTTTAGAATTTACAATGCTTCTTATCTATGGTATAATGGGAAGAAAAGAACGGTTTTGTTACCCCAATTAGGTTCCTGGAAAGGTAGTGCATGGACTGCGCCTGGGGCCGTCAAATTGTGTGCGTGGAGGGCGGCGCCCTGGGCCGCTTTCTGTGTGATATAGTTTCTGCGCAATGCCAGATCCCCGCGAATCACCGACAGAAAGGATGACCTGCTTGGAGACTGAAAAAAACGCAAAATCCCAGCTTCCGGCCATTGAGCTCCGGCACATCACCAAGCGGTTCGGCACTGTCGTCGCCAACGACGACATCAGCCTGACCCTGTACCGCGGCGAGATTCTCTCCCTGCTGGGAGAAAACGGCAGCGGCAAGACCACCCTCATGAATATGATTTCCGGCATCTACTATCCGGACCAGGGACAGATTCTGGTGGATGGGCGGGAGGTCGCCATCCGGGACCCCAAGGACGCCTTTGCCTGCGGCATCGGCATGATTCACCAGCATTTCAAGCTGGTAGACGTGTTTACCGCGGCGGAGAACATCGTATTGGGCCTGCCCGGCGGCGCCAGCCTGGACCGGCGGGCCATCAACGAAAGGGTCCAGGAGATCAGCCGGCGCTACGGCTTTTCCATCGACCCCAACCAAAAGGTTTACGAGATGACCGTCTCCCAGAAGCAGACCGTAGAGATCGTCAAGGTGCTGTATCGGGGCGCCGGCATCCTGATTTTGGACGAGCCCACCGCCGTGCTCACCCCCCAGGAGACCCAGCGGCTTTTTCAAGTCATGCGGAATATGCAGCAGGACGGAAAGGCCGTGGTCATCATCACCCACAAGCTCCACGAGGTTATGGAGGTTTCGGACCGGGTGGCGGTGCTGCGCCGGGGGAAATTCATCGGAGACGTGCCCACGGAACGGACCAATCCCCAGAGGCTCACGGAGATGATGGTCGGCCGCAGCGTGACCCTGAACATCGACCGGCCAGAGCCCCGGGACATGGCGGAGCGCCTGCGGGTGGAGCACCTGACCGTCCGGTCTCCAGACGGCGTGAACAAGCTGGAGGACGTGTCCTTCACCGCCTATGGAGGCGAGATTTTGGGCGTGGCCGGCATCTCCGGCTGCGGGCAGAAGGAGCTGCTGGAGGCCATCGCCGGCCTTCACCCGGTGGAGCCAGGCAGCCAGATTCTGTATACGGACCCGGAGGGCAAGCGGCGCTCTCTGGTGGGCATGAATCCTCTGGAAATCCGCCGGGCCGGAGTGTCTCTGTCCTTCGTGCCGGAGGACAGGCTGGGCATGGGCCTGGTGGGCAATATGGATATTACAAACAACATGCTGCTGCGCAGCTACCGGCGGGGCCGATGGGTGTTTACAGACCGGAAAACCCCCAGAGATCTGGCGCAGCAGGTGGTGCAGGAGCTGGAGGTGAGCACGCCGGGCCTCACCACGCCGGTGCGGAAGCTCTCCGGTGGAAACGTGCAGAAGGTGCTGGTGGGCCGGGAGATTGCCTCCAATCCCTCGGTGCTCATGACCGCCTACGCGGTCCGGGGCCTGGACATTAACACCTCCTATACCATTTACCGCCTGCTCACCCAGCAGAAGCAGAACGGCGTGGCCGTGCTTTACGTGGGCGAGGATCTGGACGTACTGCTGGAGTTGTGCGACCGCATCTTAGTGCTCTGCGGCGGGCGTGTCAGCGGAATCGTAGACGGCAGGAGGACAACCAAGGAGGAGGTGGGTCTATTGATGACCCGGGTGGAAAGGGGGAACCAGCCATGACAGGGGCGAGGACCGAGGGGCGGGAGCCCCTGCTGCGTATTTCCAAGCGCTCCGCCGCACCCCGGCCTCTGGCCTGGGGCGTGCGGGCAGGCGCGATCCTGGCGGCCCTGGTGGTCTGCGGCTTCGTGATCTTCGGCATCACCAAAATGAACCCGGTGAAGGTCTACATAGCCATGTTCCAGGGCACCTTCCAGACCAACACCCGGCTCTGGGCCACCATCCGGGACTGCATGATGCTTCTGTGCATCGGCGTGGGCCTGGCGCCTGCGTTTAAAATGCGCTTTTGGAATATCGGCGCGGAGGGGCAGGTGCTGGCGGGGGGCATTGCCACCGCCGCCTGTATGATTTACCTCAGTGGCCGGGTTCCCACGGGAGCGCTGTTTCTGTGCATGGCCGCCGGGAGCCTTTTGTGCGGGGCCCTGTGGGGGATCCTGCCCGCGGTGTGCAAGGCCCGGTGGAATACCAACGAGACCCTGTTCACCCTCATGATGAATTATATTGCGATTCAGTTTACCTCCTATTTTGTGGCGCTGTGGGAGAAGCCCAAGGGCTCCAATACCGTGGGCGTGATCAACCAGCAGACCAAAATTGGCTGGTTTCCCACCCTGGGCGCCGGAAAGACCTATTGGATTACGGTGATTTTGGTTGTGGCCGTGGCGGTGTTTATGTTCCTGTATCTCAAATACACCAAGCAGGGCTATGAGATCGCCGTGGTGGGGAACTCGGAGAACACCGCCCGGTACGCCGGCATTCAGGTGGGCAGGGTGTATATCAGGACCATGGCCCTGTCCGGGGCTATTTGCGGCCTGGCCGGATTCATCGCCGTGGCCGGCGCGTCCCATACCATCTCCACCTCCACCGCCGGGGGTCAGGGCTTTACCGCCATCATCGTGGCCTGGCTGGCTAATTTCAACACCTTTGTCATGGGCTTGATCTCCTTCTTGCTGGTGTTTTTGGAGAAGGGCGCGGTGGAAATCGCCTCCCAGTTCCAGCTCAACGACTATGTGGCGAAGATCATCACCAGCATTATTCTGTTCTTCATCCTGGGCAGCGAGTTCCTGATTCAATACCGCGTCAAATTCCGCCGGCGCAAGAAGGAGGGTGCAGTATGACCCAGCTCATGGCCTTGATCCATGCCGCGGTCACCTTCGGCACGGTGATCCTCTTTGGCGCCCTGGGGGAGATTCTCACGGAGAAGGCGGGAAATTTGAACCTGGGCGTCCCGGGCATCATGTACTTGGGGGGCATCGCCGGCCTTATGGGCACGTTTTTCTATGAGAGCGCCGCGGCGAACCCCAATCCGTTTTTGTGCGTGCTCATCGCCCTGGCCTGCGCCTTTGCGGCGGCGGCGCTGGGGGGCCTTTTGTACAGCTTCCTCACCATCACCCTGCGGGCCAACCAAAACGTCACAGGCTTGACCCTGACCATCTTCGGCTCCGGCTTCGCCAACTTCTACGGCGGCAGTCTGAACAAGCTGGCCGGCGGCGTGGGACAGATTTCCGTGTCCGTGACCAGCTCCGCCTTCCGGGCCAAGCTTCCGGGCCTGTCGGGCCTTCCTGTGGTGGGGAACCTGCTGTTTTCCTATGGCTTCCTCATGTACCTGGCCATCGTTCTGGCGGTGGCGCTGCACCTGTTTCTGAGCCGGTCCCGAAAGGGACTGAACCTGCGGGCCGTGGGGGAGAATCCCGCCACCGCCGACGCGGCGGGCATCCCGGTCACCCGGTACAAATACCTGGCCACCTGCATGGGAGCCGGGATCTCCGGCCTGGGCGGGCTGTACTATGTGATGGATTACACCATGGGCACCTGGGCCAATGACGGCTCCATCGAACGGCTGGGCTGGCTGGCGGTGGCCCTGGTGATCTTCGCCACCTGGCGGTCCCTGAACGCCATCTGGGGCGCGTACCTGTTCGGCGCGCTGTCCTGGCTGTATTTCTATCTGCCGGGCCTGACCCGCCGGTCCCAGGAGATTTTTAAGATGTTGCCGTATCTGGTGACCATTCTGGTGCTGATTTTTGTCTCCATGCGCCGGAAACGGGAGAACCAGCCGCCGGCGGGCCTGGGCCTGGCTTATTTCCGGGAGGAGCGATAGCGCCAGCCCGGCGTCTGGGGAAGGGAGACTTGCTATGGATACTCCAATCGCGCAGGCTCTGGCCTGCCTGCTGGCGGGGCGGTGCTTCGTCTGGACCGTCATCACAGACCGGCAGGGGTCCGCGCCCCGGGGCCGGGGCGCTCGGATGCTGGTGCTGCCGGAGGGCCAGTGTGGGTCTCTGGGCGGCGGCGCCCTGGAGGCCCGGGTCCTGGCCTTGGCCAGGGATAAGGGGCTGAGGCCCCATTTGGAGGAATTTCAGCTCTCCGGCGGCGAGCCCGGCGTCTCCGGTTCCCTGTGCGGTGGGCGCTGCCAGGTGCTTATAGCCCCTGTCTGCCCCACGGCGCAGGCTCTGACGGTTTTTCAGGCGGCGGCGGAGGCGGAACGGGCTGGCAGGCAGGCTTGGTTTGTCTATGTTCTGGCGGAGGCGGCGGAAGCGCCCCCTTTTCAGCTCCTGCTGGGAAGCCGGCAGGGAGTCCTGGGGCAGGTGCAGGGGGACCAGGCGCTGCAGCGCCTGGCTGCCGGGTCGCCCAGTCAAATAGACCTGCACGGCGGCAGCCTGCCGGGCTGGCACTGTTTGGCGGACCCGATTCAAGGCGGAGGACGGCTGGTTCTGTTTGGAGGCGGCCATGTCTCCCTGGAGACGGCCCGGCTGGCCCAGCGGGTGGAGTTTCAGGTTGTGGTGGTGGACGACCGCCCCGAGTTTGCCAATCCAGCGCGCTTTCCCGGCTGTAGGATCTGGGTGACAGAGGGGTTTCAGGACCTGGACCGTCTACAGGTGGGCCCGGAGGATTCCCTGGTGATCGTGACCCGGGACCATGTGTGGGATCAGACGGTGCTGGCCTGGGCCCTGGGGAAAAACGCCGCCTATCTGGGGATGATGGGCAGCCGAGCCAAACGGGATGCGGTTTATGCCGCCCTGCGCCGGGCGGGCTGCGATGGCGCCGCGCTGGAGGCGGTGCACTGCCCGGTGGGCCTTTCCATCGGGGCGCAGACCCCGGAGGAAATTGCCGTGAGCATCGTGGCGCAGCTTATCGAGAGTAGGGCCCAACGGCGGCAGGCCGGAAGATAGTATGGCGGGGTGTGCGCAGCGCACCTCGCCATTCGTTCGATGGATAAATACTGATGGAGGCGAGCTGCGCTTATCTGAAAAGGTCCGTCCCGGCAGGAAGTCCAAGCGGCGACCACAGGTCGCCCCTGCAGAGGTAGGGCGAAAAAAATATAGGGGCGAGCTCAGCCGGGGTATCATAGGGATAAAAGTGAACCGCGGGGGAATCCCTGTGATGGGGTGGACAGTTTCGGCTGCCCGCCTCTTACCCGTGCTATGCGGCGGGGTCTGTGTTTGTGGTGGCTTCTCGTTCTACCGGCATATCTGCGCTTGGCTCCGGCTGCTCCACCGGCGTGGCCATTCGCCCAATGTCCCGACAGTAAATCCTGACACTCGGCAGTGCGGGAATACTTTGCAGCCTGTTCCCCGATCGCAATCCGCTCAATAAACAGCCTCGGGATTTCCGGCGTCAGCACGGGGATGTGCAACTGCCGCTTGGCTTTCTCAATGGACTACGCCGCGTTAGGCAGCGCGTTTTGCGAATGTGCCATCCGCTCCTCCAACTGAGACAGCTTCTCTCGTGAGCCAAAGAAATTCTTTGGCAAAGATGTGGGTGACGGCACATACCTGCAAAAATACATCACCGAATATAGCAAGTTCTATTCCCCCCGGCATCGGGCAGACGGAAAGTGTGCCAAGGAGTTCAGCGGCAATGATATAACTCGGGAACAGTTCGAGGTATGGCGAAGGCCGGCAAGTCAGGCCCGCAGGGAGCATGTGGACAAGAAGATCTCCGGTGAGGAGCTGTTGGCGGGAATATGGGATCATTGAACCACAGAAAAACAGGCGGAAGCGTGCCAGATGGTTACGCTTCCGCCTGTTTTGATTTGCTTGATTTTTCCTTCGTTGCCGTAGGGCCACAGCTTGCTTTCAGTAGGTGTTCTGCGGCCACGCGGGCAACCGCCTCCTGCCGCTTGACCAAAATCGCGCACAAAGCCTTCTATGGTTAGGCGGGTCGTCGCAAGGAAGCCTTTTTTCCTTACTGCCCCGCCATAAAAGATTCCGCTAATGTTACCGCGTCGTCCATGGACAGTTGCGGTTGTCTGTTGCAAGACTGCAGTGCATACTGGATGCCATCGGCATCCCAGATCAGTACATATCCCTCTACCACTCCTTTGGGGGCGGAAGACAGATCAAACTTACCATCTGCGTCTTCGGTAGGATCCAGATTTATGGTTTTGAGCCACTTAGCATCTTTATCGCCTACTTTTGTTTTGGTTTCCTCAATCGCGTTATACTGTTGCACCGAATCCTTTTTTGCCATAATGTCGATTGAAATTAATCCTAGGGTGTTTAAATGATACCCATAATATCCGGTTACACATCGATACGGCGCATACTCCTTCAGGTCTTGGTATGCCGCCTCATCGTAGATTGCTTTTTGTGCATTTGGCACGATCTCTTGCCAAGCTGCAAAGCTCACCTGTTTTTTAATACCGAGGCCTTCCGCTGTAGCGACGCAGACATATTTCCCGTTCAAAAGATCAGGGAAATGTACCGGAAAGCCCATTTTTTCTGTCAACACATCTTCCGGTTGAACCGACGTGTTACTGCAACTGAATAAAAGGCTCGCATCCTGAACTGATTTTTCCACTATTTGATAAGAACCGTCTTTCTGGTCGAGTGTAAAAATTGTTTTCAGGGCAGAGGGCAGTGCGTTTGCAGACACAGGGTTCAATGCCAGTCCCGCACATAGGGCAACCACCGTGGTAAGCCCAACGGCAATCACATAAAAGGCCGGCTTTTTATAGTGTAGCACATTGTTGATACGACCTTTTACGTCTCCCTGGCTGAAGGACAAAAGAGTACTGCCCGCAAAACGCCTGCCTGTGGCCAGGGAGAGAATAGATAGGGAATATTTCTGTTTTACACCGCTCCCCAGTTTATGGATGACCACCTCATCGCAAGACATTTCCATGTCCTTTCCGGAGAGAAAAAACGCCGCCCATACCAGCGGATTGAACCAATGGATACACAGGACAAGAAAACTCACAAGCCTAATGATATGGTCGAGCCGGCGGATATGGGTTTGCTCGTGCAACAGTACGTATTGTCGTTCCGGTCCCGAAAGAAACGCCGGCAAATAGATTTTTGGACGAATCACACCCATGACAAACGGCGTGGAGAGTTTCTTCGAACTATATATGTTATCTGTATCATGTACAGAGTCAGCTAATCGTTTTTTCAGTCTAAGCAGCGCCACAAGATTAAAAACCAGCAATGCCACAATTCCAATCAGCCAAAGGGCAGTCAAAATATGCTGCGGCGTCGGTTCCAACGCCCCATAGGGAGCATGTGGAGAAACTGTGGCGGTTCCAATTGGAACGGCACCGCCGCTGACGGTTTCCAGCGGCACATACTGTTCGAGAAAAGGGCGGACCTCATCCGCAGTTTTTCCTGCAATGGCCAACATGCTCAGAGAGCTCTCAAAAGACCATGGACAGATCAAGCGGAACAGGGCAACACTCCACAATAGATAAGAAAAACGCTTGGGCGCTTTCTGTAGCGCAATTCTTGCCAGAAGGATAAAAAGAATCGCAAAGCTTGCGGTATAGCTCATATTAAGCAGCTGTAAAAAGGTTTGATCCAGCATTGCTATTCCTCCTTATGCGCATTAATAATCCGCTGAAGCTCACGAATTTCTGTTTCACTTAGCCTGTTCCTGCGGGTGAATGCGGCAAAAAACTGCGGCAGCGAGCCGCCGAAAGTCTCACTTAGAAACTGCTCGCCCTGTGCCGCTGTAAAATCGTCCTTGGTCATCAAGGGACTGACAATTCCATCTTGATTTTGAAAGAGTTCCCTGTCGCACAGCCTTTTGAGCATCGTATAGGTCGTGGATTTCTTCCAGTTTAGCTCCTTCTCGCACAGTTTTACAAGCTCCCCCGAGGAGACCGGTGCATGCAGCCAAATCAAATCGGCGAATCGCTGCTCCCGCTCTCCCAGTTTATATTGCTCCATCAAACATACCTCCCGTCCAAATCAGGCATAAGACTAATCCTGTTAGACTACTATAAGTTTAACAGGATCTAGATGCATCTGTCAAGCCGTTTAAACAGACAATTCGGCTTGGAATTTCTGTGCCGGAGCGGAAGTACGTTTTTTATTTGGCTTGTTTCTGTTCCGCCAGTCTGCGCACCAGCTCCATGGCGTCGAGACGAGGCACCCGCGGCTTGTCGCGGAAGCCTGTTTCGGTGAGCTCCACATGGTGCTTTTCGGCGAGTTCCATCATCTGGCGGCCACTGAGCGCCCCGCGCCCCGCCTCGACGCCATGCCCCTGTGCCATGCGGTAGGGGTCGCAGGCTTTGGGCGTGCCTAAGTTGCGTCGAAAGACGGCGGGCGGGGTGGTCATCACTGCGATTTCCTCTCCCGTCACCGGGCGCTGGGGCTGAAAACTGTTGTTTTTATATCCGATGACGCAACCCAGCTCCAGCAGCGCGCGCACGTGCTCCATCTGGGGACAGGCGGGGTCCAAGTCCTCAAAGGGGCTGAGGGCGATCAGCTCGCTGACCGGGACCACGCGATACCCGAATTGCTGCAGCAGCTCGAGCTGCCGCCCCAGCGCGTCGGCCACCGGCGTCTGCCTGGACATATTGAAGCCGTCCTTCTGGGAGATGATCTGGCCGTTGAGACTGTCGGGATTCTCACGGAGCATCTGCTCCAGCGGGCGCACCATCGCATCCACGTCCCTTTGATAGTCGCCGCAGCTGGCTTTCCACCCGCCGCCGTCGAACCCCGCCGCCATATACTGATACCCCATGAATTGATAGGCGTCATATGCGTTAAACCCATCCGGGATGGCGTCGATATAGTGGGGCGGGCGGGAAAGGCGCATGGTGTAGCCGAACTCCTGCTGCAGATGGTCGTGGAGCCTGCGCAGGTCGCCCACCACCTGGTCGATGGTATCAAAGGATCGCCGCTGGCGGTAGACCAGGTTCATGGGGCCGAACAGATGATGGGTACAGCTGTGGTTGGAGATCTCATGGCCGGCGTCCAGAATGGCGCGGATGAGCTGGGGGCAGTCGATGGCGCCGGCCAGCTTGTCCCACCCAAACATAGGGTAGTGGTCGGATTTGCAGCCGCCCCAGTTGAAGGAGCCCAGCGCCCCTTCGGTATCGGGGTAGTTGTCCGCCGTGGAGCCCACCACGTCGAAGGTACCCCGGGCTCCGTATTTGGCCATCACGCCCAGCAGGTACTCGGTCAGTCCCTTGCCGCCCTTGGGTGGGTTACACCCCATGGCCATGGGACCGTCGTCAAATGTCATGGACACCACCCTTTGGCCGGGGACGGGGTGTACGAACTCGATGCGGCGAACCGGGCTCAGCCTCTTGCCCGCCCGCTCCTTTTTGTACTTCTTGCGCAGTTTATTGGCCGTGCGCGCCGCGTCATATAGAAACAGAAAACGACTCATTTCTTTCCCCCGTTCGATTGATTTGATGCGGCCGTCGGACGGAACCGGACCCACACGCCCCAGCCAATTTTGGCCAGCGCCTTGGCGGCTTCGCAGAGCGAGCGACCGCACAGCGCCTTTTGTAGCTGCGACATCCCCTCGTGCCAGGGCCAGGAAGGGGAGCCGTTCATCTGTCCCCGGGTGTGCAGCAGCAGGTCCCGTACGGCTTGCTCCGTCCAGCCGTTTAATGGCGCGGGACAGTCAAATTCAGTATAGGTGGCGCCCAGTTCGGCGCGCCGATGGGAATCGCTGGCTGCCAGCAGGCGCACATCGAGCCCCTCAACCTCCCGTTGGAATGCCGCGTTGAGATCACCTTTGCGGGTCACGGCCGAGCGGCCATTGTATCCCTCTACCAGATCAAAGCGAGGCGCCAGCTCCCGCACACGATCCGCGCCGGGCCCTTTGCAAGGGTGGGCCCAAATGCACAGTCCGCCCGCTTCCTGCACGGCGCGCAGCACGTCGGCGGAGTCATAACAGCCCTTTGCCCCTCTTGGGATGGCGTGTTCGATGCCGAATGGGACAAAAAGGCCGATCACGTGGCCGATTTCGGTGGAGAATTCGCAGCCGCGGATAAGCAGCGCGCCGCCTCCCACCCGGTTTTGCCGCTCCAGCTCAGCAAATGCAGCCGTGGTGTTGTGGTCGCACACCGCCACGGCAGTTAGCCCTCGGCAATAGGCCCAGCGGGCGATGGCAGCGATGCTCATGCTCCCGTCGTCGGACGCGCGGGAATGTACATGGGTGTCAAGTTTCATGAACGCCTCCTTAGTGTGTGACGCATATACCGCCAAAAGGGCATGGGATCGGACGCCCGGAACAGGCCCTCTTTGGTTTTCAAATCCAGCAAAGCGCGCAGGGCTTGTCCGGCCTTTGCTGCCCTTCCGCTGGCCAGGCCCATCCGTGCCAGCACATCTTGAGGGAAATAGCGCATGGTTTTGCCTGTGTCATAGTCTGGCTTGTCCGCGTTGAAGGGGGCGGTCTGCGCCCCGTGGAACAGATTGGCTGCATTTTGATAAAAACCAGATCCGCACACGTCGATGAGTGGAGAGGCGCCCCAAAACCGTGGATTGATTTCCATCAGCGTATAATCGCCCGGCCTGCCTCTGAATTCCACCATGCCAATGCCGGTATAACCAATGGCGGCCATCAGCCGAGACGCGGCGGAGGCCAGGTCCGGGTCCCACAGACTCTCGCAGCAAGCAGAGGGGCCACCTGTAACCGGATATTGACGCAGACGGTGATGGCAGATTAAATCGCGGACGCCTCCCTGTTTATCCACCAGCAGCCCTACGCCATAGCCGTCGCCCTCAATGTATTCTTGGACCAGCGGGTCATCCTGCACGGCACGCATCCGGTCGTATTCCTGAATCAATTGCTCGCGGGTGGTCACGATGCGGTAGCGCTCCCCAGGCTTGAGCCCCAGCAGCTCGCCCTTCCGGTATTTGATTACGGCGGGGAGCGGCATGGCATCCGCCAACACCTCCGTTGCGCCGTATTGTGAACGGACGGCGGTTTGGGGGGTGCGGACCCCGGCTTTTTCCGCCTGTTTTAGCAGCGATCCAGTGTCGTTGCATAGGTCCAGCACGGCGGGTGCGGGAACCAGGGTGCGCAGTTTGCCCCACCACTGCTCCCGGCTACGGGAGAGCGCCGCGATGGTGAAGGCACCCACCGGAATGATGGCGGGGGCGGCGCTCAGCCCAAGGCGCTGCGGCAGCTCCAGCAACCAGTCCACCGGGTTTTGGCGGGACATACGCTCTCGTTTCCAACAGTGCCTGGAAGCAAAGCCCAGGCATTCATGCCCGGGTACGTCGCTGTATTCGGTCGCGATCACCTGCCAGCCGGAACGGGCCAGGGACCGGATAAGCGGAACAGCCATGCGATACTGGATGTCGGTGACCACTGCAACCATAGGTTCTCCTTTCCCAAAGCTGTGAAAGAGCGGAGCGGCGATGAGCAAACGGATATTCTGGATACGCATGCGTCTATGAAAAGAGATGTAATAGCAAAAAACACGACGGGGACAGTCGGTTCAATCCTGCAATTCCCGCGGTACGCCTGGGAAATGCAACACGTTTATAGTTGGACCTTGCTGGTCTAATTCAATTAGACCATTGTTAGTTTAACACCATTAGACCAACAATGTCAAGTCAAAATTGTATCCGGAACGAAACTCGACCAAGCAAGTTATCCCAGCTTTTCTTTCATCTAATTTGTTGAGTGAAGTTGAAAGGTCCCCTGGCAAGGCTCGGTTAGCGTCTTGAACTCTAAATGAAAATGAACGCCACGGATCAAATGCGGGGTCATCTATGCCACACCGGAAGTGGTTTGGGAAGTGATCTTATTTTTTAGTGCAATGAAAAAACTACGCATGACCCTAAAAAGGTCATGCGTAGTTTTTGTTCCGTATTCCGTTTGCCTCGTTGGGCGGTGGCACAATTTGTCCTTGTGACTACCCGGCTTTTGTTCACCTGTTGAGGTTTTGTCCGGGTAAGCAGTCCGCGCGGAACGACCGCAGGCCGCTCCCTATACCATCTGAATTGGGTTACAGCCTGTAGGGGCGTGCTGCGCACGCCCGCGGGCGGCCATAGGTCATCCCTACATTTTGTTGCTGCATGTCGGGCCCAAACCGAGGCCAACGCGGCGGCTCAGTCTTTCAGAGCCTGAGTCATGAAGCTGCGCAAGGTCTCGGCGGAGCGGATGAGGGCCTGGGTCTCCGCCTCGTTCATCACAGGCCGGGCGACCCGCACGATGCCGTGCCGGTTAAGGACGCAGGGCAGGCTGATGGCCACGTCCCGCAGCGCCCCGAAAGCGCCGTCCAGCACATGGGCCACAGGCAGCACCGTGTTCTCATCCTCCAAGATCGCCTCCACAATGCGGCTGGTACACATGGCAATCCCATAGAAGGTGGCTCCCTTGAGCTTGATTACGGTGCCGCCAGCGGTTCTCGTCCGCTCGGCAATGGCGGCATGGTCCAGCGAACCGCCCTTTTCCGCTTGGTAGAATTCATCTAAGGGTTCGCCGGCCACCGTGGCGCTGGACCAGACGGGAACCTGGCTGTCCCCATGCTCACCCAGGATGAAAGCGGTGACGTTGGACACGTCCACACCGCAGTGCTCCCCGATCATTTGCCGGAACCGGGCGGTGTCCAGAGAGGTGCCGGAGCCGATTACGTGGCCGGCGGGCAGTCCCGTCTCCTTTTGCATTACATAGGTCAGCACGTCCACCGGGTTGGACACCACCACCAGGATGGGGTCCTTGGCGTACTGCATAATATTCCGGGCGATATCCCGGGCGATGGAGACGTTGATTTTGGCCAGGTCCAGCCGGGTCTGCCCGGGTTTCCGCGCAACGCCCGCGGCCACAATGATGATCTGCGCGTCGGCGCACGCCTCATATCCGCCCTTGTAAACCCGAACCTGATGCAAAAACGCGGTTCCGTGGACGATGTCCAGAGCGCTGCCCTCGGCGCGGTCCTCGTTGATGTCCACCAGGACGATCTCACTGGCCTGGCGCCGCACCATGAGGGTATAGCAGATGGCTTCCCCCACGTTTCCTGCGCCGATGATCACGATTTTGTTTTTACCGGTCATACTCATAAAAATGACTTCCTTTCTGCGATGCGGGCGAAAAATAGAAAATGCCACAAAGTTCATACAAAAGGGACCCACGGCAAAAGGCATCGGGGCGGCGCCGGGGGCGACAGCCCAGGTGTGTGCTCTCCGTGGATGCCCGAGGGCGAGGTAGAAATCGATACAAAAATATTGATTATATCGGTACTTTTGTATCGTTTAACGGAAATCCTGCAATAAATTTATTTTTTTTCACATTTTCAACGGAAATGCAGATAAAATAAATTTCTTTGAAAAAATACCCATTATGAAGCATAGCATAGATTTCTGGAAATTGCAAGTGTTTTTCTTTCAGATTTTTTGCCCGTCTGGAAGCCGGCAGACATAGGAAGACGGACACAGCGTCGCAAATTGCAGCGCCGTGTCCGTTAGATGCGGACATTATAATAGAATTTGCTCCGAGCCTCTAGCCTTAGCGTCCGGTTCCCAGAAAGAACAGCGCCAGCATGCCAGGCCCCACATGGGCGCCGGTGAGCGGCTCGTGCATGCAGACGATGAGCTCCCGAGGCGGGGCGATGGCCTGAACCATCTGCGCCAATTGCTCTGCCTCGGCCTGGCAGTCGCCGTGGGAGAGGTAGATCCGCTGGGACTCCGGACGGCAGACCTTTTTCCGGTAGGTCTCCGCCAGATACTCCACGGCCCGTTTTCGGCCCCGGACCTTGTTGAACAGGGAAATTCGGCCGGCTTCATCGCCCCGGAGCATAGGCTTGAGCTGCAGCATGGTACCCAAAGCCGCCGCCACGCTGGAGACCCGTCCGCCCCGACGGAGGAACATCAAATCATCTACCGTAAAGTATTCGCAAAGATTCGTCCGGTCCGCTTCCAGGGAGGCCATGGTTTCCGGCAGGCTCAGGCCGGCGGCGCGGCAGTCCGCGGCGCGGCCCACCAGCAGGCCGATCCCCAGCCCCGCGCCCATAGAATCAAAAATACAAATCTTTTGGTTCGGAAATTCCTCCGCGAGGCGTGCCGCAGCCGCCTGCGCCGAGGGCACCGTGCCGCTGATACCGGAGGACAGGCCGATGTATAAAACATCCTGTCCGGACTCCAGAACAGGCCGGAAGGCGGCGCTAAACTGCTCCGCTGGGATCAGAGAGGTTCGGATCATGCCCCTGTTCCGCAGAAAATGGTAATACTGCGGGCCGTCAAAGTCGTCCGGGCAAAGGGGGCAGGGCTGAAGCCTGCCGTCCATTTCGTAGGAAAACGGCACGATGTGGGCCTGAAATTCCTGGATCAGCCGCCGGGGCAGATTGCAGGCGGAATCAGAAAAAAGGGTAAAGCTCATATAGACGCCTCCGAGTCTAGAGTTTTATATTAGTATATATAATTCGGCGGAGTATGTAAAGGTCCAATTGTGAACTTTTTGGAAATCTCTTTGGTAGGCGCTCCTTGCATGCGCAAGCGCGCCGTGGTAAGATATAAATAAAAGCTTACGCTTGCCGGGCCCAAGGGCCAGGGTAGAGAGAGGAGACCAACCATGCTCTATGATACAAAGCTGGTTGCGGCAAAGCTGCGCCGCTGGGAGAATTTCATGCGGGAATTCCGACTTCCCGCCTGGGAGGAGCTGCCGGATTTGGAGTTGTACATGGATCAGGTGGTGGCCCTGGTCTGCCGGTATGTGGATTTGCACGACGCGGCCCCGGAACCTGTGCTCACCTCCAGCTCCGTGAACAACTACGTGCGGCTGAAGGTGATGCCGGCCCCGGTGCGGAAACGGTACGGCCGGCTCCACCTGGCGCATCTGATCGTCATTTGCTGTCTGAAAAGGAGCATGAGCCTGGCCAGTATTCAGCGGGTGTTTCCCGTGGATTTGACCCTGGAGGAGGCCCGGCAGATTTATGGGGATTTTGTCCGGCAGTATCAGGCGGCTTCTTTGCTGTTTGTGGAACAGGTGCGCCAGGCCGCAGGTCCTGTGCTGGACCCCAAGGGCGCGCAGGAATACCCGGTGAACAATTTGGTCATCACCGCCGCGGTGGCGGGTGCGCTGTATCAGTTGCTGGCGGACAAAATCTTATCCTTGCAGTCTCCGGTGGATGAGAATGCGGGGAAGGGGATCTGAAATCCGACGGCCCCGCCGGCACAGCGAGGCAGCGGTGGGAGCGTCCGCCCCGCCAGCGGGAAAAAGCGTCTCCCCCAACCCTTGTGGGCTGGGGGAGCTAAAGGCATTGGGTAAAGTGTACAATCTTGCGCCATAAATTTGACATCTGCAAGCAAACGTACTATTTTAATAATAGAATAAACTGCGGCGGAAAGAATGGTTGGAGGAAACGGCGCCGGCTTTTGGGCAAAGAACGTCGCCATACCGGGTCTGGACGCGGCAGGTCCCATGGTGCGCAGGCAGAGGGCCGCGGCTGCGCGCTTGCGGGAACAGCGGGTCACATGATTTACCATTTTGGGAAAGAGGGAAAACAAATGAAAAAATGGATCAGCAGGGTGCTTGTGCTGGCGGCGATGGCGGTGATCCTGCCCAGGCCCGCCGGAGCCGCTTCCGCACCATCCAGGTATTACACGGACGTTTCCGCCTCCGATTCGTTTTACAGCGCCTCGACCTATCTGTATGAGCACGGCGTCATGGACGGAACTGTGCCGGTTACAAGTGCGGAGAAGGGAAAATTCTCGCCGGCGTCCCCCTTGACGCGCAGCCAGCTGGTCACCATTTTGTGGAGGATGCTGAACAAACCGCAGCCCAGCGGCACAACCTCCGCATTTTCCGATTGCGCCGAAGGCGCGTTTTACTATGACGCCGTTTTGTGGGCCTGCTCGTCGGAGGTAGGGATCCTCGCAGGTTATGAGGATGGGACCTTCCGGCCTTTACGGGGCGTCACGCATCAGGAGGAACTGACCTTCTTGTACCGGTTCGCCTGTTATGGCGCCTATTCCAGCGGGGAGGCGTCGATCCAAGGCGGCTACATAGACGCGTTGGACGCCTCGCCCCTGACCTATAAGAGCGGCTTTTCCAATTACGCAAGGCCGGCGGCTGGCTGGGCCTATCAGGACGGCTTTATCACGAATTTGGATTTGAAGCCCGGAGATGGTTGTACCAGGGGAGCGGTAGCGGAGAGTATTTATACGTTTTATCAGAAATATCAGAGGAAGTTCGGTTTGTCCGTGGTGAACACCAGGGACATGGAGTATGTGGCACAATGCGGCGCCGCCATGCAGACGCTGTTCCGGCATTATGGCGCGGCAGAGGCGCTGAGCGGGCAAAATATCACCCAGGTCCAATTCATCGCCGCCATGCAATCCGCTTTTTCCGCTGCGAAGCCTCTGGATATCTGCTACCTGTACTGCGCCAGTCACGGGGGTACGGCGGGGTTGGCGCTGTTCGACGGTTCGCCGGTCACGCTGACGCCGCAGTTTCTGCGGGATCAGATCGATCAGTATAAAGGGACGTTTGTGCTGCTGATCTCCGGATGCAACACCGGGACCTTTGTTTCTACAGGAGGTTCCGGGACGTGCTCCGGCTTCCCGGAGGAGGATGTGTTTGACGCCGCGGGCTTTGTAGCCGCCCTGGTGGGGGAGGAGTCGGGGGCGGAGCCGGTGGAGAGCGCCGACCTACGCGGCAGTCAAAGGATCAAGGTCCTGTGCTCCTCCCGCAAAGACGAGGCCTCCTATATGACTTCCACCAACGCGACAAAGTACTGGTGCCTGGGCAGCGGTTATGATTATGGTAATCAGAGCTTTGCAGCGCTTTTGGCGGACACCAATTCAGACGACAGAATCTCCCTGGAGGAGCTTGATCAATATGCCTACGAGGAGGTTCTGAAGCGGCATCCGCAGCAGCATATGGTCTGCTATCCGAGTTCCGACCGGTTTATCATTTTTGAGACCCACTATTGAGCAGGGATCATAGTTTGGAGGGGTTTTTATGGAAAAAAAGGGTGCAATCCGGCTGTTTGCCGTGCTTTTGCTGGGGGCGATGCTGATTGGCACGATCCCGGCGGCCGATGCGGCGGGCCGCTTCACAGATGTACCGCAGGACGCCTGGTATCGCGAAGCCGTGGATTTTGTGGCGGAACAGAACCTGATGAACGGCACGGGAGAGCGTCGATTTTCCCCAAATGTAAAGCTCAATCGCGCCATGTTTGTGACGGTCCTATACCGGCTGGCGGGCAGCCCGCCCATTTCGGAGCAGTCTTCCTTTGCGGATGTGCCGTCTGGGTGCTATTATGAGCAGGCCGTGAAGTGGGCGGACAATATGGGCATTACCTGCGGGACAAGCGAAACTACGTTCGCGCCCATGGCTGGTCTCACCCGAGAACAGATGGCTTGCATGCTGGAGCGGTATCTGAAAAAAGAGGAGGGCATCCTGATTGCGCCGCCGGCTGGGGAGCCGTTTCCAGATCAGGATCAAATCTCCGGATATGCCGTGGAATCTGTGGATTACGTGCACGCGCTGGGGCTGTTGGTCGGCGATAAAAACGGCAGCTTCCGGCCCCGGGGGACCTCGACCCGGGCGGAGACCGCCATGGTGCTGCTGCGCCTAAAGCAGATGATTGAAGCCCTGTCCTCACCCGGCAGGCTGGAGGTGCGGGACCCGGCGGATGAGGGCCGGGGGGAGTCGCACCTGCTGTCTGCGGAGGATACCGCCGCTTTGTGCAAGCTGCTTCTGGATTCTGCGTGGGTGCAGGAGGAATACGCGGAGTACGTTCCAACCCATGTGTTAACCCTGGGGAACGTAAGGTACCAGTTTTACCTTCCCGGCGACGGGCGGGATTACCCTGGCTTTAACTATATCCAGGGCAATGGCGCCGTGTATGGCGGAAAACGGGATCCGGCTGGAGACCTGATGCCACAAATCGCAGCGGTTTTCTCCCGATACACCGAAAGCTGGGGCTCAAACGAGTAAAGCCCCGGCGGGCGATCACTGGAAAACCCGATTGAGATGAAAAGATCCCCCGGCGGTAGAACGTCCTACCACCGGGGAATTGGGTTTTAAAGGCGCCCTTGCGCACCGTGGCGCTCACCAAAACCGGGTGAAGGCCCGGCGAATGGCGGAGGCGTAGAGCGCCACCGCGCCCACGCCCAGCCCAAAGGCCGCCCACACCAAAAAGCCTGGGCTTCCCGGCACGAACGAGGCGAAGAAGGAGCACACGGCGGTCACCAGGCACAAGATGCCGAACAGCAGAAGCCGGGGCCGGATGAAGCTGCGAAACCCGGCCGGGTCCGTGCAGTCGGCAGGCTTGCAGTTGTTGGGGTAAATAAATTTGCTGTCCTTGAGCCCGTCCCAGCGAGCCATTTGAATGCCGGTAAAAAGGCTGTATACACCGCCGGCCAGAAAGCTCACCTGCAGCAGCGCGTCCAAAAAATCAAACATGCTCTTGTCCATGGCAAAGTCCTTTCTCGCCGTGCGCCGGATTTGTTCCCATTATAGCAAAGCCCGCGCCGGATTGCAAGAACCACTTGTAAAGCGGGGAAATTTGTGGTAAACTAAACTGGTTTCGTTTTAAAAATCATGTTTCGGTAGGAGGCTTTTATGGCTTACAGCAACTGGCCCTGACGCGCCCTCCGCGGTTTGCTAATTTAAAACGGAGGGATTGCGTCATGTCAACCTTACAAGAAGAAATTCGCCGCCGGCGTACCTTTGCCATCATCTCCCACCCGGACGCCGGTAAAACCACCCTGACCGAGAAGTTCCTGCTCTACGGCGGGGCCATCGCCCAAGCCGGCGTGGTCAAGGGCAAGAAGAACCGCCGGGCCGCCGTGTCCGACTGGATGGAAATTGAAAAGCAGCGGGGCATTTCCGTGACCTCCTCGGTGCTGCAATTTCAGTATAACGGCTTTTGCATCAACATTTTGGATACGCCGGGCCACCAGGATTTTTCGGAGGACACCTACCGCACGCTCATGGCGGCGGACTCCGCCGTGATGGTCATTGACGGCAGCAAGGGCGTGGAGGCCCAGACACGGAAGCTTTTCAAGGTCTGCGCCCTGCGGCATATTCCCATTTTTACGTTTATTAACAAAATGGACCGGGAGTCCAAGGACCCCTTTGACCTGCTGGATGAGCTGGAGCGGGAGCTAGGGCTAGAGACCTACGCCATGAATTGGCCCATCGGCTCCGGAAAGGAGTTCCAGGGGGTCTATGACCGCCAGGGCAGGCGTCTGCTGTTTTTCTCCGGCGGCTCCGGGAAGAGCCGGGCGGACCAGCGGCAGGTGGACTTGCAGGATCCCTTGGTTTCCGACCTTCTGGGCCCGGAAAAGCATCGGCAGCTGGCGGGCGACGTGGAGCTGCTGGGCGCGGGCCGGGAGTTTGACCTGCAGGAGGTTCGGGCCGGACAACTGAGTCCGGTGTTTTTCGGCTCCGCCCTGACCAATTTCGGCGTGGAGCCCTTCCTGGAGGCCTTTCTGCAGATGACCCCGCCGCCTCTGTCCAGAACCGCGGATTGCGGCGTAATCGACGCATTTGACCCCGGCTTCTCCGCCTTTGTGTTTAAAATTCAGGCCAATATGAACAAGGCCCACCGGGACCGTCTGGCCTTTCTGCGGATTTGCTCCGGAAAATACCAGCGGGAGGCGGAGGTGTTCCACGTGCAGGGCAACCGCAAGCTGCGCCTGAGCCAGCCCCAGCAGCTGATGGCCGCCGAGCGGGAGATTGTGGAGGAGGCCTACGCCGGAGACATCATCGGCGTGTTTGACCCGGGGATTTTCTCCATCGGAGATACCATCACCATGCCGGGAAAGAAGTTCCGCTTCGCCGGCATTCCCACCTTTGCCCCGGAGCACTTTGCCCGTGTCTCCGCCCGGGATTCCATGAAACGCAAGCAGTTCGTCAAGGGCACGGAGCAAATCGCCCAAGAGGGCGCGATCCAGATTTTCAAGGTGCCCGGCTCCGGCATGGAGGAGGTCATTGTGGGCGTGGTGGGCACGCTGCAGTTCGACGTATTCGAATACCGGATGAAAAATGAGTACGGGGTACAGCTGCGCATGGAAACGCTGCCCTACGAGGAGCTGCGCCGAATTGAGGAATATTCCGGCAATCTGGAGGACCTGAACCTGGGCTCCGACGCGGAGCTTTTGGAGGACTATCAGGGCAGGAGCCTTCTGGTATTCACCAGCTTCTGGGCCATCGACTTTACCTGCCGGCGGAACCCGGGCCTGCGGCTGACGGAGATCACCGTAGGGCAGGGAGAATCCGCAGAAGCATAAAGCGCCCGGACCCAATTGGGTCCGGGCTTTTTTTAATATTTTTGCCAGTGGACAGCAGGGAGATCTCCCTATGGCCCCGGAATGACCACAGGCCATTCCCGCCTCCACCGACTCCGGGCCGAATGCCTGTAGGGGCGTGCTTTGCACGCCCGCCACCCAGCAGGTCCGAGGAATTTTTCAGCGGGCGACCACGGGTCGCCCCTACAGCGAGGCCCGTCGATAGATATCCGGTAGGCTGGGCTGTGCTCGCCTGCGGAACGGCCACAGGTCGTTTCCGCCTCCACCGACTCCGGGCCGAATGCCTGTAGGGGCGTGCTTTGCACGCCCGCCACCCAGCAGGTCCGAGGAATTTTTCAGCGGGCGACCACGGGTCGCCCC
>CATXTO010000013.1 GCA_958402445.1 uncultured Eubacteriales bacterium
GCTGGGCTTCTGTTGGGGTAACGATGTTTGATAGGGGAACGGCGGGCGAGCGCAGTTCGCCCTTACAGGGGGGCGGAGTCAGTTCACATAGAAGCGACCTTGAAAGCAACAGGCCCCGCGTCACTCCCGGTCGGAGAGGGCAGCCAGGGTACGGCGGCCCAGCAGGGTCAGGATGCCCGCGATTGCGCCTATGGACCAGCAGAGCAGGAACGCGCCCATGAGCTGCCAGTGCAAGGGCGGAGCTGCGTTCCCCAGGCCCAGCCACAGGAAAAGACCCAGAGCGCAGCCGCCCGCGGATAACAGGAACTGCTCGGAGAAGAAGCTGCCCCAAATGCGGAATCTGGAGGCCCCTAAGCTGCGCATCACGGCCACCTCTCGCTTCCGCGAGGTGGAGAGCAGAAAAGCAGCGGCCAGACCGATCAGGCCGGTCAACACATACAGGCATCGATACTGCACATCCAAATATTGAATCTGCCGGTTCAGAGAGCGAACGGTGCTGGTAAAGTCCTTATCCTCCAACACCACAAAAATACGGTTCCGAGTCGCATGATGTGGAGTGGACATTTGCAGCTCCTCCAGCTTGTCCTTTACCTGAGATAACGATCTGGAGTCAGATAGGGTAAAGATGGCGCTGCTGAAACCAGATAGGGGTTGGAGCAGTTCAAAGTCGCTGCCCTTTGGCATAAGGTTTGGATAATAGTAATCATACCGGTCCTCCGGTAAGGGGAGACAGTAAAGATCACCATCGCCTGCTTGGGGCTGGAACACGGCGGCAATTTGATAGGAGAACGTCTGCCCCTCGTCGTTGGTCACGTCAATGGTGGAATCCCAGTCCAGCGACCACTCCTCCCAGAGGCGGTGAGAGACCAGGCAGTACGTACCCCAGGAATGCTGTATGAAGCCGGACCAGGAAAAACTAAAAAGTTCGGATAGCTGGTCGGCCCAGGTGAGGGACTGTGCGTCCCGGGCCAGGAAGAACGCAGGCCCGGTGGTTCCATCCAGAAATTGAACTGGGACATTGCCGGCGTGACAGCCCTCTTCAGAGGAGCGGGGGAAAGTACCCCGGGGCACGGTGACGCCATCTGTACTGAAGTAGGAGCCCTGGGGCAAATAGACGGTGTTGGTGTATGCCTGGGATGTATAGCCGCCCACAATTAACAGGTCTGCCCAATAAAAGTAATCTGTGCCGGAGCAGATGAGCAGACGGATGATGTCGCCCAAAAAGAGACCGTTTTCCTGGAGTGTATCGGTGGACATCACACAGATGGAGGGGTCCCATCCACGCAGGCACCGCTCGTCATAGCCCTCCAGCCAGGTGATTTGTGGCTCCTCGCTGTAATAGAAATCCGGGGAATGAGTCAGGGAGCTGGTCCTGATGATGCGCGGCGCGTTTTTGAACTGCTCGCTCAGAACGCGCTGGGCGAATAAATCCTCTGGAATCGGATCGGCGTCGATTTGGTGTACCTTGCCCTCTCGGTCCTGCCGGAGCCCCGCCAGCCGATAACGCATGGTGCTGCTGGTTATATCCAGCGTGTCGAAGAGATCCGCGTCATACAGAATTTGCAGGGACTGAGGGTTGAGAGACAGATTATTGATAATTCGCCCTCGGTAGTCCATACAGCTGCCTCGGAGTGTGGTGTTATCGTAGAGCACGTCCAGTTTCTTTCGATAGACGTCCCCGGTGGTGGCGAGCTGGCCCAGGAATACGGCGACCACGGCGGAGAGCAGCAGGATGGAGGCGGTACGAAGCCCGCTGCGCCGGATAGAGAGCACGGCGTATTTTAGAGGGCTGCCAGGCAGACGGGAGCTGTGGCCCAAATGCCGGGGCGCCCGTTCCCGGCACTTGCGGCGGGGCTTTTTCCGCGTGAGAACGGACCTTGTCATCAAGGCACAGCTCGCCAGCGCCGCGGCCAGAAGAACAACACACGCCAAAGCGAATATCCAGCCTTGAAGCGACGGTTCAAACGCGAGCTCCTTGGCGATGGAGAGGTTTGCGTTGGAGTATCGCAGGTCCGGGGCCTGGTATTTTGCCGCAAAATCGGCAATGAATTGTAGGACCACCTGGTGCAAAACCAGACTGATCACCCCGCCGCAGGCGGCAGCGGGCAAGACGATGCTCCCGGCGCCAGCGGTAAAATAGCGGTAAACATGGCCTTTCCCACTGCCCAGCGCGATCATGAGCTCCGCTGCTTCCCGCTGGCGGTAGACAAACAGATAGCCGAACAGGGCCAGAACCGCTGCAATCACCAGACAACAGAGGGCTAGGAACAGCTTTGCAATCCCCAATAGCTCCAGATAGGGCTTGGCGTGCAGGCTGTAGCTCTGGTCGTAAACCGTCAGCCGGAACCCCGGCGGGAGCAGGTCCTGGGCTGCCTGGTCGAACTGGTCCGCCATGCTGTTTTTCAGCTGGAACTGCCCCACGGTATAGCCGGTGGGGCAGGGGGCCGTGGGGTAATCCGGGCTGTCTGGGATAAACGCCCAATCCCAGTAGTCTATCGAGGAACTGAAGACGCCCACGAGCGTATAGCGTGCCTGCCCCCAGGCATCATTTCCAGGCAGACAGGCATCGTACAGATTCCCGGCCATGGCTCCATACAGCTGCAGGTCCACCGGGTCTCCGAGCTCCAACCCCATGGCTTGCACGATACCCTCCGACAACAGGCAGACCTTTGCTCCCTGCGCGTATTCCTCTGCGGTCGGCATGCGTCCTTGGGCCAACAGCAGATCCTGCTGCTGAAAGGGATAGAAGGAGGCCAGGTCCCTTGTCATCTGGACGCGAAGGCTGTTGTTTCGGTTGGCCATGGCCACCGACCAGGGATATAAGGCGTTTTCCTCCACCGGGCCCTCCAGGGGCACGGCGGCAGGCAGTGTTTGCCGGCCCGTCTCCGTCTGATAGGCCACAGGTTCCGGCATGAACCAGATGGAGAAGTTGATACCCTGCACATATCGCCCTGTAACCACATAGGTGGTGTCCTGTTCCAGGGTTTGCCCATCCAGCGTGCCGGGGCTGATGTAGATTAGCTTACCTGCATTATCCTGAAAAGAGCTGAGGTACTCCAGAATGACGCCTTGATATGCGCCTAGAGATTTTTCCCAAAACAGGTTACCCACGATCAACACGGCTTGGTTTTTGTCGTAGAGGTATGGATCGGTCCGCTGAAAGCCCGGGACGATACCCAAGGCGGTGTGGCTGGGCTCCCAGCTCTGTACGCCGGGCAGAGCTGCCAGCGCGCGCTGATCCAGCCCCGGCAAAGCGGTTTCCAGATTATGATCGTAAACAGCGCTGTCTGGGTATTCCTGCCCCATATACTCCAGGACGCCGATGGTTCGGTAATAGTCATCACAGTCTGCCAGATAGCCAGCCACCGCGTCGTAAACGGAGCCGCCCAGGGCCAGCAGGGCTGTCAAAATGCTGATTAGGAAGAAAAACAGCAGGGCTTTGCCCGGACTGCGCCAAACGCCGCGCAGACCGTTTTTTATCGCAAGCATCGCAATCTCTCCTTTCAACACATTCGTACCGTTTTCTTATATACTAGCAGGTGTATATCAATTTAGCAAGTGAAATAACCGATATTACAAGACATTTCGCAGGGTGGTCATTCCAAAATGTAGGGGCGGCCTGTGGCCGCCCGCGGGCGAGCGCAGCTCGCCCCTACAGGGTTTCTTCCGATGGAGCTATGTAGGGGCGGCCTGCGGCTGCCCGCGGGTGTGCGAAGCACGCCTCGTCGCAGAGGACTGCGCGCCCGCAAAACCCCACCCGCACGGGTGGGGTTTCTTGTGCGCTTTGTCACTGCTCCTCTCCAAACAGAAGCCCACAGGCGCTGGGCTTCTGTTTGGGTTTTGTATTTTATGGTGCGGTCCAATTCTGGGGGGTGTAGGGGCGGCCTGTGGCCGCCCGCGGGCGAGCGCAGCTCGCCCCTACAGGGTTTCTTCCGATGGAGCTATGTAGGGGCGCCCGTGGTCGCCCTCAGGCGCCTCGTGTATCTGGGTCAAAAAAACCCGGCCCTCGCTTTACAGCGGGGACCGGGTTATAAACGCGCAACACATCTTGCTGGGCAGGCGCGCGTTTGCAGATATCCTTAATATTTTGCGGTGCTGACCTTCACGCCGGGGCCCATGGTGGAGGCGACGACGCAGGAGCGGATATACTGGCCCTTGGCGGCGGCGGGCTTGGCTTTGACTACTGCGCTGAGCAGAGTATCCATGTTTTCCTGCAGCTTCTCAGGACCGAAGGAGACCTTTCCGATGGGGCAGTGAATGATGTTGGTCTTGTCCAACCGGTATTCCACCTTACCGGCCTTGATTTCCTTGACGGCGGCGGCCACATTGGGGGTCACAGTGCCGGCTTTGGGGGAGGGCATGAGGCCCTTGGGGCCCAAAAGCTTACCCAGCCGGCCCACGATACCCATCATGTCCGGGGAGGCCACGACCACGTCGAAATCAAACCAGTTCTCCTTGGTGATACGCTCCACCAGCTCCATGCCGCCTACATAGTCGGCACCGGCTTCTTTGGCCTCGTCCACCTTGGCGTCCTTGGCGAATACCAAGACCCGGCGGGTCTTGCCGGTACCGTTGGGCAGCACCACGGCGCCGCGGACCTGCTGGTCGGCGTGCCGGGAGTCCACGCCCAGCTTAATGTGGATTTCCACAGTCTCGTCAAATTTAGCCGGAGCAGTCTTTACAACCAGGCTCAGCGCGTCAGTGGGGTCGTACTGGACGGCGCGGTCGATCTGCTTGGCGCTGTCCTTATATTTTTTACCTCTAAACAATGTAGTATCCTCCTTAAAAGTGGTGATGCGGAATAATCCTCCCACATTTTGAGGTCAGGCGGATTCGCTCGATGACCTCGGCAAGCAGACTCAATCTGCCACAACGACGCCCATGGAACGGCAGGTGCCGGCCACCTGGCGCTCCGCAGCCTCCAGGCTGGCGGCGTTCAGGTCGGGCATCTTCTTCTCCGCGATCTCCCGAATCTGGGCCCGGGTAATGGTTCCAACCTTATTCTTGTTGGGGATGCCGGAGCCCTTCTCCAACCCGATGGCCTTCATAATGAGCATGGGGGTGGGGGGAGTCTTGGTGACGAAGGTGAAGCTGCGGTCAGCGTAGACCGTGATGACCACGGGAATCTTAAAGCCTGCCTGGTCCTGGGTGCGGGCATTGAACTCCTTGATAAAGGCGGCGATGTTCACGCCGTGCTGGCCCAGGGCGGGACCCACAGGAGGAGAGGCGGTAGCCTTCGCTGCCGGGATCTGCAATTTTATAATACCAGTTACTTTTTGTGCCATGATAAGCACCTCCTGAATAGATGTGGTTCATGCGCAAGCGCATTTTTGTCGGGGCGGTGAGCCCCTCCCACGTTCCGGCCGGTTTTCCGGCCCGGTGCGTTACTGGGAAACGACTTCCACCTGGTCAAGCTCCAGCTCAACCGGGGTTTCGCGGCCGAACATAGACACGACCACGCGAACTTTGTTTTTCTCCAGGTCCAGAGCCTCCACCACGCCGTTGAAAGAGGTGAGCGGACCGTCGTTGATGCGGATGGTGTCCCCTACCGCATAGTTGACCACGATTTCCCGCTTTTCCACCCCGAGCTGGGCGACCTCCTCCTCGGTGAGGGGGGTGGGTTTGGTACCGGAGCCCACAAACCCGGTGACGCCGCGGACATTCTTAATTACGTACCAGCTGTCGTCTGTCATGACCATTTTCACCAGGACGTAGCCTGGAAAGACCTTGCGGTCATAGGTCTTGCTGACGCCGGACTCCGTGACCTCCGTGACGGTTTCCATAGGGATGGAGACCGTGTGGATTTGATCCTGCAAACGCCGGGTCTCCACGGTCTTTTCAATGGTGGCCTTCACGGTATTCTCATATCCGGAGTAGGTGTGGACCACGTACCATTTTGCTGCTTCGGCCATGGTTACTGCCCTATGCTCAGCAGGGCCTGGATTCCGTATTTGGCCGAGATGTCAAAAATCCAGATGAAGACGCCGACGATGAGGACGCAAACCACCACCGTCAGGGAGTTTTTCAGGACCTGCGTCCAGGTGGGCCATACCACCTTTTTGAGCTCGCTCTTCAGCTCGCGGAAGAACTTGCAGATGCGATGCCAGGTTCTTACGAACCAATTTTGTTTTTTGGTTTCAGCCATCGTTTTCACCCTTTCCGTGCGTCACTTGGTCTCGTTGTGGATGGTGTGTTTTCTGCAGAACCTGCAGTATTTTTTCATCTCGAGACGGTCAGGGTCATTCTTCTTGTTTTTCATGGTGTTGTAGTTTCTCTGCTTGCACTCGGAGCATCTCATGGTAACTTTGACGCGCATAACGGCACCTCCTTAAAATTTGCCTCCCTGTCGAACCCCGGCTAGAAAGATTTAGGGGACGGCGAAACTACTGGGCCGCCATCCGGGATGGAAAAGGGCGCACAAAAAGAAAGCCCTTTTCACAGGTATAACTATTCTAGCACAACCAATCTTCCAGGTCAATGATTTTTTTCTTTCTTTTTTGAGAAATTTCCGGTATAATGGGAAGGAACCATACAGAAATGAGGGAAAGATGATGGGCAAGGAGAACTTGGCCGCGCTGCGGGCCTTGGCGGAGGAGGGGTATGCGGCTTTTCACCAAAAGCTGGTGCCGGATACTTCGTATTCCATTTTGGGGGTGCGTCTGCCCCAGTTGCGGCGGCTTGCCAGGCAGGCGGCCAGAGAGGACTGGAAAGCGGCTCTGTCGGAGCCGCCTGTATACTACGAGGAAGTCCTGCTGGCAGGGCTGACCATCGCCTACGCCCGGGCGCCTCTGGAGGAAAAGCTGGAAGCAATTTGGGCGCTGCTGCCCCGTCTGGACAGCTGGGCGTTGACGGACTCCATCGCCCCAACCCTAAAGGTGCGGGAGGAGGAGCTGCCTCGGCTGTGGGATTTTGTCCGGACTTGCCTGGAGAATCCGGCCACCTATACCCGCCGGTTCGGCCTGATTCTGCTGTTGGATTATTTTCTGGTCCCCGCCTATCGGGACCGGGTGGCGGAGCTGGTACTGGAGCTGCGGGACGACCGGTACTATGTGCAGATGGCCGCCGCCTGGGTTACGGCGGAGCTGGCGGCTCAGGAGTTTGATTTGGCGGCGGCCATGCTGCGCAGCGGACGGCTGGATGACTTCACCCACAACAAGTCCATCCAGAAAATGCGGGAGTCCTATCGGATTTCCCCAGAGCAAAAAGCGTACTTGCGCACACTGAAACGGAAGGAGTCCAAGCATGAAAAGAATTATGGCAATTGATTACGGGGATGCCCGCACAGGGATTGCCGTTTCGGACCTGCTTTGCTCCCTTGTGGGGACGACCACCGTAATTGCCAGCCGTTTGCCGGAACAGACTATTCTGGAGATCCGCCGCCTGGCGGAGGAGAATGGGGTGGGGGAGCTGGTTTTGGGATTGCCGCGGAACATGGACGGTTCGGAAGGCCCCCGGGCGGAGCTGTGCCGGGCGTTTGCCGCCCGCCTGGAAGCGGAGACGGGGCTACCCGTGCGGCTCTGGGATGAACGGCGGACCACGGTGGAGGCCCACCAAATCCTGTCGGAGCACAATTATCATGGGAAAAGGAGAAAAAACACGGTGGACGCCGTGGCCGCCGCCCTGATCCTGGAGGGGTACCTGGCCTACCGCCGCCGGTGACGGCCGAAGAGCTCCCAGAGTCCGGTGAGAATCAAGAGCCCGCCGAACAGCTTGCGCAGGAGTTCGGTATCCAGTCCCACCGCGGCCCAGGCGCACAGGCCGGCGGCCAGGGCGCCGGCAGCCATGGCCGGCAGGGCGATGGACCACTGAAGCCGCCCGTGTTTCCAGTGGAACAGGCAGGAGACCAGGGCGGCGGGCAGGAAGAACAGCAGGTTGATGCCCTGCGCCATCCTCTGCTCCATGGATAATACCGCGGTGAGCCACAGGACCAAAAGGGAGCCGCCGCCGATGCCCAGCCCGGAGAGAAATCCCAGCAGGGTTCCCACGACAATGGCCGCGGGTACGGATTCTAGAAAAATGACTTGATCCCTCCCCACAGAATGAGAATCCCCAGGATCCGGTGGAGCCAAACCGTGGGGATGCGCCGCCCCCAGAGACCGGCGGCCCCACCGCCCAGGGCGCTGCCAATGAGATAGGGCCAGGCCTGCTGCCAGGGTAGGTTGCCGTGGATGCCGTAGACCGTGAGAGACACCAGGCACAGAGGGAAAATCACGGCCACGGAGGTGGGAAAGAGACTGTCCTCCTCAATGGGGGTCAGGTGATGGAGCGCCGGGACCAGAATCATGCCGCCGCCGGCTCCGAACAGGCCGTTGGCGGCGCCGGCGCCAGCCCCGGACGCTGCTGCGCCCAGCCAGGGAAACCGGCGCTTCTTGGATTTGCGTGGCATACAACAATCGCCTCCTGTGGAAATCTTCTCCACAGGAGGCGGTTTCTATGCGTTTGGAGCGAAAACCAGAAAAGAAAATGCGGGAGCCGGCCCGCACCCAGCGGAATCCGACAAAATAAGGATCGGGAGAGCTCAGGCGTTCCGCCCAACCAGAAGGAAATATAGCAGCACCAAAAGGCCCAGGCCGATCCGATACACGCCGAAGGCGGAGAAGGTGTGCTTCTTCACATAGTTCAGCAGGCCCCGGATGGCGATGAGAGACACCACGAAGGCGGTGACGCAGCCCACCAGCAAAATGGCCGCCTCGGCGCCCGTCATACCCACGCCTTCCTGGATGAATTTAACCACCTTCAGGAGGCTGGCGCCCAGCATGGTGGGAATGGCCAGGAAGAAGGAGAACTCCGCCGCCGTGGTCCGGCTCAGGCCCAGAAGCATGGCGCCCAAAATAGTGGCGCCGGAGCGGGAGGTGCCGGGAATCATGGACAGACACTGAAAAAGACCGACGTACAGGGCAGTGCGATAGGTGATGCCGGAGGTTTTCTGAATGGTGCCGGCGTTCCGCAGGTGACTGCGCTCCAGGACCACAAAGGCCACGCCATAGAGAATCAGGGTGACGGCCACGGTGATGTAATTGTATAAATGGGCATTCAGCCAGTCGTCCAGAAGAAAGCCCAGGACCGCCGCCGGCAGCACCGCCACAATCACGCGGCCCCACAGGTCCCAGGTCTGCCGCCGCTCTCGGGTGGGCTTGTCGGAGGCAAAGGGGTTCAGCTTGTGGAAGAACAGCACGATGACCGCGAGAATGGCCCCCAATTGAATGACCACCTCGAACATGGTCCAGAAGCTGTCCGATACCTGTAGAGGCACCAGCTCCTTGAGCAGGATCAGATGTCCGGTGGAGCTGATGGGCAGCCATTCGGTAATGCCCTCCACAATGCCGTAAAGAATCGCTTTCAAAATTTCCAGAAACATGGGCGGTACTCCTTAATTTATTCAGGATGAAATCGGTTGCGCGGGGTCAGGATTTCGACCGTCTATCAGACCGGTTGAACGCCTCCTCATCGAAGGTGATGACGGTAAAATACTGGTCGGATTCCCGCCGAACGGCCTCGTCTACCCGCTGCTTCAGCTCCAGGCGGCGGCTCTGCATCTCGTAGGGGATAATCATGTCGAAAATCAGGTTGGTGTGGGTGGGACCGCGGACCATGCGGAAGTCGTGAATGGAAAGTCTTTGGTCAATGCCCTGGACCAGCTCCGAAATCAGGGCCTTCATATGGTTGAGCTCCTCGTCGTCCGTGACGATGGGGTCGTAATGAATGCTCAGGTGGATGTTATGCCGGGCCATGCAGTCCCGTTCAATGTCGTCGATGATGTCGTGGCACACCATGGGGTCCTCCCGCATGTCCATCTCCACATGAACCGTGGCAAACCGCTGGCCGGGGCCGTAATCATGGACCATCAGGTCATGAAATCCCAGCACCTTGTCGCTTTGGAAGATTTCCTTGGCTATGATCTGCCGCAGCTTGGGGTCCGCCTGCTGCCCCAGCAGAGGGTCGATGGTATCCCGGGCGATTCCCACCCCGGACCATATGATGAACAGAGCAACCAAAAGGCCCATATATCCATCGATATTCCATTTGGTGAGGGCGCCCACAATCGCAGCTATCAATACTGCGGCGGTGGAGATGACGTCGTTGCGGCTGTCGGCGGCGGTGGCCTCCAGGGCGGGGGAGCCGATCCGGCGGCCTAAGGTTCGGTTGAACAGGGCCATCCACAGCTTGACCAGAATGGACAGCACCAGCACCACGATCACGGCGGCGGAGAACTCCACCGGAGCGGGATGCAGAATTTTATCCACGGAGCTTTTGACCAGCTCCACGCCGATGAGCAGAATGAGCGCCGCCACGGCCAGGCCTGACAGATACTCAACCCGGGCGTGTCCGTAGGGATGGCCCTCGTCTGCGGGCTTGCCCGCGATCTTAAAGCCCACCAGGGTCACCACGGAGCTGGAGGCGTCCGACAGGTTATTGATGGCGTCGGCCGTGATGGACACAGAGCCGGACAGGGTGCCCACCAGGAGCTTTCCGGCAAATAATAGGAGGTTGCAAATCAGGCAAACCACCCCGGACAGAAAGCCGCAGGCAGTCCGCACCCGGGGATTTTCCGTCTGCTGGTAGTCCCGGACAAACAGGCGTAAAAGCAGCTTGGTAATAACAGAGCGCCTCCTTTGCACAGTGATTCAAGAGGAAGAAAATCGGGAAAAGCAGGAGAAATATGGGATAAAGGCGCGAAAAGATCCGAACTCTACTGGCAGTAGAGTTCACGAAACGGCGTCTCTACGGCAAAAAAGCAGAAAGTAGACCCACAAGACGCAGGCCGGACCTGTACATTTGGCAACGGTTGCTTTATTATATCATAAGAAAGGCAGATGTCCAGTCCTAAAAGAGGGGACGTTTCGACCAATTCATGCGGAAAGAAGTGGAGGCGTTGTGTTATGAATACAACCTATCGAATCCTGACCGACTCGTCTTGTGATATGCCTGCGGCGCTGGCATCGGCGTTGGGGGTGACGGCGGTCCCCCTGAGCGTCCAGTTTAAGGGCAAAGAGTACGAGAACCTGCTTGACGGCGCGAAGGGGAACAGACTGA
Source organism: uncultured Eubacteriales bacterium (assembly GCA_958402445.1). Lineage (GTDB taxonomy): Bacteria > Bacillota > Clostridia > Oscillospirales > Oscillospiraceae > Faecousia. The sequence goes on from CATXTO010000013.1 coordinate 11,035, forward strand.
AAATTCAGGAGTTTTACCGGGCGCTGCGGGCCGGCGAGGATACCAGCACCACGGCGGTGAACCCGGAAAAATGGGCCGCCGCCATGCGTCCCATTCTGAAGGCCGGGGAGGATATTTTGATTCTGGCCTTTTCCTCTGGGCTCAGCGCCACCTACGCCTCAGCGGTGACCGCGGCGGCAGAGCTGGTGTCCCAGTATCCGGAGCGGAAAATCCAGGTGGTGGACACCCTGTGTGCCTCTATGGGACAGGGCCTGCTGGTCTACCTGGCGGTCCAGCAGCAGCGGATGGGAAAGAGCTTGGACCAGGTGGCGGAATACGTATTGGAGAACCGGCTGCATCTGTGCCACTGGTTCACGGTGGACGATTTGATGTTCCTGAAGCGGGGCGGCCGGGTTTCCGCTGCCACCGCGGTCATGGGTACCATGCTGAAAATCAAGCCGGTACTGCATGTGGATAACGAGGGGCATCTGATCAACGTGTCCAAGGCGCGGGGGCGCCGGGCTTCCATCGACGCCATGGCGGCGAAGATCGGCGCTACCGGCATCGACCCGGCCAATCAGGTGATTTTTATCAGCCACGGCGACTGCATCCAGGATGCGGAGTACCTGGCGGATTCCATCCGGGCGACCTACCACCCCAAGGACGTGGTGATCAGCTATGTGGGCCCCGTGATCGGCTCCCACTCCGGCCCCGGAACCCTGGCCCTGTTTTTCCTGGGAACGGTGCGCTGAGCGGCCTGCGGGAAAATGCTGTCAAAGACAGGCCACGCCGGCATGCTGAAGTGGCTCCAAAAGTTGGATAAATATTTTAATTAAGCGGCCATAAGGGCTTTCTGTCTGCGCAGGGCGGGCGGATAGCCCTTTCGCTTTGCCTTGTAGTGTCTATTGTTGTGATAATCCGGATATTGGATTAACTCTGTTTTAAACTGCCCTATGGCTTGAAACGCTTGTAGATAAAGCGGCTTGCGCTTGAGGAGGCAAAGAAATTCTCCATCACAGCATGATCCAGACAGCTCCTTTGAGGCTTATGCTCTGCCGAATTCCTTTTGATTACTGCTTGTGCTGGTACTTCCGGCCCTGGTCAGGGAACCTGCCCGAAGCGGCAAAGCGAAAAAGGACTGCCTTGCGGCAATCCTTTTTCGCCTTGCGTTATTCTTCTTTTCGGTTTGCAATTCTTTTTTCCGTAAAATTGAATACGTCAATCATCATCAACACGCCCATGCGAAAGGCGTATTCAAAAAGCTGTATTTCTTCCATATTTTTGCGCTCTGTTTCTAAATCTTCCATTTCCTCAAACCGCTTGTATTCCTCTGGTGACAAAATATCTTTAAAATGCTCGTTAATTTCGCTGGCTTTCTGTGTAATTGGCGCGTAACCCGGGTCTTGCGGCCGTCCGCGCTCCCAGGGTACAAGGTTGCCCCAATAGAGGTCTTGCATAACGGAGTATGTCATTTTATGAAATCCTTTCATTATTTCTCCGGTAACGCTTGAAAATAACGGCAGCACATGATAGGATATTTATGCTGCATTTGCTTTCGGGCGTATGCCGGCTGGGGGAAGTGGCGTCTTGCTCTTGGTGGGAGTGCGCCGCTTCCTTTCATTTTTTGTTGAGGTCGTCATGCACCTTATGAACACCGCGCCGTATAACTTCGGATTTTGAAACTTCTAAATCATTGACACATTCATTCAACTTTATGTCTGTTTCTTTATCAAGCCATACTTTAAGCGAAATGTCCTTCGGATTATCAGTAGGACGCCCCATTTTTTTATTCCCCATTCACTCACCTCACTTTTCGGGGTCGTTAATAGTATAACTTAACGAGGCCGTAAAGTCAAGCCTGCTTTATAATAAATTATCGTTGCATGGGCTTCGTGGAAAAGTTCCATACAAGGTTTGGTTTGCGCTATCCCGCCGAGTTCCTCAAAAGAAGCTCACGACCACCTGGAAAATTGACGTAAATTATGCTATAATAACTTTCATTTTCGGAACGGGAGGCGCTGCCATGGTCGTGTTGCCGCCAGTGAATGATTCAGCTCCATACAAAGTCTGATTCGGATCGCTTGTATGGAGCAGAAAATCAGCAGGATCCGAACATGACTTTGCTTCAAATGCCTGGTATAGAATAAAAAGGAGTAAAGTTATGAAATATTATTGTAACAACAGCTATGAGCTTATGCAGGCGGACGGGGATTGCGGGGATTGTATGCTCTGTCCCCAAAAGCTCTACCTGGACCTCACGGAAGACTGCAATTTGTGGTGCAAAATGTGCAGAGAGAAAAAATCCATATGCGGAAGAACCATGGACGAGGCTCTGTTTCAGAGGCTTGTGGACGAAACCGCGCCGTTTGTCAGGAGCTATTCTCTGTTCAATTGGGGCGAACCACTTTTAATTAGGGAGTTTCGGCAGAGAGTACGCTACGTCAATCAAAAAAAGCGGCGGGATTGTACCGTGGATATCTCCACAAATGGTATGCTTCTCAATAAGAGCATGATCAATTTTCTCGTTCAGGAAGGGGTTCTTGTCACGATTTCTGTGGACGGCGCCGATAAGACTACGTTTGAGGCGATTCGCAGAGGCGCCGATTTTGAGCGCGTCATGCAAAACGCCCAAAGCGCCGCTGCGGCATACGGCAAATTTCCCCCGCATCAATCCCCTTCGTTTTACATTTCCATCCAGCAAGAAAATCAAAATCAAATTTTGAAAATATGCACGCTTGCCCGTGATCTGGGAATCAGACGGATCGGCTGCGGGATTGTAACCTCCCCGAAAGAATTTGCGCCGGATCAAAACAAGGCGTTATGCCGGGAGTTAGAGAAGGCATACCAGTTCATCGAGGACAACGGAATGTTTTTGGACCTATATCCCACCAGAGTTGGGGACTATGTCTATGCGGATGGACGTTATCAGGCTGCGTCCAACTTTTTAATTCATACGATATGCCACGCGCCGTTTGTCAGCGCCACGGTGGGTTATACAGGGGATGTCTATTTGTGCTGCAATGCAGGGGCGTGCGTTGGGTCTGTGTCGGAGGGCAGCTTTTTAGAGCTGTGGAAAAGCGCGCGATACAACCAGCTGCGAAAACGGGTAAACAGCGCTTCGGAGCTACCGAAAAAATGCAAGGCGTGCGCCTGGTTTAATCGCAATTCCCAGACGATAGGAGGATGAAAACGGTGAAATATGGTTTTCTTGGCGTGGGTAACATGGGCTCCGCGGTGGCCCGCGCCGTCACAGCGGCGGTAGGACCTGGGGAGGTGTTGGTGAGCAGCCGGACCCCGGAAACGGCGCGAAAGGTAGCGACGGAGCTGGGCTGCGGAATCGGCGGGAATGCGGAGCTGGCGGCCCGGTGTCGGTATTTGTTCCTGGGCGTCAAGCCACAGGTTATGGGAGGCGTCCTGGCGGAGCTGGCCCCCGTGCTGGCGGACCGCCGGGAACCGGCGGTCCTGGTGTCTATGGCGGCGGGCTGGACCTTGGCCCAGCTGGCCGACGCGGCCGGCGGCGCCTATCCTGTGGTGCGCATCATGCCCAACACACCGGTTGCTGTGGGTGCCGGCGTGGTTTTGTACGCAGTCAACGACATGGTGAAGCCGGCCCAGGAGGCGGAGCTAACGGCTGCGCTCTCCGGCGCGGGGCTGCTGGACCGGCTGCCGGAGGACCAGATTGACGCGGCCAGCGCCGTGGCGGGTTGCGGGCCGGCGTTTGTGAGCCTGTTTCTGGAGGCCATGGCGGACGGGGGCGTGGCCTGCGGCCTGCCTCGGGCCAAGGCGCTGGCGTATGCGGCACAAACCCTGGCCGGCACCGCGGCGCTGCAGCAAAAGACGGGCCTGCATCCCGGTCAGGTGAAAGACAGCGTGTGCTCCCCTGGCGGCAGCACCATTCAGGGCGTGCGAATTTTGGAGGAGCGGGGGCTCCGGGGCGCCGTTTTGGACGCTGTTTTGACGGCCTGGGGGAAAAACGCCGCCCTGGGTCAACCGGGCTGAGCGCGACGGGAGAGAACGGCGAAATTTACCCCAAAAAAAGGAAAACTTGCCGCTTGTAATTTGCCTATGCTGCTGCTATACTGTCTTCGATGTTGAGAAGCGAGGAGCAAACGGGATGAATTATGAGGAGCTGTTGGAGCTGAGCGTGGAGTTGGGATACCAACTTCAGCTCTGCGGAGCGGAGACCTATCGGGTGGAGGAGTCCATCGTCCGGCTGTTGGAGGCCTATGGCGTGCGGGGAGAGGCCTTTGTCATTCCCAACTGCCTGATTGTAAGCCTGGAGACCGAGGATGGCAAGCCCATGACCCGCATGCGACGCACGGGCTACAGCTCCACCAATTTGGACGGCGTGGAGCGGTACAACGCCATTTGCCGCCGCCTTTGCGTGGAGCGTCCCGATGCCGAGGAAGCCATGGACGTGCTGCGAACCGAGGTGCGGCGGGGCAGAGGGTACCGGATGCCCATTTTACAGCTGGCTTATTTCCTGGGTGCGGCAGGTTTTTGCATGTTTTTCGGGGGTACCTGGGTAGACTGCCTCTGCGCGGGGGTGTGCGGCGTGGCCACAGGCCTGTGGCTGACGCTGATGAGCAGCCTGCGCACCAACGTCTTCTTTAAAACCGTGTCCGCGGGCTTTGTGCTGGCTTTTCTGGTTTATGGCATGGCGGCCCTGGGGCTGGCGGACAATGTGGATGCCGCCATCACCGGGACGATTATGCTGCTGGTTCCGGGTCTGCTGTTTATCTATAGCGTCCGGGATGTGATTTACGGCGACACTATGTCCGGCGTGAACCGCTTGGTGCAGGTTTTGATCACGGCCATCGCTCTAGTGGTGGGGACCGGCGCGGCCCTGTCTCTGTCCCGGTCACTGTGGGGCTTTCTGGAGGGTTCCAGCACCATGGTGACATACAACCTGTTCTTCCAATGCGTGGCGGGGTTTATCGGCAGCATCGGCTTTTGTATTTTGTTCAACATTCAGGGCAGAGGCATGATTCTATGCCTGATTGGCTCTGTGATGAGTTGGCTGGTGTACAGCTTGTTCAGCTTTTTAGGCATGACGAATGTCACCAGCGTTTTTTTAGCCGCGGCTGCCATTTCCCTGTATGCCGAGATCATGGCGCGGGTCCGCAAGTGTCCGGCCACTCCGTATTTGGTGGTATCCATGTTCCCTTTAATTCCAGGTGCAGATATCTATTACACCATGGATTTTGCTTTCCGAGGAGATTTGGAGCATTTTTTGGAGCGCGGGATGCGCACAATTTCCATTGCCGGCGCGTTGGCCTTTGGGGTCCTGCTAGTCTCCACTGCGTTTCGCATGTGGGGGGTATGGCGGCGCAGGAAGGCGAATCTGCGCAAATCATAAAAAAATAGAGAGCGGGCCGAAAATTCGGCCCGCCGTCTTTCGTCTCAGGGGGGACCGGCAAGAAAGGGAAGATGTACGCGGGCGACCACAGGTCGCCCCTACGATTGCACGCTCGATAGACGTCCTATAGGGGCGAGCTGCGCGGGCCCGCCGTCTTTCGTCTCAGGGGGGACCGGCAAGAAAGGGAAGATGTACGCGGGCGACCACAGGTCGCCCCTACGATTGCACGCTCGATAGACGTCCTATAGGGGCGAGCTGCGCGGGCCCGCCGTCTTTTGTCTCAGGGGGTGCCGACAAGGAAGGGAAGATATACGCGGGCGACCACAGGTCGCCCCTACGGTTGCACGTTCGATAGAAATTCTGTAGGGGCGAGCTGTGCTGGCCCGGATAACGGCCGCAGGCCGTTCCCAATATTTCCCTGGCAAGGGAAAGGCGTATCAACCAACCGGTTGACACGCCTTTTTCTTACATATCAAAGGGCTCCATGCTCAGCACGGGGTGACCGACGCTGGTGAGGTATTCCAGCAGCTGCTCGGGGTCCTCGGTGCAGATGGTCTCATCGGCAATCATGTCGGTGAAGTTCTCCACGCCGTAGAGCTCCTTGGCGGCTGCGTCCAGCTTCTCCCGCATCTGTTCCTTCAATTCCTTGGGCAGCCAGACCAGCCGGCCCAGTCCGCCCTCGGCCTTCAGGAATTTCTTGGAGGCGATGAAGTGCTTGCCGTGGCCCATAAAGCCGGGCGTCTGCACGCCGCCGCCGGTCATGGAGGCCATCTCGGAGAAGGTCATGCCCAGAGGCGTCATGCCTGTGTGCTCCCGGCTGGTGATTACCACGCCCATGGAGACGGGCTCCACGCCACAGATACACTCGAAGCAGCCGCAGGAGGTCATGGGGTCCTGGAACAGGGAGTACAGGGTCACATGCTCCAGGGCTCCGTGAGAGTATTTGTAGACTGCGGCGTCCACGTCCTCGTACCGGCCCAGATGCTCGTCGATGCAGTGCTCCTTGGGGACCACCTGGCAGGGCCCCTGGGGGTCCAGCTCATGGGTTGCCTTTGCGTCCAGCCAGCTCACCGCGCCGCACAGGCCCAGCCGCTCCGGGGTGACAATGCAAACGTGGCTGGGGGAGAAGGCCTGGCACATAATGCAGGTGTAGAACACAGGCACAGACTCGTCGGTCATGGATTTCAGCCGGTCGTCCCGCTTGTTAAAGATCTCGTTGGCCTGGGCACGGAGTGCCTTGTTGGGCTCGTCGCCCACCACAATCCGAACCTGACACTTATCCACAACGGTGTCAAACTCGCCTTTGATCTTGGCGTAGAGCACCTCGCCCAGGTGCCGGAAACGGAAGCCCGCCTCAAAATCGGCCTTGGAAATCCGGATGCGGATCATGTCCCGCTGGCCCGTGTGCATCACGCCCTCCACGCAGTTCATGAACTGGTGGATTTTCCGCTCGAACACGGCTTCGAAGTCCGGCTGCATGGCCTTGCCGGCCACCTCCACAGTGTAGGACAAGGAGACCTTGGAGCCCACGGGAATCTCGTCCAGCTCCGGGCCGTCTACGATGATCCTGTGATCTTCAATTTCAGACGCGTCTCGGGTGGTGACCAGCTCAAAGCAGTCCTTCCGGGAGCCATCGATTTCCACCTGCATGTCGCCCCGGCGGATGATCTCACCCTCAAAGGCGGAGGCGAAGGAGACGGGGATGTCGATGTTAGTGATCTTCAGCTTGATGTCCCGGGCCTCCAGGGAGGTGGCGTTGAATTCCGCCACGTTGGGCTGGACAATCAGGCTCTTGGGCACCCGGTAAATGTCGGGGTCGTTGGTGACGACGGGAAAGCCCAGCTTGATGGCGCCGGCGCCGTAGGACACGATCTCCGTGGTCAGGGGGGCAAACGCGTTGACAAAGGCGAACACCCGGTCGAAGGTGTACTGGCACAGCGCGTCGTAGTCGCCCGGAGTGATGTTGCCGAAGATCAGAGCGGCCCGCAGGGCCACGGATACCACGTGAATCACAGCGGTCATGTCCCGGCCCAGGGGGATGACCCGGACGTTGAACCCGGTCTTATAACCTTTTTCCTGGAGCTGGTCGATGCAGCCGCCGGTGAGGGTCACCAGAATACCCTGGCCCTGATAGCTTTTGACCAGAGCGACAGCCTCCTCCGGGGTGGGGGCCGTGCCGATGATGGCGGCCACGCCGGGAATGTCCCCTGTGACCAGAGGCACGCCCAGCTCCCGAATCTGCGCGTCGGTGAGGTGGCCCACGATGGGCTCCTCATAGGGATTGCCCTCGATGTACTTTAAGACCTCCAGAAACTCCGCGCAAAGGGCGCTGGCAATGCCGGATTCAAAGCCGTCGTGGAGCCGGGGATTGCGGGTCATGCGGGCCTTGACCACGCCCAATGCCTGCTTTAGCTCACCCAGGTTGGCAACCTTGGTGCCGGTGACGGCGTAGTAGCAGGGCAGGGAATAGGCGGTGTCCGGGAAGCCCACCGCCTTTTCAGCGCCAAATTTGGCGATAGCTTCGTCAATCGCGGCTTCCGTACGGGCATATACTTCGTCATTGCCGGCAAAAACAATGTCCAGCAAGGTCCTATCTAATAAGCTCACTGTTGTTCCTCCTATACATAATCTCGATCTAAAATCGCCTTAATCGCTCTGATTTCGTCGATTGCCGCCGAGCTGAAGTCGTAGGGCGATTTGCCCTGCCGGTCCGCGTCGATCACCTGAGAATTGTAATGAATACAGCCCAGCAGGTCTGCCGCCGGAATCCGGCTGCGAACAAACGCTTCATCGCTTTCGTCCCGAACCTTGTTGGCCACCACCCGGACCTGTTCCACGCCCAAATCCCGGGCCAACAGCTTAACCTTCTCATAGGTCTGCACGCTTCTGGCGCCGGGTTCGATGACCACCAGGAACTGGTCCATATTGGCCGCGGTCCCCCGGCCCAGGTGCTCCAGGCCGGCTTCCATATCCAGAATGACCACGTCGTTTTTCCGGTAGGTCAGGGTGCTGAGAATGGCCTTGAGCATCACATGTTCCGGGCAGACGCAGCCGCTGCCGCCTACGTCCACAGTCCCCATGACCAAGAGCTTCACGCCGTGGATTTCCTTGGCGTATTTGTCCGGAATGTCGGCCACGTAGGGATTGAGCTTGAAGAATTTGTTTGCCTCGTTGGCGCCGGTGCGCTCCTCCACCAGAGTCCGCATCTTGGAGATGGGGACGATGGCGTTGACCTCCTCCTGAGAAAGGCCCAGGGCCAGCCCCAGATTGGCGTCCGGGTCCACGTCCGCTGCCAGGACCGTGCGGCCCTCGTCGGCATAGAGCCGGGCCAGGGTGGAGGCCAGGGTGGTCTTGCCCACGCCGCCCTTGCCGGTAATCGCTACTTTCATGTAAAGACCTCTTTGTACGAAATTAAATGCCCAACGCGCACCGCTTGGCTTCGATGCGTTCAATCATCAGGTCGCCCAGCTTTTCAATGTCGGTTTCCACGGTGAAGTTGGCCTCCACCCAGTCCTTGATGCCGTGCGCGCCCTGGAGCAGAGCGGTGACTTCCTCGGAGCCTTTGGTGTAGGGATCCACGCCCAGGAAGGTGTCGATGCCCGTGGCCACCACGTAGTTGCCGATGGACACTGCCTTTTCGCTCATCCACTCGGGGGCGCAGCCCACCACGGGAACCTGAGAGATGTGCACGCCCCAGTCCTTGGCGATGTCGGAGGCCAGGATCATCATCCGGGAAATGTCCACGCAGGAGCCCATGTGCAGCACAGGAGGAATGCCCACCAGGTCGCAGACCCGCTTCAGGCCGTCGCCGCAATATTCCTTGGCGTCCATATCCATGAGGCCGGCCTTGGCGGCGGCCTGGGCGGAGCAGCCGGAGAGAATAAGAATGACGTCGTTTTTCAGGAGCTTCTTCATGAGCTCAATATGAGCGGTGTCAGGCCGGACCTTGGGGTTGTTGCAGCCGACCATGGCCACGGCGCCCCGCAGCACGCCGGCTTTGATGACGTCGATGAGGGGCTTGGTGGTGCCAAGCTCATCAACATGGCTGTTGGTCACGCCGTCGAGACACTTCTTGATGGCTTCCACGGAATAGCCCACCCGGGCCTTGGTCTTCTGCTGGGGAATGTTCACCAAGTCCTGATTCCGGTTCTTAAAGTTTTCCACCGCCATCTTCACAATGGCCTTGGCGTTCTCGCCGGCGGATTCTGCGCTGAAGCGGATGAACTCCGAGTCCGGCATCCGGGCAATGGGGGAGGTGGTGACGAACTTGGTGTGGAAGCATTTACTCAGGGGGCCCAGAGCGGGGAAGATGCACTGTACATCCACCACAATGGCCTCGCAGGCGCCGGTGAGAACCACGTTTTCCTGGCTCAGGAAGTTACCGGCCATAGGAATGCCGTGGCGCATGGCCACCTCATTGGAGGTGCAGCACACGCCGGCAATGTTAATCCCCTTGGCGCCCTGTTCCTTGGCCAGGGCGATCAGCTCGGGGTCGTTGGCATACTGCACGATCATCTCCGACAGGGAGGGATCGTGGCCGTGGACAATGATATTGACCATATCCTTTTCCATCACGCCGATGTTGGCGGTGGTGTCCACGGGCTTGGGGGTGCCGAACAAAACGTCGGAAAACTCCGTGCCCATCATCGAGCCGCCCCAGCCGTCGGACAGACCGGCCCGCAGGGACTGCCGAATCAGCGCCTCCGGCAGGGAGGAGCAGCCCATATGGGTCATATGTAACGACTGGGAGACCTCCCGGTCAATGGCCCGGGGCTCTACCTCGGCGTCGTGCCAGAGCTTCTGGGTGTGCTCCGGCGCCCGCTTTAAAAACCGCTGCACGCCGAAGGGCTTGCCGTATTCCATGAGGCCGGTCTCTGCCACCTCGTGTGCCAGGGCGTAAATATCCTTGCCCTCGGTTTCAATGCCCCACTCCTGGGCGATGCGGAGGAGCTTCTCCGGGTCCTTGACCTGATAATTGCCGCCTTCTTTAGCCTCGTACAGCGTATGGCAGATTTCGCGGCCATGGTCGGAGTGGGTGGCGGAGCCGCCGGCGGTGAAACGCAGATAGTTCCGGGCGACGATGCCGTGCACGTCGCAGCCGCAGATGCCACGGGGGCTCTTGGGGGTGATGCGGCAGGGGCCCATGGAGCAGATGCGGCAGCAGGTGCCGGCCTCGCCAAAGCCGCAGTGGGGCGTCTGATTCTTGACCCGCTGCTGCCAGGAGTCGGCGCCCACCTTCCTGCCGTTCTCCAGCAGAGAGGCGGTGGCCGCTTCCATTTCTTCCACAGTGATTAAGCGATCCCAATCCTTCAAAGTGATTCCTCCTAATGTTTTTGTCAGAGATAGCGCCAGTACCCGCCGCCCTGGGAAGTGAACGGCGCGGATACCACAGAAAGAATGACATACGACGATCGATACCATTCTATCCGCTGCAGAGGAAAAAGTCAATCTGTGTTTTCAATCCTGTTTGTATCCGAAGGAATATTCGCGACGAAAAACACCGGGGGATATAGGTTAAAGTGCCGAAAATCTGGAGTGGATGCCGGATTTTGGGGCCTGCGGCGGGGCAAAGGAGCGGCATGTCCGCGCTGTGCCGACATCCCGATGCCGGGGAGCTTTGCAGAACCAGACCCTGCATTTTACGCAGATTTAACAAACTTTCCATTGGCAGAGGCCAAATCCGCGTTATAATGAAGATATGAAAAAATCCTGTAGGAGCTGGGAGGAGCGCGCCATGATTTACTTGGTTGAGGACGACGGCAGCATCCGGGAACTGGTGCTTTACACCCTGAATAGTACGGGCCTGGAGGCCAAGGGTTTTGGACGGAGCCGGGAGTTCTGGCGAGCGATGGAGGAGGCGCCGCCGCAGCTCATTATGCTCGATATCATGCTGCCGGAGGAGGACGGACTCCAGATTCTGCGCAGGCTCCGGGCATCGGGTCCCTGGCGGCGAATTCCCGTGATGATGCTCACGGCCAAGGGAACGGAGTATGACAAGGTGGTGGGCCTGGACGCCGGCGCGGACGACTATGTGCCAAAGCCCTTCGGCATGATGGAGCTGCTGGCCAGGGTCCGGGCCCTGCTGCGGCGATCCGGGCCCGAGGAGCCGGCGGCGACGTACACGGTGGGGCCGCTGTACGTCGCCCCGGCCCGGCATGTCGTTCGGGTCCGTGGCCGAGAGGTGGCTTTGACGCTCAAGGAGTATGAGGTGTTGCGGATGCTGCTGGAAAACCAGGATGTGGTGCTGACCAGAGACCAGCTCTTGAACCAGGTCTGGGGCTATGCCTTTGACGGAGAGAGCCGGACCGTGGACGTGCACATCCGGACCCTCCGGCAGAAGCTGGGGGAGGCCGGAGCGCTCATCGAGACGGTCCGGGGCGTGGGATATAAAATTGGGGTGCAGCCATGCGGCGCAACCGACTGACCCGGCGGATTTTCGGCGGCACTGTGCTGGCCGCTCTGCTTGCCGTTGTGGTCTGCGTGGGGATTTTTGCCGGCTTCTTTTACTCCCGCATGGCCGACGCCAGCCGGGAAAACCTCCGGGAGGAGGCATCCTATATCGCCCGGGCGGTGGAGCTGGGGGGGCTGGATTATCTGCGGGGACTGGAGCCTCAGGACCGGACCCGGGTCACCTGGGTGGCTACGAATGGGGACGTGCTGTTTGACACGGACGTGGAGGCCGCCGGGCTGGAAAACCACGGGGACCGGGAGGAGATCTGGGAGGCGCTGGAGAGCGGGGTGGGCCAGAGCAGCCGCTATTCCAGCACCCTGGCGGAAAAGACCCTAAATTATGCCGTCCGTATCGCCGACGGTACCGTGGTTCGTTTTTCCGCCCAGCAGGTCACGGCGTTTTCCCTGCTGCGCCAGACCGTCCTGCCCGTGGCCGCAGCGCTGCTGGCGGTGGGAGCGCTTGCGGTGCTGCTGGCGGCCAGAACGGCCCAGGACCTGGTGCGGCCTATCAATAAAATAGATTTGCAGGACCCCGGTCACGTCCCGGTCTATGAGGAGCTGCAGCCTCTGGTCCGGCGGATTGCCGCGCAGAACCAGCAGATTCAGGAGCAAATGGAGCGCCTGACCCAGGCGCATGAAAAGCAGGACCGGTTTCGCCGGGAGTTTACCGCCAACGTATCCCATGAGCTGAAGACGCCTCTGACTTCCATCTCCGGCTTTGCCGAGATCATCCGAGACGGCCTGGTGCGGCCCCAGGATATCGGGCACTTTGCTGATAATATTTATAAGGAGGCCCAGCGGCTGATCATTCTGGTGGGCGATATCATTAAAATCACCCAGATGGACGATAAGCAGCTTCCCATACAGCGGGAGCCCCTGGATCTGACGGCGCTGTGCTGGCAGGTGGCCCAGGTGTTGCAGCCGGCGGCGGAGCGGCTGGGGGTGCAGATTCGGGTGGAGGGGGAGCCCCAGACGGTCGTCGGCGCCAGGCAGATCGCAGAGGAGATGCTGTACAACCTGTGCGACAATGCGGTAAAATACAACCGGCCCGGCGGCCAGGTGACCATTCGCGTGGAGCCCCGGGAGCAGACCGTGGCGGTCTCAGTGACGGATACGGGCATCGGCATTCCCAAAGAGCATCAGGAACGGGTGTTTGAGCGGTTCTACCGGGTGGATAAGAACCGGTCCAAGGAGATTGGGGGCACGGGGCTGGGCCTGTCCATCGTCAAGCACGGGGCCATTTATCACGGGGCGGCCCTGAGCCTGCGCAGCGAGCCCGGTGTTGGCACCGCCATCACCGTGGCGTTTCCCCGGAAGGGGCCGCCGGCAGACCCGTGAAACGTATGGGCTCCGATTCCTCCTGCATTAGGCAACTCCGTGGGGGCGTGCTTCGCACGCCCGCGGGCGACCACAGGTCGCCCCTACATTCCCGATACCGAAAAAACCGCGGCAAAACAATGCCCAAACCGGAGCCCAGCGTTAGCGGGTCCGGTTTGGAGAGGAGCAGAGACGAAGCGGACAAGAATCCGCACCCAAAGGGGTGCGGATTTGCGGGAGCGCAGTCCTCTGCGACGAGGCGTGCTTCGCACGCTCGCGGAACGACCACAGGTTGTTTCTTACATTTTGATGTCGAAGATATGCAGTAAAACAAAGCCAAGCAAGACCCAGGCGGCCCGGAACGGGCCGCCTGGGTCTTGTTATTTTTCAAAACGGCCGCGCCGGCGCTTTGGGCGGGCGTCGTGCCAGCTGTGATACCGGGCGTGGAGCAGGTCGCCCCAGTCGAACAGACGCTGTATAGCGAAGAACACCGTGGGGGTCATGAGGAAAATAGCGGCCAGGACCAGCCACATCTTCAAGCTCAGGGCGGTGAACTCAAACAGTCCGGCTAGGACGGTGAAGCAGAACAAGGAGGCCACCGCCAACCCGGCCCAGAGCACCCGCCGCTGGGTGTTGAAGGGCTTGCAGACCTGAAACAGAACCAGCAGCCCCACCAGGGTCACCAGCGCGGCGCAGACCGTGTAAATCTGCTGGGTGGGCAGGGCGAACACCAGCAGAAACGCCTCCGCCATGAGCACCACCAGCAGATTGGTGAGCCCGCCGGGAAAGGCCCTGCGCAGGACCCCGGCCATAAACCGGCCGTGAATCCGCTCATGATTGGGCTCCAAAGCCAGGAAGAAGGAGGGAATGCCAATGGTGATGCCGCTGATCATGCTCAGATGAAGGGGCACGATGGGGTACGGGAAGGTGGCGAACATGGATACCAGCGCCAGCAGAAGGGAGAAAATATTTTTGACCAGGAACAGGGCGGCGGCCCTTTGAATGTTGTTGATAACCCGACGTCCCTCTCCCACCACGCTGGGCATGGCGGAAAAATCGGATTTCAGCAGCACCAACTGCGAGACCTGACTGGCCGCTTGGCTGCCGGAGGCCATGGCGATGCCGCAGTCCGCCTCCCGCAGGGCCAACACGTCGTTGACGCCGTCGCCGGTCATGGCCACGGTGTGACCTGCCTTTTTTAAAGCGTGAATCAGCTTCTTCTTATTGTCCGGGGTGACCCGGCCAAATACGGTGTAGTCCTGGGCCGCCCGGGTGAAGTCCGCCTCCGTTTTCAGGGTGGAGGCGTCCACCCAGGCCTCCGCCCCTTGAATGCCGGCCCGTCGGGCCACCTCGGATACCGTCATCGGATTGTCCCCGGAAATGACTCGGATGGACACGCCCTCCTGGGCGAAGTAATGGAAGGTGGCTGGTGCGCTGGCCCGAATCCGGTTGGACAGCAGCGCCAGGGCGATGACATGGACCCGCTGGGGGTCCAGCTGCGCATTTTGCTCCGGCAGGCCGTCGTAGGCGGCGATGAGAAGCACCCGGCAACCCAGAGCGGACCAAGGTTCAACGGTTTCCCGGATGGACTCATAGCGCTCCCCCAGGATGAATTCCGGGGCGCCCACCACGAAGCAGCCCTGATCCCGGAAACTGGCCGCGCTCCATTTGGTTTGAGAATTAAAGGGGATCCGGGCCTCGCAGAACCAATCCGTATTCCGGGCAAAGACCTCCTCCATGGCCCGGCCGGTGTCGTTTTCCGGCTCCGACCCTGTATACAGGGCCGCCAGGATATCCTCCAGCCGCTCCGGGGCGTAGTGCTCCGGGTCCAGCGGCACCACGTCCTGCACCTCCATTTTGGGCTCCGTAATGGTGCCCGTTTTGTCCACGCACAAAACGTCCACTCGGGCCAGGGTTTCGATGCAGTTCATGTCCTGGACCAGAACCTTTTGCTGGGCCAGCTTCATCGCCGATACGGCCATGGCCACGCTGGTCAGCAGGTACAGGCCCTCGGGAATCATACCAATGAGGGCGGCTACCGTACTTTCAATGGAAATTTGAAAATCCATTCTCAGAATCTCAAACTGCCGGTAAAACAGGATGCAGCCCACGGGAATCAGGGCGAAGCCCACCACCCGGATCAGCTTATCCAGGGAGCGCATCATCTCGGACTCCGTGGCGTGCACGTTTTTCTTGGCGCCCGCAGAGAGCTTGGCCGCATAGGCGTCCGGGCCCACCTGGGTCAGCTGGGCCCGGCAGCGTCCGGCCACTACAAAGCTGCCGGACTTGAGCTCGTCGCCGGGCTTTTTGATGATGGCGTCGGCCTCGCCGGTGATGAGGGACTCGTTGACCTGCATCTCTCCGGAGCGGACCACGCCGTCGGCGCAGATTTGGTCGCCGGAGGCGAACTCTATAATATCGTCCCGGACCAGGGCGCTGGGCCGGACGCTGACCGGGAGCCCCTCCCGAATGGCCCGGACCGGCTTCTCCGCCACCAGGGTCAGCTTATCCACCGCCCGTTTGGAGCGGATTTCCTGAAAGGTTCCAATGGCCGTGTTGGCAATGGCGATCACCAGGAACATCATATTTTTATACGAGCCTGCGATCACCAGAAGGACGGCCAGTATCAAAAAAATGAGGTTGAAGAAAGTGAGGCTGTTTTCCCGGATGATTTGCCGCTCGGATTTAGAGGGGGGATCTCCGGGATCGTTGGACCAGCCGGCGCTCAGGCGCGCCCGGACCTGGTCCTGGCGCAGGCCCTGCTCCGGGTCGGCCTCCACCACGGGCATGGCGGTCCGGACCGGCTGGGACAGGGCGGCCTTCCGCCGCTTTTTAGAATGTTTTTGTTTTGGCATGATATTCGGCCCGCGGCCATAGCCCCCTTCCAAATTAATCAAGTAGACGCCGAGTTCGTCCGCAGAGGAAGGCCGCAGCTCCGGTTCCACAGCACCAGGAGCCGGCCAGCCCCCACGGAGATCTCCGCAGGACAGCCCAGAAAGTGATTGCTCACCCCCAGGGGATAGGCCGCGGTGAGCACCGCGTCCGTCAGAGGATACTGAAGTCCCCGCAGAGAAACCCCCGCTGCATCCGCTCCCAGGCAGAAGACAGAGACGATTCCAGCGGCCTCCGGGCCAAAGCGGAGGCTGCCTCGGGCCAGCACCGTGGCCAGATAGGTTCCCCCAACTAGGTAGCCCCAGCCGCCCCGGCCCGTCAGATAGGAAAGCGTCTGAAAGTTGGCCAGGGTGTGGTCCAGGCGGGGGCCGTCCAGGGCCCCATAAAACAGGAACCGGTGATATCCCCGGGCGAGGCCCAGCCGGGCCGCCAGCATGGAGTCGGTATCATCTTTTTCCACAGGGAATCGCTGTACGGCGGGTCCCTCCGGCACGTAGCCCAGGGAGTCGAAATCCCCCAGCACCGCATCGGGCCTCAGGCCCAGGGCCTGCAGATGCCGCAGGCCGCCGTCTGCGGCCACCAGCAGGTCCCCGGCATGCAAAGGCTCCAAAAGATGGTCAAAGGCGGCGGCACAAAAAACCGCGCAGGTTTGCTCCATGGCCTTAAATCAGCTGCTGCTCATTGATCATGAGCTTGAACTGCAGGCCCAGCTTCTCCGCCGCCTTACGGCATAGGATCATCCGCTGCATAAAAATTTCGAAATAATCCATCACCGAGCCGTATTTCGTATCGACGGTGAGCTTTAGCTTCACCAGGGTCCGGTCCTCGTTGATTTTCAGTTGGGATTTCTTTACGGAGTAATTCACCCGGTCATGGATGTCGAAATTGGTGGTGTCCGGGTTGCGGACCCGGCTCCGGCGCACATCCGCCTTGTCCGCCAAAATGAGCGCCGCGGCCACCTCGTTGACGGGCACGCCGTTGCCCTCGTCGTGATTTCCAATGGCGGTGACGATGGTGGCGATCTCCGACGGGTCGCAGCCCATGTCGTTCAGGATGCTCCAGGCCATGACGGCGCCGGACTGAGAGTGGTCTACCCGGTTGACCAGGTTCCCAATATCGTGCAGATACCCGGCAATCCGGGCCAGCTCCACGATCCGCTCCGGATAGTGGAGGGTCTCCAGGATATACCTGGCAGTGTCCGCCACGTGGACCACATGGGCAAAGCTGTGCTCCGTGTATCCCAGAGCGGCCAGTGATTGGTCTGCTTTTGTAATATAGGTGCGGATTGCCTCGCTTTTTGTGACTTCCTCGTAGGTCAGCATTGCTGTTCCTCCCTGTTTTCTCCATCTCCAGGGTTCCACCCTAAATCATTGCCGATTTCCGCGACTCTAAACCGGGCGGATCGCCTTATCTACAGCGCATTATATCACAGGTGCGGTAGAAGCGAAATAGGGGCAGATGTGAAATCTTTGTAAAGATGGGATAGGGTTCCAGGAATATCAGACGGCGCGTCGCCGACAGTCCTTTATCAGGAAAATGCTGACGCAGACGATGACCAGCAGGCTGATCCATTGTGAGGTGGAAAGCCCCCACCAGATGCCCCGCAGGGCGTCGCCCCGCCAGAATTCCAGGATAAAACGCACTGGGGCGTAGCAGAGCAGGTACGCGCACAGTAGACGGCCCTTGCACCGCCCCTTTTTCAGCAGGCGATCCAATACGAAGAATAGAATCAGGTTGCAGCCCGCCTCCGCCAGCTGGATGGGGAACCGGGTCGGGCCGTTTGCCTCAAGCAGCGGGCTGTAGCGGTATTGGAATCCGATTTGACAGGCAACGCCATAGCAGCAGCCTCCGAGAAAACACCCGACCCGTCCGAAGGCGTGAAACAAAGGGATGCCCGGTGTGATTAGGTCGGACCAGAGGGACAGGTCCAGCCGTTTTTTCCTGCCGTACCAGAAGCCGACGGCGATGCCCCCCAGCAGTCCTCCATAAAATACGGAGCCGCCGAAAATTGCAAGCACCGCATTCCAAAAATCAGAAAAGCTCTGAATGCTGCCTGGGGTTCGCGCCAGGTCCAACAGCAAGGGGATATTTGTCAGACCGTATAATAAGTGCATACCAAACAGGACGCCAACGCCGCTGATCAGCAGAAATATCAGCATGTCGTTGACGTCAAGTCCCCGACGGCGGGTATTCCGGCAGATGTAGAGGCCGGCGCCAAATATGCCCAGCAGCGCCATCAAGGGATAAATCGCAAAGGTTTTGCCGAATAGCTCGAAAGCTGGAATCATGATGAAGTCCTCCTGAGAAAATAAAATCCCATGCGCCGAAGGACGCATGGGATTTGCAAAGTGCTGGTAAAGTCTACCCCAGCAGGCCCGCAGTGCTGAAGGCGCTCAGGGCGCACAGGACGCAGATCACACCGGCCGCGCCAAACACCACGCCGATGATGCCCAGGACAAAGCCCGCCGTCGCCAGGCCGGTCTCACCGGGCTGCGCCCGCTTGCGGCCCATAACGCCGAACACGATACCCAAAATGGCTAATACAAAGGTCACATAGCGCACAATCGGGATAAAAGAGCCGATGATTCCCAGAATGCCGCATACCAGCGCCGCAATGGAATAGCCTTTTCCATTGTTGTTCTGATTCTCTTCCATTAAGTCAAACCCCTTTCTTTATTCAGGTGCATTTGTATTCTACCATAGGCGCGGGAGGGTTGTCAATTAAGTCGTCACAAATTGTTCATAAAATATTCATATCCCGCCGTCTCTAACAATTTAGCAGGACGCCCCCCAAGCAAATCGTCCGCACCCTGTAGGGGCGAGCTGCGCTCGCCCGCGGACGGCCAGAGGCCGCCCCTACATGATCGAAGAGCCGAAGGCCGCCTCTACATGGGGAACAGCCGAAGACCGTTTCCAACCGTTCCGTTCCAGAGGAATCTTCCCCGCGGGCGACCACTGGTCACCCCAATATCCACTGAACCGGGCCGCCCCGTTCCTCCACTGCACCGAAAGAACCTTTCTACTGACGAAAAAAGATTTTGACGCACCGACCATTTTTGCGCTGAAACCCTATTGATGTTTTCTGGAAAAGGTTATATAATAACCCCATCCTTTTACAGTTATGGTAAACCAATCCTGAGATTGGCTGGGAAAGTGAGGGAAACCATTGGACGAACCGAACAGGACTGCCCGTCCGAGGAGGGGACGGGGGCAGGGCCCGATGAGTCCGCGGCAGCGGGGTATGATCCTGGCCCTGGGCATTGTATTGGCGTTTGTGCTGGGGATGTTGGCAGGCGTCGGCCTCTCCTGCTATTATGGAATTTTGGGCAGACAGCCGGCTCCACAGGTCCAGGCGGGCCCCGGTGTGGCGGAGCCGGTCCCTACTGCGCCGGTGACGGAGCCGGCGGTTCCCACTACGGAGCCGGAGACGGAGCCGCCGACAGAGGCCACTACGGAGCCGCAGACGGAACCCATTCCGGAGACGGAGCCCCCTGCGGTGTACCTCCTGCCCAACAGCGGCAGCGCGTATCTGACCGAGGCGGATTTTGCAGATCTGTCTCACTGGGAGCTGATTTTGGCGAGAAATGAGATTTTTGCCCGGCACGGCCGCCGCTTTCAAAACGCGGACATCCAGGCCTATTTTGACGGCTGCTCTTGGTACAGCGGCACCATTGCCCCGGAGGATTTTGACAGCAGCGTCCTGAGCGACATCGAGGTAGAAAACGTTCAGATGTTAAAAGCCGCGTCTGAGCGGAACTGACGGGGGTGCACGTATGACCAGAAGACAGGCGAATCTTGTGATTGTATTGCTGCTGCTGCTCATCGGGGTGTTGGCGTGGGGGACCGTTCTGGTGCTCAACCATGTGGGGGCAATCGCGGCTGCAATGGCGTAAACGCATGGACCACCCGGGGCGTCTTCCGTACCCGGGTTTTTTCAACGAATGGAAATTCGACTATGCCGAATAGCGAGTCGGTATAGCGGGAAGAATTGCCTTGCTTTTTTCCCGTTTCGCCGCGATAATACAGAAAGAAACAATATGTGCCGGTGTTCACCCCGCGGCGCGGAGAGAGAAAGGGAGGCTTTGCTATGGCGACCCAAGGCAGGCATGTTCGGTCCGTGGAAAAGGCGATTGAGCTTTTGGATTGTTTCTGGGAGGCTGGACGGCCCCTGTCCCTGACGGAGTTGGTGCAGAGAACGGGCTGGGCCAAGAGTACGGTGCACGGCCTGCTCTCATCTATGCTGGACTCAGCGGTGGTGGAGCAGGACCGGGCGGACGGAAAGTACCGGCTGGGTTATCACCTGTTTGAGCTGGGCGGGAGCGTGGGCGCCTCCTGGGATGTTGTGGCCTTGGCCAGGCCTAGGCTGCTGCATATCGTCGCCACCCTGGGCGAGTCGGCGTATTTGGCCCGGCTCAGCGGCGACGAGCTGATTTTGGTGGAGTGCTCCGAGCCCCACAACGGGTTTCGGGTCTCTTCCGAGGTGGGCTGCCGGATCCCCCTGCACTGCACGTCCCAGGGCAAGTCCATTTTGTCCGTCATGCCGGAGGCGGAGGCCCGGGCTCTGCTGAAACGGAAGGGGATGCCGGAAATGACCGCCGCCACCATTACCACCTGGGAGGATTTTCGGGCCCAGCTGGAGCTGACCCGGGAGCTTGGCTATGCCGTAGAGCGGGGCGAGTACCGTCCCGGTCTGCAATCCGTGGGCGCGCCAATTTTAAACGCCCAGGGCAGAAGCGAGTACGCCATTGGTATCGTTGGGGTGCAGCGGGCGGGTCAGCCGTCCATGGACCGCAGGACAATAGAAATGGTGAAGGCAGCGGCGGCGGCTGTTTCCATGGATTTGGGATGGCGGGAGCGTAAGAATTGAGTTTTCCTGATATTTGCCTTGAAGCCGGGGAAAAACTGCTTTATAATAGAACGCACGGAGCGGAACCCCGATGAAAAGGCGGCGCTCCCCGGGGGTAAAAGAATGGCAAAGCTCTATTTTAAGTATGGGGCCATGGGTTCGTCCAAAACGGCCCAAGCCCTGATTACCAAGTACAATTATGAGGAAAACGACCTGCGGGTATGGCTGATGAAGCCCGCCGCGGACCAGCGGGATGGCATGGGGATGCTGCGCAGCCGCATTGGGCTGGAGGCGCAGGTCGAAGCTGTGTCGCCGGGCGCAGACCTGATTCGGCTTTATGAGAGCCGGGGCCAGCGGTACGATGTGATTATTGTGGACGAATGTCAGTTTATGCCCCCGGAGC
Source organism: uncultured Eubacteriales bacterium (assembly GCA_958402445.1). Taxonomy (GTDB): domain Bacteria; phylum Bacillota; class Clostridia; order Oscillospirales; family Oscillospiraceae; genus Faecousia. Next base: position 32,281 of record CATXTO010000013.1, read on the forward strand.
AAATCGACCAGCTCCGGGCCATTGTGGACGAGCATGATATTCCGGTTTTGTGCTTCGGGCTTCGGACGGATTTCCAGTGCCGCCTGTTCGACGGCAGCCGGCGGCTTATGGAGGTAGCGGATACCATTGCGGAGATCAAAACCATCTGTGACTGCGGCGCAAAGGCCACGGTAACAGCCCGAATTGATTCCGACGGCTACATCGTCACCCAGGGCCGGCAGCTTTTATTGGGCGGCAACGACCGCTACATCGCCATGTGTCACAAGTGCTGGATTCGGGGTATTCAGGAGCGCCGAAAGATCCGGCTCCACGGCGCGGGCGAGCCGATTGACAGTTGAGACGAAGGGTCTGAGGAGCAAAATCTATGAAATTCCGCGTTGATACCCGTCCCCCGAAACATGTGGATTCGGGTGGTGTGTGGGACCCGCGGCGGAGCCTTTCAAGGCAGGGCCGGCGCTGCTTCCAAGATATTTATACGTCAAAGGCGGGCGAGCGAAGCTCGCCCCTACAGGTACGGTCTCCCGCGGGCATACCCTCGGAGGCTTCGCCTCATGATATATTATAATAAGGAGTTGCAAGCATGGAATTGAAAGAAATATTGGCCAAATGCGACCATACGCTGCTGGCCCAGACGGCTACCTGGGAGGAGATCCGCGCCCTGTGCGACGACGGGATGCACTATGGCTGCGCCAGTGTGTGCATCCCAGCATCCTATGTAGCCCAGGCCAAGGCCTATATGGGGGACAGGCTTCCCGTTTGTACGGTCATCGGCTTCCCCAACGGGTATGATACCACGCCGTCAAAATGTTTTCAGGCGGCGGACGCCGTGAACAACGGCGCTGACGAAATTGACATGGTGATCAACTTGGGATGGGTCAAGGACGGCTTGTATGATAAGATTCTCAATGAAATCAAGGCGGTGAAGGACGCCTGCGCAGGGCGGCTGCTGAAGGTCATCATCGAGACCTGCCTGCTCACAGATCCGGAGAAAATCCAGCTGTGCCGGGTGGTCACGGAATCCGGGGCGGACTATATCAAGACCTCCACCGGTTTCTCCAAGGCCGGCGCCACCTTCCACGATGTGGAGCTGTTTGCCCAGCACGTGGGGCCGCAGGTGAAGATCAAGGCCGCAGGCGGCATCGGCTCCCTGGAGGACGCGGAAAGGTTCCTGGCTCTGGGCGCCTCCCGCTTGGGGACCTCCCGGGTGGTCAAGCTGGCCAAATCCATGGTTTAGGGTGCTGCGTCTACAATAGGGCAGAGAGTATTGCCTAAAACAGCAATTTTGGAGCCTTTGGACCGGCTGTGTCCAGGCACTGCGAAAAGTAGTGCCTAAAATACTCCTGGGGCGCCGGATCAGTCAAAAGGTGGACCAAACAAAATGGAAAAAACTGGAAAGGAGTTTGATACCATGAATTATCCCACCCCGCATATCAACGCCAAGCCTGGCGATTTTGGAAAGACCGTGCTCATGCCCGGCGACCCACTGCGCTCCCAGTTCATCGCGGAGACCTTTTTGGAGCATCCGGTTTTGGTCAACAACGTCCGGGGGGTCCAGGGCTATACCGGCACGTACAAGGGGGTCCGGGTTTCCGTCATGGCCTCCGGTATGGGCATGCCCTCCATCGGTATTTACTCCCACGAGCTGTACAACGTCTTCGGCGTGGAGAACATCATCCGGGTGGGCTCCGCCGGAGCCCTGCAGGAGCATGTCCAGGTTCGGGACGTGGTTCTGGGCCAGGGGGCCTGCACGGATTCCAATTGGGCCAGCCAATTCCATCTGTCGGGCACCTTTGCGCCGCTGGGCTCCTTTGCCCTGCTGGAAAAGGCCGTGGAGGCCGCGAAGACTGCGGGAGCCCGGTACCACGTGGGGAACCTGCTGTCCTCCGACTGCTTTTATGGGGACCATGTAGATGTGCCTGAGGGCCTAGACGCCAATTACGGATGGAAAAAAATGGGCATTTTGGCCATTGAAATGGAAGCAGCCGCGCTGTATATGAACGCAGCCCGGTACGGTAAAAACGCTTTGGCGATTTGCACGGTCTCCGACCATATCCTCACCGGGGAGGCCACCACGGCCCAGGAGCGGCAGACCTCCTTCACCCAGATGATGGAGATCGCTCTGGAGACCGCCGTGAAGATGGAAGGGTAGCGTATGAAGCGAATCTTTCTGATTATTTTAGACTCCTGCGGCGCCGGCGCCATGCCGGATGCGGCGGAATTTGGGGATGCCGGCTGCCATACCCTGGGCAGTATTTACCGGGACCCGCATTTTGAAGCGGTCAACCTGAAAAAGCTGGGCCTGGGCAACATCGACGGCCTTTCCTTCCTGGGCACGGAGCCGGAGCCTTCCGGGGCGGTGGCCCGCATGGCCGAGGCATCCATGGGAAAGGACACCACCATTGGGCACTGGGAGATCGCCGGGGTGGTTTCCCCGGAGCCCCTGCCCACCTACCCGCAGGGCTTCCCGATGGAAATCCTTACTGCCTTTGAGAAGGCCACGGGCCGGGGCGTGCTGTGCAACAAGCCCTACTCCGGTACGGACGTCATCCGGGATTACGGGCCGGAGCAGCTGAAAACAGGCAAATGGATTGTGTACACCTCCGCGGACTCGGTGTTTCAAATTGCCGCCCATGAGGACCTGATTCCTCTGGAGGAGCTGTATGAGGCCTGCCGCAAGGCCCGGGCCATTCTCACGGGGAAACACGGCGTGGGCCGGGTGATCGCCCGCCCCTATGTAGGCAGTTCGGAGACTGGCTTCACCCGCACCGCCAATCGGCACGATTTCTCCCTAACGCCGCCGGCGAAGACCCTGCTGGACGCGGTGCAGGCCGCAGGCCTGGATTCCATCGCTGTGGGCAAAATCTCTGATATTTTCGCGGGCCGGGGCGTCACGGAGAAAATCCTCACCCAGGGCAATACGGACGGTCTGGCCAAGACCCTGGCCCTGGCGGACCGGGCGTTTCACGGCTTATGCTTTGTGAACCTGGTGGATTTTGACATGCTGTACGGCCACCGGAACAACGTGCCCGGCTATGCCGCGGCGGTGGCGGAGTTTGACCGGTGGCTGCCGCAGTTCCTGGAAAAGCTCCAGGCGGGGGACCTGACGATGATCACCGCCGACCATGGCTGCGACCCTGGGGACGTGTCTACAGACCACACCCGGGAATATACCCCCCTGATCATGGCCGGGCCGGGGGTGAAGCCCGTGAATCTGGGTACCCGGGAGAGCTTTGCCGATATCGCCGCCACCATTGCCGAGCTGCTGGGCGTTGACCTGAAGACGCCGGGGCAGAGCTTTGCCGGGGCAATCCTGTGACCATTGGTCCGACCATCTTGCACCGCAGGCCCCGTGCCTGCTCGTTCCCCCTATGCTGGTTTTAAGTGGAAACGAGAAGATCAATGAGAAAGGATGAGGAAAATGACCCCTGAAGAACTGCTGAAACTGGCCCGGGAGGCCATGGAGCGCGCCTATGTGCCCTACTCCGGATACAAGGTGGGGGCGGCGCTGCTGACCGCGGACGGCCGGGTGTACCAGGGCTGCAACATCGAAAACGCCTCGTATTCCCCCACCATCTGCGCCGAGCGTACGGCGTTCAGCAAGGCTGTCTACGACGGCGTCCGGGATTTCACCGCCATTGCCGTAGTGGGCGGTAAGGACGGCGAAATCACAGGCTTTTTCCCGCCCTGCGGGGTCTGCCGCCAGGTCATGCGGGAATTCTGCGGGGATGATTTTGTTCTTTACATGGGCGGCCCGGACGGCACGTACGAGGCGCGGACCCTGGCGGAAATCCTTCCATTCAGCTTTTCCGCTTCGAGGCATATGAAGTAACGGAAAAACCGTGAATTTGAGGCTTTTCCTTGTCAGGTTCCACAAACATTTTAACAAAGTGTTGATTTTTATGGGAATCTGTGTTAAAAATGTACGGTACAGTATGCCCTGTGCGTGCTGTGGATGAAATCATGAAAATTTTGTTTGGAGGTTAGTGAACATGAAGAAAATCGTTGCGCTGCTTCTGGCAGTGGTGATGGTTGCTTGCCTATTTGCCGGCTGTAAGCCCAGTGACGACAAAGCAACCGAGCCTGCGACCAAACCCTCAACCACCCCGACGGATAAGCCCACCGAGCCCGCGACCACTCCGAGCCAGCCCTCTGATCCTGTGAATACCGCTGTGATCAAGAAGGTCGCCCTGGTCACCGACGTGGGCACCATCGACGACGAGTCCTTCAACCAGGCCTGCTGGGAAGGCACCCAGGCGTGGTGTGACCAGAACAACATCGAGTATACTTACTATCAGCCCACCGAGGACTCCACGGACGCTCGGGTCCTGTCCATTGGCCAGGCCATCCAGGAAGGCGCCAACGTCATCGTCATGCCCGGCTTCCTGTTTGCCGGCGCGCTGATGACCGTCATGGACCAGTATCCTGACGTGTACTTCCTGGCCGTGGACGTGGGCGAAGGCGACATGACCTTCGACTACGAGACCTATCAGAAGCCCTCTGCCAACGCTGTTTGCATGACCTTCGCCGAGGAGCAGGCCGGCTATCTGGCTGGTTACGCTGCGGTGAAGGACGGCTACACCAAGCTGGGCTTCCTGGGCGGCATGGCTGTTCCCGCCGTCATTCGTTACGGCTACGGTTTCATCCAGGGCGCTGACGCCGCGGCCAACGAGCTGGGCGTGGACGTGCAGGTCAACTACACCTACGGCGGCCAGTTCGCGGGCTCTCCGGAGATCACTGCGAAGATGGAAGGCTGGTATCAGGGTGGCACGGAAGTTGTCTTCTCCTGCGGCGGCGGCATCTATTCCTCCGCGGTGGAAGCTGCCAATAAGCACAACGGCAAGGTCATCGGCGTGGACGTGGACCAGGCGCACATCGACCCCAGCATCATCACTTCCGCGATGAAGGGCCTGGCCAACGTGACTGAGACCGCGCTGGACGATCTGAACAATGGCAACTGGTCCAACTACGGCGGCAAGTTCCTGACCTTCTCTCTGAACGAAGGCGATTACATCGGCCTGCCCACCGCTGCCGACTCCTGGAGACTCAGCACCTTCACAGTGGAAGAGTACGAGAAGGTAAAGGCGGAGATCATGGACGGCACCCGGACCATCGACAACAGCTCCGATGAGAACGTGATGCCCACCACCTCCGCGCACACCACCGTTACTCCTATCGCCTAAGCATTGATTCCATATCTCAAGGCCCCCAGGCATCTGCCTGGGGGCCTCAGTTTATCAAAATCCCTTGTGTTGCGGGGCTTTTCGATAGGATGGGGCAACTGAAAGCCGCCTTAACATTCCAGAGTTTGGGACATACCCTGTAGGGGCGAGCTGTGCTCGCCCGCGGAACGACCAAAGGCCGTTCCCTACAACCCAAACGATAGATTACTCCGTGGGCGGCCCGCCCTACATGCTCCGAATTAGGCCGCACCCTGTAAGGGCGTGCGTTGCACGCCTGCGGGCGACCACAGGTCGCCCCTACATTCCGTTACGGAATGATTCTACGGAGATCGGGAAACCAAACCGAAACCCAGCGTCAGCGGGTTCGGTTTGGAGAGGTGCGGAGACAGAGCGGATAAGAATAGGATATCAGGACAACGTGATTGGAAAGGATGATCTTGCCTTTTGTACAAAGACTAAAGTCCACGATTAGAGAGCTTCCAGCACGACGGCATGCTGGGAATCTTCGGCCTGAATTGCGGTCCGTAGGTCGCCATGGACGAAGGAGTCTGGCTAATCTGTTGAAGCAACCCAGAAGCGGCCGCAGGTTGGCCGCATTTTTTTGCTAAAATTGATATTTCGACATTGTATTTTTCTCCCGCTTCCGTTATAATAACCACAATGACGAAAATGAGAGTCATAAGGGAGTGAATGTATGGCAGACTATGTGATTGAAATGCTGCACATCACCAAGGAGTTCCCTGGAATCAAGGCCAATGACGACGTCACGCTTCAACTGAAGAAGGGCGAAATCCATGCCTTGCTTGGTGAGAACGGCGCGGGCAAGTCTACCCTGATGAGCGTGCTTTTCGGCCTGTATCAGCCGGAGTCCGGCATCATTAAGAAGGACGGGCAGACGGTGGAAATTCGCAACCCCAACGACGCAACCGCCCTACATATCGGCATGGTGCACCAGCATTTTAAATTGGTGGAGTGTTTCACTGTGCTGGACAATATTATTCTGGGCGCGGAGCCCTGTAAAGGTCTGGTGGTGGACCGGGCGGAGGCAAGGAAAAAGGTTTTGGCTCTGTCTGAGCAGTACGGCTTAAAGGTGGACCCGGACGCCTGTGTGCAGGACATCTCCGTGGGCATGCAGCAACGGGTGGAGATTTTGAAGATGCTCTATCGGGACAATGACATCCTCATTTTCGACGAACCCACGGCAGTCCTGACCCCGCAGGAGATTGACGAGCTTATGGAAATTATGCGGGGATTCAAAGATGAGGGAAAGAGCATTCTTTTTATCACGCACAAACTGGCGGAAATTAAAGCGGTTGCGGACCGCTGCACGGTCTTGCGCAAAGGCAAGTGCATCGGTACGGTGGAAGTGGCTTCCACCACGGTAGAACAGATGTCCCGGATGATGGTGGGCCGGGATGTTCAACTGGTGGTGGAGAAGGACGCCAGGGAGCCGGCGGATATTATTTTGAAAGTGGAGGATTTGACGGTTCCCTCCAAAGTACATAAAAACAACGCGGTGAAGCACGTTTCCCTCAACGTCCGGGCAGGTGAGATCGTATGTCTGGCCGGCATCGAGGGAAACGGACAGACAGAATTTGTCTATGCGCTCACTGGTTTGGAGAGGCCTGCTTCCGGCCGCATCACCCTGTGCGGCCATGACATCACAAAGGCCAGCATTCGCAGCCGCAGCAAATACGGCATGTCCCATATTCCCGAGGACCGGCATAAGCACGGTCTTGTTTTAGACTATACCCTGGAGGAGAATATGGTGCTCCAGCGGTACTGGGAGCCGGACTTTCAAACGGCGGGCTTTATCAGGCGCTGGGCGGTCCGGCATTATTCGGATCAGCTCATAGAGCAGTACGACGTGCGATCCGGCCAAGGCTCCGTCACCGTGGCCCGTAGCATGTCCGGCGGCAACCAGCAAAAGGCCATTGTGGCCCGGGAGATTGACAAGGACCCGGAGCTGCTGGTGGCTGTGCAGCCCACCCGGGGCTTGGATGTGGGCGCCATCGAGTATATCCACAGGCAGCTCATCGCGCAGCGGGACGCTGGGAAAGCCGTTTTGCTGGTGTCTTTGGAGCTGGATGAGGTGATGAACCTCTCCGACCGCATTCTCGTGATGTACGAGGGCGAAATTGTGGGTGAGTTTGACCCTAAAACCACTGACGTGCAGACCTTGGGCCTGTACATGGCCGGTGCGAAACGGAACGACCAAGGAGAGGTGGAGAAATGAGCAAGAAGAACAACGCCCCCCGGCTTGGCGGCGCAAAAAGTGGAGCCGGCACCCTAGCCGCCTCCTTGCTGTGTATTCTCATCGGCCTGGTGATCGGCTTTGTGGTGTTGCTGCTTTTGGCATGGATTAGCGCGGCCCAGGGAACGGGAGAGTACACCTTCGGGAGCCTGCTGAAAACCACCTGGTCCACCGGCTTTTTGCCCATTTTGACCGGCGGGTTCTATTCCACCGCCAACATCCACGGCATGGGCGTGCGGGCGGAGCTGATTCAAGCAGCGCCCCTGATTATGACCGGCCTGTCCGTGGGCTTTGCGTTCAAAACTGGTTTGTTTAACATCGGCGCAGCCGGTCAGTACACCCTTGGCGCCTTCGGCGCGCTGTACTGCGCTCTGGTGCTGAAGCTGCCGTGGTGGGCCTGCCTGCTGGCGGCGACCCTGTTCGGCGCCGTTTGGGGCGCGATTCCCGGCATTTTTAAGGCGTTTTTAAACGTCAACGAGGTCATCACCTCCATCATGTTCAACTGGATCGGCCTGTACGCGGTAAACACTATGATTTACGCCGGCGGTGCTGGTGTGATGTACAATGCCAAGCAAACCAAGACCTACGAGCTGCAGCAGGTGTCTCCCGGTTCTTTGATCCCCTCGTTTAATTTGAAGGTGGGCGGAGAGGATTATTTCATGAAAAACTCCGCGCCCACCATTGCCATCTTCATTGCCATCGCGGTGGCCATTATCATTTGGGTGGTCATCAACAAAACCACCTTTGGCTATGAGCTCAAGGCCTGCGGCCACAACAAGGACGCTGCCCGCTATGCGGGCATCAATGAAAAGAAGAACATTGTTCTGTCCATGCTCATCGCCGGCGCGCTGGCGGGCTTTGGCGCAGGCCTGTTTTATCTGTCCGGTACCAAGCAATGGGAACCGCTGAACTCCAACGCCCTGCCGGCAGCGGGCTTCAACGGTATTTCCGTGGCGCTGCTGGCCGCCTCCAATCCTCTGGGCGCAATCTTCTCGGGCCTCTTTATCACCCATATCACCCTGGGCGGCGGCTTTATGGCGGCCAAGATTTTCCCCAGCGAGGTGGCCGACATCATCTCCGGCGTGGTAATTTACCTGTGTGCGTTCAGCCTGCTATTTAAAAGTGGCATCCTCAGACTGTTCACTCGTAAAACAAAGGCGGTATCGGCGCCGGCGGATCCGCAGCCTGGGCCGGTTGGACCTGATGAGCAAGGAAAGGAGGGGGATGCGTAATGTGGCTGCTGCTGAAATACACCCTGCTTTATGCCTGTGTCCTGATGCTGGTGGCCCTGGGCGGCATGTTCTCCGAGCGGTCCGGCGTGATTAACATCGCCCTGGAGGGGATCATGGTCATTGGCGGGCTCATGGGCGTGATCATGATCAACGTTCTGAATGCCGCCGGCGTTCCCGTTTGGCTGGGCATTCTCCTGACCATCGTAGCCGCAGGGCTGGCGGGTCTTCTGTACTCGTCGCTTTTGGCCTTTTCCGCCATCAACCTGAAGGCGGACCAGACCATTGGCGGCACAGCCCTAAATTTGCTGGCCACGGCAGTGGCCATGGTCATCGCCAAGCGGATTAATGGCTCCGACTCCCCTAAGATTGTGTACAACGGCGCCAGCAACGCCAGCCTGAGCAACCTGAACTTCTCGTTTGAAATTGGGCCTCTGACCATTAACTGGTTTTTTGTGGTCGGGCTGTGCATCCTGGCCGTGGCTTGGTTTGTACTGTACCGCAGCCGGTTCGGCATGCGTCTGATGGCCTGCGGGGAGCATCCGCAAGCTGCGGACTCGGTTGGTATCAATGTTTATAAGATGCGCTGGGCGGGTGTGTTGATTTCCGGCGTTTTGGGCGGGATCGGCGGCATGGCTTACATCGTCCCCGCTGTAGGAGACTGGAATTTTGAGTACGGCGTGGCTGGTATGGGATTTTTGGCCCTGGCCGTGATGATTTTTGGCCAGTGGAAACCCCTGAATATCGCGGCGGCTGCTCTGTTCTTCGCCATTTTCCGGGCCATGGCCAATATTTTCGATTCGATCCCCTTGCTGGCCTCCATGGGCTGGCCCAAGGAGATTTACAACATGATGCCCTTTATCGCCTCCATGCTGGTTCTGGCCTTTACCTCCAAGAAATCCCGGGCCCCCAAGGCGGAGGGTATTCCCTATGACAAGGGAAGCCGCTGAAACGGATGTAAGATAGGTTATCCTAAAGTTGGAAAGAGCCTCCTGGCGGCTTGTATGGAGAAGCAACAAAAAAACGGACTGCCGGCAAAAAGCCGGCAGTCCGTTTTTTTGTATGGGCAGGGATGGGGTGGTGCCGAGATTCATTCCGAATGCCCGGGAAGAACGGGAGGCCTGAAGCCGCAGCAGGCCGTGTAACATTTAGGTCCGCTGTGGCCTTCTTTTCAGCGCCATTAGGCGGAGAAGGTCCTCAAACAGGGAGGTATCTTCCAAGGGAAGCATCATCCATTTCCCATCGTGGTAGGTCTTGCTTTCCTCGTAGATTCTCTGCACCGGCCAGGTGTAGCTGTTTCGGTCCAGTTCAAATTTTTCCCGCTCGGTTTTTCCCAACACCACCAAAAAACCGATCGTGAGCTCCTTTGCGTAGAGCGCGCACAGCGTCTTTCCGCCCCGGCGGTATTTATACTCATACTTCCAGGCCTTGCCGCCGGAATTCCAAAGGCGCTCTATGGGATAGCGCTGGTCAATCAGAGCGCAAAGCTCCACCCAAACCTGATATCGCTGCGGTCCTACGAGAGCAAGGAGATCATCCTTGCTTGGTATTTGGTCTAACATGGTTCTTCTCCTGTCACGTTTTCTTGAGGAACCGATTGCGTCGAAACACGGAATGGTACCTGAACGCCGGTTCAATTGGACGAATACTCCCGCAGAACCAGGTCCGTCTGGCCTGGGTTCAGGCCTACCTCCAGCCGCAAAATCCGGGGATGGGAGGAATAACGGCTGCGCACCATATTCCGAAGGGCCGTACCGCCGCGGCTTCCATGAATGACCCGGATGCGGTAGGTGCCCGCCTTGGCCCGGCGCAGGGCGGCATCAATGGCAATCTCCGCCTGATATACGGTGCACCCGTGCAGGTCTAACTCCAAAACAGCTTCATCCATGGTTGTCTTCCAAATAGATGAATCTGGGCCCCTCGTAGGCATCCCGGCGGACCCACTGGCTCCACATGGCGGCGGGTCGGACCCATAGACCGCCTTCCCCGTACAGTGCCCGGTACAAAACCATTTCCTCTTGCGTCTCGGAGTGGGTGGCAAGCCCCAGTACCTCGTATTCCTCGCCCTTGAAGTGACGGTATTTTCCCAGTTTTATCTCCATGGCTTTACGTCCGCCTTTCGTCTGGTCCGGCCGGGGCATCGGTTCTACCCGCCGCCCGTCCGCGGGCATTGCTATCTAGGTAGCGCCTCAATGACAGCGGCAGGGTTGATGATTTTATCGATGGAATAGGTTTGGTCGTTTTCGGTAAACTCAGTGGTCGTTCCCGTATCCATAGCTAGTTGAATAAACTCGTTCGGGGTGATTTCGGGTTGGACCTGGCAGCACATGGCGTAGAAGCCGGCCACCAGGGCGCCGCCCGGCAACTGTTCATGGACCTCCAGAACCGCAGAATGCTGGCGGCGATAATCGTGGCGCCGAAATCAAATTCATTTTCTTAATCCTGTCCGTGGGTCTCTGCGATGTGATAGAGCTTGGCGCCTGGGGCGGTGCCAATGGTTTTGCCCACGGCCAAACTGGCCACCGCCGGTCCATGCAGCTGAGCCTCCTGCACAGAGCAGTGAATTCGCTCGTAGGACATGAGCCGGTCGGCGTACTCCTCGTGCTCCAAGAGCAGAGGCTGGTCGATGATGGCAATCCCCACGCCGGTGCCGTCGATCCCCTGATCGTGCAGAGCCCGGATTCCCAGTCCGGAGTTCTTACTGTACTCCAGAACCGCCTCCGGGCCGAACCCCTCCGGCATGGTCTCCGGCCATTTGGGACCGGTGTCAAAACTGAACTTATGTCAATTCTGGTCGGTGAGGTCGACTACGCTTAAGTGGGCGGTGCAGGCGGAGAGAAAAAGTATGGTGCACAGGAAGATAATCAGAATTTTTTCATATACCGTCCTTCTTACAGCCTTCCTGTTTATTCGGGAAATGGTTTTGATATAACGGGGTATAGACCAGTTTGTCGGCAACCCGATGGGATTTCATCAGGCAGATCCGGTCAACCAGCATGGAGGTACTTGGTACGGCGAGAGAAATGGGCGCCTCGGACTCCACCTGCCTGGCGATGGTGATATGGGGGCGGAAGGGGCGCCGCTCCAGGGAGAAGCCCCTGGCCCGCAGCTCGTTTTGAAGTCGTTCTGCTAATTTTATCAGGATGGGGTTGCGCTGAAGACCCACCCACCACAGCGCCTGGAAGCAGCCGGACCCCGCCAAAGCCATGGAAAAAGGGCGATCAGGCGCCGCGGCCCGCATGGCCGCTTGAATTGGAGCGATTCGGTCTGTCTCTCCTAAAAAGGCTAGGGTCAGGTGCAGGTTCTCCGGCCGGGTGAGATTGGCGGACTGCGTCTGCCGCTGGAGTTGCTGCATACAGTCCAAAAGACTTGCCTTCACGGCGTCCGGGAACGGGATGGCAATAAAACAGCGCATAGGTAATCCTCCATTCCTGGGGACTCAGCACAGACAGGGTGCCGGATAAAAATGAGGCAGACGCGTTCTGCACGGCGCAAGGCTACCGGCGGACTGCATACTCCACCGGCGTGCTGGCAGGCAGCTCCAGCAGCTCCGGATGTGCCAGCAGCTCTTTCACCAGGGCGACGGTGCCCGAATAGTAATAACCGTCGGCAATGCGCTCGTCCAGCGTGATCCCCAGGGGAAGAACCGGATGAACATCCACGCTGTCATCTTCCTGGTATCTGCCGGCCATGTGTTTTCTGCCTATGACGACAAAACAGGAATTGGTTCCCCAGTTGTTTAAGTGGTGGTAGCCGCATTCCAGATTGATGGAGCCCAAATTGCTCAGAAAAATGGAGGCGTAATTTGGGTCTGTCTTTACCAGAGAATAGGGCGCAATTCCTCTGCGGTCCAGGAAAAACAGAATTTTCATAATGAGCCGCAACACAAACCGGGGCAATTTCACCAGCTTGTCCATAAATTCAGTGGAATTGTCTTTCACATCCCCCCGGCGAAGCTGATGAATTTCATCCATCAGGGAAGCGTGGAGGGTGTCAATGGTAGAATCCTGGTCAAAATAGCGAAAGGCCAGACCCTCCTCGGACTGGTCCTCAAAGCGTTTCTTGACCACAAAGGCCATGGAGAGATACTTGCGCGCGTAGACCCGGTTCCCCGCGATAAACCGGTTCATTTTCGGACGCAGCACAAAGGCCTTTGCAATGGCTGCGCAGACCACATGAAAATAAGTGTATTTGTCGGTGGTCAAACCATCATTTTTTTTGGCCAAATAGGCGTCGATGGGACGCAGATCGACCTCCAGATTGATGTAAGCCTCGTTATCCGCCCGATTGGGATAGATGTACGGGGTAAACTGGGTCATGCCGGGCAAATCGTTGAGCCAATAGCCGTCTCTTCTGTCTCCCCGCCGTTTTTTACGTTCTTCCAATTTTCCTCACTCCAAGCCTGGCAAAATTGCCGATTTCACCTTTATTATACCGGGCTCGGCTTAAAAAAGCAATGGCATATCTTGTACCGAAAAAACTGCCTTGCGAGGACAGGATTTTGCGGTTACCCGGGTGCAAAGATTTCGGAGGAGATCCTGATAGGAGAGGAAAACGGCGTAGATAAGGAAGCTAAGGAAGCCGCTCGCTCCAGAGCTGCGATAGCTCCTGCAACAGGTCCGCCAAACGATGGCGTTTTTGAGTTGGGAGCTGTGCGATTGTGTGAAGCACCGTCAGAAGCGACGGCAGCGATTTCAGCCCATTTTCATCTTGGGGGTTGCACAGCAGGAGCGCCGGATCTATCTCCAAATTTTTCGCCATCCGTTCCACCGTATCCAACCTTGGATTGCCCATACCCTGCAGCAGCTTGGACAACGCGGCACGGGAAATGTCCAACTGCTGCGCCAGTTCTTCCTGGCTTTTGCCACTACCTAATTGAATCGTCTTTAGAAAATTTGCTAAATTTTGACATAATAACATGAAATTCCCCCCTTTTCCACAATAGAGGAGGTTTTGAGGGAAGTACAGGCCGGAAAGCTGGCATCCTTACCATTTTACCGGCAAACAACAGAGTGTAGTAGATGTACGGCCTTCTTGGGCGGGATCCAAGAAAAATAAAAATTACGTCTTATGCACCTGGAGGCATCTGGGAGAAAAATCACCTGCGGTATTGCCTTATTAGACACTGTCAGACCGATGATTGCGTGGTTTAATCAGTAACCTACTGCTTTGAAGGCGATCCCTATGCGGAGGAACCGATATAACAGTCAAGATGTCAGGATACCGGCCTATACATCCTTCCACATTTCCACTATTGTGTGGGAAAAGGGGGGATTTTGTGTTGTTAAGTCGAAGCGTGGGCGCATATATGGAAACAATTCAAAGGTACCGGGGACTGAACCAAACAGAGCTCTCAAAATTTGCGGGACTTCCCCACTCGACATTGTCCAACCTGCTGCGGGGTATAGAAAATCTCGGGTTGGACACTGTGGAGCGCATCGGGGCAAACCTGAACATAAACCCGGTTTTACTGCTGGGCTATCCCCAGGGAGAGAGGGAACTGGAGATGCTGTGGAAACTTCCCGGCGTACTGGAATCCCTGGCGTCACTGCCTGCGGACAAGCATCCGTGTCTTGCCGTTCTATTGGGGGAATTCCAGAAGCACTGGAATAAGAGAAGTTTCTAACTGGAAAGCACTGGGTAATCGCGCCGCCGGACAATTCGGCGGCGCGTTTGTTTTGAAGGGAACCATGCCTTGGATGATTCCATGTAAGTCTTGCATTCTGTAAAACACAGTTTTTGACGCACGTCCATGATCGGCTGAACAGCGTATATGTTACTCAAATTGTTTTAATTATATTATCTATACATTTCTCTAAATTTAAAATATGATAATAAAAGCCGGATCAGCTCGCGCTGGACTTCAATTTGGTCATTTATGCTAAGGGGTGTCGGGATCAACCTGTGGTCACCCCGCGGGTATACAAAGCATGCCCCTAAAGGGACAGGGTGTTAACGAGAATAGTTAGCTTGTCTAAAAATTGTTTTAATGTCAGTTATAGGGCGCGAGCTGTGGTCGTATTGCAGGTGTGGGAAGCACATCCCTACAGGAAGTGTATTTTGGTATACAATCTCCTAACACCGCGCTATTGTGTAGGGGAAAGGAGGTGAATTTATGCCTATATGTTATAATTTGACAATCATTGTTAAGACAAAGCAGAGAGAACTGGGATTAAGAAACATAGAGATGGCGCGCCGCACAGGAATTTCGCGGGCCACGTTAACCGGGATTCTACGGGGCGAGGGGAATCCCAGGCTCAGCACCGTAGAACTGGTTGCCCAAAATCTTGGGCTTGATCCGGTTCGGCTGCTATGCTTTGCACACAATGACGAGGAAAGAGTATTTTTGGAGCAGACTCTGGAGATGGTCGACAAGGCGGGAGCCTTATCTCCGGATAAGCGCGAGCGGTTCATGGAGCTCTTCCAGGCGTTGGTACAATGTAAGACTGACAAAAATTAAAGCACGTAAAAATCCATAGCAATCATGCCGCCGGGTTTACCCGGCGGCATGATTGTCTTCCTGCATCATTTTATTTGTCGCCTGTATTTTTTTCTGCTTGTGTTTTCCATTCTGTAGGATAATCCGCTTCCATAATGTGCCCAATTCTGGTATCTGACGAGGAAGTGTCTACAATTTCTTTATCACGTACAATAAGCGTACCGTCATCTAGTTGATCGTAAGAAACCCGAAGTAACTTTCCCAATTGTACTATGCTATAGGAGCAAAGTTCGCCGTTCTCCTCCGTTTTAAATTCTGCCCAAGGATCAATGGATCCTATATAAGCGACTTCACCCAACTCAAGGTCCGGCAGCATTGGATCGGGCCAGGTACGTCCGAGATAATAAGGGCTGATAATTTGCCACACACCACTTTCTGTTCGTTCCCAGAACACATAAAAGAAGCCGCCTACTTTTGTCTCATAAATTGAGTAATAAGTATCGTTATTTTTTCGAAATAAACGTGTTTTATAAGTCGAATTAAAATCATCACTTGTCCAAACTTCGCCCTTATGAGAACGAAAGTAGCCTTCCAGATTTTCTAGATGATAAGTATATAGAGACAAATATCCTGACACAGAAAATGTCGCGGACTCAGTAAGCCATGCAGATTGGTACTCCGCCTCGGGAAGATTAATTGTAAAGTCTACTTCATCTATAAATATTACAGGAGAATCGTTATCAGCACCATCTGGTGCAAAGGATATAATTCTATGGTCTGTTGTAATATAGAGATGACGATATCCTAAGTTGGCCGAGCCGGTGGCAAAGCTTTCTCCGTAGGCCTTCACAACCTTTGTGTAGGGTTCGCCTAAGAAATCTGTTGCGCGAAACGACCCAAACTCAATAGGTGTAAAATTTTCACACCGAATAAGGTTCCATTCGCGATCATATACCGCTGCTTTCGTCACAATATTTCTTTGCTTGAACGTCAGGAGTAAATATCCGTCCTCCATCTCATAGGTACGAATCTGAGGCGTGAGCGGTTGACGGCGCAAAGTATATTGCTGGTCTATCTCATCGACAGTAAGATCACAATAATTTATGGTATTTGGGTCAGTTTGGACAGACGTTGAAGGAATAGTCGTTTCCAAATTTTTGGAAGACTCATCGCTTTCTATCGGTTCTGTGGTTCTATTTGTGCAGCCGGATATAATCAGCAAGACGCAGAGGAACAAAGCAATTTTTTTGCAATTCATAGGTCGACCTCCAATGCTTCTAATATATTGTGCTAATAGGTCATCCTGGTGGCGGGACGCCCTCCGCTGCTGTATTTTCTATGCACCGCATAGGAGACATAAATACTAGTCGTATTTGTGCGTGGATCAATGCAATCTTTGGCAGGATGAATACCTGGTTTTTCGGTCCAGCCCAGTTGAAAATCCCAGCGTATGAAATGAAAGGAATTTCCTGATGTTTCATAGATTACCAGCCATTCGCCAGGCTTTGGCACATATTCCTTGTCTACCTTTAAAAGAACGAGGCCAAGGACCTCCGCGTCTTCTAGCATATATTATTCTGTCATGTCCAGAGTTTCTTGCAAAGAGCTATGCTCGTTCCATTTGTTAGTGTAATCATTGCTAAAAAACCCTGGTGCTGGCATCTCGTTAAAAGGCTTGGGAAGTCCGCCTTCCATAGATTCTATGCTAATCCCCAATGCCCACGCATAACAATTGACGTTCATATCCTCAGGATAATCTTTATAGAACTTGCCGGAAACGTCAAGCCGTGAAATGGGCTGGTTGCTGCAATAGGTAAACATATTACAACCAATAAAGTCCTGCCCCGTGGCGGCATAGGAGTCGGCGTTGATGAAGCGGCAGAGGGCGGGGTCGTAATAGCGGGACTGGAGGTAATAGAAGC
>CATXTO010000014.1 GCA_958402445.1 uncultured Eubacteriales bacterium
CCAGCGGGGTGGGGATTTGCGGGAGCGCAGTCCTCTGCGACGAGGCGTGCTTTGCGCGCCCGTTTGTTGCAAGCCCCAAGGGCAGTTTCAGCGGGTGACCGCAGGTCGCCCCTACATCGCACCATCGATATTCATCCTGTAGGGGCGACCTTGGGCCGCCCCTACCCTTTCCGGTTTATGCCCGGGATTCGCTCCAGAGCCGGGTCATCGCCGCAAGAAGCACAGCGAACTTCCGCCGTTTGTCTGAAGGCAAAGAAAGGAGCTTTGAAAGCAGCTCCGGCAGCAGACGCAGCGTTTCCAGCTCCGCCTCCGTCCCGCCATAACACAGAAGAAGCACCGGAATTATGTCCAGATGGTCTGCAACTTTCTCCAGAGTAGACAGCCTGGGATTGCAGCTTCCCTTGAAAATCGCGTGCAGGGACGCCCTGCTGATTCCAAGTTCTTGGGCGGACGCTTCCTGATTCCTCCCCTTGGCATAATTTGAGAGGAACGCAGAAACATTTTGGCGCAGCAACATCATTATCACCTCCTTATCACTTTAAAAGATAAGGAGGATCAGAGAAAAAGTATAGAACGGCCTTAAAATATTGTGTCTACGATTTGTTGAGAATGCCGCCTGTAAGGAAAACCGCCGCAGAGCATAAGGCTCCGCGGCGGTGTATCTTTTGCTATCCTAGGACTCTTCGGCGGCTTTCTTGGCCTCCTCGATAATTTTCGCCTGGTTCATGGCGGGCACTTCCTCGTACCGCTCAAATTTCAGGCTGTAGGAGCCCCGACCCTGGGTCATGGAGCGCAGATCGATGGCATAGCTGCTCATCTCTCCCATCGGAACCTCGGCCTCCACCACCTGCAAGCCCCTGCCGTTGGGATTCATGCCCATGACGCGGCCCCGGCGCTTATTCAGATCCCCGATGATATCGCCCATGTTGGCGTCGGGAATCGTAACTTGCAGAGAAGCGATGGGCTCCAGCAGCGTAGGCGCAGCCTTGGGAATGCCGTCCTTAAACGCCAGGCTGGCGGCAGTCTTAAAGGCCATTTCCGAGGAGTCCACCGGATGATAAGAGCCATCATACAGGACAGCCTTCAGAAATACCACCGGATAGCCGGCAAGAACGCCCCGCTGGACGGCGTCCCGCAAGCCCTTCTCTACTGCGGGGAAGAAGTTCTTGGGCACCGAGCCGCCCACAACCTCCTCCGCAAAAATCATTTCCTCAGACTCCTGCTGGGGCTCAAAGCGGATGCAGACGTCCCCGAACTGGCCGTGTCCGCCGGACTGCTTCTTATGCCGGGCGTGGACCTCCACCTTCTTCTTGATGGTCTCCCGATAGGCGATCTTCATGGGGCGGAGCTCCGCCTCCACGTTGTACTTGTTTTTGAGCTTGGAACAAAGCACATCCAGGTGGATATCTCCCACGCCGGAAAGGACCATTTCCTTGGTTTCAGCGCTGTTGCCGAAATAGAAGGAGCGGTCTTCCTCGTTGAGCTTGGTCAGGCCGTTGGCAATCTTATCCTCCTGCCCCTTAGCCTTGGCATAGATGGCCATGGAGTAGCAGGGCTCCGCATAGGAGATGGGAGCCAGCGCCGTGGTCTTGCCGGCCGGGCCTAAGGTATCGCCGGTATGCACGGAGGAAAGCTTACTCACCACGCCGATGTCGCCGCAGCAGATCTTGGTGGCGTCGGCGTATTTTTTGCCCTTGGGGAAGAACAGACGGCCCAGCTTCTCACTGTCGCCCGTGCGGGCGTTGACCAGGGCCAGGTCGGAGGACACGTCTCCAGAGAAGACCCGGAAATAGGAGTTCTTACCATACTGGTCCGACAGGGTCTTAAAGACGAAGAGCATCGGCGCGCCGCTGGGGTCCAGCTTGATCTCGCCCTCGTCGGCGGTAGGCAAGGGTCTGCCCTCCGTGGGGTTGGGCGCGAATTTCACCAGATTATCCAAAAGGTTCAGCGTGCCCAGGCCGCTTACCGCGCAGCCGCAGAACACGGGGAAAAGAGAGCGGTCCCGAAGCGCCGTCCGGATGCCGGTCTGCAGCTCCTCCGGCGTGAAGGGCTCTTCCATGAAGAACTTCTCCATCATCTCCTCGCTGGTCTCGGCCACGGCCTCGTTCAGCGCCCGGAAATACTGCTCCAGCCGCTGGGCCGCGTCCGCCGGCAGGTCCATGGCGCTGCCGTCGGGCTTCGTGGCCTTTTGGCCTATGACATCCACTAGGCCCACGGTTTTCTCTCCGGAGAGAATGGGGAAAGTAAACGGCACGACGCCCTGCCCAAAGGCCGCCTGCAGCGCATCGAGCACCTGGAAAAAATTGGCGTGCTCCTCATCCAGCTTAGAAATATAGAACATGGCGGGCAGCCCCGCCGCTTCCAGGGCGTTCCAGCCCTTTTCCGTGCCGACGCCGATGCCGCTCTTGGCCGTGACGCAAATCAGGCCCGCGTCTACCACACGCAGAGACTGCGCCACCTCACCGGCGAAATCAAAATACCCCGGATTGTCCAAAACATTAATTTTGCATTTCTGATACTCCACCGGAATGACGGAGGTGGAGATGGAGTAGCCGCGTTTGATTTCTTCCGGGTCAAAATCGCTGATCGTATTTCCGTCGGAGCGCTTGCCCAAGCGATCCGTTCCCTTGGTCAAATACAGCATGCTCTCAGCCAGGGCGGACTTTCCGTCGCCGCCGTGACCCAGCAGGCAAATATTGCGAATGTCCTTAGCAGTGTACATACATCAATACTCCTTTCACGAGGGTGGCACCCCATTGTCCCGCGCACAGCCAGTGGATTCAGTACCACAACAATTTTATTATACAAGAACCAATAGGGGATTTCAATGCCTATTTTTGCAATTTTAACGAATCCTGTCACCTGTGCAGGGCCATTCGTTGTCAAAGAGTCCTGATTTCAGAGCCTCCCGCCTTGCAAATCCCATTCAAATCCCGTATAATAAAACCGTCTGAATTCGGCTCCGGTCCCCTTGCCCGGAGCCGAAGATATCAGTTTCTCACTTTGCCTGCAGGGAAAGGAGCTGTGTCTATGCTTGTACTCACCACCGTTCCAAACTCGGAAGAACTGCCTACCGCGGAGACGGTAAAACACTTTTTCGGCTCCCTCACATGGGAAAAATTGGTGCCCGTGGTGGTGCTGCTTGTGGTCGGCCTGGTGGTAATCAAGTTGCTGCTGCGGCTGTTCGATCGGGCCCTGAAGCGCTCCCGCCTGGAGCGGGCCGCCTATGGCATGCTTCGCTCCATCATGAAGGTGCTGCTCGGCTTCCTTCTGCTTCTCATTGTGGCTTCCCAGCTGGGCGTGGACGTGTCCAGCCTGATCGCCCTGCTGAGCGTGATCTCTCTGGCCATTTCCCTGGCGGTTCAGGGGGCGCTGACCAACATTGTAGGCGGCGTCACCCTTCTGACCACTCACCCGTTCAAGGCCGGCGATTATGTGCAAATCGGGGATCAGAGCGGCACCATCGAACAGGTAGGCGTGACCTACACCAAGCTGCTTACGCCG
Source organism: uncultured Eubacteriales bacterium (assembly GCA_958402445.1). Taxonomy (GTDB): domain Bacteria; phylum Bacillota; class Clostridia; order Oscillospirales; family Oscillospiraceae; genus Faecousia. The sequence goes on from CATXTO010000014.1 coordinate 3,505, forward strand.
GACAACAAAGTGGTCAGCATACCCAACAGCGTGGCCACCTCCGCGCAAATCACCAACTTCACAGTGGCCGGGACCCGGCGGGTGGACCTGACGGTCTCCGTCTCCTATGCCTGCCCGTTGGCAGAGGTCAAGGCGGCTCTGCTCCGCGCGGCCAATACGCCCGAGACGCTGTTCACCCCTGCGCCCTTCGCCGGCGTCAAGGAGTACGGCGACAGCGCCATCGTCTATGTGCTTCAGGTCTGGACCGCCGCAGAGCAGTATTGGCCTGTTTTTTATACCCTGCAGGAGAACATCAAGGCGGAGTTTGATGCTGCCGGCATTGAACTGACCTATCCCCATCTTTGTGTACATCTGGAGGAGCCGCCGAAAGACTAACTACCTGCAACCATGTTCGTTTTTTTCCGTCTAGATAAAATAGGAGGAGCTTTTGTGGAAGACAGCCTGATTATCGACCTGTATTGGCAGCGCTCGGAACGGGCCATTTCAGAAACGGACCAAAAATACGGCTCCTATTGCCGGTCCATCGCCTACGGCATTCTCAACTGCCGGGAGGACACGGAGGAGTGTGTCAGCGACACCTGGCTGCGGGCCTGGGAGGCCATGCCGCCTCAAAGGCCCAATAAGCTCTCCGCTTTCCTGGGCCGCATCACCCGCAATCTGGCATTGGACCGCTGGGACTATTACCACGCGGCCAAACGGTCCGGCTCCTTTGATCTGGTGCTCTCCGAGCTCAGCGAGTGCATTCCCAGCCCCAGAGACGATTTTGCCCAGTTGGAGCTCACACAGCTCCTGAACGACTTTCTGCGGACTCTGCCAAAAAGCAACCGCACGTTGTTTCTGCGGCGTTACTGGTACTGCGACTCCATCTCGCAGCTTGCCCGCCGGTACGGTATGGGGGAGAGCGCCGTCAAATCCAGCTTGTTCCGCACGCGGAACAAGCTAAAAGTCTATTTGGAAAAGGAGGGCGTGGGAATTGACTGAAAAGGATTTATTTCGCGCCATCGGGGATGTGGACGACAGCTTGGTGGCAGAGGCCCAAGAACTTCCCCGCAAGCATGTGCGCATTTCAGGCGGCCTGATTGCAGCCTGTCTATGCCTTGTGGCAACGGCCTTGGCCGCCGTGATTTTGCCGCAAAGCTTTTTAAATGGAAACGCGCAGAAACCCGCCGCCCAGCCGGAGCCGGAATCCGACGATGTTTCTATTTTAGGTTCTCCTCCGCTTGGCAGCGCAGGCGTTCAGCTTCCCCCTTCCTCAGGCTCTCCGGAGGCTGCGGAAAACCGGTCTGTTCCGGAAACGCCATACAACTATAGTCTGGGTCCTGCCCAGAGTCAGGAGGTCCCTGCGGACTTTGCGTTCACCCTCTCCTGGGGAACGGAAGGCGCCTGCTCCTATAACAGCGCCGCCGGAGCGTTGCGCAACGGGGATTCCACGGAGGCCCAGGGTGAACTCACGTTATCCCAGGAGCAGCGGCAAGCGGCTTGGTCGATTCTCAGCAGCCTGGATTGGGACAGCTATCCTGCGGTCTATCACCCCGGCAATGCGGACACCAAGCCTACCATGGATCTGCAGCTCAGCTTTACCGCCAACGGCCAGACACACTCCGTCCGCTGTATCGCAATCGGCACGGAATTCACCTCCCCGGATCCAGCCGGCAACGCCTTTTTGCAGGTCTGTCAGCAGCTGATTGCTTTGCTGCAGCGCACGGATGCTTGGCAAGCCCTGCCGGAACCAGCCCTGACTCAATAGCGTTGAGCGGTGGTTTTTGAAATAGCCTTACACCGGAACCGAAAAGGCCGCGGCGCAATTGTGCCGCGGCCTTTTGTGGGTTTTATTGCAGATACAAGCCTCGCTCGTTGGCGTCCACCGTGACCGTTTGACCGGGCAGCACGTCTCCGGACAGCAACCTCTTGGCCAGCAGCGTCTCCACCGTATGCTGGACGTAGCGCCGCAGCGGCCGGGCGCCGTATTGCGGGTCGTAGGCCGCCTCGATGATATGGCGCTTGGCTCGCTCCGTCAATCCGCAGCGGATCTCCTGCTCCCCCAGCCGGCGATTCAGCTTTTCCATTTGCAAATCAATGATGGCCGTGACATCCTGCTTGGACAGCGGCTTGTAAAATACAATTTCATCCAGCCGATTCAAAAACTCGGGCCGGAAGGACTGCCGCAACAGCTGCGCTACCTGCTCTCTGGCCGCCTGGGAGATTGAGCCGTCGGGGCCGATGCCCTCTAAGAGGTACTGGGAACCCAGGTTGGAGGTCAGGATGATGATAGTGTTTTTAAAATCCACCGTCCTGCCCTGAGAATCGGTGATTCGCCCGTCGTCCAGAACCTGCAGCAGCACGTTGAACACATCCGGATGGGCCTTTTCCACCTCGTCGAACAGGACCACGGAGTAGGGCTTCCGCCGGACCGCCTCCGTCAGCTGGCCTCCCTCCTCATAGCCCACGTATCCGGGAGGCGCGCCCAGCAGGCGGGACACGGCGAATTTCTCCATATACTCGGACATGTCGATGCGCACCAGATTATTCTCGTCGTCAAACAGAGCCTCCGCCAGGGACTTGGCCAGCTCTGTCTTTCCCACGCCGGTGGGGCCCAGGAACAGGAAGGAGCCGACGGGCCGGTTGGGGTCCTGGATGCCGGCGCGGCTGCGCTGGATGGCCTCGGTTACCGCCTGGACCGCTTCCTCCTGGCCTACCACCCGCTGGTGCAGCTGCTCGTCCAGGCGCAGAAGCTTTTCCCGCTCGCCTTCTACCAGCTTCGACACGGGAATGCCGGTCCACCGCTCCACAATCCGGGCGATTTCCTCCTCCGTGACCTTGTCCCGGAGCATGTTGGACTGCCTGACGTTCTGGGCCAGCTGTTCCTCCTGTTCCAGGGCCCGCTTGGCCTCCGGGAGCCTGCCATACTTCAACTCGGCGGCCTTTTCCAAATCATACTGCTGCTCCGCCTGCTCGATCTGCCGGTTTAGCTCTTCAATTTGTTCCCTGAGCTGCTGGACTCGTTCAATGGCGTTCTTCTCATTTTCCCACTGGGCTTTCTTGGATTGAAATTGCTCCCGCTCCTCAGCCAGTTCCTTTTGCAGCTCTTCCAAACGCGCCTTGGACCGCCCGTCCTCCTCTTTCTTCAGCGCGGCCTCCTCAATTTCCATCTGAATAATTCTGCGGGAAATCATGTCCAGCTCCGTAGGCATGGAATCCATCTCCGTGCGGATCAGGGCGCAGCCCTCATCAATGAGGTCGATGGCTTTGTCCGGCAAAAAACGGTCCGATATATACCGGTGCGAGAGGGTCGCGGCGGCGATGATGGCCGCGTCGGTGATTTTTACGCCGTGGTACACCTCGTAGCGCTCCTTTAGACCCCGAAGGATGGCGATGGTGTCCTCTACCGTGGGCTCGTTCACCATCACAGGCTGGAATCTCCGCTCCAGAGCCGGGTCCTTCTCAATATACTGCCGGTACTCGTCCAGGGTGGTGGCGCCGATGCAGTGCAGCTCGCCCCTGGCCAGCATGGGCTTGAGCAGATTTCCCGCGTCCATGGAGCCCTCGGTTTTCCCCGCACCCACGATGGTGTGCAGTTCGTCGATGAAGAGGATGATACTGCCCTCGGACCGCTTCACCTCAGCCAGCACGGCTTTCAACCGCTCCTCAAACTCCCCCCGATACTTGGCGCCCGCAATCAGCGCCCCCATATCCAGGGAAAAAATTGTTTTCTCCTGTAGGTTCTTGGGTACATCCCCCCGGACAATTCGCTGGGCGAGGCCCTCCGCGATGGCGGTTTTGCCCACGCCGGGCTCCCCAATGAGCACCGGGTTGTTCTTCGTTTTTCGAGACAGGATGCGAATGACATTGCGAATCTCCTCGTCCCGTCCAATTACGGGGTCCATCTTTTGCTCCCGCGCCCGCCTCACCAGATCCGAGCCGTACTTCTCCAGAGCTTCATAGGTCTGCTCCGGGTCATCCGTGGTGACCCGCTGATTGCCCCGAACACTTTGCAGGGTCTGCAAACAGGCCTCCTTTTGAATCTGATAGGTCTGAAACAGCTGTTTGACGGGGCCTTCCGCAGCCTCCAGCAGGCCCAAAAACAGATGCTCCACGGAGACGTATTCATCCTTCATGGATGCAGCCAGCTTTTCCGCCTGGGTAAACGCCTCATCCAAGCCCCGGGTAATATACAGTTTATCCGCTTCCCGGCTGCCGGTAACAGATGGTATTTTTTTCAGCTCGTCCGCCGCCGCGGCCTCCAGACTCTCCACCGTTACGCCCATTCTTCGCAGCAGCTGTGGTATTAGCCCATTGTCCTGCCGCAGAAGGGCCACCAGGAGATGAACCTGCTCCATCTGCTGGTGACTGTATTCTAAGGCCAACGCCTGGGCGTTTTGCACCGCTTCCAGGGATTTTTGTGTATAGTGATTAAAATTCATATGCAACACTCCTTTTTCAGCCCGAGATGGCCATTCATTTTAGCACTCCTAGATCAAGAGTGCTAACTCTTTTGGTTCACTATACCCCTTTTTTTCTATTTGTCAAGGGGCCCCCTTGAGATTGTTTCCATAATATATTCGCCACTCTGGCTCTGGGAAACCAGAATGTCCTTTTCTCCGGATTCCCAGGCATAGTTTCCCCGCTGACGACCATTTTAACAGGCGCAGGGCCCCTTGGCTGGGCGAAGTCCGCTTCGCCCAGTTTCCCCGACGGGGTATTTTGTTTTGCGTTTTCAAAGAGATCTTTCGGCAATAAAATGTAGGGGCGACCCCTGGTCGCCCGCGGGCGTGCGAAGCACGCCCCTACGGGCCTTCCCCTGGCGCTACGCCTGTAGGGGCGACCTGCGGTCGCCCGCGGACCTTGGAAGCTTCCGCTCAAGTTGTCGTCATCGTACCTGATATAAAAACGCGGCGCCTGCCGCAAAATTTTTGCGGCAGGCGCTTGCATGCTTTTCTCATTTTCCATTGATTTGCGCGGACAGATGCATGGACAAAACGGCTAGCGAGGTCGCCATATTCTCATACTGAACCAGGATCGGTTCCGGAACATCCAGGTGCGGCGGGGCAAAGGTCCAGACCGCCTTAATGCCGTTGGCGATCAGCAGGTTGCAAACCTCCTGAGCATGGGAAGCTGGTACTGTAATAATGCCCATTAAAATCTTTCGTTCCCGGCAAAAATCCTTCAGCTTGGAGATGTGATAAATTGGCTTCCCCGATTCCAGGCGCCCATCCAAGCGCTCGTCGATATCGAAGGCTGCCACGATGTTCAGGCCGTAATCAGCAAAGCCGCCGTATCCCAGCAGGGCCTGACCCAGCTTACCGGCACCGATCAGCACTGCTTCCGTGGTATTGTCATACCCCAAAAATTGTTCAATATCGCGAATCAAACGCTCCCGGAGGTAACCGACCTTGGGTCTGCCGCCGTCCGACACCAGAGCCAAATCCTTACGGACCTGCACCTCGCCCATAGCCAGAGCCGCGGCCAAAGCCGTGGCGGAGATATTGGCGGGGCCTTCCGCAGGCAGGGACTTGAGATACGCCAAATAGCCGGGAAGCCGCTTAAGCACGGATTTGGAGACCTCTTTCTGACTCATGCTATAATCCACCCCGCTTCGTAGTCTCTTCCCCATACCCGCGTAAAAAGCCGAAAAGCCGCGGCAAATTGGGAATTTATTTCATTATAGCATCACAATTTTGGATTTGCAACGGAAATTTTAAATCCTGACGGCCTACGAGGTTTGACGCAGAATTTCTCGCCGCAGCCGCGTCATGATCCGCTTTTCCAGCCGGGAAATATAGGATTGGGAGATGCCCATCAGGTCCGCCACCTCTTTTTGCGTTTTTTCCTGCCGCCCGGCTAGCCCAAAACGAAGCACCACAATTTTTTTCTCCCGCTCTGGCAGCCGTTCCAGGGCCTCCCGCAGAAGCTGCTGGTCCACCATGTCCTCCAGCGGGCGCATAATCATATCCCCGTCGGTGCCCAGCACGTCTGACAGCAGCAGTTCATTTCCGTCCCAGTCCGTGTTAATTGGTTCATCCAGAGAGATCTCTGCCTTTTGGGAGGAAATCTTCCGAATGTGCATAAGAATCTCGTTTTCAATACACCGGGAGGCGTAGGTCGCCAGCTTAATGTTCTTATCCTTGCGGTAGGTGCCCACCGCTTTAATCAGCCCAATGGTCCCGATGGAAATCAGGTCCTCAATGTTGACCCCCGTGTTTTCAAACCGTCGGGCAATGTAGACCACCAGGCGTAGATTGCGCTCTATGAGTCGCTGCTTGGCCTGCTCGTTCCCCAACTCCATCTGCACCAGCAGCTCCTGTTCCTCCGGCGCCCGCAGGGGCGGCGGGAGAATGTCGCTACCCCCTATGTAGAACACGCCCTCCGGCTGTAGTAAGCCCAGCTTCTGTAAAATTTTCTCGAATAGTTTACTACGCATATTGTCCCCCTCCTGTCAGCGCCTGATATTCCCCTGCCGCCGAAAGTCTGGCTGGCGAAAACGCCACCAGACGTCCGGCGGACCTGCCTTCAATGGTCACCTGGTCACAACGTACCGCCAGCAGCAGGCCGCTCCCACCCACCGCCCGGTAGGGAACCAGCCTGCAACGTAGACCCGGCGACGACGCGCTCAAAAGCTGCATAGCCTCGGCCGGATGCTGGAGCTGCTCCGGACTCAAGCTGCAAGGCAGCAGCCTCCTTGCGGCATCGTACTGCGCTACGAGAACGCTTTGGCCGCTCAGCGGATCCTTTAGGGTATTGCCCGTATCCTGCAGCGCCATCAGATCCACCTCCTTTCCCCCCAGCGCAATTCGCACAGGAACTACTTGTCCTGCATGGGTCATGGCACCCCGCAGAAACAAACGGCATGCCAGATACAGGCCTCCTGCCGCCAGCAGCAACGCCGGCAGGGACCAGCAGCCCAGGCAGTAGGCCAGTCCTCCCAACGCAAAACTCAGCCCCAGGAAGAGCCCTCCCTGCCGCAGCTGCCGCCTGCCAACGCCAAAGGCCGCCGCCACCATGCCCGCGCAAAACACAATCCGCCAGAGAGCGCCCTGTAAAAATCCGAAGCCGGGCAGCAGGCTCAGTCCTGCATACAGGGCGCCGAAGGCGGCGGCGCCGGCCAGCCGCCAGGGCCGCAGAACGCCGCCCGTTAAACGGGCCGTGGAAAGCAGCAGCAAATAGTTGATGACAAAATTCAGCAGAAGCGCCAAGTCCAGATAAACCGTCACTCGGGTCTCCCCCTTCCTTCTGGACAAAGTATATCGCCGCACCAGCAAAAAACAGGTCGCAATCCCTAGGGGGATCGCGGCCTGTTAGACCCAAGATGCTGTTCCTTTGTCCAAAATGAAAGGCGACTCTGCCTGTCCGGTCAAATATTTCCTGCAAACCCGGCCACAACAAACCAAAATCAGTCGTACGATTGGTCGGTCCGGCGGCCCTCCAGGCCGGACCATCTCATTCGTTCCGGCCATCCAGCTCCGGCCGGCGCGGCAGCGCGCCCGGGGGCCCCACCTTTTCTCCATCCCGGTATACGCTCCGAATATTCTTGATCACCTTAAACCGAGGGCTCATCACTTCATGCCCGCAGCCCAGACATTTGAGACGCAGGTCCATGCCGATACGCAGCACCTGCCACCGCTTCTCTCCGCAGGGGTGGGGCTTTTTCATTTCCAAAATATCGTGCAGTTGAATGTCCATGGCTTCCTCCTGGCATAGCGGGGACAACCCGGCAATAGGATAGAGATAACAGGCGTCAATTACGCCGGACTTTGAAAGTGAGGGATTCGTAATGCTGCCATATCGTCCGGAGGGTCTGAATGCTCAGCCCCTCCCCGCTCCAGACGTGCTGCGCCGGGCCGGGGGGACACGGGAAATTTTCCAGGCTATGTGTGTCAAATGTGACGAATTTCACAATCTGGTGGTGGATCTGGGTCCTATGCGGGGTCTGATTCCCCGGGATGAGACCGCCTTGGGGGTGGCGCAAGGCACTGCAAGAGAAATCGCCATTTTATCCCGGGTGGGAAAGCCGGTGTGCTTCCAGGTCCTAGGCTTTTCCTCCGACGGCACCGCCCTGCTGTCCCGCCGAGCGGCCCAGGCGGAGGCCTTGGAATTTTTTATGACCGCCCTGCGCCCCGGGGATATTCTGCCGGCCGTGGTGCTCAACCCCACCAGCTTTGGAACCTTCTGCGACATCGGCTGCGGGATTACGGCCCTAATGAGCATCGAACGGTGCTCTGTTTCTCGAATCTCCCACTGTGACCAGCGATTCTTCTCTGGTCAAAAAATTTATGCGGCAATTCTATCCGTTGACCCACAAACCCAGCGCATCTGTCTGACCCATCGGGAGCTGTTGGGGACCTGGGCTGAGAACGTGGCCGGCTTCCGGGCCGGACAGGCGGTCACCGGCATTGTCCGCAGCATCAAACCGTACGGCGTCTTTGTGGAGCTGACGCCGAATCTGTCCGGCTTGGCGGAGCCGGAGGAGACCCTGCGTCCGGGGGACCCGGTCAGCGTGTACATACGCTCCATTGTTCCGGAGCGGCAAAAAATCAAATTGACGGTGCTGGAGAAGCTGAATCCCGGGGCGCTGCCCCAGCGGGAGCTGCGCTACTTCCGCACGGTGGGCCGACTGGACCGCTGGCAGTACGCACCTGACAGCCCAACCATTACGGTTTTTTAATTTCGTCCCAGTACTTCTTGGCCGCCTGCTCCAGCTTATTAGGGCCGAAGGCGTAATACTTTGTCCCCAAGATGGACTCCGGCATATATTGCTGCGCCACCCAGTGCCCAGGGAAATCGTGGGGATACAGATAGCCCTGCTCCCGCTCCATGGTATAGGAGTCGGCGTGGACATTCTGCAGGTGACGGGGAAAGTCCCCGCCCCGGCCCTTGCGCACATCAGCCATGGCCGCGTTTATGGCCAGGTAAGCGGAATTGGATTTGGGAGACGTGGCCATTAGCACCGCCGCATCCCCCAAAGGAATCCGAGCCTCCGGCATCCCCAGCATATTCGCCGCGTCCACACAGGCTTTGACAATGGGAATGATTTGCGGATACGCCAAGCCAACATCCTCACAGGCTATGACCATCAGCCGCCGGCAGGCGGAGATCATATCGCCGGCCTCCAGAAGTCGGGCCAGGTAATGCACCGCCGCGTCGGGGTCGGAGCCCCGTATGGACTTTTGCAGGGCTGAGAGCAAGTCGTAGTGGTTATCCCCGTCCCGGTCATATCGGATGGTGGAGCGCTGGGTCACAGCCCGTACGTCGTCTAGAGTCAGCCGCAACGTATTGGAATTTTGATCCGCTGCAGAAAATAAAACCTCCACGGCGTTCAGGGCCTTTCGCAAATCCCCACCACAGGAGCCGGACACGTATTCCAGCGCACCGTCCTCCGCCGTGACGGACCGCCCAGTCCGCTCCGCCTGAAACGCCACGGCCCGACGCACCGCCTGCAAAACCGCGTCCTTCGTAAGCTGTTTGAACTCGAAAATCGTCGCCCGGCTCAAAATGGCGTTGAAAATGTAGAAATAAGGGTTTTCCGTTGTAGAGGCAATGAGGGTGATCTTTCCATTCTCAATGTGTTCCAATAAGGATTGCTGCTGCTTTTTATTAAACGACTGTATCTCATCCAAATACAGCAGGACCCCGTCCGGGGCCAGGAGCGTATCCAGCTGCGAGACAATCTCCTTGATATCCGCCGTGGAAGCGGTGGTGGCGTTCAGCCGGTAGAGCTTGCGCTTGGTCCGCTCCGCGATAATGTTGGCCACGGTGGTCTTTCCAGTGCCCGCCGGGCCGTAAAAAATGAGGTTGGGAATGTTGCCGGAGTCGATGAGGCGGCGCAGCACCGCCCCGGGACCCAAAATATGCTCCTGCCCCACTACCTCGTCTAGAGTCGTTGGGCGAATAAGATCCGCTAAAGGCTGATACAAAGCAGCCACCTCCCATACAAAACCGTTTCCCGCTTCTGTTTTTCTTATTGTAGCCTATTTCCCGGGAAAGTGCAAGGGCCGCATCCCTGGCCGCAGGCGCTACACCCAGCTGGGCACAAGTGCTGTGCAACCAGCTGGGCTCGGGTAAAATAACGTCACCTTCTTTGACCTACAGACCTCGCACCATTTTTATTCCTGACAGGACAGGCCCGGCGCCTTCTGAAAATTACCGCTTCCCAACCCTTGCCCAACATGCTATAATGGGGGAGAAAAGGTCAAAATCCGGCGCAATTGGCCGGATGAGGGAGGTCGCCATGGAACAACAGGAAAAAGTTGCGTGCATCATCGCTGCGCTGAAGGAGCTGTACCCCGCCCAGTGCGCGTTGCATTATGAAAACGATTATCAGCTGATGGTCGCGGTGCGGCTTTCGGCCCAGTGCACCGACGCCAGGGTGAATGAGGTGACGCCGGTACTATTCGCGGCCTACCCCACACTGGAGGCTCTGGCTAACGCGGATATCTCCCATGTGGAGGAGCTGGTACATTCCTGCGGATTTTATAAAAATAAGGCCCGGGAGATCGTCTTGGCTTGCCGAATGCTGCTTTCAGAGTACGGCGGCAAGGTCCCCGGCACCATGGAGCAGCTTTTGAAGCTGCCCGGCGTCGGACGAAAAACAGCGAATCTGCTTCTGGGGGATCTGTACCAGACGCCGGGCGCCGTGGTGTGCGATACCCATTGCATCCGCATCTCCAACCGGCTGGGCCTGGCCCAGGGAAAGGAGCCGGAAAAAGTGGAGCGGCAGCTGCGGGCGATTCTGCCGCCGGAGGAAAGCTCCGATTTCTGCCATCGGATCGTCCTGCACGGCCGGGCCGTCTGTACCGCGCGAAGCCCGAAATGCGCCAAATGCACCTTGGCGCCCTGGTGTACCTATCTGGCTGGTCAAGCGGTCTAACCATACAAGTATTTTAATTTAAGAAGATCGATCCGGCGCCCCAAGGCTTGGGACGCCGGAGTTTCTATACCGTATCCGGTGGCATCTCTTCCTGGACCTGCTCCACCACAGCAAACAAGAGCATGACCAAAAATGCATTGGGGAACGGGCAAAATTCCCCTGGATTGGTCATCGACATCAAGAACATGCCACCATAGGCCAGCCCAAACACGGCCGCCTCCGTATGTGCGGTTTTCCGCAGCAGATACAGCCGCGAGACCAACTGCCAGAGATACGCCATAAGACCCAGCAGCCCCATGCTGCCCAGTACCTGCGCCAAGGCATTGTGGTACCAGACGATGCTGCCGGGAACCCCCAGAAAAATTTCGCTGTTTTCCATAGAGCCCAACCCTATTCCAAACAGGGGGTGGGCCTGGAAATCCCGGATACCCTGCAAAAAGAAGGTGATCCGGCTATCATTGGGGGAAATTAGCGTGCCGCCGGTCATGCGGGAGGAGAATAAATCCCGGGCAAATAATACAAGCACCGCCGCCACAGGCAGAAGTCCCAATAAAATGGCCCGATTATGCCGGCGAAATCGGGGATTTCGCTTGTAAGCGTAAATCAGGCAGACAATTAATAGGCCTGTCCCAAAAACCAGGCCGCTGCGGGAGCCCGTCATGAGAAGCGCCACGTACAGAGCTGCCAGCCCCAACAGGTGTCGGCCGTTTTTCTTCATAAAATAGCAAGGCATGGGCAGAGCAGTCAACAAAATTGTGGCGCAATAGTTGCGGTATGGAAAGTCCAAAGAGGAGAAGGTACGAAAAAATTCAGGCAACCGCTCCAGATATACCTGAAGCACCACCACGCCGGCGAAAACGCCGGTGGCGTACAGAATCCCCGCAAACCGCTCTAGAAGGTTATAGGGCCGGGATTGCGAAAGCTGCGCCCGCAAAGCGCCGTAGAGCAAAAGCATCACAGGCCCCAACCCGAAGGCGTAATACAGTGCGGTGGGCGACCAGTATTCCGCCTTGGATATTGCCCCCAGGCCCCCCAGCAACGTAGCCGCCGAGACGGCAAGCAGGCTGCTGGTCAGCTTCCCGCGACGCCAGGGTCTGGCATTAAAAACCAAGTGGGCCGCCATTGCCACCAGCACCAGGGGCAGGAGCCATCGGCACTGGGAGAACAGGATGCCGATGCGGTCATAGTAGTCGGCGCCCAGGAGAAACAAAAGAAATAGCGGCAGGCAGGCTGCCAGCGTATCCCGGCAGAGCAAAAGAAAAACGGCAAAAATACAGCCAAACAGCTCGATTCCCAACAGACTCTGGCCCTGCAACATAAAAACGGCGGCGGCCAGCAGCAAGGATGGGAAATAATACCGGCTGTTCCAAAAATCTGTGGCCGCTTGGCTGCACTGGGAGAAAAACTCACAGGCCCAAGCGCCTCGCCCATCCCTGCGGGCTGGAAGACGCCTGGGTACAGTCTTGGATTCTTCCGAAAGCATGATTGGTCAAACTCCTTATTCGAGTTGTGTGAAATCGAACATTCCCCACAAACACGGCGGCACATACCGCTTCCACAGGGGATGGGGTACTCTACCACAAAAAAAGGGATTTGTCAAGAAATTACGGTAAAAGTTCAGAAAAACATAAGAAACTGACCCAGGTGTTGATCACCTTTCCCCATCCTGCGACAGACTTCGACCAAAAGATTTGCCGATTAAAAGCGAACGCTGTCGCTCCATAAGCAGATTGACGGATTCCTTGTCCACGGTGTAATACACCCGGTTGCCATCCACGGTACAGCACACCAGCCGGGCCGCCAACATTTTACTCATGTGATGGTGAATGGTATTGCGGGACAGGCCGAATTTGGCGGAGAGCTCCTGGCCATAGGCCTTTCGGTCCCGCAGGTAACACAGAATATCAAACCGAGTCCGATCTCCCAGCAGCTTGATCGCCCGATATACCTCATATTCCGGCCCGCTGGCGGCAGACAGTAGCGCTTGCAGCGTCCCCCGGTAGATGCCGCAGTATAGCTGCACCGTTCCCTCTCCATCTGGGGGTCCCAAGGACAAATTTGTATCCAGGCCGAACAGAAACGGATGAATTTGATACGGAAGATCCGGCCGGCTGCTCAAGGCGGAGGTTTTGGAAAGAAAGTTTTCCAGCCCCGTTTTCCGCAGCTCTGCAGAAAAATCTTCACAAATGCGCTCCAGCGTCCCTTGTTCCAGCGCCAACGCCTCCAAGGTCAGGCGCAAATAAACGGCAGCCTCCTCTAGAACTCGCTCTGCATGGTGGTATAGGTCCAAAATGGCCACCTTACTCTCCGCCGGGATGGAGAGCGCCAGAACCCGCGCGGTCAGTTCGTCTCCTGCCAGTTCCGCCCGGCCGGGCTGCTCATCCGCGACGCCCAAAGAGATTGCCAAATAATTCGCCAGACTCTCTGGGCTCAGACTCCGCATCCGCTTTAGCAATTTGTCAAAATCTCCGTCGTAAAAAAAGGTCATCGGAAAAAACAGAAGGAAGGCAGGAGAGGCGGAGCCAATGGTGTTATAGGAAAAACCAGGCAGGTTTCCAAACAGGGCCTGGAGCGCCTCCGGAGATATCGTGACCAGCTCTTCCAAGCGCTCCATCAATGCGGAGAAGGGCTGTAATTGCCGGCGGAACGAATCCAGGTCCGTCACGCCCCGGCTGCGGAGCCGCTCCAAGATGTCCTCCGCAGTATGACCTGCGGCGCGGCGTCCCAGGTACGACAGGGCCTCCAGTAAAAGATTGATTTGGGGAAAATATTCCATGGACCCACCTCTTCTCAGACTTCTTTTTCAGTATGGCATATTCTCCCGGCGCTGTCAAGCCATTTTCTTTTCAGTCCTTTTTGGTGACTAGTGCTAATTTTCTGCGGTTTTTCTATTTACCTATTGACAGGTTTCATAAACCAATGCTATAATGGCCTCAAAGGAATGCCATATAGACATAGAACAAACGGAATACGTCTATATGTTCCTTCGTTTGTTGTCTCTGAACAATTGACCCCCCCCAACAAAAGCAGAAAGGAAGGAAAATTTATGAAACGGATTCTCTCTATGCTGCTCACACTGGCGCTTCTGGCCGGGCTCCTGCCCACCGCGCTGGCTGCAAACAGCACATCCAGCCCTTCCCCTCAGACGCTAAGTGCCGATGAAGTATCCGGCACGCCGCGCCTGGATGGGCTGGCCCCAACCGAGGAGGATGTCCAGAAGCCGGCTCCTGCTTACGCGCCGGATGAGCTTGTCACGGTAATCGTGGAGCTGGAGGATGCGCCTTTGCTGGAAGGCTTCACTCCCAGCGATGATGGCCAGCTGGCAGGTCAGGCCGTTGCAGACTATCTTTCGTCTGACGCCGTCGTTGCGAAAGGCGAAGCCATGCTGCAGCAGCAGAACGCTCTGGTCAATCAGATTTCAGCCAAGACCAGGTCCGCCGGCCAGACCACCGTCGTGGCCCAGTGGAACAAGCTGCTCAACGGTATGGCCATCCAGGTCCCCTATGGCCAGCTGGAGACCATCCGTCAGATGGACGGCGTGAAACGGGCCTATGTGGAGCATGTCTACGACCGCCCCGTCACCGAGTCCGGCAATATCTCGGACGGCGGATGGTACGGCTACAGCTATGATATGGTAGGGCTCCAGCAGGCCTGGGACGCGGGCTTTACTGGAAAAGGCATGCTGGTTGCGGTTGTGGACACCGGCCTGGACCTGAATTACACCGTCTGGGGCAATTCGGCCAATCCGAACCAGGGTATCCGCCGGGTGCACGAGGCCTTCACCGACGATTCCTTCCGCAACGACCCCGCTTCTGCGGAGGACGGCTGGAATCTGCGCTATACGGATGAGACTCTGCGCCTGTTTTTGAATACGACACAACTCAACGCCACCACTGGAATAGATGGGAACAAAATCACCTATTCCAATAACGGACTCTATAAAAATCAGAAGGTCCCCTATGCATGTGACTATGCCGACGGCGATATCAACGTACAGCCCGCCGAGAGCGACCACGGCACCCATGTATCTGGCACCATCGCCGGGTACGCGGAGACCCCGGAGGGCGCCGTGACCTTCACAGGCGTTGCTCCGGATGCCCAGATTTTAATGATGAAGGTATTCCCGGACGCCAATTCCGGCGCACCGGAGAGCGTCACCATCAACGCCTTGGAAGACGCCATGGCCCTGGGCGCAGACGTGGTAAACCTGAGCCTGGGTTCGGACAACGGCTACGCCAAAGACGATACGGCGCAGCATGATCTGTACGCGCGGATGGAAGAGGCCGGAATCGTTCTCATGACCTCCGCGGGCAACAGCGCCTTCTCTACCTCCGGCAGCAACTACAATGGCTATAACACTGCGGATAATCCAGAAATGAATATGATGTCCGCCCCCGCTGTGTATGCCTCTAACCTGGCGGTAGCCTCTATCGACAATACGGTGTCCGTCCAAACGGTGTTTAAATGGACCGACGCCGAGGGAACTGAGCATAAGGCCGCTTTTTATGACCCCACCGGCATTGCGATGAAATACAAATTCCTTGGGAAGGCGCCGGTCCAAATTATCCCGGTGGACGGCTACGGCACCCAGCAGGATTACGCCAACGCCGGCTTTAACAACGGCTACAACGGCGGCAAAGACGGCATCGCCCTGGTCAAGCGGGGCGGCGGGCTCTCCTTTGCCGATAAGATCAACAACGCCATGTCCTTTGCCGGCGTTAATTCTCACGGCGAGAGCTACGGCATCATGGCCGTGCTGGTGTATGACGAGGACCCCAACGCCACGGAACTCATCAACATGAACGTAGAGGGCACCTCCCTCACCGCCGCGTTCGTCGGCGGCAAGGACGGAGCTGCCATCGTGGCTGCGATCCAGGCTGGCGCAACGGTGCGCATGGAAATTCAGGAAAAAGACGAGCTGATGAGCGCCGAACCGGTCATGTCCTCCTTCTCCTCCTGGGGCACAGGACCCAGTCTGGAGCTGAAGCCGGAGATCACGGCCCCTGGCGGCAACATCTGGTCCTCCATTATTGATCAGACCTACCGTCCATCTGACCCGTCCGGCGCCTACGACGACTATGTGGGCACCTATGGTATGATGAGCGGCACCTCCATGGCCGCGCCCCACATGACCGGTCTTGCCACTCTGGTGGAGCAGTACGTCCGGGAAACATTGAACATCACGGCAAAAAATGCCGCCGGAGACCTGGTCAATCATCTCCTGGTGAGTACCGCCCTGCCGCAGTCCGATGACACCACCTATTACTCCCCCCGGCTGCAGGGCGCCGGCCTGGTCAACATCGCCTCCGCCCTCTCCACGCCTGCCTACATTTCTGTGAACGGGCAGAACGTGGGCAAGCTGGAGCTGAAAGACGACCCTGAAAAAACAGGAACATACGCGCTGAACTTTAACGTCCATAATCTGTCCAAGACGGCCCTTACCTATGAGGCCAAAGCTTTTGTGCTCCGGCCCAAGACCGACGTCTTCGAGAGCAAATGGGGCGAGCGGGACATTATGCTGGACAGCGACGTGCTGCTGAAAGAGGTTTCTCTGGGCACTGTCACGGTCCCGGCCCTGGGCAATGCCCAAGTGAAGCAAACCCTCCAGCTCACCACGGAAGAAAAGGCTGAACTGGACCAGCTTTTTGACAACGGCACCTATGTGGAAGGCTTCATCATTCTGACGGACGCCACGGAAAGCGGAAATCCCCAGATTGGCCTGCCCTTCCTGGGCTTCTACGGTGACTGGACCGCCGCCCCCATCTTCGACAGCGCCAACTGGTTTGACGCGGCAGAAGACGGCGAAAACTTCATGGACAACGAGTGCACTTGGGGCGTAAACGTGGTAGGCAGTTATGTCATCAACCCCTTTGACGGCTCTATCATCGACGTTTTGAATGTCGGACAAAACGTGTTTGACCCCACCTCCGGCAACAACCAGCCGGTTTACCGGCCGGAGAACTTCACCATCTCTCCCAACGGCGACGGCTATTTCGACGCGATCGACGACTTTGTGCTTTACCAGCTGCGGGATTCCAAGGCGATGGTGGTAGAAGTCAAGAATAAGGAAACCGGCGAGCTATACTTCCGGGATTACGCGGCCTATCAGTTTAAGACCCTTTATAATGGCACGCTTGCCGCCGCCGTTCCCTCCAGCGTGTATTATTTCACCAACGATAAGTGGAACGGCACGGATCTAAACGGCAACATCCTGCCCAGCGGCACCCAATGCGTGATGACCATCACCGCCTACGGCGACGGCGACTACGGCGAGCTGACCTGGAACGACGACGCGGGCCGCCTGGTCACCGATATGGAAGCCATTATCCCGGGGGAGAACGAGCCCACCTTTAACGGGCACCCCATGGACAAATCCGGCGACGTCATCTCCTTTGATATTATGGTGGATACGGTGGCGCCCAAGCTGGAAAACAACGCCGTCACCATTTACGAGGAAAATGGCAGAACCTACATCAAGGGAACCATACACGACGAGGGCTCCATTGCCTCCGTGGAAATCCACCCGCTGGTGGCCCGGACCTATGCCGAGGGCTATGGCGACCCCAGCTACATTGAGTACGGCATCGACCAAAACAACCCCTTCTACTCGGAGAACATTTACGATGCCGACACCCAGACCTGGACCTTTGTGGCAGATGTGACGGAATACGCTCATGCCAATGAATCCTATCCCGGCGAAAACAATTACTATCAGTTCTCTTGGACCGGAAGCGTCTATGTGTCCATGGGCGACTACGGCATCAACGACCGGACCTACGCCGTAAAGGTGGATTCTACCGACGGCCTGGTGCTCTCCCAGACCTCGGCGCTGATGCGGCCGGGCGAAACGTTTGAGCTAAGCGTCAATGACAACACTGGCCTGAACGACTCGCAGCTCACCCGCACTTCCAGCAACCCTGAAGTGGCTACGGTAGACGAGTTCGGACTGGTGACAGCCCTGGCGCCCGGCCAGACCTACGTTACCGTCTCCGCCAACGACGGCAGCTCCGCGATCTGTGTGGTTGCGGTAGAGGAATATCCCACGGAGGTGGAGGACTTCAAGCTGTCGATTGAGTCCTTCCAGGGCCTCAAGCCCAATGGCTCCATTGTGGTGAAGGTGACAGATCTGAAGCCAGCCAATGTGGTCCTGACCTCCAAACGTTGGGTGGTCATGGAAGACGACGAGGAGCTGTACACCGGACTTGTGACGGTTGCCCAGCACGACGGCACCGGCTTGGTTGGCGAAATCTACTTGAATTACTCCTCCACCGGCGATCCCGATATCCATGTCCCCGGCGCCTCAGGTTCCCTCACTGTAACCTTGAACGGTGTCAGCCGAACCTGTACCTTTGACTGGGAGGACCTGTACACTGAGAGCACCCAGGACGACCTGATCTCCGGATTGAACTACGGGGAGCAAACGGTATATGTAAACCAGGGGGAAACCGCGACCCTGTTTGCCAAATACAATGATACCTATGCCCACACTGTCAACGACGTGCTCCTGGTCAGCCAGAACGGCGACGACGTGGACAACCACCTGATTCTGGACGGCCCGGATTTCTGTTCAGGCGCATCCTGGACTGGAACCCTGGTGAACAAGGAGGGCTACGCCCTGCCGGAGCAGGTGCGGGTCTTCTACCGCTACGACGGCGGCTATGAATATGAACTCACCAATAGCTGGCGCACTGAGTTTGAGTACGACAAGCAAACTGGGGTTGTCAACGTCTATAACCTGCCCACCGGCGCCACCTCCAAGCTTATCATCAAAGCCGACGGTGTGGAAAGCCCCGGCGCGTCTGCTGGGACGCCCTCCGGCAACGTCTACGAGAGACCGGAGCCGATCAATGGTCCCTTCCTGTGGGAGGTCACCAGCGGTAGCGGCACCCTGACCACGGCGGAAGGCGTCCAAATCAACGGCTCCGCCATGAACGTGGCATATTACGCGCCGAAGGAACCCGGCGTGAGCTATCTCAAGGCCACCACCAAGGACGGCGCGCATTCGGTGACTTTTGCTGTGATTTCCGAACCCGTGAAGGCGGACAGGATTGAGCTTGCAACGTCCAAGCTGACGCTGGAAATTGGGCAGACCGAGACCTTGGAGCCCACTCTCTCTCCCATTCCCACCCTGGAGCAGCATCAGGGGCTGATTTGGAAGTCCTTCAACCCCGAGGTCGCAACAGTGGATGAACACGGAAAGATCACCGCCGTCTCTCTGGGCTACGCTTATCTGCAGGTATGGTCCGCCGCCAATGAAAATGTCAGGAACTACTGCTTGGTAGAGGTGGTACCCGTCACCTGCCCAGACGATGAACATACGGAAGAAATTCGCAATCAAAAGGACGCCACCTGCACGGATGACGGCTACACAGGCGATGTGTACTGCTCCGTCTGCGGCGAGCTTCTGAGGGAAGGCGAGGTAATTCCCGCCACAGGCCATACGGAGGAAGTGCGGGGCCGGGTAGAAGCCACCTGCACGGATGACGGCTACACAGGGGATGTATACTGCTCCGTCTGTGGAGAGCTTCTAAGAAAAGGTGAGGTAATTCCCGCCACAGGCCATCAGTGGGGCGAATGGACCGAGACCCAGGCGCCGGACTGCACCCACGCTGGCCGGGAGGAACGGACCTGCCCGGTGTGCGACGAGAAGGAAACCCGTCCCATCCCCGCCTTGGGCCATGATTATGAGGAAACCGTGGTGCCGCCCACCTGTACCGAGGAAGGCTATACCCAGCATGTCTGCAAGCGCTGCGATTACACCTACCGGGACAATTTTGTTCCCGCTCTGGGCCATAAGTGGGGCGAGTGGACTGTGACCAAGGAGGCTAACTGCTTCCACGACGGCGAGGAAACCAGAACCTGCCCGGTCTGCCAGGAGACGGAGACCCGGGTGATCCCCGCCAGCAGCGAAGCCTGCCCATCCAAGAAATTTGCGGATGTGAATCCGGCTCTGTGGTACCACGAGGGTGTGGATTACGCGCTGCAATCCGGTCTGATGATCGGCACCAGCGAGACCACCTTCTCCCCCAACGGACAACTGACCCGGGGCCAGCTGATGGTCATTCTGTACCGTCTGGCGGGCAGCCCCGAGATTAAAACGAACGCGCCGTTCACGGATGTTTCCAACGCATACTACACCGACGCGGTGGCGTGGGCGTACGAAGCCGGCATTGCAAAGGGCGTAAGCGATACGAGATTTGCCCCCAATGCGGCAGTGAACCGGGAGCAGCTGGTAACGTTCTTTGCGCGGTACACGGTATGGAGCGGCCATACCGTGGAGGCGGAAGGCGATCTGAGCGGCTATACGGATGCGGATCGAGTGAGCGCGTATGCGAAGGAGGCCATGGCCTGGGCTGTGGAAAGCGGCCTACTGGATGGCACTGGAAAGAACACCCTGTCTCCGCAGAACAACGCCACACGGGCGCAGGCCGCCACGATTCTGCTGCGGTACTGCACGGTTCTGACGTTCGAATCCGCGGAGTAAGAGAATTTCTAAAAAAGTTAGAGCAAGATCAAACAGCAACCCGCCGGGACCTTGGTCCCGGCGGGTTTTTTTGATTTTATCTATTGGTGATACCACCAACAAAATGTAGGAGCGGCCTGTCCTCCCGCGTAAATTGATAATTCCGGAGATTTCTTCTATAGGAGGTAGCGGGCGAGCACAGCTCACCCCTACACGGTACATACCGCTTCGGAGACCGTAGCGGAGGCAGGGAACCACCTTTGGCCGTTTCGCAGGCTTGTGCAAAATTTCCGCCTTGTCGGTCTCTGGAGAGAGCCTCTCTTGTGACTATCTTTGACACATAGAAGGATGCAGGCGCCGGACTGGACTTTTCGTCGCAGACGGGGTAGAATATGGACGTGCCCTGTAGTAAAAGCAGGCCCAAACGATTAAATTCTCCAAAGGTCCAGGTGACGCCATGATGCAACCGTTTTTTCTCCCCTCGCGGCGCTCGAAAAGCGTCGCCGGTTCTTCCCCTGCGACCCCACTCAATCATATCGTTTCTCTGCCGGAGCCGATTCCCGAAGAAGCTCCACAGGACCCGCGCACGCCTGGCCCCAGCCCCTTGATGGGGCCGGAGGTTCCCCGACTCTGGTCCGGTTGTTACGCCCTGGCCATGCTGACGCTCTTCGTTCTGTGGGTACCGCGGGCGGGCTATGCAGCTATCACCTTGCCCAAGCACCGGCTGTTTCTCCTCCTGACTGGGGTCTTCCTGGGGGGGCTAATCCTGTGGGGCCTGGCTCGGCTGTGTTTCCGCAGGCGGCTTCCCCAAACCGCCAACGACCGAAGCCTCCCAGCCCGGATTCAATCGGGATTGGTCACAGGTCTTTTGCTGCTGTTTTTCCTCTCCGCTCTGACCTCCCCGTATCCCCAGGTGGCCTGGTTTGGAAACCGTCGGCATGAGGGTTTCTGTATCTTGGCGCTCTACCTATTGATCTTTGCCGCTATGGCCCGATGGGGCCGCCTTCAACGGGTTCATGCCTTGGCGGCCGCAGTGGCCGGCGTCACCGTGAGTCTGTTGGTGATTGCTCAGTTCTGGGGTTATAACCCCCTGCACTTATACCCGGGCAATTACGGCTTTCATGACCGCGGGCTTCTGTACAGCGGCGAATATCTGGGCACCATTGGCAACTCCGATCTGCTCTCAGCCTATTTCACCCTGATTGTAACCTACCTGCTTGGCACCTATGCTGTGAGCCGCAGCAAGGAGGCGCCGCTGTACCTGCTGGCTGGTGGCCTGTGTTGGTTTGCCCTTCTGCTTTCTGAGGTCTCCGCCGGTCCTGTGGCCATCCTGGCCGGCTTTCTCCTGTGCCTGCCCCTGTGTGTGGCCAGAGGCCTGGTTCTGCGCCGTATGGGAGACCTGCTGGCTGTTCTGGCCCTGGGCGCGTTGGCCAAATCCATAATCGGATACGCCTATTCCGCAGGAACGCTGACCATCCGCTTCGTATGGGGCGCGCCCGCCTGGATGCTTTTGGGTATCTTCATCCTGGGTCTTTTGGGCTCGTTTTTGCTTCGCCTTCTGCCAACAGGCTGGCGCTCCCCGGCTCTGGGCTGGAGCCTCGTCGGCCTCATGGCGGTTGCGGTGACCGCTGCGCTGATTTATCTGTACGGTTACTCTGGGGATAGCGAGACGCTGCAAGGTCTGTCCGCTCTGCTTCACGGCAATCCCCCGGACTCGCTGGGCTCCAGCCGCATTGCCATTTGGAAGGAAGCCCTGGCCCTGGCGGGGGAAAAACCCTGGCTGGGCGGGGGGCCCGACACTTACCAGCTTCGCTCCCAGCTGGTATTCAGTCGGACCACGGAGGCAGGCGTGCTTCTGCGGGTGGGCGTAGACGCCGCCCACAATGAATACCTCAATTTGTGGGTGAACACGGGACTTCCCAGCCTAATGCTGTATTTGACTTTGCTGGCCTCCGTGCTGCTGCCGGCCCTCAGGCGTCTGGATCGGCGTCGCCTGCCCTTGGCGCTGCCGGTGCTCTGTTACAGCATTCACGCTCTGTTCGGCATCAGCCAGACCGTGGTGACTCCGCTGTTTTTCCTCTTTTTGGGGGCCCTGGCCTACGCGGGAAAATCGCCCCCCGCGAGCCGGCCGGCCACCGGAGAGGACAAAGCGTTATAAGCGCAAAACCCCCGGGCTCTGCAAAAGAGAGCCCGGGGGGTTGCATCTATAACAGGAAGCCGCGGTTCCCAGCCGAAGCCGGACCGGCGCTTCAGGGAGCCATCAAAATGGATACGCCACCACTGACAGAGTCGAATTCATAGGTGCCGCCACCGGTTCCACAATAAATTGTCTCGCCTTGGCTGGTGGTGGGGAACTCGCAGGTCAGCTTTCCGCTGACAGTATCCAGGCTGGCGGAAAAGGCGCTGTCCTTGGGAAGCGTCATCCGAACCTCACCGGAGACCACATCCGACTGAACCGCTCTGGGCGTGTTGTTCAGGTCCAGCTTCAGATTGGAGGATACGCCGTCAAAATCCACCGTTTCCACCGTCCCTGTGTAATCCAGGCCTCCACTGACCGTATCCACGTTGATATTTCCAAAGGTGCAATTCCGGAACGTCAATTCACCGGACACGTTATCCACCTCGCAAATATTCGCCTGTAGGCTCTCTGCCGTTACCTTAGCGCTGGTGACGGACAGGTCCACCTCATTTAGCTGCGGTAGCATACTGCGGGGAATCTGCATGGTCAATTGCTTGGACGAAGGGTCCTTTACAAATCCGAAAGTCCAGCTTGGCTTGCAAAATTGAATGATCAATTTGCCGCCGGAAATCCGGTACCGAAGCTGATGATCCTCCTTAAGGCCCTCCGGCTCTGTAAAGGTGATGACATCTCCATCATACACGTCAATGTCCACAGACCCGGAAATCCAGTTGATTTCCAAATCCGTGATTTCATCGGCTTCCACGGAGCCGCTGCCAATGGTATAGCTATCGGCATTGTCATAGAGATGGGAGAAGCCAAAGCTCCATCCGCCGAACCCACCGCCCCAACCCAGGCGCTCCTGGGTCCAATCCCTGGCGCCGCCCACATTCAGCCCCCAGAGCAAAATGCCGGTTAGAATCAGGGCCGTCAATGAGAGCAGGACAATCCGTACAATTACATTCTTTTTCATGTCGACCTCTCATTCCTTTAGTTCAAAACAGGCTTTGACGATACTTTCTACGGCAGCCGTCAGGGGGAAAATCACCCAGGTGATATACCAGGCGCTGGTGGTGAAGCTAATAATCAGATACAGAGCCAGGGATACCGCGGAGATGGCGCCGTTGATGCTTTTGCGAAGACTGACCCGGGGACTATCCGCCGGCTGTGGTTCCCGGTCATCCTCCCCGCCGCAGCCATGGCGGTGCGGCGCCAGGTTTGCCCGGTAAATCAGCAGGCCCGTGGCCGCCGCAATCATCACGAACATAGCGCAAACGGCCAGGTTTTTCCCGTCAAATAGAATGACCGGCACGACGCAGGTAATATAGAGCATAACCGCCACGGCCAGCAATATGGCCGAAACGGCCCCCCGGTTCCCCTTGGCAGAACCCTGCGCCGGAACGGCGCGGGCCGTGTGGGATTCTCCGCTTAGGAGCTCACCGATATCCCCGATTCCCGCCACCGCCAGGCTGTACGCCGCCTCCGGCGTTTTGCCCTGGGCGATCATATCGTCGTATTTGTCCAGCGTATTTTGCAGAATTTCCGCTTTTGTCTCCGCTGTTGCGGGCGTGGCAGGCGCACCGGCGAACAGATAATCTATGTATGTCCTCAGCTTTTCTCTCATTGGGACTCCTCCATTTCCAACAATTTATCCATAATCTGCTTGGTCTGGCCCCATTCCTCCAGGAGCCGGAAGCAGGCCTCCCGCCCGGAAGCCGTGATGGTGTAATACCGCCGTCGGGCGCCGCTCTGCTCGCCGCCCCAGTAGGAGGCCACATAGCCTCCCTCCTCCAGCCGCCGGAACGCCGTGTACAGCGTGGCCTCCTTCAGCTCCAATTTGCCGTCAGACAGCCGTGTTACGGCCTTGTTGATCTCATACCCGTAGCTATCGCCTCGCATCAGCCTTGCCAGGATAATTGCATCCGTGTGTCCGCGGATCAGGTCCCCGGCGATGGACATGAAACCACCTCCCATTTGTTTTTTCCATCCTATCACCAAATACTTCGCCTGTCAAGGTATATCACATATAAATTTATATATCGATAAAAAATATATTCATCCACCGTATCGGAATGCATCCTGTAGGGGCGAGCTGCGCTCGCCCGCCATTTCCTTTTCAAGGAGAACCCTCCTGTATTGTTCGACTTACACAGGCGACCACAGGTCGCCCCTACATCCCGTAATCAATGGATTCCCCTCGCGGATGGCCGAAGGCCGCCACCCCCTGAATTACCCGCACCCCTATCAGTCTCACTGTTACAAACATTGAGGCCCAAATTCTGATACAATAAAAGCCCCCGGCACACGTATCTTCGTGCGCCGGGGGCTTTGCTGTTTTCGCGCTTCCAGGACCTACAGCAACCGCGCCTTCCTTCGGTTCAGGCCACCGTGCCCTCAAACTGACTGTTGTACAAGGAGGCATAAAATCCGCCCTTGGCCAGCAGAGCCTCGTGCGTCCCGCTCTCCACAATATCGCCGTCCCGCAGGACTAAAATCAGGTCCGCGTTCCGGATGGTACTCAGCCGGTGGGCGATGACAAAGGAGGTTTTGCCCTGAGTCAGACGGTCCATGGCCTCCTGCACCAACGCTTCCGTCCGGGTATCCACCGAGGAGGTGGCCTCATCCAGAATCAGCAGCGGCGCATTCTCAATCATAGCCCGAGCGATGGTCACCAGCTGTTTTTGCCCTGCGGACAGGTTGGCCCGGTCGTTGAGCACCGTATCATAACCCTGGGGCAACGTGCGGATAAAATGGTCCAGGCCCACGGCCTTGCAGGCCGCGCGCACCTCCTGGTCTGTGACGCCTTGCTTAGAGTATACAATGTTTTCCCGAATGGTCCCCTCGAACAGCCACGTGTCTTGAAGCACCATGCAGAACAGGTCATGGACATTCTCCCGGGTCAGGTCCGAAATGGATTTTCCGTCGATGCAGATCTCTCCGCCGTCCAGCTCATAAAACCGCATGAGCAGGTTCACCAGCGTGGTCTTGCCGGCGCCGGTGGGCCCCACAATCGCAATCTTCTTTCCCGCGCCAGCCTGGGCCGAGAAATCATGAATTACAGCCTTATCCTTGGTATAGCCAAATTTCACGTGGCGGAATTCCACATCCCCCCGCACCTGCTCCGCCGGCAGCGTCTCCGTCTTGCCGGACTCGTCGGAGATCTCTTCCTCCTCCAGGAACTCAAAGACCCGCTGCGAGGCGGCGGCGGTGGACTGCAGGCTGGTGGCGGCCTGTGCCATCTGCGACAGAGGATTGGTGAACTGCCTTACATAAATCATAAAGGCCACGATGGTACCAAAGTCTGTCTGCCCCTGCTTGGTGAGCACGGCGCCCACCACACACACAGCCACATACCCCAGATTGCCGATGAACCCCATGAGCGGTTGCATGAGGCCGGACAAAAACTGGGATTTCCAAGCGCACTGATAGAGCTTTCCATTAATGCGGTCAAAGGTCTGCTTTGCAGCCCGCTCCCCGTTGTATACCTTCACCACATTGTGGCCGGAATAAATCTCCTCCACATGGCCGTTGAGCTGGCCCAGAGCCTGCTGCTGGCCTACGAAGTATTTCTGAGACTTTCGAATGATCAGCAGCATCAGGCCGAAACCGATCACGGTAGACACAATGGCGGTGACCGCCATGACGGCATTGGTGATAAACATCATCAATAGAGAGCCCAGGAACATGGTGATTGCGGTCACCAGATTACCCAGCGACTGGTTCATGGTCTGGCCGATGGTATCCACGTCGTTGGTTACCCGGCTGAGTACGTCGCCAAAGCTGACCTGGTTGAAATACCGCAGGGGAACCTTGTTGATTTTTCGGGAGATGCCCTGACGCAAATTGCGGCTCACCCGCTGGGTGAACGTAGCCAGGAGAAAATGCTGGGCATAGTGCAGCAGCGCCGCCAGTCCAAAAAACAGCACCAGCAGCCCGGCCAGGTACAGGATCCGGTCCATATCCACGGTCCCCAGGATTCCCTCCTGAATGGTGTTGGTCATGGCCCGCAGCTTATCAGGTCCCAGGAGGGCGAAAATGGAGCCCGCCATGGCCAGGATCATGCCGGTCAGGCCCAGAGCCAGCCAAGGTCTGGAAAAGCGGATCAGCTTGCCCCAGGCGCTTTTCATATCCACCGGCTCCAGCGCCTGCAACCGCATATTATGTCTGTTATGCATGTTATGCATGCTCCAATTCCTCCTTTGACAGCTGGGAAAGGGCAATCTGGCGGTATACCTCGCAGGTATCCAGCAGCTCCCGGTGGGTGCCCTGCCCCACCACCTTGCCCTCATCCAAAACAAGAATCAGATCCGCGTCCCGAATGGTGCCGATTCGCTGGGCCACAATTAGGCTGGTGACCCCGGCGGTCTCCCGCTTCAAAGCTGAACGCAGAACCCGGTCCGTGCGGTAGTCCAATGCGGAAAAGCTGTCGTCAAAGATGTAAATCTCCGGTTTCCGGCACACGGCTCGGGCTATGGAAAGGCGCTGCTTCTGCCCGCCGGAGACGTTTGTGCCGCCCTGGGCGATGGCGCCGTTGTAGCCGCCTGCCATCTCCTCCACAAAGTCGGTGCCTTGGGCGATGGCCACCGCCTGCTTCACTTCCTCTTGGGTGTAGCTGCCCTCCGCCATGCCGTAGGCCACGTTGGAGGTCACCGTGCCGGAGAACATCACGGCTCGCTGCGGCACATAGCCCAGCTTGCCGTGCAACGCTTCCAGGGTGTAATCCCGTACATCCACGCCGTCCACCAGCACCTGTCCCTCCGTGACGTCGTAAAAGCGGGGGACTAGATTGACCAGGGTGGACTTTCCTGACCCAGTGGAGCCAATAAAAGCCACAGTCTGGCCCTTCTGCGCCCGGAAGCTCACATGCTCCAGGACGTTCTCCTCCGCGTCCGGATATTTAAAGCTCACATCCTGGAACTCGATTTCGCCCGTGCTGCCCGGTTCGCCCTCGGTCCTCTGCCCGTCCTCAATGGTAGAGGGCGTATCCAGAACCTCCAGGACCCGCTTGGCCGAAACCGAGACCCGGGGCCACATGATGTAGATCATCACCAGCATCATAAACGCCATAACCACCTGCATGGCATAGGAGGAAAACACCACCATATCGGAAAAGGTGCCGATTCGCTCCGTCAGCGCGGCGGGACCGGTGGGCGCTATACCGCTGATCAGGGACGCGCCAATCCAATAAATCGCCAGGGTCAGCCCGTTGAGAATTAGGTTCATGCCCGGCATCATGATCGCCATGATCCGGTTTGCCGTCAGGTTATTGGCGGTCAGGGCGTCGTTGGCCTGCCGGAATTTTTCCTCCTGATAGCCCTCGGCATTGTAGGCCCGCACCACCCGGAGCCCCGTCAGATTTTCCCGGGTCACCCGGTTGAGATTATCTGTGAGAGTCTGAATCCGCTTGAATCGGGGCATGGCAAAAGCCACGGCAATTCCGATGAGCACCAGCATCAGCAGCACCGCCACAAAGGTGGCTGTAGTCCACTGCCAGCTCTTGGAACGAATCTTGCCAATGGCCCAAATGGCCATAATCGGCGCTTTGATGAGCACCTGAAGCCCCATGGCCACCATCATTTGAATCTGATTAATGTCATTGGTTGAGCGGGTGATCAAGCTGGCCGTGGAAAAGCCGTTGATCTGCTCCATGGAAAAGGACTCCACCTTGTTAAAGATATCGCCCCGCAGCCGCATGGAGAAGGACGCGGCCACCCGCGCGGCCAGGAAGCCTGTCATCACCGATAGGGCCAGGCTCCCTAGGGCGCACAAAAGCATCTTCCCCCCGGTCAGCCAGATATCGCCCATGGCGCTGCCCTGGGTCTGCACCAAGGTGGTGATCTCCGACATATAGTCCGGCAGCTTCAGATCCAGCCAAACCTGCCCGGTGATCAGCACCAAACTGCATAAAATAATCATGTACTCGGTTCGACGGAACCGCTTAAACAGCCTCAGCATACTCGATCCTCCTTCTGTGTCCTGCGCGCCGCCTCCAGCTTGTGCAGAATGCGGATGCACCAGTCAATTTCCTCCCGGTCCAGAAGCTGCAGTGTTGACACCACATGATGCACCATATGCCGGTACAGCGCCTGGCCCCGCTCCCGGCCCGCCTCCGTCAGCTCCACCAGCACCCTACGCCGGTCCCCGGGCCCGGACCGCCGCAGGATATAGCCCTTGGCCTCCAAACCGTTTAAGATGGCTGCTACCCGGGCGGTGCTGATCCCCATCTGTTCGCTGAGGTCGCCGGGCGTCATGCCCGCCGGCGCCAGAGCCAGCAGGTGCAGGGTCATCGCCTCGCCCTGAGAGCACTGCTGCAGCCGCGTGGCCGCCGCGCCGCCGCCCAGCGTGGAGATGCATCGCAAAATCTCGATTGCAGCCGCCTGATAGTCCATTTCATCGCTCCTTTCTTTCCAATTCCTAATGGTGTTAGTAACAAATAGTGTTAGCATTCTAGCACACGGGCTGGAAAAGTCAACCGGCTGGACAACGAATTCATATATTGTTTACATTGCCAAAAATTATCTCTTACATTTATACAAATCATCCAAATTCTCGCCGACATCCTGCCGCACGCGGCGGACACATCTCGACGGCGGAACGCTGCCCGCAAAAAAACGCATGCGGTATTTTTCCCGCATGCGTTTAAAAATTTGCTGGAATTTAACCCTTAACGGCGGCCTGCCGGTCCTGCCGGATCAGCAGCTTCAGCGCCTCCACCCCCACCCGCACGGCGGAGGAGGTATCCTCGCTCATGGTCTGATCCAGGCCGGCTGCCTCCCGCTCCTGGTTCCAGATCACATGGAAGCAGGAACCGCATCGGACGCCCAGAGCGGCCGCCACCACAAACAGGGCGGCGGACTCCATCTCGCTGGCCTTGACACCCAGGCGCTTCCAGGCCTCCCATTTCTGCTGCAGCTCATAGGAAACGGGCATTCTGGCCGGGCTGTGCTGGCCGTAAAAAGAGTCCTTACACTGGACCACGCCCACATGGGTCCGCTTACCCATGGTCAGCGCCGCCTCTCGCAGGGCACAGGTCACATCCAAATCCGCCACCGCAGGAAACTCCAATGGTGCGTACTCCCGGGAAGTATGCTCGAAACGAATGGCACCGGAGGCAATCACAATATCTCCAGACTGCACCTGCAAATCCATACCGCCACAGGTCCCAACCCGCAAAAAGGTATCCGCGCCAATGTTATGCAACTCTTCCATGGCGATGGCGGCGGAGGGACCGCCGATTCCGGTGGAACACACCGAGACCTTTTCGCCCAAGAGCGACCCGGTGTAAATATTATACTCTCGGTTCATGCCCACATGGACAGGGCTATCAAATAGCGCGGCAATGGACTGGCACCGGCCCGGGTCTCCGGGTAAAATACAATAGCGGCCCACATCCCCCTGTTTGCAGTGAATGTGAAACTGCCTTCCGGTATCCTGCATATCAGTCACCTGTCCTTTCGAATCAGCTAGTTCTATAATAGCACATCTCTAAATCGCTGGCAACTGCAAATTCAGAGGCGGTAATTTCCCATTCATCTTTATTGTATTGACAAAATTATTGAAGCTTTTATATAATGTAGTAGATCGCACATACAACAATAGTTTAATTTAAAGAGGGAGCTCCATTGGGAAGTATTTTAAAAGGAATAAAAATGAAAAAAAAATTAGAATTTCGTGTTGAGTTCTATGCAAAACCTGTTCCTTGGACGCAAACTAAGCTGTTTCTTGGAGACGCTGTGGAATCAAGAACAGGGACCTCTTACATCACAACCAGATATTTGCCCTATAGTATTGATCGGAAAGTTGGGTAGGAGGATTCTACCATGAAAAAGCTGAAAAATATTCTGTTCCTTATCGCGTTGATTCTATCCGTCGGTCTGTTTGCAGTGGGAATCGCCCTACTTTGGCCCCAGAACAATGGTCCCTGGATCGACACCGAGGCAATCAAATTGCTTGGCATCCTGCTTACCATATTTTCTGGTATCTACCTGGGCATTTTTCTCTGGTTTTTCTGCAAGCATCATTGGCATGAAATCCCCTAATGAAATACAGCAAATCCATGGCGTGCGGCGGCGACACTTAGGTGGAGC
This sequence comes from uncultured Eubacteriales bacterium, assembly GCA_958402445.1. GTDB lineage: Bacteria > Bacillota > Clostridia > Oscillospirales > Oscillospiraceae > Faecousia. The sequence goes on from CATXTO010000014.1 coordinate 34,095, forward strand.
CGCCGCACAGTCTGTCAATTGCCCTCCCCTACCTCTTTCCCGTAAGATTTCCCAGGTCTGCATAGGCAGGGACAGCCTGGGGTCGCCAGCGGGCGTGCGATGTATGCCCCACAGGGTGTGGTGTGATTGGATGTAGGGGCAACCTGGGGTCGCCCCTACTAAAGATTCCTCACGTAATTGTAAAGCCTTTCTCGCTAAAACAGGCACACCTGGCTGGTATCCGGCAGATCGCCAAAGGCGCCGGCGGCCTTCAAACTCTCGATGTGTGTCTTGGAGACCTTGGGACAAGCCAGGGCAAATTCCTCGATGGAGACAAACTGCTTGCCCTTTCTGCCCTCCACAATGTCCCAGGCCGCAGTCTCTCCCAGTCCGGAGACTGCCACAAAGGGCGGCAGAAGCTTCCCGTCCTGAAGCAGAAATTTTGTGGCGTGGGACTGGTACAGGTCCATGGGCGCAAAAGAGAAGCCCCGCAGGTAGAACTCGTAGCACACCTCCAGGGTGGTCAGCAAATCCTCGTCCTTATCCGTGGCGTTTTCGTTTTGCTCAATGGCTTGGATGCTGGCCCGGACCTGCTCCATGCCCCGGGTCATCATGGCCGCGTCAAAGCCCCCCTTCTGGCTCCGCCGGTAAAAATAGGCGGCGTAAAAGGCCAGGGGATGGTGGACCTTAAACCAGGCGATTCGGAAGGCCATCATAACATAGGCCACGGCGTGGGCCTTGGGAAACAGATACTTAATTTTCTTACAGGAATCAATGTACCACTCCGGCACCCCGGCGGCCTTCATCTCCTCCTCGGCGCCCTCCGGCAGGCCCCGGCCCTTCCGCACGGATTCCATGATTTTGAAGGACCGCTTCTCCGGCATCCCGCAGGAAATCAGATAGAGCATGATGTCGTCCCGGCAGCCGATGGCCTGGTCAACCGTGGCGGTTCTGGACAGGATCAGGTCCTTGGCGTTGCCCAGCCACACGTCGGTGCCGTGGGAGAAGCCGGACAGCCGCAGTAGCGTGTCGAACTTCTTGGGCATGGTGTCCAGGAGCATACCCCGGGTAAATCGCGTGTTGAATTCCGGGATGGCCACCGCGCCGGTGGGGCCCAAAATGGGGTCGTTTTCATAGCCCAGGACTCGGGAGGAGGTGAATATGGACATGGTATCCGGGTCATCCAGAGGGATCTTCTGCGCGTCCTCCCCGGTCATGTCTTCCATCATCCGAATCATGGTTGGGTCGTCATGGCCCAGCATGTCCAGCTTCAGAAGATTTTCTTCCATGGAGTGGTATTCAAAGTGCGTGGTAATGGTATCCGCCGAAGGGTCGTCCGCCGGGTGCTGGACAGGACAGAAGTCCCAAATCTCATTTTCCTGGGGAATGACCACCAGCCCCCCGGGATGCTGGCCCGTAGTGCGCCGGACCCCTACGCAGCCAGCCGCCAACCGGTTTTCCTCCGCCCGGGGGACCGCTTGGTTCCGCTCCGCCAGATACTTTTTCGCATAGCCGAAGGCCGTTTTCTCCGCCACGGTGCCGATGGTCCCCGCACGGAATACATGAGACTTTCCGAACATCTCCACGCAGTAGGCATGAGCCTTGGCCTGATATTCCCCGGAGAAGTTCAGGTCGATGTCCGGCACCTTGTCGCCACCGAAGCCCAAAAAGGTCTCAAAGGGAATATTAAACCCGTCCTTTTCCAAGGCGGCGCCGCACTTTGGACAGACCGCGTCCGGCAAATCCGCGCCGCAGCCGCAGCCCGCCGGCACGTCGAAGGTGGTGTATTTACAGGCGGGGTTGGGACAGCGGTAGTGAGGTGGGAAGGAATTGACCTCCGTGATGCCCGCAAGATACGCTACGATGGAGGAGCCCACAGAGCCCCGGGAGCCCACCAGGTAGCCGTGCTCCAGAGAGTTCTGCACCAGCTTTTGGGCAGACATATAAATCACGTCGTAATGACAGGAGATGATGTCGCCCAGCTCCGTCTCCACCCGCTTGGTGATCAGCTCCGGCGGATGCGCCCCATAGAGCCGGTGAAGCTTGTCATAAACCAGCCGTTTTAAGTCCTCCACGGAATTCTCAATGGAGGGTGCAAAGAGATTATGCGGCACGGGCCGCATGGTCTCGCACATATCGGCAATCAGATTGGTGTTGGTCACCACCACCTCATAGGCCTTCTGGGGCCCCAGATAGGAGAATTCCTCCAACATTTCGTCGGTGGTTCGGAAATACAGGGGATTGGGCCGGTCACAGTCCTCAAACCCCTTGGTAGCCAACAGAATATGGCGGTAAATCTCATCCTCCGGGTTCAGAAAATGCACGTCGCCTGTGGCGACCACAGGCTTCCCCAGCGCCTGCCCCAGCCGGACTATGGTCCGGTTAAACTCCCGCAGCTCTTCCTCGCTCTCCGCAATGCCCTTTTCCAACATGAACCGGTTGTTGGCCAGAGGCTGAATTTCCAGGAAATCATAGAACGAGGCGATGCGCCGCAACTCCTCCTCGCTTTTATGGGCCGTGACGGCCTGGAACAGCTCGCCGGCCTCGCAGGCGGAGCCCACAATCAGCCCCTCCCGGTACCGCAGCAGCTCCGACTTGGGAATGCGAGGGTTGCGCTTAAAATATTCCAGATTGCTCAGGGAGATCAGGTGATAGAGATTCCGCAGGCCCATCTGATTCTTGGCAAACAGGATGATATGTCGGGCGTGGCGGTCCCCGATCTTGTTTTTTGCCCGCAGGGCCGGCATAGCGGGGTTGATGTCCCGCAGGCGTTGAATGCCCATTTCCTCCAACTTCGCAAAAAAACGCACCAAAATCAGGCCGCAGGCCAATGCATCGTCTGCGGCCCGGTGGTGTTGAAACTCCGGCAGGCTCAACGCGTTGGAGACAATATCCAGCTTAAATCTGTTTAGATGGGGCATTAGGTTTTGGGCTAATATCAGCGTATCCACATAGGTAGGCGAAAAGAGAATCCCCATGCGGCGGCAGGCGGCGCTTATAAACCCCACGTCGAAATCCGCATTATGGGCCACCAGAGGCAGATCCCCCGCAAACCGCAGAAAATCCGGCAGAACCTCCTCGATTTTTGGCGCGCCGCGGAGCATCTCGTCCGTAATGCCCGTCAAATCCATGATTTTCTGGCTCAGAGGCCGACCCGGGTCCACAAAGGTCTGGAACCGGGCCACCTCCCTGCCCGCCTGAATGCGGACCGCGCCAATTTCAATAATGGCGTCGTGCTGGGAAAACAAGCCCGTGGTCTCCAGGTCAAAGGCAACAAACGGCCGGTCAAATAGCATATCTCCCGGGCCGTGCACCACAATCCGATCATCCACATCGTTGACAAAATATCCCTCGCAGCCATAAAGGATTTTTATATTTTGTTCCGTGCCGGCGATCTTGGCCTTGGACGCCGCCTTCATGGCCTCGGGAAAGGACTGGGCGCAGCCATGGTCCGTGATGGCGATGGCCTGATGCCCCCAGGCCGCCGCCTGCCTCACGGCGGCGGCGGTGTCCGTCAAGGCGTCCATATTGGACATGGTGGTATGTAGATGCAGCTCCACCCGCTTGTCCGGCGCTTGATCTTGGCGTTTGGGAGCGGAACCGGGAGCGATTGCCACCGGGTCCAGCACCAGCTCGTTGTCAAAGCGGTTGATGATGGGTTTGGCCAGCACCCGGACCCAGGGGCCCGGACCGGGAATCGCCTCCAGAATAGCTCTGGCCCTTTCCGCGTCCCGCTCCCGGAAATACCGGTTGACCCGGATGGAGCTGGTGTAATCTGTCAGGTCGAAATTCACCACAACGGCGTTGTTCTTCTTCAGCTCCCGGTGATCCACGGCAAAGACCTTCCCCTCCACGCAGACCACGCCCATATCCAGCCGCACGTCCCGCATGGGAATCGGCGCCTGGGAAAAGGGCTTGCCGAACAGAACATCGCCGGCGGCGGATTTTGCAGCGGGGGAGGGCCGGTCCTTTTTCACAGGCTCCACACTGGGCGGAGGCGTCGGAAGCTGCTCCATCAGCGTCTGGCGCATCTGTTCCATTTCATCAAACAGGGCCTGTCCCATCAGGTCCCGGCCCGCCAATATCTCCAGGGACACCGCCCGGCCGAACCGCTCCTGCAAATACCTCTGGACCTGAGGCGCACAGTCCTCCAGGGTCTTTTTTCCATTGGCGCGGAGAGATATTTGCAGCGTATCCCCCTCCCAGCTCCACTTGCAGCCTGCCAGGCAGGCGCGGGCCCGGGAGTCCTGGGCGACAAACAGCTCCAGCAGCTCCTCTGACTCCACCTTTTCCAGCTCCTCCGCTGGAAAGCGGGGCAGCAGGGACATCCGGCGCACATCATATAGGCCGCACAGATCCCGGGCGACTGCATCCAACAAGCGCGCTGGAATGTAAGCGTTCGCCTCCAGTTCCAGCATAATCGTCCGGGCCGCGGGATCAATTTCCGCACGGCGGATCGCCGCCTGCGCCAGGAGCGAATCCAGCGGCGCCGGCGGCGTGTATTGGGAAAACATATTCAAAAAAAGGATTGTTTTACTCATGATGCTCCTCGAAGCTTATGTACTTAGCGCAATCTCACAGCTGCCCTACGTACTGAAGCAGGGCAGGCAGCAACTCGTCATAGGGTAGCCTTTGCTTTTGTTCGCCGCGGACAAAGAGAACGCCGCAGCCGTCGCCGCCTGCAATACCCACGTCCGCCTCCCGGGCCTCCCCGGGGCCGTTGACCACGCAGCCCATGACGGCAACGGTAATGGGCTTTTCACAGTTTTGCAGCGCCCGCTCCACCTGATCCACCAATCCGATGAGGTCGATGCTGGTCCTGCCGCAGGTAGGGCAGGAGATGATATTCACACCATTTGTCTGAACCCCAGCCGCCTGCAGAATCTGCTTGGCAGCATATACCTCCTCCACCGGGTCTGCGGTAAGAGACACCCGGATGGTATCCCCGATCCCATCCAGCAGCAACGCGCCAACGCCCATAGCGGATTTGACGATCCCCATGGCGCGGGGGCCCGTCTCTGTGACGCCGATGTGCAGGGGATAGTCGCACCGGCTGCGGAACAGGCGGCATGCCGCCACCATGGTCGGCACGTGGGAGGATTTGATGGAGACACAGGTATCATAAAATCCCCACCGCTCCAGCAGCTCCAGATGGCGAAAAGCGCTCTCCACCAAGGCCTCCGCCGTAGGGCGGCCATATCGCTCCAGCAGGTCCTTTTCCAGACTGCCGCCGTTGACGCCAATACGGATGGGAATCTTCCGGTCCCTGCAAACCTCTGCCACAGCCCGCACTCGGTCCGCCCCGCCGATGTTACCAGGGTTGATGCGGATTTTGGCCGCTCCCCCCTCCGCGGCGGCAATGGCCAGGCGGTAGTCAAAATGGATATCCGCCACCAGGGGCAGCGGCGATGACGCCGCAATCTCCAGGAAGCACTGCGCGGCCGCCTGATCCGGCACCGCCAGGCGCGCAATCTGGCAGCCTGCGCCCTGCAGGCGCTGCAGCTGCTCCAGGCAGCCCGGCACGTCGGTGGTCCTGGTGTTGAGCATGGACTGAATGGAAACCGGCGCACCGCCGCCGATGGGCACCTCGCCCACTAAAATCTGTTTTGTCATGCCGAACCTCACCGGATGATTTTAAATACGTCCTGGAACGCCACAAAAGCCATAAATGCAAGGAGCACCACCATGCCAACCGCGTGGACGTAGCCCTCAATTTTGGGATTGACCTTTTTCTTGGTCACCGCCTCAATGCCAGTGGTGACCAGAAGGCAGAATACACGCCCGCCGTCCAACGCCGGAATAGGCAGAAGATTCATGACGGCCAGGTTCACTGCGATGAAGGCTGCTAAATACAGCACGTTGGTCACGCCGGCGCTGACGCTGCCGGACTGATTTCCCGTGTCGGCAATGACCTTTACAATCCCAATGGGGCCGGAAAGGTCCTGAATGCCCGCTTTCCCCGTAAAGAGCATTTGAAAGCTCAGGCGTACGGAGCGGACAAAATCCACGGAAGTGTTCCAGGAATAGGCAAGCGTGTTGCCCAAGGTACGGCTCGCCTGCTGCAGACGCATGCCGTATCGCAGCTCCTGACCGGTTTCCGTGGGAAATGCCTGCTTTTCCATGGAGAAGTCATCCAGCGTCACCTTTTCTCCGTCCCGGATGACCACCACATCATGGGTCGTCCCACCGAACAGGTTCAGCAGCATACTGATATTTTCAGCGGTATAGACCCGCTCGCCGTCAATTTTGTAAATCCGGTCTCCTACTTGAAGACCTTCCGCGCCCTCGATGGTGTTGCCTGCGTCAAAGCCGCTGATCACAGGCTGAGCGATGACGCTGCCGCTGGCAAAGCTGAAAATACAAACCAGAATTAGAAGACCCGCCAGAAAGTTCATGGCGGAACCCGCGACCAGAATAAGCAGCCGTTTCCACCACTTGGCCCGGGTGAAAGCTCTAGGGTCCCCGCTGTCCTCATCCTCCCCCTCCATAGCGCAGTAGCCTCCGATGGGGATGCAGCGGATGGCGTACAGGGTCTCCCCCTTCTGCTTTTTCCAGATAGCAGGGCCCATGCAGATAGAAAATTCGTTCACCTTCACCCCAAAAGCCTTGGCGGTGATAAAGTGGCCGAATTCATGAATGGTAATCAAAAAACCAAAAATCAGAATCGCAAAAACGATATACAAATTCATCAGCCTCGCATTTTGGAATAGACCGCTTCCCGGGCCAGCCGGTCAGCGGCGAGAATTTGCTCCAGGGAAGGGGCGGCTACAAAAGGCACGGCCTCCAACGCCTTCTCCACCAGAGCCGGAATATCATAAAACCCAATTTGATCCAACAGGTACAGCCCCACCGCCACCTCATTGGCGCCGCTGAGCACCGCGCCGGCGGTCCCTCCGGCCCGGGCCGCCTCCATGGCCAAATCCAGGCAGGGGAAGGCCTCAAGGTCCGGCTGTTCAAAGCTCAGGGGGCCGCAATGCAGCAGATCCAGGACCGGCGCCGGACTGGGGGCCCGGTCCGGCCAGGTCAGGGCTAATTGAATGGGAATGCGCATATCCGGCACGCCCAGTTGGGCCAGCACGGCCCCGTCCACGAACTCCACCAGTGAATGCACTATGCTCTGCCGGTGGACGACAATCTGCACCTGATCCGGAGGCAGGTGGTATAGATGCATGGCCTCGATGAGCTCCAGGCCCTTGTTCATCAGCGTGGCGCAGTCTATGGTGATCTTTGCGCCCATGCTCCAATTTGGGTGATGCAGAGCGTCGGCGCGGGTGACATAGGTGAGCTCCCGCCGGCTTCTGCCGAAAAAGGGCCCGCCGGAGCAGGTCAAAAGCAGCCTGCGCACCTGGCTCCGGTCCCGGCAGCCCGTCAGACACTGAAAAATGGCCGAGTGCTCCGAGTCCACGGGAATCACTTCCGCCCCATAGCGCTCCGCCGCGTCCATGACCAGCTTGCCGGCGCAAACCAGCGTCTCCTTGTTGGCAAGGCCGATGCGTTTTCCCGCTTGAATGGCCGCCAACGTGGGTTCCAGACCCACCATCCCCACCACAGCCGTGACCACCGTATCTGCATCCGGCAGCGTCGCAGCAGCCCGCAGCCCGGCCTTTCCAAACAGCACCTTCGTGGGCAAATCCAAAATTTTGGCCTGAAGCGCCTGGGCCAGCTCCTGTGTGGCCATGACCGCCAGCTTAGGCCGGAACTGCCGGCACTGGGCCTCCATCCGGTCCACATTGGTGCCTGCCGTGAGGGCCAAAACAGGGATTCCAAGATGCCGGGCCACGTCCAGGGTCTGGCGGCCAATGGAGCCTGTGGAACCCAAAACCGCGAGTTTCCGCTCCATATCAGCCAATGCCCACCACCGGGATGGCAATGGTCAGCATCCGCAGCAGAACCTCCGTCAGAGGCGCCACCAGCAGCATGCTGTCAAATCGGTCCAGGATCCCGCCATGCCCGGGAATCAAATCCCCGTAATCCTTGACGCCAAGCTGCCGTTTAATGGCGGAGAACCCCAGGTCGCCCAGGATAGAGGCCCCGGCGCCCAAAACACCGTACAGAATGCCATACCAATAGATTACGTCAAAGCCGAAGGCCTTATCCAAAATCAGGCCGTAAAGCTCCATAAACGCTACGGCGCACAGAACGCCGCCTACCGCTCCCTCCACGGTTTTGTTGGGGCTGACCACGGGGGCCAGCTTATGTTTCCCCAGCGCGCGGCCCACAAAATAGGCGCCGGAATCGGCGGTAAACGCCAGGACAAAAGCGATGAGAATGTAATACTTGCCCAAGTCGTTTTGACCGGGGTCCGCGCCGGCGTACATGGCGCGGATGCGAACCAAGGCGGTTAATAAAAACGGAAGCAGTACACCCGCCGCTAGACACAAGCAGACCTTTTCCAAGCGCAAGTGCGTGCGGGCCGCCAGCATCTCCCCCAGCAGCACGGCAAAATAGACCAATATGCCGATAAGCGCTAAATTCGGATTCTGACGCAGGCTCCAGAAGGAGACCAAAACCGCCATGATCATGGCGTAAATTACCAGACGAAGGTTTTTCACAAGCCCGGTGCGGTACAGCAGCTCATAGGCTGCAATGGCCCCGGCGGCGCCGAAGAGCAGCGCCGTCGCCCAATCTGGCAGCACCAGCACCACCACCAGCAACAGCGGCAGCAGCACCGCCGCGGAAATCACTCTGGTTTTCATCTATTTGACACCTCCGAACCGGCGGGAACGCCGGTTATACTGCGCAATAGCCTCCTCTAAATCCCTTGGCCCGAAATCCGGCCAGAGCACATCCAAAAACACATATTCCGAATAGGCCGACTGCCACAGCAGAAAATTACTGGTTCTCTTTTCCCCGGAGGGCCGGATCACGAGCTCCGGATCCGGGATCCCGGCGGAGTACAGATAGCTGGAAAGCAGCGCCTCGTTCATCTCCCCCGGTTTCCTTTTCCCGCAGGCTACATCCTCTGCAAACCGACGGGCCGCCGCCACGATTTCATCCCGCCCCCCGTAATTCAGGCAGAAATTCACCTGGACGTCGTGATACTGAGAAGACCGGGTCTGGGCGTCCCGACATAGCTGCTGGAGCCCTGGGCTCAGACGGGTCAAATCACCGAAAAACACGAAGCGCACATGGTTTTTCTCCATATCCCGGAGCGCCTCCTCCAGGTACGCCTGGAGCAGTCTCATGATACCCATAATCTCTTCCTGAGACCGCTTCCAGTTTTCCGTTGAAAATGCATAAACAGTCAAATATCGTACGCCGATCTCCCGGCAGTAGTTGGCAATGCGCCGAAAGGTTTCCGCGCCGGCGGCGTGGCCTGCGGTCCGAGGCAGCGCCCGCCGCTTGGCCCATCGGCCGTTGCCATCCATAATAATCGCGATGTGCTGCGGCACAACACGGCTTTTGGCTTCTTTCTTGAACAATCGTGCCATAACATCCCCAGGATTTCCGCGAACCGGACCGATCGGGCCGTTCGCTGACATTATCATAGGGGCGCTTCCGCGCCCCTATGTAGCTCTCCTGCCGGCGCAAACCGCGGCTGCAAGTAAGTCCCGCTGGCGCGGCGGCTCTCCATTTTCAGCGCCTGCGCCCGCTTTAAATAGCCATCAGTTCCTTTTCCTTGGCGGCGCAGGCCTCATCCACCTTTTTAATGTACTGATCCGTGAGCTCCTGTAGGTCTTTTTCCGCCTTCTTCTGCTCGTCCTCCGTGATCTCAGACTTCTTTTTCGCCACCTTCACATAGTCCATAGCCTCCCGACGCACATTCCGCAGGGCTACCTTTGCGTCCTCGGCGTACCGGCGGACCTGCTTGGTCAGTTCCTTCCGGCGTTCCTCCGTCAACTGCGGGAACACCAGCCGAATTACCCGGCCGTCGTTTTGCGGATTAATTCCCAAATCGGAGGCTTGAATGGCCTTTTGCACTTCTTTGAGCAGCTTTGCATCCCAGGGCTGAATCACCAGGGTGCGGGGGTCCGGAGAAGATATGGTGCCCACCTGTCCAACGGGGGTGTCCACTCCATAATATTCCACGGTAATCCGGTCCAGAACCTTGGCATTGGCCCGGCCCGCCCGAACCGCGCCGAAATTGTCCTGCAATACGTCTAGGGTCTTGTCCATCTTACGGGAATACTCCTTGAAGTCTACGCTCATGGTTTAATCCTCCTTTACAATTGTTCCGATTTTCTCGCCCTGGACCACGCGCAGAATATTTTCCGGGTCCTGCAGGGCAAAAACCACCAGAGGCATATGATTTTCCATGGCCAGGGCCATGGCCGTGGTATCCGTGGCCTGCAGATGCCGGGCCAGGGCCGCGTCGTAGGTCAGCGTGTCATACCGGACCGCCGCCGGGTCCTTCCGCGGGTCGGCGGAATACACCCCGTCCACATTCTTCGCCAACAACACCGCGTCCGCCCCGATTTCCACGCCTCGGAGCACCGCGCCGGTGTCTGTGGAAAAATAGGGGTTCCCAGTGCCGCAGCCGAAAATCACCACACGGCCAGCCTCCAGATGCCGCACCGCCTCATCCCGAACGAAGGGCTCGGCGAACCGCTGCATCTCCACAGCGGTCTGGACCCGGGCTTCCACGCCCTGTTTTTCCAGCACATCGCATAGGGCCAGGCAGTTCAGCACCGTGGCCAGCATGCCCATGGCGTCCGCCCGGCTGCGCTGCATCCGCCCGCCGCCGTCCTTGACGCCGCGCCAGAAGTTGCCGGCGCCCACCACGACGCCCACCTGCACGCCCAGCTCCACGCATCGCTTGATGGCGGCACAGACCTGGTCCATAAGGTCGAAATCCAGACCCCGGTGCTGGGAACCGGCCAGGGCCTCCCCGCTGAGCTTTAACAGGATTCTCCGATACCGCGCTTGAGGCATTGGAATCCACTCCTTTCCCACTGGCATTTCCTGGAGAGTTTCGTTTCTTTATCCTCCCCTATTCTATAATAACTCAGACCGATTGACAACTGCATTTTTCCTTTTTTCCAAATTGTTTTTCGTTTTTTCACATTTGCAGCCGGGATAAATCAGGGACTGTCGCCGGGAAAGTTCCCTCTTTTGGTGAAAAATAACACAGAAAACCCGGGGAAACGTCCAATTTCTGGTGGCATGGGCGGTTGATAAAATGGACAGAATGCTTTATAATGCAAAGCAGTGCAAAATGAGACAGAGAGGATGTTTTATATGCCGGAAGCCGCGGAGACCAAAAACTTTATTCACACCTTCATTGAGGAGGATATCGCCCCCGGCGGTTCGTACGCAGGCATGACCGTCCACACCCGGTTTCCGCCGGAGCCCAATGGCTATCTGCATATCGGGCACTGCAAGGCCCTGATCATCGACTTCGGCACGGCGGAGCAGTTCGGCGGCATCTGCAACCTGCGGATGGACGACACCAACCCCGCCAAAGAGGATACGGAATACGTCGAAGCCATACAGGAGGATATCCATTGGCTCGGCTTCGACTGGGGAGACCGGTTCTACTATGGGTCGGATTATTTTGAACAGACCTACGAATACGCCGAGGAGCTGATTCAAAAGGGCCTGGCCTACGTTTGCGAGCTGACGCCGGAGCAGTTTAAGGAATGTCGGGGCGATCTGACCCATCCTGCCGTCTCCCCCTACCGGGACCGGCCCGCGGCAGAGAGCCTGGATTTGTTCCGACGCATGCGCGCCGGGGAATTCCCCGAGGGAAAGTACACCCTCCGGGCAAAAATCGACCTGGCCAGCGGCAACTTCAACATGCGGGACCCTGTGCTCTATCGCATTCGCTACATTGAGCATCACCGGCAGGGAACCAAGTGGTGCATCTTCCCCATGTACGACTTTGCCCATCCCATTCAGGACGCGCTGGAGGGGATTACCCACAGCCTGTGTTCGCTGGAATATGAAAATCACCGGCCCTTGTACAACTGGGTCGTGGAGCACGTTTCCGTCCCCAGCCGCCCCCGGCAAATCGAATTCGCCCGCCTGGGCATCAATTACACGGTGCTGTCCAAGCGGAAGCTCCGCCAACTGGTGGAGGAAGGCTATGTTGCCGGCTGGGACGACCCCCGGATGCCCACTCTGTGCGGACTGCGCCGGCGGGGCTACACGCCCCGGGCAATCCGCGCCTTCTGCGAACGCATCGGCGTGGCCAAAACGCCCAATGTGGTGGAATACGACTTCCTGGAGCACTGCCTCCGGGAGGACCTGAATGAAACCGCTACCCGGGTGATGGCGGTGCTAAATCCGGTCAAATTAACTGTGACCAATTACCCGGAGGGAAAGGCGGAGACCTTCCAGGTGGAAAACAATCCCACCGACCCCGCCGCCGGCACCCGCCCAGTCTCCTTTTCCCGGTATCTGTGGATCGAGCGGGAGGACTTCATGGAAGAAAAGGCAGGCAAGTTCTTCCGGCTGTTCCCCGGCAACGAGGTCCGGCTCAAGGGCGCGTATGTGGTTAAATGCACCGGCTGTGTGAAGGATGCGCAGGGCAATGTCACGGAGGTTCTGTGCACCTATGATCCGGATTCCCGGGGCGGCAACCCCGCCGACGGCAGGAAGGTCAAGAGCACCATGCATTGGGTGGACGCGGAGAACTGCTCCGACGCCGAGGTTCGACTGTATGACAACCTGTTCTCCGATCCAAACCCGGACGCCGCGGGCAAGGATTTCATCGCATGCCTGAATCCCCGCTCCTTAGAGATTCGCAAGGGCTGCAAGGTAGAGGCGGCTCTGGCCGGCGCCAAGGGCAGTGACCGATACCAATTCCTGCGGCAGGGATACTTCTGCGCCGACAGCCAGGACTCCGCTCCGGAGCATCTGGTATTCAACCGGTCCGTCAGCCTGAAGGACAGCTACAAACCCGCCAAGTAAACCTCCGCGCCGCAGTGAGACGATTTCATTTTGTTCGCCGCCCGAGGGCGGCGAACTCCGCGAGGCCTTTCCGGCAGGCAGCGCGCCGCAGGATGCTTCTCCTGCGGCGCTTTTTAGGACCGCGACAGATTGCATCGGCATCATGCGCCCTGTCCGGCATGGCCGTATTTGCACGGCTTATATAAAAAAACGATTGCAATTTCTGTGTCCATTGTCTATAATATATCAAATAACTGTAGAAATGAGGTGTTACGATGAGTGCGGACAAGAAAGAGGTTGCCGCTTATTTTGACCGTCTGTCGGAGGATTGGGATGAGTCCCTGGTGCACGACAACGCTGTCATTGAAAAGATTTTAAATTTTGCCGATATCCGGCCCGGGGTTCGCGTCTTGGACGTAGCCTGCGGCACCGGCGTTTTATTTCAAGACTATTTGGACCGAGAGGTCGCCAGCATCACAGGCGTGGACCTTTCCTCCGGTATGATTGCACAGGCGCAAAAAAAATTCCAGCAGCCCAACGTCCATCTGGTGCGGGCTGATATACAGGCCTGTCGTTTTGACGCGCCCTTCGACCGCTGCATGATATACAACGCGCTGCCCCACTTTGAGGACCCCGCCATGCTCCTGCGGCGTTTGGCTGGGTTCCTGGTTCCCGGCGGGCGGCTTACGGTGGCCCACAGCATGAGCCGGGAGCAAATCGATGCCCACCACCAGAACCATGCCCAGACCCATTCCATACAACTGCCGGAGGCAGAGGCCCTGGCCCAGGTGATGGTCCCTTGGTTTGACGTGGACGTCATGGTGTCGGACAATGAAAAGTATGTGGTCTCCGGCGTTCGGAACACAGCCTCCTCCGCGCCGATGGTCTCCGATGAGGACCAGAAATAGCATTTTCCTATAGCCTTCTGGCATGGAGCTATAAACAACTGTAGGGGTGACCGCGTCGGGGCAAAGCCCTCTCCCGCTCCGGCGATGATTCGCCATCCGCACCGCTGCCTTGTCCCTCCTTTTTAAACCGAACCCGCTTACACCGGGCTTCGGTTTGGGTCCGAAATTTGGCAATAAAATGTAGGGGCGACCTGTGGTCGCCCGCTGGGGAATCCTCCGGTTTCGCGGGGTTTGCGGGCGAGCACAGCCCGCCCCTACGGGATGAAGATCAATGGGGCGATGTAGGGGCGACCTGCGGTCGCCCGCCGGGGGAACCCTCCGGTTTCGCGGGGTTTGCGGGCGAGCGCAGCTCGCCCCTACGGGATGAAGATCGATGGTGTGATGTAGGGGCGACCTGTGGTCGCCCGCCGGGGGAATCCTCCGGTTTCGCGGGGTTTGCGGGCGAGCGCAGCTCGCCCCTACGGG
>CATXTO010000015.1 GCA_958402445.1 uncultured Eubacteriales bacterium
TCCATGGGCGGCTCCGGCTGCGGGGGCAGCTCCGGCTCCATGGGCGGCTCCGGCTTACTAGGCTTTGTCCATTGCTGCTCTTCTCCGCCTGTGCCCGCCCCATGAAGCTGTTTGGGGCGCGCAGGCATTGACTCCAATAATTCCAGCCGGATTGGACCTGACTGGGGCAGCTTTTTGGCCGCAACCTTTGTGTGCAGCTGTAGCTCCCCGCCCTCCGGCACCGGAATGCCCAGGGAAAAGTCGTCCTCCGGGGTCCGAAGCACTAGACGAAGAATTTTCCCCACAGAGGGGCCGCACCGGCAGTCAAACTGCAAGTACAAGCCCTGACGGACGGCTTCGCACCGCCCAACGGTTTGTTCATCCCGATATACGGGCCAAGTTCCTTCCAAGCTCATAAAAAGCACCTCCCCCGCAATCCTATGCGGAGGAGGCGTTTTTCATTCACGGTTGTTACCCTTGCAGACCGAAACTAACGGCGATGGCGCTATCCACCTGGTTCATCTGGTCGTTGTCCAGGTGGCCCATATGCTCCCGCAGACGCCGCTTATCAATGGTCCGGATTTGCTCCAGCAGCACCACAGAGTCCTTGGTTAAACCTACGCTGTTGCCGCAGATATTGATATGCGTCGGCAGGCGCGCCTTCCCTGTTTGACTTGTGATTGCAGCGGCAATGACCGTGGGCGAATGTTTGTTGCCCACATCGTTTTGCACAATGAGCACAGGCCTAGTCCCGCCCTGTTCGCTTCCGACCACCGGGCTCAGGTCCGCATAAAAGATATCGCCCCGCTTGACATTGGTATCCATTGGCTTCACGCTCCGTGAGAAATCATTGCCAGCGTCACCAGAACAAATATTCTATGTAACGCGGCTCTGATTCTATTGTCCCACGCAGGCGACGGATTTATACCGCTTTCCGCTTCCGAATTATCTTATGCCGGGCGCCTCCAAAATACCACCGATTGGTCGAAAAATGTCGAGCGCATCAAACGATGTACTGCAAAATCTCCGTTCTCTTTTTTCCATCCAGATAGATCCGCGGAATCCGCTTGTTGATGCCGCAGAGAATCTCATATGGGATCGTCTGCAGCTGTTCGGCCAGGTCGCAAACGCTGATGGCTCCTGGCTCGGCGCCAAACACCGTAACCACATCTCCTACCCGGGCACCCGGAACCTCTGTGACATCCACCATGCACATGTCCATACAAATCCGTCCGATTACCGGTACGTGGGCGCCGCGGAGCAGGAAGCTGGCCCGGTTGGAAAGCTGCCTCGGCAAGCCGTCTGCGTAACCAATGGAAACTACTGCAACAGTACGGGGTTCTTTGGTCCTGTAGGTTCTGCCATAGCTCACGGAAATCCCCGCCGGAAAATGCCGGATTTGCGATATGGTAGTCTGCAAGGCCAGCATAGGCCGCAAATCCAACTTACCCGCCGTATCCTGGGAAGGCGCAATACCATACATGGCGATGCCAGGCCGAATCATATCCATGGCGAATTCCGGATATAAAATGACGCCAGCGCTGTTGCAGCAGTGACAAATTTCCGGTCTGGCGCCTGAAACAGCCATGGCGTCCACCACGGCCTGAAACTGCGCGTACTGCTCCCGCGTAAAAGCCATATCCCCCGGCTCCAGGGAATCCGCCACTGGAAAATGGGTGAACATCCCCTCCACCAGCAGATGGGGCATCCGGGTGACCTGCAGCAGCTGCTCCAGTGTACCTTCCTCCGCCACAAAAAAGCCCAGCCGCGCCATGCCGGTATCCAGCTTTAAATGCACCCGCAGGCGATGGGCAGTTCCTTCCAGCCTTTTTTCCAGCTCTTGTGCATATTCCAGGCTGTGAACCTCCTGGGTGATATCCAGCTCCACTAAGTCCAGGGCATAGGAGGCAGGCGTATGGCCTAAAATTAAAATAGGGAGCCGGAGCTCACCCCGCCGCAGCTGGACCGCCTCCTCCAAATTGGAAACCGCCAAATAGTCCGCGCCCAGCTCAGCCAAATGGTGGCTCACTGGAACTGCTCCGTGGCCGTAGGCGTCCGCCTTGACGACGCCTACGAAGCGGCAGTTTGGACCCGCACTGCGGCGTAAAACCATATAATTGTGGGACAGCGCGTCCAGAGACACGTCCGCCCAGGTTCGCTTCAGTAATTTCATATCATGCTCCATTTCAGGAAAGGAATTGAAACTCCGAGACCGAAATGGTCAGAATCCTCTGACCATTATAGCACACTTCCGCAAAAATGGGTATCCTTTTTTGCGGATCCAGCCAGGTATCTACCGTCAAGGGATTCTCCTCAAAGGTGGAGTCCACAGTGAGACGCAGGCCGTCGCCATCCTGCCCCACTGCGGTGATATAGCCCGTGCGCCAGCTTTGTTCCATCACATAGGAGGCCGTCACCGGACTCACCTTGCCGTCCGCCAGCAGCCCAAAATCCAGCGCCGTATCCTCAAAGGTCAGCTTCCCGCCTGAGGCGGATACCGTACCGGCAATCCCTGCAATGGTCTCCGGCGCGGTCACGACAAACGACAACGCCCCCTCCGGGTCCGTGGTGCAGGCCACAGAAAAGCTGTAGACCTGGTCGCCGTAATCCGCCGTGATATCCGCTGCGAACGAGCATCCCGCGCCGCCTAGCAGCTGCGCTCGGAATGCCAGCGCGTCCTCCATCCGGCTGTCCCCTCCCGCCTTGCATCCGGCGAGAAGCAACACCAATCCCAACCATAAACACACGGCCCGCACTTTGCCCATGGGAAATCCACCCTTATTTCAGTAGTCGCGGAAGGGTCTCAATCAAATCCGAGGGTAGCATGCCGTACTGGCCCAGACGCCGCGCACACAGGTCACCGGCCGCCCCATGCAGCCAGGCCGCACAGGCTGCCGCTTCCAGCGGGGGCAGCCCCATGCCCAGCATGCTTACCAGTATCCCGGCCAGGACGTCCCCGCTGCCCCCGGTGGCCATCCCCGAATTGCCCGTGTGATTCTCATAGAGGCGATGCCCATCGGTAATTACAGTTCTGTGGCCTTTCAGCAGCACATGAACGCCCAACTCCTGCGCCAACGACGCCGCCGAGGCGCCGCGATCCGAGGTCAGTATGCCGCCCAGCCGCCGGAATTCCCCGTCGTGGGGCGTCAAGATCACATGGCTCGTCCTTCCACGCAATATATTTCTATGCGGCGCCAAAACGTTTATGCCATCGGCATCCAGCACAATGGGCGCCGTGCTGTGGGTCAAGACCGCCTGCACCACTGCAAGCACGCCGGAGGACTGTCCCATGCCGGGGCCCAAAAGCACGGCGTCACACCCCGACAGACGCTTCAGAATCGGCGAGACCGCCTCTTCCGAGAGCATACCTTCCCGGTCCGGTAAGGGAAACACCACCGGCTCGTCCAGCTTACCTGCCTCCACTTCATAAATTGACGATGGAACGCCCAGATAAATCAGGCCAGCCCCAGATCGGAGGGCCGCCCGGGCCGCCAGAGCCGCCGCTCCGGTATAGCCCAGACTTCCGCAGAGCAGCAGGAGCTTACCGAAATCCCCCTTGTGTCCCCAAGGATCCCGGTCCGGCAACAAGCTCCAAACATCCGTTCGGGTCAGCACAATTGGCTCCATGCGCTTCCTCCCAGGTCTTCAAAAGATTTTTGTTCATTATATACCTCCCAATCCCGCCGGTCAAGAGAAGTGAAGCCTCATTTAAGAAAGACGAACCAGGGCTGTAGCAGTCATCCGCGGATAGCCGTCAGGCCTTACCTTGCCGAAAAATTGCCCCTTGACAACAGAGGAATCCACTTGTAAACTGAAATCAACCATCGGAGGGCTTTTGATTTGTGCAAAAAAGCCGGATAAGATGTCGGGCATGCCCGGTATTTTATCCGGCCTTTTTCCAGCCCTGACCTGAAATAAAAGGACGGTTCCAGCCATGCCAAGCAACCAAACCTTCACAGAGGGAACCATTTTCCCGAAGCTGCTCCGGTTCGCGCTTCCCGTACTGCTGGCCCTGCTGCTCCAGGCCATGTACGGCGCCGTGGACCTGCTGATCGTCGGCCAGTTCAGCTCGCCTGCCGACGTCTCCGCCGTCTCCACCGGAAGTCAAATTATGCAGACCATGACAGTAGTCGTCACTGGTTTATCCATGGGCGTCACGGTTTTGGTAGGGCGTAAGATTGGGGAAGGAAAATCGGGTGAGGCAGGACAGGTCATCGGATGCGGGATATTTTTGTTCGCCTGCCTCGCCGTTGGGCTCACCATAGGGATGCTTTTGACTGCAACCCCCCTGACTAATCTCATGCACGCCCCAGAGGAGGCGTTCTCGCAAACCGTCTCCTATGTGCGGATTTGTTCTGCCGGGACCGTCTTTATTGTCGCCTATAATCTGGTAGGCAGTATTTTTCGGGGTATTGGCGACTCTAAAATGCCGCTGATCACCGTGTCTATCGCATGCGTTCTCAACATTTTAGGGGATCTGCTTCTGGTGGCGGGCCTCCATTGGGGCTCCGCCGGAGCTGCGCTGGCTACCGTAGCCGCGCAGGCGGTCAGCGTTCTGTTGTCTTTGGTTATGATCCGGCGGCGATCGCTGCCTTTTGCAGTTTCCCGCCGAAGCTTCCGGCTCCAGTCCGGCGTTCTCCGGCAAATCTTATTTTTAGGCATTCCCATTGCCCTACAGGATTTGCTGGTGAGCGTCTCGTTTTTAGCAATCTTAGCTATTGTGAATAATTTGGGGCTCATCCCCTCCGCCGGGGTCGGTGTCGCGGAAAAACTCTGCGCCTTCATCATGCTGGTTCCCTCCGCTTATATGCAGGCTATGTCCGCCTTTGTCGCGCAAAATATGGGCGCAAACCGTCCGGACCGGGCCAGGAGGGTCCTGCTGTACGGGATTATCTCCTCCTTGGCAATTGGTCTTTTAATGGCATACGCCTCTTTTTTCCATGGTGATATCCTGGCGACGCTTTTTGCTAGGGACGCTGCAATCGTTGCCGCTGCTGCGGATTATTTAAAGGCCTATGCCATTGATTGCCTGTTGACCTCCTTTTTATTCTGCTTGATCGGCTATTTCAATGGCTGCGGTAAAACTGTGTTTGTCATGCTTCAGGGCATTTTAGGCGCTTTTTGCATTCGGATTCCAATTTCCTATCTGATGAGCCGGCGTCCCGGGACCACCCTGTTTCACATTGGGTTAGCCACGCCGGCCTCCACCGCCGTACAAATTCTTCTGTGCGGCCTGTATTTCCTATTGCAAACCAGACAGTTCCGCCGCAGCTCCCAGGAACAAGCCGGCGCCTAGCATAATTCCCTTTGAGACCTAAACCCAGAGACTCCGTAGATGGTAAGGAAAGCCGAGGACCTGTGCCGGTTTCAAGCTCCAAGGCTGCGCAGCTTACCGAGCGCCAATTATGGCTTTGAAAGCGTGGTTATTTCGTCTGCCGGCAGTAAAATTTCATATTCCCTCTTGCAAGTTCTTATCAACTGTGTTAAAATGGCACTTAAATTGGTAAAAAGGCAGAGAATGGGCCGCCTTGCGCTGGCTTGCGCGTCAAAGAGAGAGCGGGATGGTGGGATCCGCTCCCGTGCAGCGTTGGGCCTTCTCCCAGGAGCCGCCGCCTGAACGCAGCAGTAGGGTGAGCCGGGTTACTCCGTTAAAGGTAATGGACGCTTTGCGTCCGGGAGTGCGCCGAACGGCGAATGCGGGTGGTACCGCGGAAGATGCAAATCTTTCGTCCCCAGAGGGGGCGAAGGATTTTTCTTTTTGTCTATTTTGCAGGTAAGGAGAGAGTTTCATGAAACAACAGTTGGAGGAAATCAAATGCCGGGCTCTACAGGCCCTGGACAACGCCAGTGCTCCAGCAGAGCTGGAGGAGCTGCGGGTCCGTCTTTTGGGGAAAAAAGGCGAGCTCACGGCGGTGCTCAAGCAGATGGGTAAGCTGGCGCCGGAGGAGCGGCCCGTGCTGGGGCAGCTGGCAAATTCCGTCCGCGCCGCCATCGAAGAACGGCTGGAGATCCGGAAGGCCGCCATTCATACCGCCGCCCTGGAGGCTAAGCTGGCCGCTGAGCAATTAGACGTGACCATCCCCGGCACACCTGTGTCCTTGGGACACCAGCATCCCATGAATCGGGTCCTGGACGAGGCCAAGGAGATTTTTATCGGGATGGGCTTCACGGTGGTGGACGGTCCGGAGGTTGAACTCTCCGAATATAACTTCACTAAGCTCAACCACGACCCAGGCCACCCGGCTCGGGATCGCAGCGACACGTTTTATTTCACGGATGACGACTCCGTTCTGCTGCGGACCCAGACCAGTCCCATGCAAATTCGGGTCATGGAAGCAACCAAGCCTCCCATCCGCATCGTCGCGCCTGGCCGGGTCTACCGCAAGGACGAGGTGGATGCCACCCACTCTCCCATGTTCCATCAAATCGAGGGACTGGTGGTGGACGAGGGCGTCACTATGGCAGACCTGAAGGGCACGCTGGAGGCCCTGACCAAGCGGCTTTACGGAGAGAACGCCGTAGTCCGGTTCCGTCCGCATCACTTTCCCTTTACAGAGCCCAGCTGCGAGGTGGATATGCAATGCTTCGAGTGCCACGGCGCCGGCTGCAGGACCTGTAAGGGAGAGGGCTGGATCGAGCTGCTGGGCGCCGGCATGGTGCATCCCGCCGTTCTAGAGGGCTGCGGCATTGATCCGGACCGGTATTCCGGCTTTGCCTTCGGCATTGGCTTAGAGCGGATGGCCATGCGCCGATTTTCCATTTCTGATATGCGCCTGATTTTTGAAAATGATATTCGGTTCCTGTCTCAATTCTAAGGAGGGCAGAAAATGAAACTTTCCAGAAAATGGCTCCAGGAACTGGTGGACCTTTCCTCCGTCAGCGACAAGGAATATGTAGACACCATGACTCTCTCCGGCTCCAAGGTGGAGACCTATCAGCGCCTGGATGCAGAAATTCAAAACGTGGTGGTGGGCAAGATCCTCTCCATGGCCCGCCACGAGAATTCCGATCACCTTTGGGTCTGCCAGGTGGACGTGGGCCAGGCTGCGCCGGTCCAGATTGTCACAGGAGCTCAGAACGTCCGGGAGGGCGACCTGGTCCCCGCCGCCCTGCACAATGCCAGACTGCCCGGCGGCTTGCATATTACAAAGGGCAAACTACGGGGCGTGGCCTCCAACGGCATGCTCTGCTCCATCAAGGAACTGGGGCTGACCCGGAACGACTTCCCCTATGCATTAGAGGACGGAATTTTCATTTTGCAGGAGAACTGTGCGCCCGGTGACGACATCAATCGGGTCATCGGCAATGACGATACGGTAATTGATTTTGAAATCACCAATAACCGTCCGGACTGCTACAGCCTGCTGGGTCTGGCGCGGGAATCCGCGGCCGCTTTTGACCGATCCATGGTCCATCACGAACCTCAGGTTTGGGGCGGCGCCCCCGGCAACTTGACGGACCTGCTGGAGGTGGAAACGCCGGCGGAGGACCTATGCTTGCGTTACACCGCCCGTATGGTCCGGAACGTGCGAATTGGCCCCAGCCCCCTGTGGATGCGGCAGCGTCTGCGGGCCAACGGAGTTCGGCCCATCAATAATATTGTAGATATCACCAATTATGTGATGATCGAGTACGGCCAACCCATGCACGCCTTCGACTATCGATATGTTTCCGGCGGAAAAATTGTGGTGCGGCGTGCCCAGACCGGAGAAACCCTCACCACCCTGGACGGGACCATTCGCCAGTTGCAGCCCGGGATGCTGGTCATCGCGGACGAGACCCGGCCCGTGGGCCTGGCGGGTATCATGGGCGGAGAAAACAGCGAAATTGTGTCCGACACTGTGGACGTGGTTTTCGAATCCGCTAATTTCGACGGCACCTCCATTCGGCAGACTGCGCTGGCCCTGGGCATGCGCACGGAGGCCTCCGGCAAATTTGAAAAGAATCTGGACCCTATGCTCACCCTTCCCGCGGTCAACCGCGCGTGCGAACTGGTAGAACTTCTGGAGGCAGGCCAGGTGATGGACGGCGTACTGGACATCATCAACTTTGTGCCGCAGCCTGTGACGCTGCCTCTGGAGCCGGACCGCATCAATAGGCTGCTGGGGACTGACATCTCCGCAGAACAGATGCGCGGTTACCTACGCCGTTTGGAAATCCCCGTAGAGGGCGATTGCATTCAAGTTCCCTCTTGGCGCCCGGACCTGCGGCGGATGGCTGATATTGCAGAGGAGGTGGGACGGCTGTACGGGTATAACCGGATTCCCACTACCCTGATGCGGGGCGCCACGACCCAGGGTGGCTATTCCCAGGCGCAGAAGCTGGAGCGCCAGGCAGGTATGGCCGCCCGCGGTATGGGGTATAGTGAGATTATCACCTATTCCTTTGTCTCACCAGCTATATTCGACCTGATTCGGCTGCCCAAGGACAGTCCGCTGCGCCTGACCTGCAAAATTCAGAATCCCCTGGGAGAGGACACCTCCATTCTCCGTACGGTGGCCCTTCCCTCCATGCTGGAGGTCCTAGGCCGGAATTACGCCTATCACAATAAGTCCGTCCGGCTCTACGAACTGGCCAAGGTCTATCTTCCAAAATCGGGACAGGTTTTGCCGGAGGAGCCCCAAAAGCTGGTTCTGGGGGCTTATGGCGGGGGTGTGAGCTTCTTTACTCTCAAGGGTGAGATCGAAGCCCTGTTGCGTTCCCTGCGGGTCAAGCCCGCCTCCTATCTGTCTGTCCGCGATAATCCCACCTTCCATCCCGGTCGCTGCGCCGCGCTGCAAATAGACGGCGTTTGTCTTGGCCTGTTCGGTCAGTTGCATCCAGTCGTGACCGCCGCCTACGGCATAGAATGTGAGGTCTACGGCGCGGAACTGAGCTTCACGGAACTTCAGCGGCATCTGTCGCCGGAGCCCACCTATCATCCCCTGCCCAAATATCCCGCCGTAAGCCGGGATCTGGCCCTGATCTGTGATGAGTCTCACACAGTCGCCCAAATGGAAGCCTGCATTTCCCAAGCCGCTGGAACGCTGCTGCAAACCGTGCATCTGTTCGACGTCTACCGGGGCGCCGGCGTCCCCGCAGGAAAAAAGAGCCTGGCTTTCTCCTTGGAGCTGCGGGCAGAGGACCGAACGCTCACGGATGCAGACACGGAACAAATCGTTTCCGCCGTGCTGGCAGCCTTGCAGGAAAACTTTGGTGCTACCCTTCGCTGATGAATTTTCCGTTAAACTTTTGGGTAAACTCTTTACTTTGTCTTGGAAATCAGGTATGATGGTGCCAGTCTCTTGACAAAGGAGGAATCCGTGTTGAACGACAGCACTATTAAATTCACAGTCCCTGGGGATGACAAGGAGCATATGCATCGGATTCTCCGCTCTGTTTTCGACGCTTTGAGCGAAAAGGGATACAATCCCATCAATCAGATTGTCGGTTACCTGTTGACGGAAGATCCCACTTATATTACTAATTACAAGAATGCACGCTCCATGATTTGCAAGCTAGACCGGGATGAGCTCCTGCAGGAGTTGGTCCAGTGTTATCTGTTTGATCAGTAATTTTGTCACTTCCTTCTGAGGCTTTTGCAATGTGCAAAAGCCTCAGCGTTCCAAGATCGACCAGAGGTGGCGGATCTTACCGCCCGCCCGCCGCCACCGGATTTTCAAAGGGCGAGAGTTTTTGGAGATTCGCCGCAGCCTGGAAAAGCCCGCTGGACTTTTCTCCGGGCTGCGGCTTTTCCTGTGGCGCAAGCCGCAGGTTTTCTCACATTACGTACCCTCCGTCTTACACAACATCCACACTTCGCGCACCCCGGACCACTTTGTTCCCTCGTTCCGATGGAATCCCCGGAAATTCGTGAAAATAGGGTTGACATTATCGTTACGATGTGTTACAATTTGGTTACATTTTAATCAGGAGGTTTTGCATGTCTGATAAAAATGTGGGCCTGACCTATAAGGGCCGTCCTCTCATGCGGAAGGACAACCTCATTTATTACGGTTCCATGGCCGACTCCCACATTGTCATGCTCCAAGTTCTGGAGACCAAAAAGGTGGGGGAGCTGGATGTGGCAACCCGAGTATCCGTTCAGTTACAGCTGAACGACTCAGCGGTAAAGTCCAGAGACCGCATTGTGAAAAAGAGCGAAAAAGATGGCCTGTACACAGCGTTGGATGTTGGCTGTGTCTGGCTGGAACGAGCTCTGGCAAAATAACTTTCTTGTAAGACGGAGGGTAACGTATGAATCGCACAAAGAGACTGTTGAGCCTGGCTCTGATCCTGGCCACAATGCTGGGGACTCTGGTCCTCACCACCAACGCTTCCGATTCCGTGAAATCCGCCATCGGCATTGTGGACGCTTCCGCGCTCCGCTTGCGGGAGGGCGCCAGCACCGGAACCTCAGTTCTCACCACGGCTTACCGAAACGATTACGTGGTGGTCCTGGAGAAAGCCGGCGACTGGTACAAGGTCATTTATAATCTGCGGATCGGCTACATGCACAGCGACTATCTCACTGTAAAAGAGCGGGAGAATGTGGAGCTTGGCTACGGCGAAATCAACGCCTACTTAGTCAATATGCGCAGCAAGCCCAGCACCTCCAGCAGTGTGGTCGCCCAGTTAAACAGCGGAGAAAAGGCCTACATAATCGGATTCAACAGCGGCTGGTACAAAGTGAAATACGATGGCAACACCGGTTATATTCGCAGCGACCTGCTGAACCTGACCGAGGTTCCCTACGAGAACACCGGCTCCAAAAACAGCCCGAAGTATTTTAAAAACGGTGATCCCATTGGTTCCGGTAGCTCCAGCAGCGGTTCCTCCGGCTCCTCGAATTCTTCCGGGTCTTCCAGCTCCTCCAACACCTCCGCCGGCAGCGCCATCGTGGCGAAAGCCAAGGAGTATCTGGGTGTTCCCTACGTATGGGGCGGATCTTCACCCAGCGGTTTTGATTGCTCCGGATTCACACAGTATGTCATGCGTGCCTGCGGTTACACCATCAATCGCACGGCCACGGCTCAGTTGAGCAACGGCTATTCTGTGAGCTACAGCAATTTGCAGCCCGGGGATCTGGTCTTTTTTGAGCGCACTTACAACACCGATGCGCCGGCCTCTCACGTTGGCATTTATATTGGCAACGGCGAGTTCATTCACGCCGGTGGAAGCGCCGTGAAAATCACGAGCCTTTCCTCCGACTATTATGCCAGTCGCTATGTGGGCGCCCGCAGAATTGTATAACTTGATAGAAGGTTCAGCGGGGAGACGGCAATGTCTCCCCGCTTCTTTCTTGCCTTACACGAAAAAGAGGCCCAGCGTACACAGTACGCCGGGCCTCTTTGTTTCAAACGCATGTTCCAAATGAAATTAGACCTTCTCCCGAACCTTAGCCGCCTTGCCGAGACGATCCCGCAGGTAATACAGCTTCGCTCTGCGAACCTTGCCGTGCCGGATTGTCTCCACCTTTACAATGCGGGGAGAATGCACGGGAAATACCTTCTCACAGCCGACACCATAGGAAATCCGGCGAACTGTGATGGTCTCGGCGATGCCGCCGTGTTTGCGGGCGATGATGGTCCCCTCAAACACCTGAATTCTCTCCCGGGAACCTTCCGTGATTCTCACATGAACCCGGACCGTATCGCCCACGCGCATTTCCGGCAGCTCCGGCTTCATGTATTGGCTTGTCAATGCCTTCATTAAATCCATTTTCTTTTGTCCTCCTTCATTTTAGGCGTTCATAACCGTGTGACATCCGGTCACCAATGACCGGCGCGGCAGAGGACTCACCCATACTCAGACCGATATATTCTACCATAGGAGCTAGACAAAAGCAAGCTCTTTTTAGGGAGAATCATCCCATTTTTTTACCTGTATGACACAATCCGGCCAGCTTTCCTCTGCCGCCCCCGCAAGTATGGCCCGCTCCGCCTCAGATACCGGACGCAGCAGCTCAATGGATATCCTCCGGCGTTCCCGTTTCCATTTTCCAACCACCTTGCCACGAAGCAGCACCGACGGCAGCACAATGCCCGAGAGTGTGAAGATTCCCCGCAAGCACTCAGCCGGCAGGCAGAAATTTGTGTACTTTTCATAGCTCAACAGCATAGGGTCGAAGCCGGCTAAGAAAATGCAATCCGGAATTCCACGATTTACTTCCTCTCCGATGTGGAAGTAGGTCGTCCCCTCCACGGTAACCGTGCGCAGGGGTAAATCCCCCATATACTGCTGGATTTCCGTCTGAGGTACTCCAAAGAAATACGACGCGTCCCGAAGGGAGGCCGGTCCGCAACCGGAAAAATAACGCCGCAGCATTTCCTTGCACGCAGGTTCCCGCTCCATGGGGATAAAGGGAGGACACAGGCGGAACGCCTTTTTCTCCTGCACCTGATGGAGAAGCTTGCCGGACTCCGCAAGTGCCCGAATGGTGCCGCCCCAGGAATCGAACACGCTCTGCGACTCGGTCTGCGTCATGCCCAGAGTAAAGCACGCCGCCTTGAGGTCCTCTCTGGCCTGTATGCCCTGCCCCAGCCGGTCCAAAATCGCCTGGGCAAAATAGGCCTTTCGCTCCTGGGAGATCCATGCATCGCCCTCCAGGGTGTCGCAGGGCCGGAGGTTTCTACGCCTGCCCCGGTGCAGATACAACGGCAAATCCTCTGTGCGAAAAAGGTGCATGGTCCCGCGCAGCGTCCAGCTTTTCACCAGGTCCTTTTGCCAATCCGCCTGTGCAGCGCCGCGTATTATCAATGCATGGCGGGCGTGGGACAGGAATTGGGCCTGTACACCATTTAAATTCCGACAGATGGTCGGTCCATCGGCAGGGGCGGTCAGGTTCTGCCGGGATAGCCGCAGGCCCAACAGCTCATCCCGCGTCACAGCGCTTCCGGGACCGGCTTCCCGGCATAGACCACCCGATACAAGGCGGCCTTCACCCGCTCCACCTGCTCCCCGGTCAGCGCCTTCGGCTTGGACATCAAAAGTAGGGGTACCGCCGGGCCATTGCCGTGCAGACACGGCATCCAATAGGGAGCATGGTTCAACAAAAATCCATTTCGTTGATAAAACGCAATTCTGCGACGGCAAATTTCCGCCTCCGGGGGCTCAACCTCCAAAATTTGGGGCTTGTCCCAATGCTCCGTGATATAGGTCAGCATTTGCGCCCCCAGGCCACGGCCCCGCATGGTCTCCGCCACTGCAAAGTTCTCAATAAAAACAAAATCCGCCAAGTTCCAGAGCATCAGAAAGCCATGAAGCAGCCCATCCTCCTGCGCCGTCAGCAGTTCCAATTCGGCGGACTCTAACAAAGCCTGCATCTCTGCCCGGCACCGCCGCTCCTCCAGGGGGAAGGATTGCTCCAGAATCTCCCACAACCCGTCGGCAATTGGCGCTGGTATGGACTGCATATCCCGATAAACAACAAACTTCATATCACATTTCCCTCCTTCTTGTCTGTTCAATTCTCTCATTTTAATGAGACATCCGTCAGGCCTCCGCTCCAGCCTTAAAGTTATAAATAGGCCTGATGACCTTTTGAATATCCGCTGTTGGGCCGATGTTTTCCACGATTTCCTGCATGCCCTTGTATGCCATGGGGCATTCGTCCAGCGTTGCGCTGTTGACTGAAGTGGTATAAACGTCCTTCATTTGCTTTTTGAACTCTGATACCGTAAACGACTGCTTTGCCTGCGACCTGCTCATGAGCCGGCCCGCTCCATGCGGCGCGGAAAAATTCCAATCCGCGTTTCCCTTACCCACACAAAGTAGGCTTCCATCCCGCATATTGATGGGAATCAGTAGCCTCTCCCCTGCCCGGGCCGATACGGCGCCCTTGCGCAAAATTAAGGAATCCGTATCAATGTAATTGTGAACGGTCGTGAACTGCTCCTGCACGTGCAGCTTCATTCCTTTTACAATCTCGTTGATGATTGCCTGCCGGTTGAGGGCAGCAAAGGTCTGCACGATGCGCATATCATGGAGGTACTGGACAAACAGATCGCCTGTCACGTAAGCAAGCTGTCTGGGTATGTTGCCTCTTTGTTCCTCTTTCCATCTCTGCAGCTCTATTGAAATTTCATTCTGCCGGCCTTGAGCCTTTAGTCCCTCCACAAACTGCGTCACAGCGCCCTCGTCCACCCGGTTTAAGGCCCGATAGCCCGCTTCCTGATAGTATTTTGCCACCTCTACCCCCAGGTGCCGGCTGCCGGAGTGGACCACCAGATAGAGATTTCCCTCGTCATCCCGGTCCATTTCAATAAAGTGATTTCCTCCCCCCAGGGTTCCCAGGCTCTTTTCCGCTCGCGGCATATCCACCTGCTTGGCGCAGCACAGCTCCTTCAGCTCTATTTGTTCCAGAAAACGGTGCGGCTTTTCCCGAATGGAAAAGCCGGAGGGAACGTTCTCATAAATCAGTTTATCCAACTTTTGCAGCTCCACCCGTTTTTCCCGCAAGCGGATGGTTTCCATCCCGCAGCCGATGTCCACGCCCACCAAATTGGGGACCACCTTGTCTGTAATGGTCATAGTGGTGCCTACCGTGCAGCCGACGCCCGCATGGATATCCGGCATCAGCCTGATGCGGCTGCCCCTAGCAAATTTCTGATCGCACAGCTCCAGAACCTGGGCAACCGACGTTTGGTCCACCACATCGGTAAAAATCTTCGCTGTGTTATATTTTCCTTTGACCTCTACCATATTGCCTCCCATTCCTCTGATTGCCGCTGCGACGGCTTCAGCCGGGGTTGACCTCAGCTATGAATTGCATTGTAATACTGAATATTCTTAATCAGAAAATCGGATTTCCACCAATTCTTACTGATGTGCCATGCTTCAGGATAGTCCGCCCACGACCATGTGATATGCCATGTCCCATCTGCTTCCTGCGTATTGGCAATAAAATCACATTCATGATCGCATATTTTTTGATTCTCTGGATAGAACTCGCTCTCTTTTGAATGGACAAACAGAGACGGTTTGCACACATAATCCACGGCCCATTTGGATGTGTCATAGGTTATCACATGTCGAAGCTGCTCGTGTAGTAAGGTTCTGAATTCTTCTAGATCCACAAGAGCATGCATTCCGCTTTCTTTGAGATCCTCATACAGCGCAACGAAGCAGGATACCGTATGCATGGAATCCATGGGGAAATGCGACTTAAAATAATCATACGCCTCTTTCGCAAGCTGACAGGCCAATTGAAAGGGCTCGCTGTCCCGCTCCGCGAACTTTAAAAGGAAACCAATCAGGCATGCGGTGGGATTATAGGATGGTTCCTGGGCGGGATCGTAATCCCACCAAGGCGCATGTGGATAGTCGTTGTTGGAGGCAACGGTATTCGACCATGTGTGTCCATTAAAATCCTTTCCTGAGGATAAATAGCGCAGGATTCCCTGGATCATCGGGTGGCTTTTGTCCTTCAGCCGGACCTCTTTGATGCGCTCTGTTGCAACCCACGTTTGCAGCGGAGCGGAATTGGGATTCCAGCAGTCTGGCTCAAGTCCGTGGCCAAAGCCGCCGTCCTCATTCTGGTATACGGCTAGCGCGGTCAAAACGTCTTCCCTGCTTCCGCCTTCAAACAAATACTTCCATCTGGCGAGATCGAGTGGCCTTGCATTTCGATAAAGAAAGCTTCTAGCTTGTTCTAAGTTCATTCTTTTACCCCCATTTTGTTCGCTTTTACAAAAGCGAACAACTTTTAAACCTTACCTCTGGACCGAATAGAGCGCATGTAGCATTCTGCCATGAAAATACTGCGTGAAAAATTCCGATTCCTTTTCCATTCCAATTCGCCTGGCCACATGGATGGAACGTACATTATCCGCTTTAATGATCGAATATACTCTACTTTGTTTCAATGCCTGAAACGCATATTCCTTACAGCCTTCCGCCGCCTCTGTGGCATAGCCATAACCCCAAAAATCTTCTTTCAGCAAATATCCTAGTTCGAGTACTTCTCTCTCCCCATAGGGCTGCATTGTCAGCCCCGCCTGTCCGATCATTTGACCCGTTGCCTTCCATTCAACGGCCCATAACCCAAACCCGTATTCATCATACCGTTTTCTTTGGCGGTCCAGCCAAATTTGAACATCCTGATCCGAGAAGGAATGCTCATAGGCGTACATGACCTTGGGGTTCTGCAGCATGTCCGCCAAATCTTGAAAATCTGCCTGCTCCAGCTCCCGGAGGGCCAAACGCTGTGTTTCTAAGATCATGGACATACGTTCACCCGCCATCCCTTCCCATTGCCGGACAACCAAAAAACATGGTTTTTTAAATTTTTAATACTGCCCTTAAAATTCGGCCCGCGCTTTTATTATAGATAAAACCGTTTCTTAACTCTAATCAGAAAAATGTAGAAAACCCGCCTTGACAGCCGTCCCGGCCCATGTTATGTTGAAGGGGAACTACTGTGGGCAGTTGAAAGGAGATCAAGATGGAGGAACAAACAATAAAATTGACCAAGCTGGCCAAATGCGCAGGCTGCGGCGCAAAGGTTGGAGCCGGCGTTTTGGCACAGCTGTTGGAGGGCATCCGGGTCCATCGGGATCCCAATTTGCTGGTGGGTTTTGATAAAAGCGACGACGCCTCCGTCTATCAGGTCAGCGAGGAGCTGGCTTTGGTGCAGACGGTAGACTTTTTTCCTCCCATTGCCGACGATCCCTATCTATTTGGCCAGATTGCCGCGACCAACGCCTTGTCCGACGTTTACGCCATGGGCGGAGAGCCCAAGCTGGCGCTGAATATCCTATGCGTGCCGGAGTCCATGCCCCGGGATGCGGTGCATCAGCTCCTGCGGGGCGGCTATGACAAGGTGTACGAGGCCGGGGCGATCATCACTGGCGGCCACAGCATCCTGGACGACGAGCCCAAGTACGGCCTGGCCGTCACAGGATTCGTGCACCCGAATAAGCTGCTGACCAACTCCGGCGCCAGGCCGGGTGACGTGCTGCTCTTGACCAAGCCCATTGGCATCGGCGTACTCACCACGGCGGCAAAAGCCGATATGGCCTCCGGCGCTGCCGTTGCGCTGGCCCAGGAGCTGATGACCACCTTAAACAAAGCGGCCCGGGACGCCATGGTAAACTACGAGGTCCACGCCTGTACGGATGTCACCGGCTTCGGCCTGTTGGGGCACGCCTTTGAAATGGCCCAAGGCAGCGACGTGGAGATTACCCTCCGTGTGGGAGAAATCGACTTGATCCCAGAGGCCCTGGAGCTGGCCCGGATGGGAATCTTACCCGCCGGGATGTATCGGAACCGCACCTTTGCAGAGCCCGGCGTGGATTTGGGCGGGGTAGAGTTGGCAAAGCAAGATCTGCTTTTCGACCCCCAGACTGCAGGCGGGCTGTTGATTGCCGTTTCCGCTCAGGACGCCGACGCGCTGTATCGGGACCTGCAAAGGGTTGTACCCAGCGCTCAGCGCATTGGAACGGTGGCGCCATTCGCAGGCGGCAAGCGCATTAGGCTTTGCTGACGGCGGCTATGGCGGCCAAGGCCGCATCCACATGTGCTTCCGTGTTGGTAAAGCCCAGGGAAAACCGGACCGTTCCCCGGGGAAACGTGCCCAGCGTCTTGTGGGCGGCAGGCGCGCAGTGAAGGCCGCACCGGGTGAGAATGCCGAACTCCGTCTCCAGCCGGTAGGCCGCTTCCGCATTGTCACCCTGGGGAAAATCCACAGAGATGACGCCCACCCGGCATTCCAGGTCTCTGGTACCGCACAGAACTACGCCCGGGATATGCTCTAGGCCCTGTAAAAACTGGCTGCAAAGGGCCATTTCGTGGGTCCGCAGGGCCTTCACCCCGGTTTCCTCTACAAATTGCAGCGCCCGCTCCAACCCATAGATACCCGGCAGATTGGGTGTGCCGGATTCAAAGCGGTCCGGCAGGTAAGCAGGCAGAACTTCGCTGTCCGAGGCGCTGCCGGTACCGCCCGCCAACAAGGGTGTCAGCTTCCGGGCGAAACTATCCCGCAGCAGCAGCGCCCCAATGCCGGAAGGACCGAGGAGACCCTTGTGCCCAGGCACGCACATGGCTGACAGGTGCAGCTTTTCAAAATCGATGGGATAATGCCCGGCGGTTTGGGCGGCATCCAAAAGAAATTCTACGCCGTGCCGGGCGCAAATCTCCCCGACCGACGCGGCATCCTGAACGGTTCCGCACACATTGGAGCCATGGGCTAGAACGAGGAGCCGGGTGTTGGGCCGAATTAGGGGTAGAACATCCCGAGGCCGCAGCCTTCCGGTCCGGTCGCATGGGATCCGGTCAAAGGCCACGCCCTGAAGCTGCAGCAAGGGCCTCATAACGGCGTTATGCTCCATGCCGCTGACGATACAGTGGTCGCCAGGCTTGAGAAAACCCTTAATCGCCAAGTTGAGCCCTGCTGTGGCGCCCGCGGTCAGGATCACATGAGTGGGCTGCTCCGGGAAATGAAATAGCCGGCCCAGCCGCTCCCGGAGCAACAGCGTGACCAGCCCTGCATCTTGAGCTGCACCGTAGACGGACCGGTTAATGGTAGCGCCGATCGAATCCATATATTCCTTCATGCGGTCGCTGACCCCCGTCGGCTTGGGAAACGAGGTCGCCGCATTGTCCAAATATATCGTACGCATTGAAGGTCCCTCCTTACCTCAGGAGTATACCACAGGATGTGATACTTGTCACATAGAATTTTAGGATACGCAAAGAGAGGTAGACATGCTGGAAATCAATTTGAAGCAGTTGGAAGCGTTTGTAGCTACAGCAGAACACAGCAGCTTCACCCGCGCGGCAGAAGATCTCTATTTGACCCAGTCCACCGTCAGCGCCCATATCAGCGCCCTGGAACGAACGCTGGGTAGCCGCCTCATCCAACGGGGCGCTCGAAAAAAGGTCGCCCTGACGGAGGTGGGAAAGCGGGTCTACGCGGAGGCAAAGGATATCCTGACCCACTGCCAGGCCCTACAATCGCTTTCGGAGGTGCCTAGCAAAAGCGAACTGTCCCTGGGCGCCTCTACGGTACCAGGACAGTATCTGCTGCCCGCACTATTATCCGGCTTCTTGCACCGGTACCCAGACAGCCGATATCTTCTTCGCCGGGGAGACAGCGTACAAATCCACCGCCTGTTGGAACAGGGCGAAGTACGTATCGGTTTCGTGGGCGCTGCAATTGACCGTAAAAATTTCACCTATTACAGCCTATTGGAAGATCGCTTGGTGCTCATCACTGCCAATACGGAGCGATTCCGCAGTATGCGGGTACGAGAAGTGACGGGACAGGAACTGCTGTCGCAGCCTATCATCCTGCGGGAGGACACCTCGGGCACCAAACAGGCCCTGGACGCCTACTTAAGGCGCAACCACATCGCGAAAGAAACCCTTCATCCTGTTGCGCAGATGGACAACCC
This sequence comes from uncultured Eubacteriales bacterium, assembly GCA_958402445.1. Taxonomy (GTDB): domain Bacteria; phylum Bacillota; class Clostridia; order Oscillospirales; family Oscillospiraceae; genus Faecousia. Next base: position 19,353 of record CATXTO010000015.1, read on the forward strand.
AGAGGCTATTAAAAGCAGCGTCGCCCGGGGAATGGGAGTCTCCGTGATTTCACAGCTGTCAGTCCAGGAGGAGGTAGAGGCCGGGAAACTCCTTTGCTTTGATTTGGACCCCGGGGGCGCCTTCCGAAAAATCTACCTGGCCTGGCGGAAGGACCTTATTTTGAGCGGTCCGGAGCAAAAGTTCGTTGGTTTCGTCCGCGCTGCGCTGCGCAGACAGGACCATCGTTCCGAACCATAATTTTTGAATCCGGACGTCGGGGCAAGCATCGATATTCGCGATGTTTGCCCCGCTTCCATTGAAAAAAGGGATTGGCTTTTGAACCAATGTTCTCCTATAATGGAACCGCTACCTCCCGGTTTCGCGGCGGGATATTATAGAGAGTAGGAGTGTGTTTCCATGAAAAAGGTAAACTGGTTTGTGGTCCTGGCCGGCGCGGCGGTAGGACTGGCGGCTATCTTTTTGACCATTTGGGGCAATCCAGCCAACATGGGATTTTGCATCGCCTGTTTCCTGCGGGACATTGCCGGCGCGGTCGGCCTTCACAGCGCGGGAAAGGTGCAGTACATACGGCCGGAGATCATCGGTCTGGTGCTGGGCGCCTTTCTCATGGCCGTAGCAACAAAGGAGTTCCGGCCCAAGGCTGGCTCCTCCCCTGCCACTCGGTTTGTGCTGGGCGCTTTTGTCATGATTGGCGCTCTGGCCTTCCTGGGCTGCCCTTTGCGCATGGTGCTCCGTCTCGCCGGCGGTGATGCCAATGCCTTGGTGGGCTTGGCGGGCTTCGTTCTGGGAATTCTGATCGGCGTGCTTTTCCTCAACCGCGGTTTTTCCCTGAAGCGGGCCTACGAAGCCGGACCAGTGGAAGGCGCTACCCTGCCGATTGTCATGACCGGCCTGCTCATTTTGCTGCTGGCCGTTCCCGCCTTGTTTTTGGCCAGTCAACAGGGACCTGGCTCCCAGCACGCGCCCCTGTTTTTGGCCCTGGCCGTTGCCCTGGTGGTTGGGGCGCTGGCCCAAAAATCCCGTTTGTGCATGGTAGGCGGCATCCGGGATTCATTCCTGTTCCGGGATTTCAAGCTTCTGTATGGCTTTATTGCCATCTTCGTGGTGGTTTTGATTGGAAACTTGATCACCGGCAAATTCAATTTCGGTTTCACTTTGCAGCCCGTTGCACATAGCAGTCATCTTTGGAATCTGCTGGGCATGGCCCTGGTCGGCTGGGGCTCCGTGCTGCTGGGCGGCTGCCCGCTTCGGCAGCTTATCCTGGCCGGCAGCGGCAATGGAGATTCCGCCATCACCGTCTTCGGCATGATTGTCGGCGCTGCGCTGGCGCACAACTTCGGATTGGCCGGCAATCCCGACTCGGTCAACGAGGCTGGAAAAATTGTGGTAGGCGGTATCTCTACGGCAGGAAAGGTCGCGGTTCTTCTGGGCTTCGTGGTGCTTGCGGTCATTTCGGTGGTAAATGTACAAAGCAAGAAAAAAAGCGCTGTCTCAGGGGAGACGTTCGTCAAAGGAGGCGTAGCAAAATGATTGATGCAAGAGGCTATCTGTGTCCCACACCTGTGGTCATGGTACAAAAGGAAGTCAAGGCCAATCAGCCCGATGCCCTGGAGGTTCTGGTGGACGATCCTTGTGCGGTTGAAAACGTAACCCGCTTTGGCCGCAGCTGCGGCTATCAGGTCAGCGTAACCCCTGAGGGACGGGAGTACCGGTTGGCACTGAAAAAATGAAGCGTTACATTGCCACCTTTCACACCCATTTATCTGCACTGCTGACCAGCCGGGCCTTGATAGGACAAGGGGTCAGCGCTCAAATGATGCCGGTTCCCAGAAAGCTCAGCGCCTCCTGTGGAACCTGCGTGCGCTATCAGGCAGAAGAACCCATGCTAAGCGCCATGGATGCGGATGTGGAGCGGGTATATGAAATCAGCCAGGGGGATGTCTATACTCCAATACTGGAAAATGCGTAATGCCCTTTGTCAGGCGGCCTCAGTTGAGGCCGCCTGATTTCATCCGTTTTTTTCAGCGGGGCAACGAAAAGCGGTTTACAACCTCAAAAAAATATACTATGATAAGAAAAAGTCAAATTGGAGGTCGGATGACATGAACAGCCAATTGCTGCGCGGCATCCCCAAGGTGGACGAGCTATTAAAGGATCGCGCCCTGCTCAGCCGCTGTGAAAACGCCCCGGCGCAAATCGTGACCAACGCAATCCGCCAGACCCTGTCTGCATTGCGCCAGGGGGTGTTGGAGAACGCGGTGACGGCGTTACCGGACCGGGAGATTCTATACGACCAGATTGCCGCGCTGGTTTCTCAATCCCGCCTCCCCTCCCTGCGGCGTGTGATCAATGGTACGGGCATTGTGCTGCATACGAATTTGGGCCGGGCCTGCCTGTCTGACTCTGCTGCGCAGGCGGCGGCAAGCGCGGCCAGACAATACTCCACACTGGAATACGACGTTACATCTGGCCAGCGCGGGCTGCGTTACACCCACGTGGAGCGTCTTCTATGCCAGCTAAGCGGCGCCGAGAGCGCCATGGTGGTCAACAACAACGCAGCGGCGGTCCTACTGATTCTATCCGCGCTGGCAGCAGGCGGCGAAGTCATCACTTCCCGGGGGGAGCTGGTGGAGATCGGCGGGTCCTTTCGGATCCCGGAAATCATGGAAAGCTGCGGCGCGCTGTTGCGGGAGGTGGGCACCACAAATAAAACCCATTTGAGTGACTACGCCCATGCCATTGGCGAGAACACCCGGGCATTGATGAAGGTTCACACCAGCAACTATCGGATTGTGGGCTTCACCGAATCCGTCCCTCTAGACGCATTGGTGGCCCTGGGGCACGAAAAGGGGCTGCCGGTAATTGAGGATTTGGGCAGCGGCTGCCTGGTGGAACTGGCGCAATATGGTATCTGTGGCGAGCCAACGGTGCAGGATTCCGTTCGCGCCGGGGTGGATGTCCTCTCCTTTTCTGGTGATAAACTGCTGGGCGGCCCCCAGGCTGGTATCATTGTGGGGCGCAAGGCAATCCTAGACCAGCTGAAACGACACCCCTTGACTCGGGCCCTGCGCGTGGATAAAATGACGCTCGCGGCGTTGGAAGCCACCCTGCGCAGCTATGCCGACGGTACTGCGGCGCAGGAAATCCCCACTCTGGCCATGTTGGGTATGGATATCGAAGCCCTTCGAATCCGGGCCGCGGCTTTGTGTACTCGGTTGATTGCGGGAGGTGTCCGCGCCGAGGTCGTACCGGAACAGGGGCAGGTGGGGGGCGGCTCCGTTCCCACGCAGCAGCTTTCTACCTTTTCAGTCGCCGTACAGCCTGCCTCCGGCAGCGTAGATGCGCTGGAAGAGGCCATGCGGCTGCGGGAGCCTCCCATCATCGGCCGAATTGCACATGATCGCTATCTATTGGACGTTAGAACCCTGCAGGAGGAGGACTTTCCCTCCATTGCGCAGGCGTTGATGGAGACGGCACTATGAAGCATGTCATCATTGGCACCGCCGGACACGTAGACCACGGCAAAACCATGCTCATCAAGGCCCTGACGGGCATTGACACGGACCGGCTGCAGGAGGAAAAAAAACGGGGCATCACCATTGATTTGGGGTTCGCTCACTTAGACTGGTCGGACGGCACCCAGGCCGGCATCGTGGATGTGCCGGGGCATGAAAAGTTTATTAAAAATATGCTGGCCGGGGCCGGGGGAATCGACCTAGCCATGCTGGTCGTGGCTGCGGATGACGGATTTATGCCGCAAACAGTGGAGCATCTGGACATCCTGACACTTCTGGGGATCCAGGACGGTCTGGTGGTCCTCACCAAGTGCGATATGGTGGATCTGGAATGGCTGGAAATGATGCAAGAGGAGGTCGCCCAGAAGGTCAAAGGCTCCTTTCTAGAGGGTAAGCCTATTCTGTCGGTCTCAGCCTTCACTGGTCAGGGAATCCCCCAGCTGCGGGAGAAGCTCTACACTTTGGTACGCCAGACGGAAGAAAAAAGCATGCGGGTCCCCTTCCGTCTGCCCATTGATCGAGTCTTTTCCGTGGATGGCTTCGGCACTGTGGTCACCGGAACTTTAATTGAGGGCTCTATGTCTGAGGGGGATGCCGCGGAACTGGTCCCCTCCGGCATTCAGACTCGGATTCGCAACCTACAAGTCCATGGGCAGGATGTAGAAACGGCTTTCGCAGGGCAGCGGGTGGCGGTAAATCTGGCGGGCCTCAAAAAAGCAGACATTCAGCGGGGAGATGCGGTGGCGTGGCCAGGCACGGTCCGGGTTTCTCGTATGCTGGACGTCAAGCTGCGTAATCTGCCGGATTCCCGGCGTGTGATCCAAAACGACGCGCAGGTTCATCTTTATCACGGCGCCTCTGTACTGCTGGCCAAGGTGGTGCTACTGGACCGGGATGCGCTGAATCCCGGTGAGAGCTGCTACGCACAACTGCGGCTGACAGAGCCCATTGCCAGCAAAAATGGGGACCGGTTTGTCATCCGGTTTTACTCCCCCCTGGAAACCATTGGCGGCGGCGTTATCCTGGACGACGATCCGGTGCGGCATCGGCGCAATACGCCATCCGTTCTGGCGTCTCTCCGGATCAAGGAGAGCGGCTCCAACAGTGACCGCGTCGTGCAGATTGCGGCGGAGTTTGGCACCGGCCTCCCATCGGCCGCGCAGCTGGGCGCCAAGCTGGGCCTGGAGGCGGACGCCCTGACTCGAGACCTGCAGGAACTGCGCAATCGCGGTCTTATTGTGGAGCCCCTGCCTGGCCGCTATGCAGCCGCTTCCATCCTAGACCGTATTTGGGACGCCTGCCGAGGGCTCCTGGAGAGCTATCACAGACAAAACCCGCTTCATGCAGGTATGAAGGCTGCGGAGCTGCGTCAAAAGCTGTTTCAAGCTATGGAGCAGTCCGCTGCAGACGCCCTGCTGCGGGAGCTCTGCGTAGAGGGGCGCATCAAACGCGTTGCCGAGCGGTACGCCCTGGCCGATTTTGAGGTGCACTTCACCAAGCGGCAAACCGCCATTCGGGACCGGCTCCTGCGCCTTTACCGCCAGGCTGGCGTAGAGCCGCCAACAGTGGACGAGGCGTTGTCCTCGTTTTCTACCAATGAAAAAGCGGACGCAAAGCAGGTGCTGGACAGTGTACTCACTGGTGGTGAGCTTATTCTTTTGGCGCCGCAAATCTGCTGGCACCGGGAAACCTACGACAGGGTTAGCGGAATAGCCAAAGCGCACTTTGCCGCCCACGAAACCCTGACGCTTGCGGAAATGCGGGATTTGCTGCATACCTCCCGAAAGTATGCGCTTGCGATTTTGGAGTATTATGACCGAAACCGCATCACAAAAAAAGAGGGAGACTTTCGCAGGCTCTATCAGGGATTTTAAGTACGCGCTGCCGAAAACAGGGCATAGGACTTGTTTTTTTGCCGCCAGCGTGCTATAATGTGCCCAGCATGGGAGTAGATGGGTGCTGGTGTGCCCCCCGGTCTTCAAAACCGGTGAGGGTAGTGAAGAGCTGCCTGGGTGGGTTCGATTCCCACATATTCCCGCCATCCGGACGTGCTGCAACTTAGACTTTTGCAGCGCGTCCATTTTTACTTACGAACTCGACTGCGAGCAGCCCGCACTGAGGGATCCGTCGGCGACTGTAGACTGAAAAAGAGCCATGTCATCCTATTTCTATATGCACTTCGATTTATTTAGATATGAAGTGTGAGCCGGTGGCCTCTAGAATATAAAGCAAAAAGCCCAGGGAGCTAAAAATATGCTTCCCTGGGCTTTTTAATTGAACGTAAATTCAAAACAGAGAAATAATCCATTCGATTAGGCCTACTGCAACGGATGCAGTAAAGCCAAACACGAGAACAGGCCCGGCAATGGAAAAAAGCTTCACACAGGTGCCGGTCACGATACCCTCGCTGCGGAACTCCACAGCGGGCGCCGCAATGGAATTAGCAAACCCGGTGATAGGAACCAGGGTACCGGCGCCTCCTAGCTTGGCGATGTTATCATACAAGCTGAGTCCGGTTAAAAGAATGGCCAGTACCACTAAGGTCATGGAAGTCGCGGTCCCCGCATCCGTCTTTCCCAAGCCGGCAGCAGCAAAACCATTTTGAATCAACTGCCCCAAAACGCAAATCAGGCCGCCAATCCAAAACGCATTTAGGCAATCTTTCAGCAGCGGTGATTTTGGACCCATGGACTTTACATAGCTTTGGTACTCTTTTGAATTCATTTGCAAAGAAAAAACCCCCTTTGCCGTAGTTTCTCCAAAAGGAAGTTTTTTACGCATAGCAAAACCGGTCGTACACCACAGTCTGTCTCTCATAAAAAGGAAACCCCCTTCGGCAAATACCAAAAGGGGTAATTCCTGGAGTAGTTTCAGACCAACTCGATCACGGCCATCTCCGCCGCGTCACCGCGACGGGGCCCCAGACGGGTTACTCTAGTGTAGCCGCCGTTGCGCTCCGCATATTTCGGCGCAACTTCCTTGAACAGCTTATTGACCACGTCTTCCTTCGTGATGTAAGACATGGCCCGCCGGTATGCGGCCAAATTTCCCTTTTTTCCCAGGGTAATCATTTTCTCGGCCACGGGCTGGACTTCCTTCGCCCGATAAAACGTCGTCTCAATCTTGCCATTTTCCAACAACGCAGTGGTCATCTGCCGCAGCATCGCCCTTCTCTGGTCGCTGGTTCTGCCAAGTTTTCGAGTACCGAACATGAACGTTTCCTCCTTACATTCAGGTAAAAGCTAATTGTTGTTGCCCGAGTCATCGCTGGCCAGGGACAACCCCATCATTTCCAGCTTTTTCTGGACCTCGTCCAGAGACTTCTTGCCCATATTGCGAACCTTCATCATATCCTCACCGGTCTTGCTAATAAGGTCCTCCACGGTATTGATATTGGCTCGCTTCAGGCAATTAAAGCTGCGGACTGACAAATCCAACTCGTCAATGGTCATCTGCAGCACCTTGTTGGTACTGGACTCCGGTTTCTCCACAACGGTGGATGAGCTGGCAACAGTTTCCGACAAATTAGTAAAGAGGCTCAAGTGATCGGACAGAATCTTGGCTCCCAGGGAGACCGCGTCTCGAGCGGAGATTGTCGAATCGGTCCAGACCTCCAGGGTCAGCTTGTCATAGTCGGTCATATTGCCCACACGGGTGTTTTCTACGGTATAATTCACCTTGTAAACAGGCGTGTAGATAGAGTCAATGGGGATGACACCGATTACGGTCTGAGGCGTCTTGTTCCGGTCAGCCGAGACGTAGCCGCGTCCATGGCTCATGGTGATTTCCATATTGAACGTAGCGTCCGGACCCAGGGTGCAAATGTGCAATTCCGGATTTAAAATCTCAACTTCGCCGTCAGCCTTGATATCTCCTGCCGTCACCTCGCATGGGCCAATCGCATCAAGGTAAACGGTCTTCAGGCCTTGGCTATACAGCTTTGCAATAATACGCTTCACGTTCAAAACGATTTCCGTCACATCTTCTTTTACGCCGGGAATCGTGGAAAATTCATGTTGGACGCCGGCGATCTTCACGGAGGTCGCAGCCGTGCCAGGCAGCGAGGACAAAAGGATCCTTCGCAGGGAGTTACCCAACGTCGTGCCGTAGCCTCTCTCTAGTGGCTCCACCACATATTTCCCATAGGAAATGTCGTCGGGCGAATCCATGCACACAATGCGCGGCTTTTCAATTTCTACCATGAATAAAATACCCTCCTTTTCACGTGCGGGGCAGATGCCCCGTTTCGTTTCAGCTTACCAATAAACGAGGGCAAAACATTACTTGGAGTACAACTCGACAATCAGATGCTCCGCAATCTCAAAGTCTATGTCTTCCTTGGTAGGAATTGCAGCCACCTTACCCTGCAAGGTGTTTTTATCGCGGTCCAGCCACTTTGGAGCGGCAACAAAGGCGTCGTCCTCTTTCATTTTCTTAAAACGAGGCTTGGAGCAGCTGTTCTCCGCCACTGCAACCACATCGCCCACCCGGACCAAATAGGAGGGAATGTTAACCCGCTTTCCATTCACGGTGAAATGGCCATGATTGACCAGCTGCCTCGCCTCCCGGCGGGTAGCGGCATAACCCAGCCGATATACCACGTTATCCAGTCTCCGCTCCAGCATGCTCAGCAGCACCTCTCCGGTATTGCCTTCCGCACGGGAAGCCTTCTCATAATAGGAATGGAATTGTTTTTCCTGCATGCCGTAGACAAACTTGACCTTCTGCTTTTCCGTCAACTGCATGGCATATTCGGATTTTTTTGCTCTTCTCTGGCCGCCGGGGTTTTTATTGGAAGACTTGGAGTAGCCCATTGCGGCAGGAGAAACGCCCAAGGTTCTGCAACGCTTCAAAATCGGCTGCATGTTTTTCGCCATAATTAAAAATTCCTCCTATTGCAAATTAGACGCGGCGTCTCTTGGGGGGACGGCAGCCATTGTGTGGGATGGGTGTGACATCTTTGATCATCACCACTTCCAATCCTGCGGACTGCAGGGCACGAATGGCAGCTTCCCGGCCTTGACCCGGACCCTTGACAAAAACCTCGACAGTCTTGAGTCCGTGCTCCATCGCGGCCTTGGCGGCAGTCTCAGCGGCCATTTGTGCAGCAAAAGGAGTGGATTTTTTAGAACCGCGGAAGCCCAAGCCGCCGGAGGAGGCCCAGGATAGGGCGTTTCCATTCAGGTCTGTGATGGTCACCATCGTATTATTAAACGAGGAGCGGATATGCGCAGCACCCTTTTCCACGTTTTTCCGCTCTCTGCGGCGCTTAATTCCTTTTTTCGCGTTTGTTTTTGCCATTGCATATCCCTCCTTTTACTTCTTCTTGTTGGCAATGGTCTTCTTAGGACCCTTGCGTGTCCGGGCATTGGTTTTGGTACGCTGGCCGTGCACAGGCAGGCCGCGACGATGCCGAACGCCGCGGTAGCAGCCGATTTCCGTCAGCCGCTTGATATTCATGGCGACCTCTCTGCGCAAGTCGCCTTCAATGGTATAGTGATGGTCAATCACTTCACGCAGAGCAGCCTCTTGGGCTTCGGTCAAATCCTTGACACGGGTGTCGGGGTTGATGCCAGTCTGCGCCAAAATCTCATTGGCGCTTCTTCTGCCGATGCCGTAAATATAAGTCAGGCCGATTTCAATTCTCTTTTCGCGGGGCAGGTCAATACCAGCAATACGTGCCATATTCTTCAAGCACCTCCTATTAGCCTTGTCTCTGCTTGTGTTTCGGGTTTTCGCAGATCACCATGACGCGACCTTTGCGCTTGATGATTTTGCACTTCTCGCACATGGGTTTAACGGACGGTCTTACCTTCATACTGTTGAACCTCCATATGAGTCAATGTCTCTTCAAAATTACTTGCTTCTCCAAGTGATCCGGCCTTGGGTCAGATCATAGGGAGACATCTGAACAGTTACCTTGTCACCGGGCAAGATTTTAATAAAGTTCATTCTAAGCTTGCCGGAAATGTGAGCCAGAATGGTGTGACCGTTGCCAATGTCAACGGTAAACATTGCATTCGGCAGCGCATCGACAACGATGCCCTCAATTTCGATTACGTCGTCTTTTGCCAAGTTTATAGCCCTCCTTGGTCTTGACTGTTGATTTCCTGGCTAAAAGCAGCCAGATCCCTTCGTAATTCGCTGTTGAGCACTTTCTCGCCGGAACGGAGTTTTCTGGCGACTCTGGATTCAGCCCGAGGGATTTTTCGGACATGTTTCAGCTTTTTGCGCTTAGGGTGCTCCAGCTTTCTCTCCTTCCCGTTGGCCAGGAAAACGTACGCGCCGTCTGTTTCAATCACATAAAACAGCTTTCCCTGGTCTCTGCCGGCTGTGGAGAGAATAATGTCCGATTTTGAAATTTCCATACTAAACTCCCTCGGTGACGGTGAGAATTTCCGGCTCGCCGTCGGTGATGAGCACAGTATTTTCGTAGTGGGCGGAAAGTTTGCCGTCGCAAGTAACCGTAGTCCATCGGTCCTTAAGAACGGTGACGTCGTAAACGCCAGCGTTGACCATCGGCTCGATGGCAAGGGTCATGCCGGATAGCAATCTTGGTCCACGGCCGGGCGCACCGTAATTCGGCACCTCCGGCTCCTCATGCAGCGCCGCGCCGACGCCGTGACCTACGAAGGCGCGGACAACTGAAAAACCGTTAGACTCCACATACGTCTGAATGGCGTGGGAGATATCAGAGATTCGATATCCCTGGGTTGCGAATCTCAGCCCCTCATAAAAGCTCTGCCTTGTAACGTCAATGAGCTTTTGCGCAGCCGAAGAAATCTTCCCACAGGGAAATGTCGCAGCACAATCTCCATGAAATCCTTTGAAATACGCGCCCACATCTACGGAGACAATGTCTCCCTCCTCCAACGTACGCTGGCTGGGGATCCCATGAATCACTGTTTCGTTGACGGAGATGCAGACGCTGGCAGGAAACCCATTGTAATGCAGGAACGACGGCTTCGCGCCCTGCTTCACAATGTAATCGTGGACAGCTCTGTCAATTTGCTTTGTGCTTATACCAGGCCGCACCATCTCCCCTGCCAAGGCACGGGCTGCCGCGGTAATTTTACAGGCCTGGCGCATTGCTTCCAACTCACGCTTGTTTTTTATTGAGATCATGCTACGTACCTATCGCCGCAAGAATTGCGCGGCTGACGTCCTCAATGGGCTGATTCCCCTCCACAAGCCGGAGCTTGCCGAGCTTCTGGTAAAAGCCCTTTAGTGCTTCTGTTTCTTCATGATAGACACGCAGCCTACGCCGGACGGTTTCCGGCGCGTCGTCCTGCCGTGTTGTCAATGCCCCGCCGCATATGTCGCAGATACCCGCAACCCGAGGGGGATTGGCAGCAATATGATAGCTGGCACCGCAGACGCGGCAGACGCGGCGGCCGGTCATACGCGCCTCAATCACCGTGTCGTCAATTTCAATGGATATTACATGGTCGATGGATACACCCGCGGCCTCCAAGCCTTGCGCTTGGGGGATCGTCCGTGGTACGCCGTCAAGAATAAATCCTTTCTGGCAGTCCGGGTGACTCACCCGTTCCCCAACGATGCCAAGAATGACATCGTCGGGGACGAGTAGACCGCTATCCATGTAATGCTTGGCTCTTTTACCTACGTCCGTTCCATCACGCATCGCTTCCCGAAGCATATTGCCGGTGGAAATGGCGGGAATTGCAAGTGTCTTTGACAGGATCTCCGCCTGTGTTCCCTTCCCAGCGCCGGGCGCACCCAAGAAAATTAGGTTCATGCGTGCCTCCAGTTATTCCAGGAAGCCCTTATAGTGACGCATGAGCATCTGGGCCTCCAATGCCTGGACTGTCTCCAGAGCGACGCCAACGACGATGATGACTGAGGTGCCTCCAATGGCCAGTGACTTCGCGCCGCTGATGCTGGTATTCGCAATAATCGGAAGCAGCGCCACAATGGCCAGATAAATGGCACCAAAGAAGGTAATTTTGTGAATTACCCTGCCAATAAAGTCAGCAGTCGGCTTGCCAGGCCGGAAACCGGGAATAAAACCGCCGTTTTTCTTCAGGTTATTGGAAATCTCCACCGGATCATATTGAACCGCGGCATAGAAATAAGAGAACGCGATGATCAGCAAGAAATAGAGAATCGCATAGGACCAACTGTTACTCTTAAAAATGTTAATCATAAACTGCACAAACCCGTTGCCGGAGGTGCCGTTTGGGTTTGTAAACGCGAAGACTGTAGCGGGAAGACTGGCAATGGACTGGGCAAAAATGATGGGCATAACGCCGGACATATTTACCTTAATCGGCAGATTGGTGTTCTGCCCGCCATAGATTTTACGTCCAACCACCCGCTTGGCGTACTGAATTGGAATGCGGCGCTCGGCGTCGTTGATAAAGACAATCAGCAGAACCAGCGCCACGACACCCAGCACAACGATGATGGCGCCCCACCATTTCATGGTGCCATTGGATAGGTTTGTAATCATGCCGATGGTATTGTCAGGAATCCGGGAGATGATGTTGGCGAACAGGACAATGGAAATACCGTTGCCAATTCCAAATTCTGTAATCTGCTCACCCAGCCACATCACCAAGGCAGAACCTGCGGTAAAGGACAGTACGATAACCACATAATTAATGAAGGTGCTGCCGGGATCCAAGATACCGTAATTCTTCAGCATCATCGTGTAGGCCACGCCCATCAGCAGGCCCAGACCCACGGTTGTGTAGCGTGTGATGCGCTCCAGCTTCTTTTTTCCGACCTCGCCTTCATCCTTCGCCATCCGCTCCATGGCCGGAATGGCAATGGTCAGAAGCTGAATAATGATGGAGGCGTTGATGTACGGCTGAATGGACAGAGCCAAAACCGTAGCTTCCGAAAATGCGGAACCGGACAAGGTGTTATAAAAGCCCAGCACCGTGTTGGAAAGAGTTTGGTCGAAGAATGTGCGTAGCGTTTCCACATCTACATACGGGACAGGAATGCGGTTGCCGATTCTGTAAAGAAGGAGGATCATCAGTGTAAATAGGATCTTCTTCCGAAGCTCCGGAATCTTCCAGGCGTTACGGAATGTCTTAAACACTTACACCACCTCGGCCTTTCCACCTGCCTGCTCGATCTTTGCTTTGGCAGATTCAGAGAAAGCAGCGGCCTTGACCGTGAGTTTTTTGGTCAGCTCCCCGTTCCCGAGAATTTTCAGGCCATACTCACAGCGGGATAGGACGCCTTGCTCCAGCAGCACAGCGGCATCCACCACCGCGCCGTCTTCAAACCGATTCAGGACGGAAAGGTTCACAGCCGTCAAAGGTCTTGCAAAAATATTGTGGAAGCCCCGCTTGGGAACACGCCGTGCCAGAGGCATCTGGCCGCCTTCGAAGCCAATCCGGATCTTACCGCCGCTGCGGGCCTTCTGGCCCTTATGACCACGCCCGGCAGTTTTGCCGTTTCCAGTCCCAGTGCCGCGGCCTTTCCGCTTGGCAACCTGGGTGGAGCCGGCAACAGGAGAAAGTTCAGAGAGTTTCATGCTTCGTCTCCTCCTTATTTTACTTCGGTGACCTGAAGCAAGTAACTGATTTTAGCAATCTTGCCCCGAGTCTGAGGGTTATCCGGCTGAATCGTGGTCTGGCCAATTCTGCGAAGGCCAAGAGATTCCGCCGTCGCGATGTGTTTCACAAGACGGCCATTCAGGCTCTTAACCAGCGTAATTTTTAAGTTTGCCATGTTAATTGCCTCCTTACCCAACAATTTCATCCGGGCTCTTTCCCCGGATGGCAGCCACTTCCACAGGGCCGCGCAGTGAACGCAGGCCTTGCATGGTTGCCTTTACCACATTCTGGGGGTTGTTGGAACGCAGGCATTTTGCGCAAATATTCCGAATTCCAACGGCTTCCATGACGGCGCGGACAGCGCCGCCAGCAATCACGCCGGTACCTTCGGGCGCCGGCTTCATCAGCACGGATCCGGCGCCAAAAACACCGATTACCTCATGGGGAATGGTTGAGCCGGCCAGCGTGATTTTTACCATGTTCTTTTTCGCGTCGGCAATCCCCTTCAGAATCGCTTCGGAGACCTCGGATGCTTTTCCAAGGCCATAGCCCACGGTACCTTTCCCGTCTCCAACCACGACCAGCGCAGAAAATTTCATCACGCGGCCGCCTTTTACGGTTTTGCTGACGCGGTTGAGATAGACAACCTTCTCAATCAGCTCAGGCGCATTGCTATCAGCAGCTCGATTATATGCCATTTTTCTTCCTCCTCCTTAGAACTCGAGTCCGCCTTCGCGGGCGCCCTCGGCCAGGGCGGCCACGCGGCCGTGATAGACATAACCGCTGCGGTCAAAGACGACGGCGGTGATGCTCTTCTCCTTGGCGCGCTCGGCCAGCATAACGCCGACTTTCTTGGCGGCCTCGCAGTTGCTGGCGGTACCCTCAAAGCCCTTCTCCAGAGTGGAAGCGGAGACCAGCGTGACCCCGTTCACATCATCGATGAGCTGCGCGTAGATATTGGAATTGCTGCGATAGACACTCAGGCGCGGTCTTTCGGGCGTGCCGGAAATCTTACCGCGGACACGCACATGGCGCTTCTCACGCATCGCGTTTTTGTCGGTTTTTCTAATCATATTGGCACACCTCCTAATTATTTCTTACCGCCGGTCTTGCCCGCCTTCAGGCGGACCACCTCGGTAGAATAGCGAATACCCTTGCCCTTGTAGGGCTCCGGCGGTCTTTTTGCGCGAATTTCCGCGGCAAACTCGCCAACAGCCTGCTTGTCTGCGCCGCGGACCGTGATCTTATTGGGTGCGGGGACCTCGATGCTGATCCCGGGAATCTCATCCACTGTTACCAAATGCGAGAAGCCCAAATTCATCACCAGCTGGTTGCCTTTCTTTTCGGCTTTATAGCCCACGCCCACGATATCCAAATCCTTGCTGTATCCCTTTTCCACACCGACAACCATGTTGTTCAGCAGCGTGCGGGTCAGGCCATGCAAGCTCTTATGCAGATGCTCGTCATCAGGACGGGAAACAGTCAGGACACCGTTTTCCTGTTTGATAATCATATCGGGATGGAAGGTCTGCGTCAGCGTCCCCTTTGGGCCCTTGGTGGTCACCACGTTCCCCGCATCAATGGTAACGGTGACCTCTGCGGGAACCGGAATAGGCTGTTTACCAATTCTAGACATGCTGCTACCTCCTTACCATACAAACGCCAGGACCTCGCCGCCGACATGCTGCTCTCTGGCTTTCTTGTCGGTCATGACGCCCTTGGACGTGGAAATAATGGCAATGCCCAGGCCCTTGAGAACCTTGGGGAGTTCCTCTGCGCCGGCATACACCCGCAGGCCGGGCTTGGAGACGCGGCGAAGGCCGCTAATGACCTTCTCCTTCTTCCCCACATATTTGAGGGTGATACGGATGATGCCCTGCGTGCCGTCATCCGCCACAGTATAAGCTTTGATATACCCTTCCTCCAACAAGATTTGCGCGATGGCTTTCTTCAAGTTGGACGCGGGCACATCTACAGTATCGTGCTTGGCAGAGTTTGCGTTCCGGATTCTGGTCAGCATGTCTGCTACAGGATCGGTGATTTGCATGTTGAAATCCTCCTTTTCGAAGCTACGGGCTGAACCCGTCTAAGCGCGGGAGTATCCAGAGAATGTGGGCCGGAACCGACCCCATCTTCTCCAGACTTCCTGAGCCGTTTACACTGGAATCTTCCTTTGGCCTTCCCTCCGGAAGGCCCCTGGTGCAACGGCAGGCATCGCCGCTGACCGCCAGGTCGAGCCTTATCTACCAGCTGGCCTTCCGAACGCCGGGAATCTCGCCTTTATAGGCCAATTCCCGGAAGCAAATCCGGCAAACGCCATAGTCCCGCAAATAGGCATGGGGCCTGCCACAAATCTTACAGCGGTTATAGCCGCGGGAGGAGTATTTGGGCTCGGCCTGCTGCTTTAAAATCATAGCTTTTTTTGCCATAGTTCAAATCCTCCAGACTTAATTGTAGAAGGGAGCGCCAAGCTGCGAAAGCAGCTCTTTTGCTTCCTCATCCGTCTTTGCAGTGGTACAGATGCACACATCCATACCGCGGATTTTGTCCACTTTGTCGTACTCGATTTCAGGGAAGATCAACTGCTCCTTGAGACCGAAGGCATAATTACCGCGCCCGTCGAAGGAGTTGGGGTTAATGCCGCGAAAGTCGCGGACCCGGGGCAGCGCTACGCCGAACAGCCGGTCCAGAAACTCATACATCTTCTCTCCCCGCAGGGTAACCTTCACGCCAACGGTCTCGCCTTCCCGAACCTTAAAGTTGGCCACGGACTTCCTGGCCTTGGTGGTGACGGGCTTTTGGCCAGAGATGGTGGCTATATCCTTGCAGATAGCCTCAATCTCCTTGGCGTTGTTTTTGGACTCGCCACAGCCCACGTTGATGATAATTTTGTCCAGCTTGGGAATCTGCATCACGCTCTTGTACGAAAACTTTTTCATAAGAGCGGGAGCAATTTCCTTGGTATATTTTTCTTTTAATGTTGCCATTTTTCTGCTCCTCCCTCTTAGATTTCAGCGCCGCACTTCTTGCAGACGCGGATTTTCTTCTCGCCCTCGAGCTTATAGCCCACCCGGACACCCTTGCCGCATTTCGGACAGTACAGTGCCACCTTGCAGGCGCGGATCGGCGTTTCACGCTTTACGATGCCGCCCTGTTCGCCCTGCTTCCGGGGTTTGGTGTGGCAGGTGGCCACATTGACGTTCTCCACGATGACTTTTTCTTCCTTGGGCATGGCCACCAGAACCTTGCCCTTGGTACCCTTGTTCTTGCCGGACAGAACAATTACGGTGTCGTTCTTCTTCATATTCATAGCTGGAACCCCCTTAAATAACTTCGGGCGCCAGAGAGAGGATTTTCATATAATCCTTCTCGCGGAGTTCCCTTGCCACCGGCCCAAAAATACGAGTACCACGGGGATTCTTATCGTCCTTAATCAGGACGGCGGCATTGTCATCAAAGCGGACATAGGTACCGTCTTCCCGGCGCACGCCCTTTTTGGTGCGGACGATCACTGCCTTGATCACGTCGCCCTTCTTCACGGTTCCGCCGGGTGTCGCCTTGCGAACGGAAGCGACCACCACATCACCGATGTTGCCGAACTTCCGCTTGGAGCCGCCCAAAACCCGGATGCAATGAATCTCTTTGGCGCCGGTGTTGTCGGCAACCTTTAGATAGCTTTCCTGTTGAATCATAGTTGACCGACCTCCTTACTTAGCCTTCTCAATAATTTTAACGAGCCTCCATCTCTTGTCTTTGGACAAAGGACGGCACTCCATGACCTCCACAGTATCGCCGATGCCGCACGCATTATTTTCGTCGTGGGCTTTCAACTTGTAGGTCCGCTTCAAAATCTTTTTATAGAGAGGATGCTGTACGCTATCCTCAATGGCAACCACGATGGTCTTGTCCATCTTATCGGAGACGACCTGACCAGTTCTGGTTTTCCGGAAAGCTCTTGTATTTTCACTCATGATCGCTTACCTCCTCAGACCTTGGTCTCTTTCTCACGAATAATTGTCTTGATGCGGGCAATATCTTTCTTCACCAGATTGATCTTGATGGGATTGTCCAGCTGGTTGGTGGCATGCTGCATGCGCAGGAAAAACAGATCCTTTTTCAGATCGGTCAGTTTGGTCTGCAGTTCCTCAGCGGACAAGTTGCGAATTTCTTTTGCCTTCATCATCATTCACCACCAATCTCAGTATCGACGACTTCCTTCTTGACGATGCGGGTCTTGATGGGCAGCTTGTGCTGCGCCAGACGGAGGGCCTCCCGGGCGATATCCTCGGTCACGCCGCCGATTTCAAACATCACCTTTTGGTTCTTGACCACGGCAACCCAAGCTTCGGGCGCGCCCTTACCGGAACCCATACGAGTACCCAGCGCCTTCTTGGTGATGGGCTTATCCGGGAAAATCTTAATCCAGACCTTGCCGCCACGCTTGGTATACCGGGTCATGGCAATACGGGCGGCCTCGATCTGATTGCCGGTAATCCAGCCGGGCTCCATAGCCTGAATGCCATACTCACCGTAAGCCACCTTATTACCGCGGGAAGCAACGCCGGTCATTCGGCCCCGCTGCACCTTGCGGTATTTAACTCTCTTGGGCATTAACATCAGCGGTTTCCTCCTTCCCGGCGATTATAGCCACGATCTCCATTGTTCCGGTCATTGCCACGGCGGTCCCCATACCGGCGGTCTCCCCGGTTTCCATCCCGGCGGTCCCGGCGGTCCCGACGAGCGGGAGCGGGGTCCGGCGCGGCGGCGCGCAGGGTGGTGTTGAGCACCTCGCCCTTATAAATCCAGACCTTTACGCCAATGCGGCCATAGGTGGTGGCAGCCTCAGCAAAGCCGTACTCAATGTCGGCCCGAATGGTCTGCAGCGGAATGGTACCCTCATGATAGGATTCCGTACGGGCAATTTCCGCACCGCCCAGGCGGCCGGAACAGGTGCACTTAATGCCCTTGGCGCCCAGCCGGGTGGCCTGCTGCATGGCCTTTTTCATGGCGCGGCGGAAGGAAATCCGTTTTTCCAACTGCGCTGCGATGTTTTCCGCCACCAGCTGCGCGTTGAGATCAGGGCTGCGAACCTCCACGATGTTCAGGTTCACGCTCTTTCCAAAGCGAGCTTCCATATCCTTACGCAGATTTTCGATCTCCGCGCCGGCCTTGCCAATAACCACGCCAGGCCGGGAGCAGTGGATGTTGATTTTGATTTTCGCGTTGTTTCTCTCGATTTCAATCTTGGCGATCCCGGCCGAGTACAGCCTGTGCTTCAAATATTTCCGGATATTATAATCCTCAATAATTAAATCGCCAACCTTGTCACTGCGGGCATACCAGCGAGAGTCCCAATCCTTGATTACGCCAACGCGCAGTCCATGGGGATTAACTTTCTGTCCCATAGCTACCTCCTGCTTAAGCCTTCTCGCTCACACCAATGGTGATGTGAGTGGTTCTCTTGAGAATCCGATTGTAACTACCCTTCGCCCGCGGCATGCCGCGCTTTAGGGTAGGGCCGGGGTTCGCCACGGCGGTGGAGACATAGAGCTTCTCCACATCCATGCCATTGTTGTGTTCGGCGTTTGCCACGGCACTCTTCAAAAGCTTCTGCATTGGCTCGGAGGCCGCCTTGGGGGTCTGCAAAAGATACGCGGTGGCAATTTTCACGTCCTTGCCGCGGATCATATCACACAGGAGCTTTACTTTCCGAGGAGACATACGGACGTATTTCACATGTGCTAACGCTTCCATTCCAGTTCCTCCTTACTTCGAGTTGGTGGTTTTGCTGCCAGAATGGCCCCGGAAGGTCCTGGTGGGAACAAATTCGCCAAGCTTATGGCCGACCATATCCTCCGTGATATAGACGGGAACATGCTTACGGCCGTCATGGACAGCGATGGTGTGCCCGACGAAGGAGGGGAAAATTGTGGAGGTTCTGGACCAGGTTTTCAGAACCTTCTTTTCACCGGCCTTGTTCAGCGCCTCCACGCGCCGAAACAGCTCCGGAGCTACGAACGGGCCCTTTTTAATGCTTCTGCTCATAGTTCATTTCCTCCTTACTTACTGTTTCTGCGCTTGACGATGAACTTGCTGGTGGGGTTCTTCGCCTTGCGAGTCTTATAACCCAACGCCGGCTTGCCCCAGGGAGTCACAGGGCCGGGACGGCCGATGGGAGAGCGTCCCTCGCCGCCGCCGTGGGGATGGTCGTTGGGGTTCATCACAGAGCCTCGGACCGTGGGGCGCATGCCCATATGACGGGTCCGGCCGGCTTTGCCGATGTGAACGTTCTCATGGTCCAGATTGCCCACCTGACCGATGCAAGCGGTACAGTTCATCCGGACGTAGCGCACCTCGCCGGAGGGAAGCCGGACCTGGGCCAGTTCGCCGTCCTTAGCCATGAGCTGGGCGGAGGTACCGGCGGAGCGGACCAGCTGGGCGCCCCGGCCCGGCTGCAGCTCGATGTTGTGAATCACAGTGCCCACAGGGATATTGGCAATGGGCAAGCAGTTGCCGGGCTTGATGTCCGCAGCGGTGGATGAAATTACCTTGTCGCCGGCCTTCAGGCCGTTGGGCGCCAGGATGTAACGGAGCTCCCCATCCTCATACTGCACCAGGGCAATGAAGGCGCTGCGGTTGGGGTCGTACTCCAAGCGGAGGACCGTGGCCGGCATCTCCGTCTTATCCCGCTTAAAATCAATGACGCGGTATTTCCGCTTATTGCCGCCGCCGCGATGGCGGACGGTGATTCTGCCGTAGCTGTTGCGACCAGAGTGCTTCTTGAGGGTCTCAACCAAGCTACGCTCAGGTTTTGCCTTCTTATCTACGCCGTCGAAAGCAGAGACGGTCATGCCTCTACGCGCCGGGGTATAAGGCTTAAATGTTTTGATGGCCATTTTGCGTTACGCTCCTTTATTGAGAATTGGGTTAGACCATACCCTCGAAGAACTCGATGGTCTTGGAATCGGCTGTCAGCTTGACAATCGCTTTCTTATAGGCGGGGCGGCGCCCCTCCGGATAGGAGCCGTTGCGCTTGATCTTCCCCTGCATCCGGATGGTGTTCACTTTATCCACCTTTACGCCGAAGATTTCTTCTACAGCCTGTTTAATCTCAATCTTGTTGGCGTCCAGCGCGACCATGAAAACATATTTCTTCTTATCGCCCACAGCCTCCATGGACTGCTCGGTGATTACTGGTCTTTTGACGATATCGTAAGCATTCTTCATTATGCGAACACCTCCTCAATCTTTGCCAAGGCGGCCTGGTCCACAACCAGCTTCTTTGCGTTTAAAATATCATACACATTGATCAGATTCGCAAAGGTGATTTCGCATCCGGGGATGTTTCTGCCGGACCGCACCACATTGAAGTCAGGCTCCGCCGTCACCACCAAGGGCTTGCTTTCCGCCCCAACGGCGGAGAGGAACTTAGCGAATTCCTTGGTCTTAATTTCATTCATTTGAATCGAGTCAATCACTACAATATTCTGAGAGGCTGCCTTCTCACTGAGGACAGACTTCAGAGCCAGTCGTTTGACTTTTCTATTCAGCGTATAGCTGTAATCCCGGGGCTTGGGAGCGAACACGATACCGCCATGGGTCCATTGCGGCGCCCGGGTGCTGCCCTGACGGGCACGGCCGGTGCCCTTTTGTCTCCAGGGCTTTTTCCCGCCGCCGGAGACCTCCGCGCGGGTCAGTGCGGACTGGGTGCCCTGACGGCGATTGGCCAAGTGGTTCTTCACCACATCGTGCACTACAGACGCATTGGGGTCAACACCAAAAACAGCCTCGGAAAGTTCGATTTCGCCGACCTGCTTGCCAGTCATATCATAAACATTAGCCTTAGGCATAATTTTTCTCTCCTTTCCTTAGCCTCTTGCAGAAGCCTTCTGCGGGTTGCGGCCGGAGGCCTTCTGCGGGTTCTTGCTGACGCCCGCTTCACCGCGCTTGACCTTGTTGTTCTTCACAGTGGACTTCACATAAACCAGACCGCCCTTGGGTCCGGGGATCGCGCCGCGGATGACCAGCATATTCAGCTCCGAATCCACCCGCACCACATCCAGATTTTGGATGGTAACCTGCTCCACGCCCATTTGGCCGGCGCCGATCTTTCCCTTGAAAATCCGGGAGGGGGAGGAAGTGGAACCCATAGAACCGGCATGCCGGTGAACCGGACCGCCGCCGTGACTGGTGGGGGTCCGATGCGCGTTCCAGCGCTTGATGACGCCCTGGTAGCCATGGCCCTTGGAGGTGCCGATAACGTCCACCTTATCTCCGGCCTTAAACGCGTCCACCTTGATCACGTCGCCAACATTGAGCTCGGCGGCCTTTTCCAGCTTAAATTCTTTCAGATACTTTTTGGGGTCGATGCCCGCCTTCTTCAGGTGGCCGGACTCCGGCTTTGTCAGCTTGGATTCCTTGACGTCTCCAAAGCCCAGCTGAACGGAACTATAACCGTCGTTCTCCATGGTTTTCTTCTGCGTGACGACGCAAGGACCGGCCTCAATCACTGTGACCGGAATTACCTTCCCGCTCTCATCGAAGATCTGGGTCATGCCCACTTTTTTGCCGATGATTGCATTCTGCATGTTTCCTTCTCCTTTTCATTTAAGGTTATTGGTTGACCGGCCCGGCCATTGGGTGCCGTACCGTCAACTTGACCCGTCCGTCCTAATTGACAGACTGTGGCGGGCACGCTGCAACGAGCGGTTACAGCTTTATCTCAATCTCAACGCCAGCCGGCAAATCCAGGGCCATCAGGGCCTCCACAGTCTTAGGGTTGGGGTTGAGAATATCGATCAATCTCTTGTGGGTTCTGCGCTCAAACTGCTCCCGGGAATCCTTATACTTATGGACAGCCCGCAGGATGGTAATGACCTCTTTTTTGGTTGGCAGCGGGATAGGGCCGGAGACCGCCGCGCCGTTTCGCTTGGCCGTTTCCACAATCTTTGCCGCGCTGGAGTCAATCAGCTGGTGGTCATAGGCCTTCAGCCGGATTCTGATCATTTCCTGGTTTGCCATTTTGTTGTTTCCTCCTTGAAAACGTACTCAGTGTTTGGTTCTGGGTACGGTCGAACTTTCTTATCCGCGCCGCCGTGCGTATCATTTCTGCACATGAAAAATGGCCGACTTGAGCCGGCCAATCCCCGTACAGGCGATATACGCAAGCACAGACAGGATCGTTCAGCCGCCCGATGACCGGACATACTCCGCAGAAGTTACCGGCATTGCCGCAATCTCCTGCATCATCGCACAATGCGCCCAGGTATCCCTGCACGCGCTTGAATATAATACCTGAAATCCCCCAAATTGTCAAGGGGGATTTTATGTTTTTTACTCAAATTTTCTCTTCTTCCCTCCTTCTTTTGTTTGAAATTCAAACTGCTTACCGATGCTACCAGCAATCATACCCTTTGACAACCATTCTTCCTTTTTATAAGAAATTCAAACCAATGAGCTTCCAAAACCTTCCAAATACGGCTTAGAAATCCTAAAATTTTATATTTTACTGCAAAATGCAGTAAATGTCAATACAGCAGAATGCAGTTGGTATAATTTGAATACTTTTAGGGAGGTTTCTTACTATGTTTCCGAGAATCCGCAACCTGCGGGAAGATCGCGATCTACGGCAAAAGGACTTGGCACAGGCTTTGAATTGCTCTCAGCAGGTGTATAGCAACTATGAACTGGGGCAACGAAGCATCCCTCTGGATGTTTTGATCGCATTATCTAGATTTTACGATGTATCCGTCGATTATCTCCTGGGGCTGACGGACAACCCCAAAACAAACAGGTGACATGCGTAACGTAGCATGTCACCTGTTGCTATTTTACAGTTTGGTCTGGCAGCTCAATAAGCCACGCCCCAGAATATCATATGCTTCGCCTTTCTCCCGCAAACAGCGCAGGCGTCCGACAGGTGCTCCTGCTGGAACGGGATACAGCGGGAGGACATTCCGGCCTCCTCCTTCATACGGTTCTCACAGGCCTCATCTCCACACCACATCGTCTTTACAAAACCGCCGTACTGCTCCTGCAGGGCCTTGGCCTCCGCCATGGACTCGGCTGTATAGATATGCTCATCCAGGTTTTTTTTCGCCTTGGCAAACATCCCAGCATGGACCGCCTCCAGGGTTCGCTCCGCCTGCGCCTCCAGCTCCTCCAAGGAAACCGTGAGCTTTTCTCCATTGTCCCGACGAACCAGAACACAATGGCTGCCCTCCAGGTCCTTAGGGCCCAGCTCCAGCCGGACGGGCACGCCCTTCATCTCGTATTCGGCAAACTTCCAGCCCGGGCTCTGCACGGAATCATCCAGCTTCACCCGGAAGCCGGCCGCTTTCAGGCGACGAGCCACCTCATCAGCCTTTTCCTGAACACCGGGTTTGTGCTGCGCAATAGGAACGACCACGATTTGAATCGGCGCTACCTTCGGGGGCAGCACCAAGCCGTTGTTGTCACCATGGGTCATGATAATCCCGCCGATGAGGCGGGTCGACAGGCCCCAGGAGGTCTGAAAGGGAAAAGCCTGCTGGTTGCTCTGGTCTGTAAAGTGGATATCGAAAGCCCTGGCGAACCCGTCTCCAAAGAAATGGGAAGTGCCGGCCTGCAACGCTTTCCGGTCGTGCATCATACATTCAATGGTATAGGTCCGCACTGCACCGGAAAATTTCTCCTTTTCCGTCTTAACGCCCCGTATCACCGGCATGGCCAGGACCTGTTCGCAGAAATTCGCATAGCACTCCAGCTGTGCCTCGGTCTCTTCCATAGCCTCCGCCTCCGTGGCGTGCATGGTATGACCTTCCTGCCACAGGAATTCCCTGTGCCGTAAGAACGGACGGCTGGTCTTCTCCCAGCGCAGCACGCTGCACCACTGGTTGTATTTTTTCGGCAGGTCCCGCCAGGAGTGGATAACATTTTTAAAATGGTCGCAAAACAGGGTTTCTGAGGTGGGCCGGATACAAAGCCGCTCCTCCAATTCTTCGGAGCCGCCCATGGTGACCCAAGCGCACTCCGGCGCAAAGCCCTCCACATGATCTTTTTCCTTCTGCAGCAGGCTCTCCGGAATCAGCATGGGCATATAGACGTTTTCATGGCCGGATTCCTTAAACATCTGATCCAAAATCGCTTGAATATTTTCCCAAATGGCGTATCCGTAAGGGCGATAAATGAAGACGCCCTTGATGCCGGCGTAATCGATCAGCTCAGCTTTTTTACACACGTCGGTGTACCACTGGGCAAAGTTCGTCTCCATATCCGTGATTTGTTCTACCTTCTTCTCTTTTGCCATATGACTCCCATCCTCTCGGAACAATTTCCCCTGAAATCCCCCGAAACATTCACTTTAATATTGTATCACGGATGTCAAGGCCCTGCATAGGATGAAGTGCGTCCGCTGTACGCTCTCCGGGCCGCCCTGGCCCACCTTGCCGGGGACCTCGAAAAGCCGGCGGCGCATTGAAATTATGCCCAATTTGCCGGGTTGGAGACCTCCTACCCGGTTTGTCCATGACCCCCCTTGCGGGAGAGGAGGAACCCTATGACAACCTTCACCATCGCTCTTGATCCATCCACCGCGGCGTTCTACCGGCAGGTAGCCGCGGCGGCTGGCCGCCCTCTGGAAACCGTTTTGGCCGACGCCTTATTTAAGCTGGCCGGCGAGCTTTCCCTGGAGGCGCTCCGCAGCAAATCATAGACATCTGCAAGAAAATTACACTTCTTCCGTTGTAATCTCTTTGTAAATTTGCTATACTAGGCACAATTCTAGGCACAGCGGAGGTACTTATGAAATCCATCCGGGATATCTATAAAATCGGCAAAGGCCCCTCCAGCTCCCATACCATGGGACCGGAGCGAGCCGCAAAGCTGTTTCTATCCGAGCATCCGGAGGCTGACCGCGTCCAGGTTGTTCTATACGGCTCTTTGAGCAAAACCGGAAAGGGTCACGGCACAGATCGGGTTCTGCAGCAGGTTCTGTCCGGCGTCAAAAATGAGGTAATTTTTTCCAGTCAAATGCCGGAGGACGTTCGCCACCCCAATACCCTGGACTTCATCGCCTACCAGGGCGAGGCGGAAATTGGGCGGATGCGGGTAGAGTCCATTGGCGGCGGCGATATCGTCGTCGTAGGTCGGCCCGACGATCCCAGCGAGGAGATTTATCCGGAGAACTCCTTTGCTGAAATTGCAAATTTTTGCAACTGGAGATACATTCACACGCTCAGCGAATACGTCGAGCTCAATGAAGGGCCGGAGATCTGGGACTTCCTTGCCGGCGTTTGGAAGGCTATGCAGCAGTCCATTGCAGACGGCCTCAGCGCCACCGGAACGCTTCCCGGCGGTCTGGGCGTCCAGCGAAAGGCCAAATATCTGTATGAGCAAAAGCTGTCCACCGAGGTTGCCCAGGTACGGGAGTGTCGGACCATCTGCGCTTATGCCTATGCCGTCTCAGAGCAAAACGCAGACAACGGCACCATCGTCACCGCCCCCACCTGCGGCGCTTCCGGCGTTCTCCCGGCCGTGCTGCGATATGTACAGGAGACCCGGGGCTGCTCCGACGAGCAAGTGCTGCGGGCTCTGGCAACCGCAGGGATCATCGGCACCTTGACCAAACAAAACGCCTCCATTTCCGGCGCCGAATGCGGTTGTCAGGCCGAGATTGGAACCGCCTGCTCCATGGCCGCCGCGGCCCTGGCGGAGCTGTACGGCCTGCGCCTGGACCAAGTGGAATACGCTGCGGAGATCGCGCTGGAGCACCATCTGGGCCTCACCTGCGACCCTGTCTGCGGGCTGGTCCAGATTCCCTGTATCGAGCGCAACGCCGTGGCCGCCATGCGGGCCATGAACGCCTGCAACTTGAGCTACTTTCTTTGGGATACCCGAAACATCAGCTATGATATGGTATGTAAGGCCATGTACAAAACGGGCATCAGCCTGGCGCACCAGTACCGGGAGACCAGCGAGGGCGGTCTGGCGCAGTTCTACACGCGACGGCGGGGCAAATAGCAGTTGAGACCGCGGGGATCCCCCGCGGTCTCAGACTGTCGAAAAACCCCACAACTTTCATAACAAATCCAGCGGTATACCTTTTGTTTGGTACTCCTCTTGGCATCATAATACACCCCCATTGTTAGTCTCAGTATACCATATACTGTCTAACTTTGGGGGTGCATTTCATAAGACCGACGCTTTTTTCAAATTAGAGAATGGCTACCAATGTTATATCTATCAAAAAATTTCCCACAATTTTAATTATCTATCGAGCAGCTCGATATATCAATATCAAACTATGCTATAATTTTATTATCAAGAATTAGAGGTGGTATTGATATGCTACATATTAACAATGAATTCTCAAATATAAATGTGGCTCGCACAATACGGTTTACGGAAACGCTTTACCACGAGCTTACAACTGCTGCAAATGCAAATGATGTGTCCTTTAATATGCTGGTACTGCAATGCTGCCGGTACGCATTAGACCATCTGGAGCAAGAGGATGGAAAAGGGCCGGATTAAAACGCAAAACCCGGATGGTCATAGACCTCCCGGGTTGGGCTATACATTACAATATTAATGTAGGGGCGACCTGTGGTCGCCCGCGGGCGTGCAAAGCACGCCCCTACGGGATGAATATGGATGGAACGGTGTAAGGGCGACCCAGCCTGTCGAAAGAGTGCAGCAAGGACATGTATCATGTAGGGACGACCTGTGGCCACCCGCGGGCGTGCAAAGCACGCCCCTACGGGATGAATATGGATGGAATGGTGTAAGGGCGACCCTGCCTGTCGAAAGAGTGCAGCAAAGACATGTATCATGTAGGGGCGACCTGTGGTCGCCCGCGGGCGTGC
>CATXTO010000016.1 GCA_958402445.1 uncultured Eubacteriales bacterium
CGCACGCCCGCGGGCGGCCACAGGTCGCCCCTACATCCGCACCGTCGATGGTTAACCCGTAGGGGCGAGCTGCGCTCGCCCGCGTTCTCCTGTAGGGGCGTACTTCGCACGCCCGCGGGCGGCCACAGGTCGCCCCTACATCCGCACCGTCGATGGTTAATCCCGTAGGGGCGAGCTGCGCTCGCCCGCCGTTCCCCTGTAGGGGCGTAGATTGCACGCCCGCGGGCGACCACAGGTCGCCCCTACACCCGCAGCGTCGATGGTTAATCCCGTAGGGGCGAGTTGCGCTCGCCCGTGTTCCCCTGTAGGGGCGTACTTCGCACGCCCGCGGGCGGCCACAGGCCGCCCTACGCCCGCCGAATCATACCGCACTCCTACAGTGATCTGCGGCGGCCACGGGCCGGAAGGAGGCGCCATGCACAAAGTAACCGTAAAGGGAATCCTCTCCGCGAAAAACGGTATGAATCTGTACCGGGGCTGCCAGCACGGCTGCATCTACTGTGACGCCCGCAGCACCTGCTACCACATGGATCACGATTTCGAGGATGTGGAGGTCAAAGAAAACGCCATTGCCCTGCTGGAGGATGCGCTGCGCCGCAAGCGCAGGCCCTGCATGCTCGGCATGGGCGCGATGACTGACCCCTATATACCGCTGGAGGAGGAGCTTGGCCACACCCGGCAGGCCCTGGCGCTCATTGCGCGGTACGGCTTCGGCGCGACGCTGCTCACCAAATCCGCCCGCGTCCTGCGGGATCTGGACCTGCTGAACAAAATTAACGAGCAGACCAAATGCGTCGTTCAAATGACCCTGACCACCTATGACGAGGCCCTCTGCCGCAAGGTGGAACCAAATGTCAGCACGACGAGACAACGATTTGAAGCGCTGAGGGCCCTGCGGGACGCGGGAATCCCCACGGTGGTCTGGCTGTGCCCTGTTTTGCCGTTTCTCAATGACACGGCGGAGAATATCAACGGGATTTTGGATTACTGTGTGGACGCTGGGGTAAAAGGCGTCCTTAGCTTCGGCATGGGGCTGACCCTGCGGGAGGGCAACCGGGCGTATTTTTACCGGCAGCTGGACAGGCACTTTCCCGGCCTGCAAGCCGAGTACAGCCGCCGCTACGGGAATGCGTACATGCTGGAGAGTCTGAACAGCAAAGCGTTACTGCGGCTGTTTCATAGGCGCTGCGCGGAAGCGGGAATTCTGCACGACAGGAATGAAATATTTCAATATTTAAGTGAATTTGAGGATAATCGGCGGACGCAGTTGAGTTTGTTTGATGGATAGTTGGGGAGGTTGGATTGTCATGGACAGAGAGGGTATCTTGGGATGGGCCAGGCAGGAGTATGGGGCGGAGCCGGCGTATCTGTGGGCGCGGTACCCCAGCTATGCCGTATTGCGGCAGGAAGGAGGCGGCAAGTGGTTTGCCGTTGTGATGAATGTGCCGAAGCTCAAACTGGGTTTGGAGGGGGTGGCGTGCGTGGACATATTGAACGTCAAATGCGATCCCCTGCTCGTCGGCGCCCTGCGGCAGCAGCCGGGTATTCTGCCGGCCTACCACATGAGCAAAAGCAGCTGGAACAGTATCCTGCTGGACGGCACGGTGCCGGACGAGGACATAAAAAGCCTGATCGATCTGAGCTTTCAGTTGACCCAGCAAACGGCTCCAGGCAAACAAAAGAACAGCAAACATGGGCCTTTTAGCCGGAAAAGTGGAACGGCGTGATCTTTTGCACTTGGCGTCGCGCCGCCGCCAATCTGCCCTTTGCTTATGAAGATGGAACCTCGCGCCCTTTTTCCGCTGGGAAGCCGGTGCTAATAGTAGCATGCACTGGAATCGTCCGGCATCGGTATGCTCCCTCGTAAGATCCGGCGCCGGGGCGGAACGGCTGCCAAAGAGATGAAAAGTGAGGACAATCTTAATGCGCATCATCCTTGCACCGGCGAAGAAAATGAAAGCGGATGCGGACGGCTTTGCGCCGGAGGCGCTGCCTCAATTTATCCGCGAGGCGGAGCAGCTGAAACTGGTTTTGCAGGGAATGTCCCCCGGGGAACTGCGGGCCCTGTGGAGATGCGGCGACGCCATCGCCCGGCAAAACGTGGAGCGGCTGCGGGACATGGATTTGCGCCGCCGCCTGACCCCGGCGCTCCTGGCCTACGAGGGGATTCAATATCAGTACATGGCCCCCGGCGTTTTTGAGACCGGACAGCTCCGCTACATCCGGGAGCGCCTGCGCATCCTGTCCGGCTTGTACGGCTTGCTGCGCCCCTTCGATGGGGTGACCCCCTACCGGCTGGAGATGCAGGCCCGACTGTCCGCAGGCGGCTGCGCGGATCTCTACGCATTTTGGGGCAGCAAGCTGGCGGATCAACTGGCATCGGAGACGGATATTGTGCTGAATCTGGCCTCCGCGGAGTACAGCAGGGCGGTAAAGCCGCATCTGCCCCCCTCCGTCCGCTTCCTGAGCTGCACTTTTGGAGAGCTGTGGGAAGGGAAAGTCGTGGAAAAGGGAACCCTATGCAAGATGGCCCGGGGCCGGATGGTGCGATGGCTGGCGGAAAACCAGGTCGCCCGCCCGGACGAGATCCGGGCATTCGAGGAACTGGGCTACCGGTACGCGCGGGGCTATTCCACCGAACACAACATTGTCTTTCTCAAGACAGCAGGAGGAAATTACTATGCTGGAAGTTGGAACCAGGGCGCCGGCGTTCACCCTGTCGGACAAGGACGGTAACTCCGTATCTCTGTCGGATTTCGCCGGAAAAAAAGTGGTACTGTATTTCTACCCCAGGGACAACACGCCGGGCTGCACCCGGCAGGCCTGCGCCTTTGCCGGCGCCTATGGGGAGTTCCAAAGGCTGGGCACGGTGGTCATCGGCGTCAGTAAGGACTCCGCCGCCTCGCATCAGAAGTTCGCGGAGAAGCACGGGCTTCCTTTTCTTCTGCTCTCCGACCCGGAGCTGACGGCGATCCGGGCCTACGGCGTGTGGCAGGAGAAGAAGCTCTACGGCAAGGTGAGCATGGGCGTGGTACGCGCCACCTATGTCATCGACGAAAGGGGCTTCATCGAGAAGGTCATGCCCAAGGTGAAGCCGGACACCAACGCCGGAGAGATTTTGGCCTATTTGCGGGAACACTGACAGGAGGCCTTTATGACCACGGATGAACTGACGTTCTTTCACGCCATGCCCGGTGCGCTGCCTCTGTACGAGGAGCTCGCCGGGAGACTGCTGGCGGCCTTTCCCAACGTTACGGTGCAGGTGCAGAAGACGCAGATCACCTTCCGGGAGAGATACGGCTTTGCCTTTGTGTCCCTTCGCCGGATGCAGGGCTGCCCGGCGGTGTATCTCATCGTATCCTTTGGCCTCGCCCACCGGCTGGCCTCGCCCCGCATTGCCGTAGCGGTGGAGCCCTATCCCAACCGCTGGACGCACCACGTTATCGTGGGCAGCCGGGAGGAAGTGGATGACGAGCTCATGGACTGGCTGCGGGAGGCCCACAATTTCGGGCTGGTAAAATAAGCGGCAGAGTAAAACGAACGTTCAATACTGAAAAAACATGGAGGGATTTAACATGCGAAAAAACTTTGGCGCAAAGCCCTGGACGTATCCGCAGCCGGTTTTTATCCTTGCAACCTACGGCGAGGACGGCGTGCCCGACGCCATGAACGCGGCGTGGGGCGGTATCAGCAATGACACCCAGATTTCCATGTGTCTGAGCGCAGGGCACAAGACGGTTCAGAACATCCTGGCCCGGGGCGCGTTCACGGTCGGCATGGCCGACGCGCGCCATGTGGCGGCTTGTGACTATGTGGGCGTCGTTTCCGCCCACGATGTGCCGGACAAGCTGGAGAAGGCCGGATTCCACACCACAAGGTCCCAGTTTGTGGACGCCCCCCTGATCGACGAGCTGCCCATGGCGGTGGAGTGCAGGCTGGTAAGCTATGATGCGGCGTCCTGCTGTCTGGTGGGCGAGATCGTCAATGTCAGCGCGGAGGAAAGCGTCCTCTCCGCAGACGGAAGAATCGACGTGGAAAAGCTGCGGCCCATCACCTTTGACCCGGTGAACCATGCATATCTGGTGCTGGGGGAGAAGGTGGGCAACGCCTTTCAGGACGGTTTGAAGCTGAGATAGTCCGGGGAATCAGGCGCTTCGTCCGCAGCGCTTTGCGGCAGCCGGCGGCACGGTAAAAATTGCGTAATCTGCGCCGTCGATTGCTTCAGGCGGTATGGAGTTTAACCATGGAGGAAATGAAATGAGTTATGTACAGGGAAACAAAGCGGCTTGGGAGGAGGCTTTTGAGCATCGGCACCCCGGCTGGGGAGAGGAGAATGATCAGCGGCTGAGAACGGAGTGCCTTCCTTTCTTTTGCCCCGATCTTGCCCAGGAGCTCAGAGCCCTGGATTATAATGGAAAGACGGTTGCGCAGTTTTGCTGCAACAACGGACGCGAATTGCTTTCTTGGATGCAGCTTGGCGCAAAATGCGGAATAGGCTTTGATCTTGCAGAAAATATCATCGCGCAGGCAAGAGATACGGCCCAAAAGGCGGGGATCGGGAACTGTCGGTTTGTCTGCCAGAATATTCTGGATATCCCGCAGCAATACCACGGCAGCTTGGATTATGTTCTGTTCACGATTGGGGCAATCACCTGGTTTGAGGATTTGAGGCCACTCTTCCAAAAAGTGTCGGACTGCTTAAAGCCTGGCGGCATGCTGCTTCTGCACGATTATCATCCGGTGATGAATATGCTGCCCATGCCCGGCGAACCCGGCTTTGACGCCCGGCATTTGAATCAGATTCAGTATTCCTATTTCAGAAAGGAACCCTGGATTGAAAACGAGGGGATGGCGTATATGTCGGAAACCTACGCCTCCAAAACATTTGTCAGCTTTTCTCACACCATGTCCGACATCGTCAACGGGGTCAGCCAGGCTCAGATGCGGATCGTCAAACTGAACGAGTATGACTATGATGTGGGTCTGTCGGACGTATATGATAAGAAGGGCTTTCCGCTCTCCTATTTCCTGTCTGCTAAAAAAACGGAACCGGAGCGGGCTTGACATCATGGCCTGGCGGCAGGAACCGCCACGGAGGTTCCCGCCGCCAATTTTCCGGGCGCCGGCCGTCCGGCTGAGAAGAAGGAGGAGCCCATGTCAGATTTTGCATTCTGTAAGCTGGAAATCTTTATTCCGGAATCCCATCTGGCGGCGTTGCAGCAGGCGCTCCAGGGAGTGGACGCGGGACACATCGGCAAATACGACTGCTGCCTGTCTTACAGTCCCGTCACCGGCTGCTGGCGGCCGTTGGCGGGGGCCGCGCCCTACTTGGGCGCGGAAGGCGTGCTCAGCTCCCAGAAGGAACTGAAGGTGGAGGTCGTCTGCTTTACAGAGCAGGTGGACAAAACGGTGGAGGCGGTGAAACGGATCCACCCCTATGAGGAGCCGGTCATCCATGTCGTCCCGCTGTACCGGACCAGCTTTTGACAGGGGGTTGCCGTGCGTATCCTCATTGATGCCGACGGCTGCCCGGTGGTGGACCTGGCGGCGTCCATTGCCCGGGAACATGGAGTCGAATGCCTCATTCTCTGCGACACCGCCCATACCTTTGACAAGCCGGGTGCATCCACGCTTATCTTTTCCAAAGGGGCGGACAGCGTGGATTTTGCCCTGGTAAACCGGCTGCGCCCTGGAGATATCGTCGTCACCCAGGATTACGGCCTTGCGGCCATGAGCCTGGCCCGGCAGGCCCGGGTGCTCAGTCAGGACGGCATGGCGTACACTGGCGGGAATATCGACGGCCTGCTGCTGGCCCGCCACACGGCCAAGAGAATCCGCCATGCAGGCGGACGGCTCAAAGGCCCGCCCAAACGGAAAAAGGAGCAGGACGAAGCTTTTGCCCAAGCCCTGCGCGGTCTGCTCGTGGAAGAGAAACCGCAGGAGGAGCCGCCATGAAAATAATCGCAGTGATCTCCGACACCCACGGCCTGCTGCGCCCGGAGGTCGCCGCCCGGCTGGAATCCGCCGATGTGATCCTCCATGCCGGAGACCTGGATACCCAGGCCCTGACGGATGCACTGCAATCCCTTGCCGAGGCCTACATCGTCCGGGGCAACAACGACAAAGGATGGGCTGAGAGCTTACCACATAGCCTCCGGTTCACCATCGAAGGCCTGCGCTTTTTCATGGTCCACAACAAAAAGGACGTGCCCCGGGGCCTGTCCGGCGTGGACGTGGTGGTTTACGGTCACAGTCACCAATACGCCGTCGAGAACCGGGACGGGGTGCTGTGGCTCAATCCCGGCGGCTGCGGCAGACGGCGCTTCGGCCGGGAGCTCACCTTCTGCCTGATGCAGGCGGAAAACGGCAGGTATCAGGTGGAGAAGGTGACCGTCCCCCCTGGGAGAAAGTGAGCCTGTTTCCCCGGGACGGGGCTCAGAGACCAGATCAGCGGGGAGCGGGTTTGAAATAGCCCTCAAGAGTGATCGGGGACAGGGAAGCGTTGCCTACTTTGGCGATTTTGCATCCTGCACCATTGAGCGCAATGGAAAATAGAGTGGGACCTCCCACTTGGAGGAAAAAATCAAGGGCATGGCCGTTTTGCGGCCATGCCCTTTCAGAACGTTCTCGGAATCTCGTCGGTGTCGCGGCTTTTTCAAAGGACCGATTTGCTGGCGCGCATTACGGCTGCTTGTCTTTTCGGTCCCTGCGGGATTTTTTGCAGAGGAAGGCATAGGTCAACGCACAGCCGAACAGGACCCCGGCGCCGTCTAAAACGACGTCTCTCACGGCGGCAAAACGCCCGGTTGCGTATAACTGATGAAATTCGTCCGCCATCGCAAGCAGCACGCCGATGGGCAGTGCAAGAAGAAACGGCCGTTTCTTTCGATAAAAGCACACGATGCCCATGATTCCGGAGCCAAGCAGGGAAAACAGGAAAAAATGGGCGGATTTGCGGATCACCCAGTGGAAGGTCTGCAATGTCGCGCCGCTGGGTTCGACCTCAATGAGGGTTAAGATTTGCTTGGCAATGGAACCGCTGAGTTTGTTTGTCTCGGTCCTGTCCTGACTGGAGAAGAAAAACAGCGCCGCGGCTGTGGCCAGTGCGATTAGGATAAAAACGATAGGCTGCTTCTGCTTTTTCAAGTTCGTCACCACTTCGGCACGGTCCAATTGCCGGCAATCCTACGGGTTGCGCCGCGCGCCTTCTGGCGGCAGGCGCCATGGCAATTGGGATAATCAAAGGATCGGGATGGCTCCTTGCCATGCACTTGGAATTGCCTATTCGAGGGGCTCATAAAACAAAGAGATGACAGTCTGCTTCAAGGAATCCGCATCAACATGGTACTCCATGAATTCCGCTCCCACCTCTGCGCTTCCCTCCGTCTGGAGGAAGCCCGCGAAATTGTATTCCTGCAACGTTTCAACCATATCGCTCAGACGCTCCACCGTACAATCTGAAACCAGAGAGCTCGAGATGCGAAGCAGCACATCGAGCAGGAGCCCATCGTCGCTTTTCAGGCGCTGATCCCATTGCTTCTTGAGCGCGGACAGGTATTGTCTCTGCCGTTCCATTCTGCTCAGATTGGAGCTGTCTTCCATGCCCTTTCGGGTACGAACGTAAGTGAGCGCCTGGTCGCCCGACAGGGTCACGGTCCGGCCCTGGATCAGGCTCTGGTCCACTGCGGAAAAGTCGCCTTGCACCGTGAGCGTCACGCCGCCGACGGCATCGTTAATCGTGGCGACGGCGTCCATGGTCAGGGAGACATAATGGTCGATTTTCACACCGTACAAGAGTCCGGAGACCGCTTTCACCGTGTTTCTGCTGCTGTCAGAGCCGCCGCTTCCGTAGGTGTGCGCAAGTGCGAGCTGGCCCTGCATGTTGCCGGCGGGCTTTCCACCCACGCCCAACACCGGAATCTGCGTCATCGTATCCCGATTTAAATGGAGCGCGGAGTATGTTCTCGCTTCCGTGTCGATGACCAGAAGGAGAAGAAAGTCGGCCTGTTGCGTGTTGGTGTAGCCGGCTACGGTCTGGCTTTTCTCATACTCATCCAAGCCGATAAACAGAATTGATTCCAGATTTTCCTTTGGCGCGTACCACTGATCGCGATAAAAAATCTGGCTTTGGCCGCTATCCTCCCGATCATCCGAAGCATCGCGGTCTGTTTGATAATGGCGCAGCTCCCACGCGCGCAGCAGGCACAACACGCCTGCAAGGACGAGAACGGCCGCCAGAACCGGCAGGATGATCTTCCGATATCGCCTTTGTGGCCGGCCCCTTCTCATTGCGCCGCCCTTACTTGGAGGCTTTTTTGCGTTTTGCCGCATAAACACAAGCTGCTGCCGCTCCTACGACCAAAAGAGCAATACCGCAGATTACCAGAGTGGGAACGCCTTGGCTGGTCTGCGGGGATTTGGGGGCATTGGGATCCGCAGTGATATCCACGTTGTCCACGGCAAACGCGACCGGAGACAGGCTGTTGAAGGTAACGGTCACGCTGCCATCGTCGCCGCGGACCACCTGGTCGTTCGGAATGACCTCCCATTGCTGATCGGCAAGGTTATGCAGTACAAGGAGAAGCTGGTCCTTCTCCAGGCCGAGCTCGAACTGAATGGAAATAGAGTTACCCTCCGCAGCCAGATGCTCGGCATAGGTCCCCTGGACGGTGACGTCGAACAGGTCCCGTACCACCAGATCCGCAACGTCCGTTTCCGATGAGAGTTGGGAAAGCACAGTTTTTAGATTGTCCGCCAGCTCACTGAGCGACCCCACGGAATTGATTTGTTTGTAGGCATTGAGAAGCTTCGTGCGGATGTCGTCCGCCGCATTCTCCGCCTCAGAGACCGGGGTCACAATTAGGTCGGTGGCGGGAACGCCGATCACCTCGTTGCCGTGCGCGTCTCGGATGATGGCAGATACGGAATTTCCGCCTTTATCCTGAACCGCAGAGACGGCGGGAGCTCCTTTTTGCTCAACGCTGGGCGTGAAATTGGATGCAGAGGCGGAAATGGGAAGAGCCAGCAGGATGAGCATTGCGGTCAGTACACTTACAAGTCTTTTTTTCACGGTATGTTCCTCCATTTAATCGCGGATATTATATAAAAGATTTCAGGTCACGGCAGCTTTGCCATCACCAGGAATCTCTGATTTTTATCTCCATAGAGACAGGTGGATAGGATCACGACATGGCCGCTGTTCTGGGAATACGCCGCCTGGTCGAAATTTGCGCCGATGGCGTGGATCGAATAAATGCTTTGAAAGAAGGCGCTTGAGATCCGCTTGCTGGAAAAGTCATAGTTCCAAAGGATGTGTCGGTTATCGTAGGGCACCGCGGCAAATACCTGATAATGAAGTTCACGATCTTCCAAGTATATGATAATCTCCTCGTGCTCGTGAAATGACTGCGGATCGGAATAAGCCTCCTGCAGTGACCCGAACATAGCCCCATCCTTTCTTCTGTGCCCATAAATAACGGTGACGGGGTCGGTGAAGTCGGAGCCGTTGTAGGCGCCTTCGATAAAGATGGCCCCTTCTGAGGCACGCTCTTTTTGCCAGTCGTGATTCAAATAAAAGGAGTCGTCGTCCGCGCTCCGTAGAATCGGATAGCTGATTTCCGTTTCCGGAATCGCCAGCCAGCCCACGATGTCCGGATTGATTTCCTGCAGGGCGGGAAAATCTATTGGGCTCACGTAGGGCGCTTGGGTCGCCTCCTGGCGGATGTTCTGAGGCTCGGTCTGCTTGCTCCCCGGCAGGGGAGCGGGCTTCTGCGAAGGGTCCGGGCTCTGCTGACCGGGCACGGTGAAGCTGGAAAGACCGGCTTGTTTTGCGCCTGGGGGCCAAACGGCTCTGGCCAGCAGCAAAGCGCCGATCACCAGACAAAACGCGGCGATTCCGGCATAGATTTTCTTCATGGAATGAGCACTTCCTCTGCGCATAGGAGCTCCTGGCTCAAATGCTCCATTTGTCGAATCGCCTCGTACCCCAGGTGCGCGGAGATGATCTGAACCGCTTTCCCAATTGTGGGCGGGCGGCTGCGCATATTATGGCAGTCTGAACCCAGCACATGAATTTTCCCCGCCCGCAGCATGTTCAGAGCTTTTCGCTGGGTCAGTCTCCTGCAGAAAAAGCCGGCGTTGGCCTGTATGCGGACATTGTGCGCCAGCAGGATTTCCCATGCGTCGGACGGCATGAATTCAAGATACCGCTCGATGTGCGCCAGCAGAATGGTCATGTCTGAACGGGAGCTCAGCTCCAAAATATCCTGCAACATCCGCTTGCTCCACCGGGAAAACGGCATTTCCAAAAGGAGCAGGTCTGAATTTTCAATTTTGAGCAAGCCGAGATCTTCCGTCATGCAGATGCCCTCATAGTAGCGGACCTCTGCGCCCAGCAGAATCTCCGGCATGGAAGCCTGCAGGAAAGGCCGCAATCGCGCCCAGGAACGGTTCCTTCGTTCTAAGAACTGCTGGGGAGATTGTTCCTCTGCGTAAAAATGAGGGGTTGCCACAAGCCTCGTTACCTCTTGGCTGGCGGAGGAAAGCAGCAGGCGGATGCTTTCCTCCAAACTTTCTGCCCCGTCGTCCAGAGAGGGAAGAATATGCGCATGAAAGTCGGTCATGTGTGATTCGCATCCTTACCCTTCGTGTCCACGCCCAAGGGCGGGGCGCCCTTTTGATTGTAGCCGGTTGGGTAGGAAGGGCCGTATATCTTCTTATATTTGGTATTTCCCTTGGACGCGGACTCCGAGCGTGTCATAACAAAGCCCAGCACCTTGACCTGCAGGAACTCCAGCTGCCGCATGGTCTCCGCCAGCGACCGCCGATCACAGTAATCCTGTCGAACCACAACGATCATCCCGTGAATTAGCTTTGAAATGACCAGGCCGTCTGAAACCGCGGTGATAGGCGGCAGGTCAAAAATCACATAGTCATATTCCTGGGCCAGCAATTCTACCAGTCTGTTCATATTCTTAGAGCCTAAAAGCTCCGACGGGTTCGGAGGGACGTCTCCAGATGGAATGACGTACAGATTATCCAGCATGCCGGACTCGGATAGGGCTTCTTTCCCGTTGCACAGTCCAGCCAGCAGGTTGGAAAGGCCGGGCGTACTCTGGATACCCAGCAATTTTGCCAAGCTCGGCAGGCGCATATCCGCGTCGATCAGCAGCACCTTATTCCCTGTTTGTGCGATGCTGTAAGCCAGGTTGACTGAGGTTGTGCTCTTTCCCTCGTTGCGCAGGGCGCTGGTGACGCCGATGATCTTTCCCCCGTTGGAGGGGATACTGAACATCAGGTTCGTGCGCAGTAATTTATAGGCCTCCGAGGCGGCAAAATTCAGCCGGCCTCCCAGCATCTGCCGCTGATTGCGGGACGCCGACGCATCTAATTTGCCTTTTTTACTCATGTTTTTTCCTCCTTTCCAGATAATCGCCCCCGTAATATCCGCCGCTGGAGCTGATCATCAGATCCGGTATAACGGCCAGCAAGGGCACGCCTTCGTACGCCTGCAGAAGATAGTCCTCGCTGTGAATGAGATCGTCCTTCATCTCCGCAAGGATAATGAGGATACAGCTGATGGCCAGCCCCACAAGGATGCCCACCGCGGTGTACAGCGTGATGTTGGGCGATGCTTTTGTGCTGGGTACCACGGCATAATCCACCAGCCGCACGGAGCTCCCCTCCACGATATCGGAGATTCTCTCCGGTAATACCTGGGCGATGGTATTCGCGAGGACCTCCGCCTCCTTTGGGTCCTCACTTGTGACGGCGATCTCGAAGATCTCCGTTCCATTCACGGCGGAAGCGGATATCATCCCGGCCAGCTCCTCGTAGGTATAGGCGAGACCAGCCTCTTCGATTACAGTTTCCAGGGTGGTGCGCGTTTTTAAAATAACTGTATAGGTAGCGACCAGGCTCTGTGCCGCGGATAGCTCCGAGGTGCTGATGCTAAAGCTGGTGCTGCCCATGGAAAAGGAGCTGTTGTTCACATACATCAGCGCCTTGGACTCGTATCGGGGTGTGATGAAAAAGGACGCGTAAGAAAACGCCGCGCCGCCGGCCAGAACGATCGCCAGCAGAATGGCCCAGGCACGGTGCCACAATGCACCGAGCAGCCGAAATAAGTCGAATCCCACATACTCTTTATTTGTTTCCATTATTTTCCCCCTGCCGCAGGTGATCTCTGTCGTTTCTCAGGAATTGCGCCACCGGGTTTCTTTTCTGTCCGGCGTCGGTATGCTCCGCGGGATGGGGGCCAATAGAACCGGCGCCGCCGGTAAGGAGAGCTGACATCTCGATACCTCCTAATCTCTAAAATACAGGTCTCTCGTGTAAACCTTATCTAATATGTCTGCGATTTCCTCCTGATAACGGTTTGCAACCACGAGATCGCTGCTCGCTTTAAATGCATTCAGGTCGTGAATTACTTGGTATCCGTGGAAGCGGTCCTCCGCCAGGCTCGGTTCATAAATCACGGTTTCGATTCCCTTTTCGCTGAGGCGTCTCATCACGCCCTGAATGCTGCTTTGTCTAAAATTGTCGCTGCCGGATTTCATGGTAAGCCGGTATATGCCCACCGTTTTGGGCTTTCTTGCTGCAATTTGCTCCGCGATAAAATCCTTCCGCGTGTGATTGGCGTCCACAATCGCGCCGATTAAATTCTGCGGAATATCCCGGTAATTGGCCCTGAGCTGCTTTGTGTCTTTTGGCAGACAGTAGCCGCCATAGCCAAAGGAGGGATTATTATAGTGTGTCCCAATGCGGGGATCCAGCCCCACCCCATCGATGATGGATTTTGTGTCAAGGCCGCGCACCTCGGCGTAGGTGTCAAGCTCGTTAAAGAAAGCCACGCGCAGAGCAAGGTATGTATTCGAGAAAAGCTTCACGGCTTCTGCCTCCGTGGATCGCATGATTCGAATTGCAATACCTTTTTTACTCGCGCTGTCCGCCAGCAGATCGGCAAAGGTCTGCGCGGCGTCTATTAGACCGTCGTTCAGCTCGGGCACGCCGACAATAATGCGGCTGGGGTACAGGTTATCGTACAGAGCCCTGCCCTCGCGCAGAAATTCAGGGCTGAACAAAATTCTGGGGCAGCCGAACCGCCTGACGGCCAGTTCGGTAAAGCCCACCGGCACTGTGGACTTAATCACCATGGTTGCCCGCGGGTTCACGGCCAGGACCTGCCGGATCACGGCTTCCACGGAAGAGGTGTCGAAATGATTGAGCTGCGGGTCGTAATTGGTCGGCGTGGAGATAATCACCAGATCCGCCTGTTGATACGCAGCGTCCGCGTCGGTGGTTGCAGTCAGATCCAGCGCATGGGAAGCCAAATATTCTGTGATCTCCGCATCCAAAATGGGAGAGACCCTTTGATTGATCAACGCGACCTTTTCAGGCAGGATATCAACTGCGGTGACAGAATGCTTTTGTGCTAAAAGGACGGCCAGGGATAAGCCCACATAGCCGGTACCGGCGATCGCAATGTTCATGGCGTGATCTCCTCCTCTGTTTGGTTGAGCGGCGCCGGACGGTACACCATTCTGGAGGCGTTCTCCCGCCAGTTGTCCGTCTCGTCCGCCATAACTCTGTAGCAAAATAAGCCGGTGGATTGCCTTAAATCCCAAGTGCCCGCATATAGAAAATAAGCCGTTTGATTCCGCCAGTCCTCCTCGTAGGAGGTATACAGAGCATCTCCATAAAAGGTGCTCGCCGGCGCGCCGACCTGGCTGGGGAGCATGATCGTCGGGTTCTCTCTGTCGTAACCCAGCGCCTGGACGGACATCACGGAATAATCGATTTCCTGTCCGGCCACGGGGCGCTGCTGCTGAACGGCCAGGTCATATGCCAAGGTCACGGCCTGCTTGTTCGGATATGTGACGGTGATCTCGCTTCCCACGGCATATACGCCGTCCAGCCAAATCATGGCGCTGCCCCAGATGTTTTCCATATATCGGTATTGAAAGGAGGATAAGCCGTCCTCGCCCCAGGAGCCGGAGTGATACGCAAGCTCGTTCGTTTCCCCGGTTATGCTGGGCACATGGGAGATCTGCGTTTCGCCTGCTGTAATTTCCAGAGGATCGCCGCTGAACGCGATGCGATACTGATTGCCCTGGGCCTGGATGGACGTTATGATTCTCGAAAAAGCTGGATCATATTTTCTGCCGCCGTACCATTGCTCGTACGTGCTGATCGTAACGGCGTCCCCAACCTGAAACCGCGAAGTCAGCTTGTTCGCGGCAATCACGATTTCGTTGGATTTTTCCGCGCTCTCCAGAGCATATTGGCTGCTGGTCTGGGGGTCTGTTTCAAAGTAGGACAAATAGCAGTTGCCCATCCAAAGCGCCTGGCTGTTGCGTACGGCGGTTTCAACCAAAAACAGTCGCTGAATCGTCTGGAGCGTACACAAGTCCAGCTCTCCATAGCCCTGCCCCAACGCCGTGATTTGCCGGCGGAATTCCGCCAGGGAAAGGCTGGTTGTTGGGATCGCCCCGCTGACGCTTTGCGCGGCGCTGTC
The DNA here is from genome assembly GCA_958402445.1 of uncultured Eubacteriales bacterium. Taxonomy (GTDB): domain Bacteria; phylum Bacillota; class Clostridia; order Oscillospirales; family Oscillospiraceae; genus Faecousia. Next base: position 14,516 of record CATXTO010000016.1, read on the forward strand.
CTGGGTTGACGTTAAATACGCCGCAACGTAGATGTGGTCTACCTCCCCCTGCTCCGTCACGAAGCTGGGGTCTACGGTAAACCCGGCTCTGGGGCTGCCGCTGATTGCGATGGATTCTCGGCCATTGATCACTTGCCGTCTCACGTAGTGCTTGGGGATTTCCACAAAAATATTTCCAGCGCTGCCGTCCGTGGCAAAGGCCGGGTCATCGGGGTAGGTCACGACCCCCTGCGCGTCGATTGCGCAAGGGCGAATCTCGCTCCAGGGGAAGATGGAATCAAAATCGTTTGGATATAGGCCGGCCATTTCCTGGCCGTTGCTATAATTAAACGACAGCCCCACCGCGTCGTCCGTGCGCTCCAGGAGGATCGTGGGGTCGTCCACATCCCAGGCCACGCCGTAGACTCCGTCCGTTACAACAGGCCTGCGCGTGTAATCGATTTCTACAACGGGTAATACAAGCGCCGTGAGGGTGACGCTGTCGCCCTTGTCCAATTCAATCCGGGGCATATCCGAGATCCGGCCGCCGTTTTGGTCGGACCAGGCGCCGTTTTCGTAGCACAAGGCGTCCCCGACGGAGAGCTTGTCCAGGGAATAAACGCTTTGCCGGTAGGGCTGATAATCCGTGGGGAATCTGCCGTACTCGATCTGAATGCGCTCGTCCAGCGTTGCGGACTCGGTATCACTTTCATCGGCATACGCGACCCTGCAAGCCACCGCGCCCTGAGGGATCTCCACGGTGGCGGTGATGCGATTGGTTACGGCATTGTTGCCTGCCGCTCGGTACTGCGCGCTGTCGTCCCCGCGTACCAGCAACTCTCCGCTGGCCATCTTGAATTGCCAGACGGCGCGATTGTATCCCCCGGACATCGTCAAAAACCCCTGCTGGGAGTCGATATCAAACCATTGTGTCGTCCGCCACGCCGGGGCGTCCGCGCCGAGGTATTTTTTCTCATACTTGCCTGAAAACAGGTTTTTGCCGGTTACGGTAACCTTGACGTCACCCGGATAAAGAACGTTCGAGATGTTCCAAGTAAAGGAACGGATGTGGTCTTGTATCACGGCCGTGCTTCTGGAAGGAGACAGGCAGATCATGGCGTCGGATTCGATGACCTCCATGGAGGCGATCTCCTGATAGATGCTGATGGCATAGCGCTCTTTGCCCATGGCTGCGTACCAGGACGCTAGCAGCAGCTTTGCGTCGGTATCGGCCGGAGCCTTCGCACAATAAAGCGCTAACTGAATCGCGGCCTTTTCCTCGTTTCCCGCGTCATACAGGTCCACGGCTCTCTGGTACATGCGTTCAGCCGAGCCCTCCACCGTGCGCCTGTCCTGGGCATATTTGATTGCAGAAAAAGCCAGGACCAGGAATAAGACCCCCAGGGCAAGCCCCAGCAATAGTCCTGCTTTTTTTTGTTTTTTCATGTCACGTCTCCTGTCGATTGAATTACCGGTATTGATTCAAACGCATCAGACAGCCCTTGATCTCGCGAAGGTTGAGCGCCAGCATGGATGCGCCGTAGATACCTGCAATCAGAAATAGGATGAGATAATCGTGAAGACCCAGATGAGTCAGCCAAAGCTTGACCAAGATACACACTGCCGAGCCGGCGATTGACTTCGCCAAAAAGCCAAGCAGAAACTTCCAATCCATCACGTTTCTGATACGGCACTGTAATGCCTTTATGCTGCTGCGGAACAGCAGAACCACCGTCATCAGAGTTACGATCACAGTAGCCAGCGCAGGTCCGATAAAGCCCACCAGCCGGTAGAGCAGAAGGTCCAAAATCAAATTTGCCGCCAGGCCGGCAGCCGAAATGTACATGAGCTGCTTTGTTTTTCCGGAGGCGCTGAGGATCAAAGAAATATTGGCGAACTTCACCATCTCCACGATGATGTAGAGAATGAAAATCGATTTGCCCACCAGATACTCCCTGGAATACAGGAACGAAATGATCTGGTCTGGGCACAAAAGCGCTACGGTGGTAAACACCCAGGTACTCATACAGCCGATCTTCAGATAAAGTGAGAACACCTCACTGGCCTTCCCGTTTTCGTTTTGATTTAAATACCTGGTCACAACAGGAACCAGAATGGTGAGGAACGAGGCGGAGAGAAAATCAAACGGCAGGATTTTTCCGCAGTTGCTGTAAATCGCCAGCGCTTCCGTGGTTTCAAGCCCGCCGATCACCAGCTTGTCCATGTCCCGCATCAGCGTGTTCATGAGAACGTACGCGGCCATAGGCAGACTAAACCGAAGAATTTCCTTCACAATCGCCGGCTCCGGCCTAATGAGCCTGAGGCGCACGCCGAAATTTCTCAGCGAAATCACAAGCAGCACGTTCACCAGAATCTCCAGCAGCAGATAGACAAGCAAAATTGCAAAGAGGTTGCTCGTTGTCATAGAAATGATCACCACTGCCGCCAGCTGCAGAATCGATACCAGCAGGTTTCGCACGACAATCACACGAGACTGGCCGATTGCAACGTGAAGGACCTGCAGCAGCAGCGTGAAATTCGCAAGGAAGGGACGGAACGCGACTAAAAGCAGCAGGCTTTTTAGAGCCGGATTGGAGAAGTAATCGACGATCAGGTCCTGCCCGATTAGGATTCCGCCTGCGACGCATATCCCCGTGAATACCAGAATTGAAAAAATGTGATTGCTATACTTTCGCTGTGTGGCCGCGTCCGAGGTGCGGTTGAAAAAGAAATTTGCGGCGTCGGTCAAACCCAAAACCGATAGGGTTGTCGCTACGGTTACGACAATCAATGTCTGAGAATAGGTGCCGTAGCCGTTTAAGCTCATGGTTTTGGACAAGACCATGGTGATAATCAGCGAGTTCAACGTGGTGATGAGCTTGACGCCTGCAAGCAGGATGGAGTTGCCCGAATTATTATTGATCCTCATTTTCGCACCTCGTTGGAGGCGTCAGCAACTTGACAACTCTCGCAGGATTTCCGACGACCACGGAATATGCCGGCACGTCCTTGGTCACGACGCAGTGCATACCAATCACGGAGCCTTTTCCCACGCGAACCCCCTTGAGCACCGCGGCGAAATCCCCGATCCAAACGTTATCCTCGATTACAACCGGGCTGTGCTGCGATTCCGTGGCGCGCCAAAGAGGAGACGAGCTGCCTCCCAAAGACATTTGGATTCGCTTTTCAGGCTCAACCGGATGCACGTTGTTGTCGTTGATGCGCACGTGATTGGCGATAATCACATTGTCGCCGATTTGAATCGAGTCGCATGCGTGGATGTAGGAGAAGCCGCCTAGATACAAGCGCTTTCCCACCCGCAGTTCGCCGTCTCCCTGAAGGGACAGCACGCCTTTGATTTCGCATGCGTCTCCAATCGTCAGTCGCTCTCTTTTCCCCAGATTACGACAATCCGCCGATGGGTACAGCTTCACATGCTCCCCCAGGATGGAGCTTTTTTTAAAAACGCGGCGAATCCGCAGGATTTTCAGCCGATGATACAGGCGTCTGATGAACATTTTTTTCACTTCCATTTATCAATACATGGACGGGCAGATGGAGCAGGGAAAGGGCAAACGCGAGCTGGAGATAAAACTGATACTCCAGGTTCCCGTGCGCTCCGATTCCCACAAGGAGCAGAACCAGAAGCGGGAGCAGCAGCGGCGCGGGTTTTCGGCTCCGTATGAATCGGAGAACCCGACAGGCCAGCCAGAGCAAGGCGGACAGGCCGCCAACCCACCCGAACACGCAGATTGTCTCCAGATATAGATTATGGGCGTGCCAGATAAAGCTGTTGGTTGCCGGATTGAAGAACGGGGTTTCGTACAATGTGCTGGTCATGGGGAACAGCACGTACCTCAGGTTGGAAGTCATAATTCCTAAATAATGCGACCAGACCGCATTTCTGCCGGTAGACAGGTTGTCCCGGGTAAACCGCTCCAGATATCCTAGAAGGATATAATTGCCGGAGTTGAGCAGCAGGGCTACAATCCCGCCGATCAGCAGAGCCAACAGAAGCAGGAGCAGCAGAAGCCTGGCAAGAAAGCTTTTCCGGCTTTTTGCGCCTTGCTTGAGCCGGAAGAAAAAGTACACGGCATAGCACAGAAGGAGACCCGCCGCTGCAAGCTTCGAAAATGTCAAAAGGCAGAAAAAACTCAAAACCACGGCGCAGGCAATGTGCCATCTGCGTCCGTCGGCCCGCTTCAGGGCGCATACGAGGTTTGCCGCGATGACAAGCAGGGTCGATTCTCCGTAGATAATGGAATCCCCGGACACGCCGGCGAAACGGGTCATCCGCATTCCGTTGATATAGACATAGGCGTTGGTATAGATCGTAGCCCCGCGAAGCATCATCACGTAGCCGATGATCGAGGACAGCACCATGCTGAGGCTGAAATAGCATAGGAGCTTCTTTGCGTTTCTCGTCCAGATCTCCTCGCCATAGGTCAGGATGAGCGGCAGAATCAGCACGCTCCAACTGACCAGCAGCACGAGGTCCGCCGCGAAGACGCGCAAAAGGAACAGGGCCAGAAAGCATATCAATTTTTTGGGCGAAACCGGATGGGACACCAGATACTTTACGCAAAATAAGCCGACGACCAAGTAGTGCAGGCTGTACGTACCCATTCGGTAACTCATTAGGTTGTAAAAGGGCAGACACGTGTACATCAGAACAAATAGCGTGTCCACGTGGACCAGCGCACACACCCCAATAATCGCCGCGGTGATGAAAAAGTTCAGGATTCCGATCCCCTGCATCTGGCTGAATCCCAGAAAACAGAGCAGGAACAGGATGCACAGCGGGATCATATCCTCTTTATTCCGTTTTCTGAGATAAATTACCATGCTGCTTCCTTACTGCTTCCCCAAGTAAAGCTCTAAATAATTTTCCGCCATTTTCTCCAGGCTGTATTTCTTCGACTCGGAGAGAGAGCCGTTTGCATAGCGCAGCCGCAGCGCCCGATCCTGGGTCAAACGCTCCATGGCCTGCGCGAATGCCGCGCAATCTCCAACCTCTGTCAGAATGCCGTTTACGCCATCTTTAACAACGTCAACCGAGCCGCCGGCTTTCGTGGTGATAATGGGCAGGCCGGCGGCCATGGCCTCCAAGAGTACCACGGGCAGCCCCTCATAGTCGGAGGACATCAGATAGATATGGGCTTTTTCCAGCTCCTCGGCCACGTTGCCCACATTCCCCAAAAAGGTCACAACCTGGTCGATTCCAAGGCTGACGGCCTGCGCCTCGATTTCCTTTCGCTGAACGCCGTCCCCCAGCAGGACCAGCCGAGTATGGGGATACTTATCATGCACCAGCTTGAACGCGTCCAGCATCAGGGCCTTGTTTTTCAAAGGCAGGAAGCTGCCGATGGAGATAAACCGGATTTCATCCTCCCGCATCTGCTCATACGGAGCGGAGCGGGCGAAGGAATCCAGGTCCACGCCGTTGTATACACAGGATACGGAGCTCGGATTCACATGATACACATCCACAATGGATTGTTTGCAGAAATCAGAGATCGCAATCAATTTTAATCCGAAGAACCGGTTCGCCAGTTTCAGCATCCAGCGGTCAACCCCGTGGGCGTCTCTGTCCGCAAGGCTGTGCACCGCGTAGAAGCGTCGCTTTACCCGGCACAGAAGCATGGGCAGCAGGAGATAGGTCACGGTTCTTTGGTTGGCATGCAGCACGTCCGGCTTAAATTCCCGGATGGCCCGAAAAATCTGCGGAATCACCGAGAGATCGACGCCCTTCCGCTTCGATAGGTATGTGACGTCAAGGCCCAATTCGTCCGCTTTTTCCTCAAATATCTGCCCGCTGCGGGGGGCCAGGGATAACAGCCGCAGCTCCACCTGGGAACGATCGATTCTCGACGCCAGATCAATGGCGAGCTTTTGCACGCCGCCGGTATAGAGCTGTGGAACTACCAGCATCACCCGGGTTTTTATCATAAACCGTACGCCTCCAATGCCTGAAAAAAGCCGTCCGCGCTGCGTCGTTCCGCTTCCAAGCCCCTGGCGATGCAGCCCAGCGGCGGGGATCGCAACAGTTCGTCTAATTTCGTCATCAATTTCTCCCAGGCAAACGGTTCCTTGCCGCCTGTGGGGAAGTACAAGTCCGCCAGGCCCATTCGTCCCAAGGCGTCTTCAATTTTGTTGGGCATGGCGTCGATCGACTTTTCCGCGCCAACGGCGAGGACAGGCGTGCCGTTCAACAGGGAGAACATCGTTCCGTGAAAATATTTGGAAACTGTTGCGCGAAACAGGCCGAAGACCAGGCTCCATTCCTGGGGCGTCAGGTCGGCCAGATAGGGGATGTCCGCGTACCGATTGTAGGAATAGACCGAGACCGTCTGATACGCCGTACCATACGCAGCCTTCAGCCGCCGCGTGAGCTCCTGCGCTACGCTGCCGTTTAGGTTGGACAGCATCAGCCCAATGGTGGGCTTTTCCGGGTCGAAGCGGTAGGCTTTGTAGAGCTTATCGATCAGGGCGGTCCGGTCCTTCTTGGTCAGGTCGCCCAGCAGAAGCGAAGGGTCGCAATTGTGGTGCGTGGTTGCTTCCGGGCACACGGTTTGAACGAGCCGCTGCGTCTGCGCGTCCCGCACACCGATATAATCAAACCGCTGAAAGGCATCCCGGAGAAAGGGCCCGTCCTCCCCGATTTCCGAAAAGGTCTTGATTCCCAGCCCGTTACAGGATGCGGCGTAAGAGAACCGGGCAAAATCGCCGTCGGAGTTCAGAAAGTACGGATTGGGAAGGCCCCGCTTGCCATAGTTCCAGACCGCGTCGCTGCCGGTGATCAGCACGTCGTATCGACGTCCGATCCAATGAAAAAACTTTTGGCAATCATCTGAGAATAAATGGCTGGGGGAAAGCGGCAGCTCCCGGAGTCCCCGCTGGAAGGCCCGGTACATGGCGATTCTGCCTCCAAGCTGCAGGATGCTGTCCCTTCCGCGGTACAGCGTAATCAGCCGGTAGTAGGCGATCATCCTTCGGGAGCTGTAATCGACAATTTCAACCTCCGCATGGGGGAATTTTTCCTGAAGGGCGGAGGCCAGGGCGGCAGACTGCATGACCGCCCCGTAATTCATGCTGCGGTGATAGGTCAAAATTCCAATCCTTTTCATAGGGCCTCCTATTGAACCAAAAACGCGTCGGCCGGCGTGGTCAGTTTTTGAACGGTTTTTCGCAGCACCGCTCGGATGGTGTTCCACCTGGACTTGGAATACCGGTCAAAACGCGCGGCATATGCGCTGAAAACCTCGCTGCCCGACAGCTGGGATAAGGCGAGAAGAAGGGAAACGTGAACCCGGTTGTACGCGGGGCTGGCAATCGTGCCGATCAAATCATAGTTGGACCAGTATTTCCGGTCATAACGGGGGAGCGCTTGCTCCAGCGTTCGGCAGGACCGCTCCCAGATTATGCGGCAATCCTCCGAGCCGGAAAACAGAATAAAGTCGTATAACCCGAATAAAGCGAATATCCAGCCGTTCAAAACGGAACTGGAGCAGCCATCCTGCGGAGGATATTTTTCCAGGGTGACGTCGTGGCCGCAGTAGACCGCCGTCCCGCCCTCCATCGTGGGGCGCAGCATAAAGCGAATCGCCTTTTCCGCGCCCAGCCGGTACCGCTCGTCGTGATTGACTAGATAGGCCCTGAGAAGGATGGAGCATCCCTGTCCCTGGGCCATGCAGGAGCTGTTTCCCAGTTTGCTGCCGATGGATTGGCGGGCGTCCCATTTTCCATCGTCCTGCTGGCTGTCCAGAATCCGCTCCGCCAGCTTCAGGAACCGCTCCAGATACGCCCGTTCCTCCCGCAGCAGAAACAGGTCATAGCAGCCCAGGGCATACTGGGAAATTGTCACCAGGGAGTAAACCTTTTGTCCGGAAGAAGCGATGTTGTAGGGAACGCCCTGCTCATCCAGAAGCGTGGCGGGCGACACCTTGCCGGTGAGGTCATTGTAATAACCCCGGATTTCATCCTTGCGAAAACACCGGCCCATGCCCTGCTCCACAGCCACGGCGCTTTTCCCGGCGGCCATATTGAACCAACGCTGGATCAAACGAATCACTTTTCCCATGCTAACTCCGCTTTTTCCCCTGTGAACACACGCTGCGCAAACCATGCGTTGTTATGCAGGGCGTTAAATTTTTCCTGCCAGATTTCCCTGGCGCTACGCCGGAGCGCGGCATACTCCGCCTCGGGGAGTGCGATCATCCTCCGGATACAGCCGGAAAGCTGTTCCGTTGCGAACCGCTCCGGGATGAGATATCCGGTTTGCCCGTCCAAAACGATCTCTGCGGTACCGCCCACGTCTGTGGCGATGGACGGAATCCCAAAGCTGGCCGCCTCCATGATGACCGCCGGCAGGCCTTCGGATTCGCTGGGGTTGACCAGCACGTCCACATGGTGCGTTTGGTAATAGTGAAAGATTTCGTCGTGGGGCAGGGCTCCTGTGTACTCGACTTGCACGTTGGGCCTGGACGCCAGTGCGGAAGCGATGTATTTTTTGAGCTCGTGATAGTAGGAGTCGCCCTCGATTCCACCGCCGATCACGGTCCATTTGCACGGCTCCTCCACGAGGGCCAGCGCGTCGGCCAGCCGCTCCAGTCGTTTGACGGGGACGATGCGGCAGCACGATACAAGGTGAAAAACCGCTTCCCGCGCCGCCTCCGCCACACCGCAATCCAGGGTTCCCACGTATCCCACGTCGATTTTATCTGCATACTGGGGATGTCCCGCACGCAGATAATCCGCGCCGTTTTTCGAGCAAACGTAAACCTTCTCCACCTTGCCCAGCAAATACTCCCGCATGGGCAGATAGTTGAGCCTGTTCCTGGTTTCATACAGATCGTATCGATGGGCCCGGGAAATGACTCTGACCCGGCCACATCCGCGCTGGCGCAAGTATTCGCTGACGCCCACGGCGACCCGGACATTGGCGAAGAACCAATAGCTGTAGAGAACCACTTCCTCAAACTGCGAAAAATCGTATGAATCGAGGATGGCTGTCGCCTCCCGGATCAGGCGCTGGCAGCGTTCCTCAAAGGACCATAGAAAAACCCGCCGCACTAGGTGGCCCTTGACCCGGTCCGCGTCGCTTGTTAGAGCCTCGCTTTTCCGAAACGCCTGTCTTCCGCATTTGAGTTTGTCTTTGATTCTCCCCACTTTTCTAGACGTTGTTGCGGTATTGTAATACGCGACCCCGGCGGGCGGCGTTCTTGTGATGGGTTCGCCCTTGCTGACGTCCTGGGACAGTACCAGGATTTTTTCAAAAAGAGGGAGATAGTGCGCCACCTCGTCTTGAAAGGACGGTTCACCATAGGAATATGGATATTTTCGTGTAAATACAATCAGGCATTTGCCCATGCTGCCACCCCCTGTTCACACATCGGATCAAATTAGTTTTGGCCATGCCCGGAAAGGTATCGCTTTGCCTCTTTGAAACAAGAGACCGGCGAAATGAAAAACGCCTTGGCTGCGAATGGAATCGCCTTTGTCAGCTGCTTGCCGCGTGCATACGCAAACGCGCAGACCGCGTGGAAGCGAAAGTCCACATAGCGTCGCTCCTGCCGGGACAAAATCGGTTTATACGAGCACATAAGGTCATAAATGCCCCGCTGGGCCTGTACAAAATTGGCTCCGACGGAGATCCTTTCTCCGGCGTGGAGGTACTGCACCACGTAGGAGCCAGGCATATACCCAATTTTTAAGTCCGCCTCGATACAGCGGAGCATCAGGATAAAATCCTGACCCCTTGGAACCTCCCCGAAGCCGTCCGTGCGCATCAGCGCGTCCCGGCGTATCATATAAATCGCCGTGGGGGCGATTGCCGTTACGATGTGGGTGCGCAGGAGCGTCTGCTTGGAGAAGTCCTTGGCCCGATCCATTTTTCGCAGCTCCACCAGCTTATCATTTTCGTCATGCCACTGTACGTCCTGGTAGCTCATCTCCAAATCGTGCTCTAACATAAACTGGAGCTGCGCCTCAATTTTGTTCGGCAGGTAGCGGTCATCGTCGTCCAGAAAAGCGATGTATTCTCCGGTGCAGAATTGCAGACCAAAGTTTCTGGCGGCGCCGCCGCCGGTTGCGCCTGCGGTTTTGACGTATTTGATTTGCTTGCGCGCCACATATGGCGCCAGGGCCTCCTTCGTGCTGATGTGATACGCCGACTCCGGGATATTATCATCCACCACCACGATTTCAATTCTGGGGTAAGTCTGCGCAAGCACGGAATCCAAGGCCCGGGCAATGAAATTACTTCGCTTATAGGTCGGGATCAGGACGCTGACCAGCGGCTGCATCAGTTGTGCTCCCCCATCATGCGCAGCATCATATGGTCGAACATCATGTGAAGGTCCTCCGCAATTTGCATGTCGTCCACATGGACGTGCATCCTGTAGTCGGCAAGCTCCCTGAGCTTTCCGCCGTTGTATCCGGTGATGCCGATCACCGGCGCGCCGACAGTCTTGGCGTATTCCACCGCCTTGATCACGTTTTTGGAATTTCCGCTTCCGGATATTGCAATCACCAAATCCTCAGCGCGCAGTTTCTTCTCCAGCTGAAAAGAAAACACGTCGTCGTAGCCGATATCGTTTGCAATTGCCATCACAACCGGGGTGTTATCGCAGAGACATTCAAATTTGAATTTCTTTCCGCCCAAATTTTCAGAGGCCCCCTTAGCAAAATCACAGACCATGTGGCTGGCGGTGGCGGCCGAGCCGCCGTTGCCCATGGTATAGATCATGCCGCCGCGATCCCGGGCTTCCATCACGGCGTTGATGGCATCGTTGAGCTCGTCAATATTCAGGGCCTGAATCGTGGCCATTTCTTTGTCGAAATACCTTCGAATGCTTTCCCGATAGTCCATATCAATATCTCCTGTTTTGCTCCCATCGAAGGGCGTCTGATAATATTTTGTGTATCTCACTGTATTTCATCTCAAGACCAAGCAGCTTGGTGGCTTTATCGTAGGATGCAACCAGCACAGCAGGGTCGCCCTGCCGCCGTTCCCCCAGTTGATAGGGGACCGGCCTGCCGGCGACCTCCGACAGCGCCTGAATCATTTCAAGCACCGTGTATCCCGTTCCGCTTCCCAGGTTGAAGCAATCCGAACGGTCGTGTTTCATAATGTAGTTTAAACCAAGATAATGCGCCCGTGCCAAATCCCGCACATGGATAAAGTCGCGGATGCAGCTTCCGTCCCGGGTGTCATAGTCCAGCCCAAATACCGTAAAGGGTTGCCCCGAGAGCAGAGCACGCACCATCACAGGGATCAAATGCGTTTCCGGATTGTGGGCCTCGCCCAGCATCCCGGTATCGTCGTCCCCGGCGGCGCAGAAGTAACGAAACGCGCAGTAGCGCAGGCCGTATGCCCGCTCATAGTCCTCCAGCAGCTTCTCCCCAATCAGCTTGGTGGTGCCATAGGGGTTGATCGGAAGCTGGGGGTGGTTTTCGTCGATCGGGGTGTACTGCGGCTCGCCAAAGGTCGCTGCAGAAGAGGAGAAAACGAAATAGCCGATGCCGTGGGCGATACAGGCGTCCAGAAGGACCTGCATATTCGTCACGTTGTTATGGTAGTAGCGGGCCGGCCGTCTGACCGAGTCCGGAACCGAAGCATAGGCGCCGAAATGAAAGACAGCGTCGAATTTGTGCTGGGTCATGAGCTCGTCCAGCACAATGCGGTCCCCAAAATCGCCGTGCACGAATGTTCCGGCCACAACCGCCTGACGATGGCCGTCACTGAGATTATCCAGCACAACAGTTTCGATTCCCTGCTGGTTCAAATAGCAGTTTGTATGGCTTCCAATGTATCCGGCGCCGCCGGTCACCAGTACCTTCATGATTGATCCTCCAAAATACGAGCAACAGCTTTCTCTAATTGTGTTGTTTTTATCGTTCTGACTCCATATCTGCGCCCGGCCGCCACATCGCTGTCGCTGTCGCCGACCATCCAGGAGCTGGGCTTGTCTATGGCAAAGTCTCGCTCTGCCTGCAGAAATAGGCCGATCTCCGGCTTACGACAGGTGCAGGTCCCCGCTTCATGGGGGCAGACATAAACCCCGTCGATCCGCGCGCCGGACCGGGCGAATGCCCTGCGCATGTTCCGGTGAATTTCCGTTAGCTGCTGGAAAGACAGCAGCCCTCTGGCAACGCCCCGTTGGTTGGTGACCACGAGCAGCAGATACCCGGCCTGGGTCAGCAGGGCGGCGGCCTCCGGCACGCCGGGGAGGAAACGAAACTCGTTCCAACTTTTAATGTAGTCATGCTCCGCCGCCGGGACGTTGATCAGGCCGTCCCGGTCTAAAAATACGGCCTTAGCCATTGAAGTAGACGATTCTGCTTCCGTATCTTGCAATGTGCAGATACATCTGCTGCAGGCCCAGCGCCTCCTGCACCGATTTTTGGTAGGGCTCCTCGCAGTAGACCAGCAGGAACCCGCCCCCGCCGGCGCCTAGCAGCTTTCCACCTACCGCGCCGGCCTTTCGGGCAGTTTCATACAGTTCGTCGATGCGGGAGTTGCTGATGCTGCCGGTGACAGAGCGTTTCTTCAGCCATCCCTCATGCAGGAGCCGGCCGAAGTCGGGCCCCACGTTGTTTTGCAGCAGCATGGTGCGAAGCTCATTTGCCTGCTCCCGCATACAGTCCAGCACCGCAAGCTTAGAGGCGGTATCCTTTTTCTGCTGCGCAAGGATGACGTTGGCGTCCCGCTGCATGCCCGTATAAAAGACCATTAAATTGTGCTCCAGCGTTCTGGTGGCCGAATCGGAAAGCCACAGCTTCTCCCGCGTCACCGTCTCATCCTTGTGAAACTTAAAATAATTGATACCCCCAAATGCAGCCGCACTCTGGTCCTGCTTGCCGATGGGGGATTTCAAGATCTGAATTTCAATCTGGCAGGCCCGTTCCATCAGCTCGTTTGCAGATAGCTGCACCCCAATAAATGCGTACAGCGCGTTGAGCAAGCCCACGGTCAGCGAGGAAGATGACCCCAGGCCTGTCCCGGCCGGCACTTCGCCGATCGTGGTGATCTCCACGCCCCGCGGAATTCCCACCATCTTGAGGCATTCCCGCACAATGCTGTGCTGAATTTCGTCGACACAGTCGACGATTTCCGTATCGGTGTAACTGATGCGGATGCTGTCGTCAAATCTTCTGTGGACCGCGACATAGATGTATTTGCTGATGGCCATGCTGACCACAGCCCCGTACCCGGTTTGATAATAGCTTTGCATATCCGTGCCTCCGCCAGCAAAGCTGATGCGCAGCGGTGTTTTCGATATAATCAAGTCAGTTGCCCCTCTATCTTTATTGTTTGAGCACGTTTATAGTTTTCCGGCGTTCCAACGTCAATGAGTTGGCCTTTTATGGGCCAGCCGTACATCCTGCCGATGATTCTGGGCAGAACGTGCATCCCAAAATCAACGGACTCCCCAGTGGGAATATGCTCGAAGATGCGCCCGTCCGTGATGTATACCCCTGCGTTGGACCAATCGCTTTTTGGAACCGCCGGCTTTTCCACGAAGTCCACAATGCGTTGCCTGTCATCCAGCTGGGCAATGCCGCATTGCTGGGGATGCGCCGCGTGAAACAGCGCCATTGTCAAAAGTCCACTGTGGGAATTGTGGAAGGCCAGCATGTCCCCTAAGTCTATGGAGGTGAAATTATCAGCATAGCAGATGAAAAAGGGTTCGCTTCCCACAAATGCCCGGTTTTCCCGCACGGTGCCGCCGCTGCCGAGCAGCGTTTTCTCGTAATACTCCGTCACCTGAACGGCGTCCGTCCGGCCCCGATATGCTTCCAGCCAGGCATGAACCTGCTCCGCCAGATAATGCGTGTTGATCAATACTTCCTGCACGCCGTGCTTTTTCAAAAGCTCCAGCCACCACTCCAGCAGCGGACGTCCCTGTATCGGCACAAGACATTTTGGGATCGTATCGGTGAGCGGACGCAGACGCGTTCCCAAGCCGGCGGCTAAAAGGATCGCCTTCATTGGGCGCCCCGCCTCTGTACAATGACGGATACCGTCTTGAATAAAATGGATAGGTCGAGCCAGACAGAACAGTGCTCGACATAATAGAGCTCCAGCTTCTGGCGCTCCCCGCTTTCATAATTGCGCTCACTTCTGCCGTTGACCTGCCAATAACCAGTGATACCGGGCTTGACGCTCAGAATTCGGCTCTGTTGGTCTGCGTAGTTCGCGAGCTCCTCATCGATAAGCGGGCGGGGGCCGATTAGGCTCATATCCCCCTTCAGCACGGAAAGAAGCTGGGGCAATTCATCTAGGCTGCATTTCCTGAGAACCCTACCGACCTTTGTGATGCGGGGATCGTCCTTAATTTTCTGCTCCCTTTGAAACTGTTCCATTTCTTCCGGCGTGAAATATCGGTCCAGAGCGTCAGCATCTACACACATGCTCCGGAACTTGTACATTTTATACAGGCCCTTTTCGCCGCGGCACATTCTCGTATGTATTACAGGACCACCGTCCTCCGCCTTGATCAAAATTGCGATGACCGCCAGAACAGGCGAAAGAATGATCAATCCGAGCGTGGCGCATACGAAATCAAATACTCGTTTTACAGCGAAATAAATTTTTTTCCTGCGTATGACCCCTGTTTCAACAGTGGAAATAGGCGTTACGTTTTCGGTCTCAGCTTCCATTGTTACCGTTGGCATACATTCACCATCCCTTGTTCTCTCTACAGATCCGAGTTCTTAACTTGCATTTCTCTATAAATTTTGCAATGCGCATTTCATGAAACGCAAGGACAAAAGCAGATTGTCAACTAATATAGACACGCGCGTATTATACTATGTCATGCGCTATAATTCAATAGAGGCAGGACAAATAATGCCTTCTTTTTTTTTCCAGAGTACAATTAAGAATCTAGTGAAATAGCCTGTTTTCGCAGGAATCAGGTACATAATTTCATTGAAAAAATTAGAAAAATAACATGATGCAAGATAAGTGGCCCCGGTCCCGCCGACGCTTCCCGAATGTCCGCTATTCAACGCAGTGATCGGGCGGTTTGCGGGGTTTGCGCTCGTTGTCCTCTTTTTGCAGAAGACAATGAATCCATCCCTTTAGGTAGGCATAATCGGTCGGCGACTGGGAATAAATCGCGCTTAGCTTCACGGCAGTGTCTCTGACGTCTTCCAACTTCTCTGCGCCCATGGATACTCCTCCTTCCCTTGATTTCATTGAAATCATAATACCATTCAAAGAAATCAAAGTCAATACTTTTATCTGATTTAGCGTTTACTTTGAAATCAAAATGTGGTATACTGCTTTCATGGGGGTGATGATTTGGATATTCACAAAAGATTAAAATATCTTCGAGAGCAGCTAAAGCTAACAACCCGCGCGTTTGGCGCGTCGATTAACATGTCCGGCGGCGCAATCACCAACATGGAAAAAGGTTTTAGAAATATCACGGACCGTACGATACGGGATATTTGCCGGGAATACAACATCAATCCGGATTGGCTCATCAACGGCAACGAGCCTATGTACGAGGATGTAATCGGCGATTTGGAGATTGACGATGAGGTGAAGCAGCTCGCAAAGCAGTACAGCATGTTAAGTGACAAGGATAGAGCGCTGGTAAAAGATATGATCAACTCCCTCTGTGAAAAGATTTTGGGGCAGCAGCAAGCGGAACGGGAGGAAGAATAGCCTGCATGCTGTTGCGGCAGCGCCGGAGAACCTGGCCGTTCCGCGTCTGTGGTACGCCGGTCGAGACCGACGGGACGACGGTCTCGGTTAGGGAGGGAAGGCGGGCGCAACGCCGCCGCAGGGGTATGGTCGGATTTCGCCCTGGATACTTTTTCTCGGGCTTCCCCAAAAGGGGTGTCAGAATCCGAACAGGAGCCATTGTATCACGTTCGTGCTCATTTAGCAGCCCGACGCAGCGCTGAATATCAGATAAAAAGAGATATTTGGTCAGAGGCCAGCTATTAGATGCGGGCAGATAGAACGAAAACGACGGGCGGCTGCGGTCCGGAGCCCGGTTTTGTCTCATAAGTGCAGAATCCCAAAGCCCTGGACGACTTGCTTGCCCGCCATGGACGGGCTGCTTGCCCGGCAGGGTTTTTCTGTGCCTTTTCAGCGAGCTGGTTGCAGGGCCTGTAGCCGAGGCGGAGCATACGGGCGAAAGCCCAAAACGCGACGAAAAGCGCCCCCTGCCTTACGGTAGGGGGCGCTTTGGAGTGAAGCCGATCAGGGCCAACAGGGGGAGGTGGCCGGCGGGAAAGCCAAGCGGTATTTTAGGGCCCGTGATTTCCCCCGCCCGGCCCGGGAGCGAAAGCTCCACCGCCTATTCCCGCACACGAAATCCCCGGACGCGGGATTCCGCATCCGGGGCTGTGCAATCTACGGGCAAAAAAAGAGCGAAGGCGGCGGGGGCCGATCCGGCCGCAGGAACCCATCAGGATTCCTTGGCGTCTGCAAGCTGCCGGCTGTTGGCGGTGTGAAACACATTGTCCAGGCCCGGCAGCAGGCTGGACGCGGCGCCCCGCGTGGCGTAAACCGCGTAGGTCCGAACCAACAGGGGACACAGCTGCCCGTCCTCCATCACCGCCTGGTGCAGGTCGTAATAATTGCCGCTGTTTTCCAGGGCGGCCAGGCACAGCGCGTAGCGCTCGGCGCTGGTCATGCCGCCGTAGGGCAGGCTGCCCCCCTCCTGGAAAAACGGGGACAGATCGAAGTTGGGAGACAGGCGGATCTCGCCCAGGTACAAGTCAAAGTTTCCAGATTCCAAGGCGGCCTGGTAGTCGCTTTGCCCCTTGGCGTTCACGGTGGTTTTCAGGCCGCAGTCCGTGAGGGCCTGGGCCACGGCCTCGGCGGCGGTGACCCGTACTGGGTCGTCGCTGCACACCAGCAGCGTGGCGTTGGTGTTCCGCATCCCGGCGTTGGACAGGGCGCTGGTGAATTTGTCCGGATGATAGCCGTACTGGGCGGCCAGGTCCTCGTCATAGTAGTCTGCGGAGGGGGATGCGGGCAAGCAGGCGGGTTCGGCAAAGCCCCGGTATACCCCGGCCAGACTGCTCCGGTCCACTGCGTGGGTCAGTGCCGCCCGAATGGACCCGCTGGCAAATACGCCGCCGCCCCGGTTGCAGCCCAGATACAGAAGGATGCCTGTGGCGCAGTCCCACAGCTCGTAGTCGCAGCGGTACTCCACATAGGAACTGGAGCCCGGGTCCGCGCAGACCACGTCGGTCTCGCCAAACTCGAACTGGTCCCGGATATCCGAGGGGGAGCGGGCCTCCGAGAGCACGATGGAATCAAATTCCACCGCGGCCGGGTACTCGCTCCACCAATCCCCCCGGCGCTGGAGGCGCAGGCTGCCGCCCTGGCCCGACAGGGCATAGGGTCCGGTGCCCAGGGGCTGCTCCGCCTCCACGTCCTGAGCCCGGACAATGGGGATGTCCAAAAGCAAGGGCAGGTTCTCATAGGCCGTGTCCAGAATCACCACCAGACTTCCGTCCTCGGCGGCGGCCACGGAGGTCACGTGCTGCAGGCGGTTACCGTAAACCGGGCTGCCCATGGCTGCCTGGAGGCTGGCCGCCGCGTCCTGGGCGGTCAGGGCGGAGCCGTCGGAAAAGGTGGCGGGCACCAGGGTGAAGGTATAGGTTTTCAGGTCCTCCGAGGCGCGGTAGCTCTGGCAGAGCACCGGCTCGGCCCGGTACTGGGAGGTGACGGCAAACAGGCCCTGGTACAACAAAGACAGGATGCTGCGGTTGACCAGCCGGGTGCAGGTATAGGGATTCAGGCCCGCGTCGGCTTGATAAGACAGGCCGAACGCCAAGGCGCGTGGGTTTTCCGAGGGATCGGAAGGCGAGGCGCTCTGGGTCGGCTCCGTGGTGGGCGCGGACTCCCGGGCGTCCTGCGTGCAGCCCTGCAGCATGCCCAGGCAGAGGCACAGCACCAGCGACCAGGCGGCAAGGGTTTTCTTTGGCATGTGTTTGAACCTCCCCGCGTTACACGCCCGCCTGGGGCAGGTGGATGAAGCTGGCCAGGGAGCCCCGCCGGCCCTGGGTGACCCGGTGCGACCAGTACCGGTCCGGGTCGCAGGCGGTGCAGTCGGGGCACAGGGCAACCTGCCCCACCCCGGCCTGCTCCAGCCAAAGACGGTTGAGCGTTTTCAAGTCTACGTGATACTTGGGACCCTCTCCGGCAATCCCGGACCGGGCCGCTTCCCCCAGGGACTGCAGCATGGCCCCGGGCACGTCGGCGTCTGTTTCAAAGCAGCAGGGCCCGATGCAGGGGCCGACGGCCGCCCGGATATCCCGGGGCTTGCATCCAAATTCCCGGACCATGGCCTGGACGGTTTTCGCCGCGATGCCCGCGGCGGTGCCCCGCCAGCCCGCATGGGCGGCGCCCACGGCGCCCCGCGCCGGGTCATATAGGAGGATCGGCGTACAGTCGGCGGTAAAGATCGTCAATACCACCCCGGGCTCGTCGGTAATCAAGGCGTCCCGGTCCTGCAACACCGGCCGAAAGAGTCCGTCGCCCCGGTCCGCCCGGCCCACCCGGACCACCAGGTCCGTGTGGGTCTGCCGGGTGAAGACCGTGTCCTGTGGCCGGAAGCCCAGGGCACGGCCCAGGATGCGGTAATTCTCCAGCACCCGGCCAGGCCGGTCACCCCGGTGAATGCCCAGGTTCAGGCTGGCGAATTCCCCTGTGCTCACCCCGCCCAGGCGGGTGGAAAAGCAATGGGGCGCGCCGGAAAGCAGGTCGCAGACCAGATATTCCAGCGGTCCCCGTTTTACGGTTAAAAAGTGCAAGGTTTCGCTCCTTTCGCGTTTGAAAAAAGCCCCTGTTGGGCGCGCTTCGCCTACCCGTGGAACAGCCGCAGGTCGGGTTCCCTCTGTAGGGGCGTGCTCCGCACGACCGCGAAACGGCCACAGGCCGATCCCCACGTCCTGGTGAAAGCCTGTAGGGGCGCGCTGCGCTCGCCCGGGATACGGGACGCAGCCGGATCGGGCGACCGCAGGTCGCCCCTACATTTTGTACCGGGTCGGGGGTGCAAGGATAGACCTGCGGGCGGCCAGAGGCCGCCCCTGCGTTACGATCTTGTGAAAACGTTGCACAACCCGAACCGAAGACCGGCGCAAGCGGGTTCGGTTTGAAGAGGAAAGCCAGGGCAGCGGGGCGGACGGCCGCTGAAAGGCCGCCGAAGCAGGGGCGAACCTTGCCTCGACGTGACCGCCCCTACTTGCCGAACCGGCGGCGAGCCTCAGCCCCTGCCCTCTGCGATATCCTTGTCCCGACAGCATTTTTTATATTTTTTTCCGCTGCCGCAGGGGCAGGGATCGTTGGGCCCCACCTTCTTGGTCTTACGGACGGGCTGCTGCTTGACGGTTTTGTCGCTGCTGCTGGCCACGGCCTCTTTGGCCACCTTCTCCCGGCGCAGTTCCTGATCGGTCTTAATGCGGGCGATGAAGATCCGGCGGACCGTTTCCTCCCGAATGGCCTGTATCATGGCCTCGAACATCTCATAGCCCTCTTTTTTGTAGGCTACGACAGGGTCCTGCTGGGCATAGGCCCGCAGGGTGATGCCCTGCTTGAGGTCGTCCATGGCGTCGATCTGGTCCATCCAATACTCGTCTACCACTCGGAGCATAACCACCCGCTCCAGCTCCCGCATGAGAGGCTCGCCGTATATCTGCTCCTTTTGCTCATAGGCCTGCAAGCTCAGATTGTAGAGCCGGTCGGTCAGGTCCTCCTTGCTCAGGTTCTGCAGCTCTTCATCAGAGATCTGGAAGGCGCCCTTGAGGAAAAACACGTTGTCGAATTGGGTCAAAAGGGCGTTTAACTGCGCCCGGTCCTCCAGCTTGCCGGTCTCCGCCAGGGCGGTGGACACGTGGCCCTCCACTACCTGCCGAAGCATAGAGATCACGTTCTCTCGCAGGCTCTCCCCGTCCAGCACCTTCCGGCGCTGCGCGTAGATGACCTCCCGCTGGGTGTTCATCACGTCGTCGTACTCCAGCACGCTCTTCCGGGACCGGAAGTTCCGGCCCTCCACGTTGCGCTGGGCGGTCTCCACGGCGTTGGAGAGGATTTTCTGGTCAATGGGGGTGTCTTCGTCGATGCCCAGGGTATCCATCATGCCCATGATCCGCTCCGAGCCGAACAGACGCATGACGTCGTCCTCCAGGCTCAGATAAAACTGGCTCTCGCCGGGGTCCCCCTGCCGGCCGGACCGGCCCCGGAGCTGGTTGTCAATCCGGCGGGACTCGTGCCGCTCGGTGCCGATGATGAACAGACCCCCAGCGGCCTTCACCTGCTCGGCCTCGGCCCCCGTCTGCCGTTTGTGCAGGGCAAGGGCGTCTTCGTAGGCCTTCCGCACGGCCAAGATCTCGGGATCGTCGGTTTCCGCGTAGGAGTTGGCCTCCGCCAGCAGTTCCTCCGGAATCTCCTGCTTGCGCAAATCGTTGAGGGCCAGGTACTCGGCGTTGCCGCCCAGCATGATGTCCGTGCCACGGCCCGCCATGTTGGTGGCGATGGTGACGGCCCCCAGCTTGCCGGCCTGGGCCACGATCTGGGCCTCTTTCTCATGGTACTTGGCGTTGAGCACCGTGTGCGGCACGCCCGCCTGCTTCAGAAGCTTGGAGACCAGCTCGCTTTTCTCAATAGAGATGGTGCCCACCAGCACCGGCTGGCCTTTTTCATGGCATGCCTGCACCTGCCGGACGATAGCCCGGAATTTGCCGGCCTCCGTTTTATACACCACGTCGGGGTGATCGCCGCGAATTACCGGGCGGTTGGTGGGAATCTCCACCACGTCCAGCTTATAGATGGCGGAAAACTCATCCGCCTCGGTCAAGGCGGTGCCGGTCATGCCGGAAAGCTTGCCGTAGAGCCGGAAGAAGTTCTGGAAGGTGATGGTGGCAAGGGTCTTGGACTCGTTGGCTACCGTGACGCCCTCTTTGGCCTCGATGGCCTGGTGCAGGCCCTCGTTGTACCGCCTGCCGTACATGAGCCGGCCGGTGAATTCGTCCACAATGATGATCTGGCCGTCCTTGATCACGTAGTCGATGTCCTTTTTCATCAGGCCCCGGGCCTTCATAGCCTGATTGATGTGGTGGTTCAAGGTGGCGTTGTCCGGGTCCGCCAGGTTCTCCACGCCGAAGAACTGCTCGGCCTTGGCAATGCCGGCGGCGGTGAGGGACACGGTTCGGGACTTCTCGTCTACGAAGTAATCGCAGTCAAAGTCGTCCTGGACCTGCTTTTCGTCGGTCTTGGCGAAAACCTGCTTGCGCAGGCCGGAGACGAAGAAGTCCGCCATCTCATAGAGCTTGGTGGAGGCCTCTCCCTTGCCGGAGATGATCAGAGGGGTCCGGGCCTCGTCGATGAGGATGGAGTCCACCTCGTCCACGATGGCAAAGCTGTGGCCCCGCTGGACCATCTCATTTTTATAAATCGCCATGTTGTCCCGCAGGTAATCGAAGCCCAGCTCGTTGTTGGTGCAGTAGGTGATGTCGGCGGCGTAAGCGGTCTTCCGCTGCTCTGGACTCATACCGGGAATCACCAGGCCCACGGTGAGGCCCAGATAGTGGTAGACCTTTCCCATCCATTCGGAGTCCCGCTTGGCTAGGTACTCGTTCACCGTGACGATGTGGACTCCCTCGCCGGACAGGGCGTTGAGGTAAGCCGGCAAGATGGCCACCAGGGTTTTGCCCTCGCCGGTCTTCATCTCCGCGATCCGACCCTGGTGCAGCACGATGCCGCCCACGAGCTGGACGGTGTAGGGCCGCAGGCCCAAAACCCGGTCCGCGGCCTCCCGGCAGGCGGCGAAAGCCTCCGGCAGCAGCTCGTCCAGGGATTCTCCGGCCGCAAATCTGCGGCGGAATTCCGGGGTCTTGGCCTTCAGCTGCGCTTCGGAGAGCTGCTGATACGAAGGACCCAGGGCCTCGATTTTGTCCACCAGGGGCTGGAGCCGCTTCACCTCCCGCTGGGAGCGGGTGCCGAAAATTTTTGTCAGAATGCCCATTATGGTCTGCCCTTTCTTTGGTGTATAGATTTCCTGTTCCGCCGCGGTTCCCGGACCCGGCGGGACGGGAAGGGGCGATGCGTCAATGGCTTTGGGCTATTATAGCACATGAGACGGGAAAAAGACAGAATAAAATGTGAACAAATCCAGGAAAACCCAGGGGGAATTTTTGAAAAAACGGCTTTTCCAGGCATCCAATTCAAGGCCGGAGACCTCCGCGGCGGGCGAAAGGCGGTGCCGGCCCCTGGGGAAGGGCCGCCCCCAAAACGAGCGGAAGGGCGGGCCCGGCCTTCCCGCTGGATTTGTGTGCGATTGACCGGCGGGAATGGATTTTACCTGGGATTCCTGGCAAAGATATCCTAGCATTTCCGGTTCCTGCCATGTATAATGAATGCAAGACGCTTAAAAGCGGGAGGTACACAGATGAAGTATGGATTTGGCGTGGACGTGGGCGGCACCACGATTAAGCTCGGCCTGTTTGAGGAGACCGGAAGCCTGGTGGAGAAATGGGAGATTCCCACGAAAAGCACGCCGGACGGCGGCCAGATTCTGCCGGACATCGCCGCGGCCATCGACGGCTGCCTGGTTCGCCGGCGGATTGACCGGGGCCAAATTTTAGGCATCGGCCTGGGGGTGCCGGGGCCCGTGGACGCAAAGGGCGTTTTAAACCGCGGCGCCAACGTGAATTGGGGGGTGTTCAACCTCCACGAGGCCCTGGGGGCTCTGACGGGACTGCCCGTCAAGGCGGGGAACGACGCCAACGTGGCGGCCCTGGGCGAGTGCTGGCAGGGGGGAGGAAAGGGCTTTTCCAGCATGGTCCTGGTGACCCTGGGCACGGGCATCGGCGGTGGCATCGTCTTAAACGGCAAGGTGCTGCACGGGGCCCACGGCGCCGGGGGAGAGATCGGGCATATGACCCTGAACCGGGAGGAGACGGAGGCCTGCGGCTGCGGCAAATTCGGCTGCGCCGAGCAGTACGGCTCCGCAACCGGGATTGTCCGCTTGGCCCGCCGGGCCATGGCGCGCTCCGGGCGGCCCTCCCCCCTGCGTTCTTCTCAGCGCCTGACTTGCAAAGAAATTTTTGATTGGGGCGCCCGCCAGGACCCCCTGGCTCTGGAGATCCTGGAAGCCTATTATGACGTCCTGGGCCAGTTCCTGGCGGAGGTGTGCTGTGTGGTGGACCCGGAGGCCGTGGTTTTGGGCGGCGGGGTGTCCCGGGCGGGCCGGGTGCTGCTGGACGGCGTGCGGCGCTATTTTCTCCGCTATATGTTCCACACGGGACGGGAAATCCGGTTTGCTCTGGCCAAGCTGGGCAATGACGCCGGGATTTACGGCAGCTTTAAGCTCATGCTGAGCGAACAAAACCATTGAGGAGGCGCGGTTATGCTGGATTTATTTGTTTTGGGCGGCGGCCCCGCGGGAATCACCGCCGCAATTTACGCGGCCCGGTCGGGCTGCGCCGTGACCCTGATGTACAAAGACGGCGGCGCCCTGGTTCACGCGGAGCGGATTGAGAATTACTATGGCTTCTCCGAGCCGGTCTCCGGCCAGGCGCTTCTGGAAAACGGCCTGTCCCAGGCCCGGCGGCTGGGAGTCCTTGTGCAGGAGGCGGAGGTGGTGGGCCTGGGCTTTGGCTCGCAGGGGCTGCTGGCGGAGACCTCCGCCGGACCGGTGGAGGCGGAGGCCGTGGTCTTGGCCACGGGGCTCAACCGGCGGCGCCCCCAGATTCAAAATTTTGGGGCCTTCGACGGGGCCGGCGTGAGCTACTGCGCCGTATGCGACGGCTTTTTCTGCCGGGGTCGGGATGTGGCGGTCCTGGGCGCCGGGGCGTACGCCCTCCATGAGGCGGCTGTTTTGTTGCCGCTGGCCCGGTCCGTGACCCTTTTGACCAACGGCGCGCCGGCGCCTGCGGAGCTCCCCCCGGCGCTGAATGTGGATTCCAGGCGGGTAGAGGCGCTGCTGGGAGACCAGACGCTGCAGGCCGTAACCCTGGAGGACGGCGTAAGTCTGCCGGCGGAGCGGCTATTCGTGGCCCTGGGCACCGCGGACAGCGGAGACCTGGCCCGGAAGGTGGGAGCTCTGACGGAGAACGGGAAAGTTCTGGTGGACGAGGCCATGGCCACCAACGTGCCGGGACTCTTCGCCGCCGGGGACTGCACCGGCGGCCTGCTGCAAATCGCGAAGGCCATTCACCAGGGAGCCCAGGCGGGCCTGTCCGCGGTGCGGTATCTGCGGAAGCAGGAAAAAGCCCGGTCCGCGCTGGAGCAGGCCGCGGGAGCGCCCCTGTAAGGAGGCCTTGGCCGCCCAACAGGGGTGTCGCTGCGGGGAAATCCCGAAAATGCAGGGTCGTGACCGGAAAGCCGCCTTTGCAAAACGGCGTCCGGCCTTCGTGCGCCCTATTGTGGGCAGGCAATACAGCGCAGAAGCGCCTCCATTTCCCGCACGCCCCTGCGCTGGGAGGTGATAATGGCGCGAATGGGGGGGATGAGGCCCGGACATAGGTCGTAGTGCAGCGCGTTTCGCGACATGCCGATGGCGCCCTGGTGGTGGGGGATCATCTCCCGCAGGAAATCCGCGTCAATATCGTTGGTCTCCGGCGCGCTCCCCATTTCTGAGAACATGGTGCGCAGGATCAGATCCGTGCGGCGCTGATATAGCTGTAGATCCCGCTGCGGATTACATAGCTGGCTGCACGACGGCAGCAGTTTCTCCATGTCCTCAATGCTCTTGGTCTGAGAGGAGATGATGTGGGAAGCGATGCGCCGCAGGGGCTGACAGGTGGTATAGTGGAGGATGTTTTGCGACATCTCGATGGCGGCCCGGTGATGGGGAATCATTTGCACGATAAAGTTGTGGGAGATGCTCTGGGTGAGTTCCGCTTTGGTCATATTGCAAATCATTTCATCCAGGATGCTGTAAAAACGCTCTAGATACTGCTTGGTCTGGTCGTTGAGCTGGCATATATGTTCCATTGGCATGCCCTCCTTCTCTGCTTTATCGTATGGAGCGGCAAGGCGGTTTGTGACGGCTGTGGCGCCGGAGTGCCGGAAACGACCTGCGGTCGTTTCAAATGTAAGGGCGACCTGTGGTCGCCCGCACAGAGAGGAGGACGGGCGAGCGCAGCTCGCCCCTACAGGGAGTGGTGTAGGAACAGGAGCTGTGGGGGCGACCTGTGGTCGCCCCCACAGAGAGGACGAAGGGCGAGCACAGCTCGCCCCTACAGGGAGAGATGTGGGAACAGGGATGTAGGGGCGACCTGTGGTCGCCCGCAGGCGTGCGAAGCACGCCTCGTCGCAGAGGACTGCGCTTCCGCAAATCCTCGCCCATTCGGGTGAGGATTCTTGTTCGCCCCGTCTCCGCTCCTCTCCAAACCGAACCCGCCGGCGCTGGGCTTCGGTTTGGTTATCCATTTGTTCTTGGGACGTGGGGAACAATTGGGGCCGTTTTGCGGGCGAGCACAGCTCGCCCCTACAGGAGCGCACAGAGAGGACGAAGGGCGAGCGCAGCTCGCCCCTACAGGGAGTGGTGTAGGAACAGGAGCTGTGGGGGCGACCTGTGGTCGCCCGCGGGCATAAAAAACAAAAAGCGCCAGGCCCCACCGGGCCTGGCGCTTTCCTGATTTTATTTGGAAAAGACGATTCGCTCGCTGTTGAACATCTTGGCCAAGAGGAAGATCCCCAGCCCGGTGTAGACCAGGTTTGCCGCCACGGCGGCCAGGATATGGGCCGGAACCATCTCAAAGGAGAAAATACTCACCATACATTGGACGCTGTTGTACAGGGGGATCAGGTAAAAGACCAGGGACTCCTTGGCCCCCCCGCCGAACATGGCCGTGACGCCTAGGAGCATGACTAAAATCATCAGGGGCATCACATAGGCCTGGGCCTCCTTGGTGGACTTGGCGAAGGCGGATACGATGGAGATCAAGGTCACCAGGAGCAGCACCGTGGAGAGGATCACCACCCCTAAGAGCACATAATCCCCCGCGCCATAGGCGGCGCCGGACATCTCTCCTCCCGCCGATCCCATGAGGCGGGGCAGGGATAAAATGGTTCCCAGAGCGCTGGAAATCCCGGAGAGCAGGGCGATGATGGACAGGGCGATGATTTTTCCCAGGGCGATGCTACTGCGCTTGGCCGGGGTGACCAGCATGGTGGCGATGGTGCCCCGCTCCTTCTCCCCGGCGATGGACTCCGGGGCCACGGCGATGCAGCCGCTGAACAGGAAGATCATCAAAAGCATGGGCAGCATAGAGGAGAAAATGGAGCTGGTCTGGTCCTGGGCGGTGGCCAAATCAAAGCTGCCGCCCCGGTTGACGTCAAATTTATTGGCCAGACTGCTCTCATACTGGTCCAAAGCTGCCAATACCACGGTATACGCCTGCTGGGAGGCGGTGGAAGCGGAGTTGTAATACACCTCCACGTTGGGCGCCTGGGTCCCGGAAACGGGGTCGTAAGCGGTCACCGCGGCGTCAAAATCCGCCGGGAAGACCAGATACAGATCCAGCTCCTGCTCCGTGACCTGGCGCTTTGCGTCCTCCCCGCTCTGCTGGCCGAGCTCCAGGGCCTGGCCAAGGGGCCCTGCCAGGGCGTCCGGGAGATTTTGGACCACCGCGGTGGGCTTGTAGGTCTCAGAAACGGAGAACTGCTTGGCCAGGGCGTTGCCCATAAAGTTGTACAGGAAGAAAATCAGAAGGCCCGGCAGCAAAATGGTGGTGATGGCCATGCGCTTATCGCCGAAGAAGCGGGCTAATTCTTTTTTCAGAATGGTAATCACGGGATTTCTCATGCCTTCTCACCTGCCGTTTCCGCGTAGAGGTCGAAGAAGCGATCCTCCAGGGACTTGCCGTCCCGCACCCGGTCCAGGGTATCGCACCGGGCCATGCGGCCGTCGATCAAAATGCCCACCCGGTCGCAGATTTTCTCAATCAGGCTGAAAATGTGGGTGGAGACGATCACCGTGCGGCCCTGGCGCTTTAGGTCCATGAGAAAATCCGTCACCACCTTAGCCGTGAGTACGTCCAGGCCGTTGGTGGGCTCGTCAAAGATGATGACCTTGGGATCGTGGACCAGGGAGACCGCCAGCGAGGTCTTCTGCTTCATGCCGGTAGACAGGTTCGCCACCTTTACCTCCGCGAATTCTCCAATCCCGAAGGTATCGAACAGCGCCTTTTTTCGCCGGTCCCGCGCCTCGTATGGCACCTGGTGCAGCTCAGAGAAGAAATCAAATAAGTAGTTTGGGGTGAAGAACTCCTCCAGCTTGAGCTCGCTGGTGAGAAAGCCGATCTTCCCCCGGACCTCGTCCGGCTGGGACACTATGCTGCACCCGTCGATGCACGCGTCTCCCCGGTCCGGCTTGATCAGGGTGGCCAGCATCCGCAGCGTGGTGGTCTTGCCTGCGCCGTTGGGTCCTAAAAGGCCGAAGATTTCGCCCTCATAGGCGGAGAAGGACAGATCCGCCACGGCGGTCTTGGTCTTCTCCTTGGTTTTTTCTAGCTGCTGCTGCTTGGCAGACAGCTTAAAGGTCTTCCAAAGGCCCTTAGCCTGTAGAATTTCCCGCATGTACATACCTCCAGATAGTTGGTAAATCGTAAAGTTGAACGGATTTCATTGGGTCGCCGGAGTAGCAGCGGCCTTTGCCCCGACGAGGCGTGCTTCGCACGCCCGCGGGCGGCCGCAGGCCGCCCCTACAGTTTGATTCCGAAATCGGCGCCCCTTACAATCCTCCGTATCAGCTCGCGCCTTGTCGTAGCGAGCTTTGCGCGGCAAACGCTTGCTTATTATACAGGACGGCGGCGGAAAAAGCCAGCCTTTTTCCTCTGAAATGCGGCGCATTTTGCCCACTGCTACCAGGCAGATTTGTATGATTTTTACAAATTCCTCAATCCAAATGCTCCGCGGCGCACCGGTAGGGGCTGTCCAAGGCGCTGTCGTGGTCCGCCTCCTTCTGATACCGGCCCACCACGGCGGAAGCCAGCTCCACCGGGAGTAGGGTGCCGGCGCCGGCCACGCAGCCCCCCGGGCAGGCCATGCCCTCCAAGAGGTAGCCGTCGTATTTGCCCGCCTTTGCCTGGGCCAGGAGCTTGCGGCACTCCCGTAGGCCCTCCGCCCGGGCGGTGGGAACCCTGCGCTCCGGGTCCAGCCGGGCGATGACCTGGGTCACCGCGGCGGCTACGCCCCCGGACACGGCGAAGCCCCGGCCATCCGCGGTTCCCTCCCGCATGGCTTCTCCGTCGGCCACGTCATCCATGGTCTCAAACCGGATTCCCTTGGCCTCAAACATGCCCATAAGCTCCTCAAAGGTGAGCACAAAGTCCACGTCGCTGCGGATATCCGCCCGCATGGCCTCCAGCTTCTTGGCGGCGCAGGGGCCGATGAAGGCCACCTTGCACCCGGGGTCCTGCCGCTTCTGCAGCCGTGCGGTGAACACCATGGGCGTCAAAGTCATGCTGATGCACGAGGCCTGCTCCGGGTACAGCTTGTGGGCCATAGAATGCCAGGCGGGACAGCAGGAGGTGGCCAGGAAGGGCTGCTTGGCCGGCACCTTCTCCAGAAAATCCTTGGCCTCCTCCACGGCGCACAGGTCCGCGCCCACCGCCACCTCCACCACCCGCTGGAACCCCAGGGCTTTCATGGCGGTGGTGAATTTTTCCGGGGTGCAGGTTTTGCCGAACTGGCCCACGAAGGCGGGGGCCACAATGGCCACCACCGGGTCACCCTGGCGGATGGCCTGAATGAGCTGAAACAGCTGCCCCTTGTCCACAATGGCGCCGAACGGGCAGCTCACCAGGCACATGCCGCAGGAGACGCATTTGTCCTGGTCAATGACCGCCCGGCCGTGCTGGTCCGTTGCAATGGCGTCCATGCCGCAGGCGGCCTGGCAGGGCCGCTCTAAATACACGACGGCGTGATATGGGCAGGCCTTGGCGCACCGGCCACAACGGACACACCGGTCCGGGTCGATGCGGCTCCTGCCGTTGACAAAGGACACGGCCCCCTTGGGACACACCTGCTGGCAGGACCGGGCCAGGCAGTTCTGACAGGCCTCCGTCACCCGGTACTGCCGGGGCGGGCAGGCGTGGCAGGCATAGGGGATGATGTTGATGAGCGGCGGTTCATAATACTGCTCCGCCACGGCGCTGCGGTCCATGCCCTGTGAGACCAGGGTCCGGGTCTGCACGGGCCGAAGGGACAGGCCCATGGCCAGGCGGACCCGCTCGCCGGCGATGGCCCGCTCCAGGAAGATGGACTCCCGGCGCAGGGCGAATTCCCCGGGCACAATGGCATAGGGCAGGTCCTCCACCTGTCCGTCGTCCCCGCCCTCGTAGGCCAGGCGGGCCACCTCGGTGAAGACCCGCTTTCGAATATCCGTAATCAAAGATGGAATGCCCCGCATGGCTCTACCTCCTGTCTGTGTGTTGTGAATGCCTTCATTTTACCACGGCGCCGGCCCCAAGTCCATATGTAAGGTTTCCCGGCTAAGATTCTGAGGGGGATATGCGAACCAGAGCCGGAGGAACGCGGCCGTTGCCGGGAAATCCCTGGACGCGGAGGAAACACCTGGGGACAGATGGAGAGAAATTTCAGAAAATTTGTTCTTTCCCGTTGAAAAATCCGTTAAAATCCGATATGATGAATTTGTATACCAAATTTACAGAAAGGCAGGGGGTTTATGATGCGGCAAGGACCCAACGACAGACCGGAGAGCTATTCCCGCCCGCCGGTGCGCCGGCGGCGGCGGAAAACGCCTTGGCAGCGGTTCAAGGAGGCCTACCTGCCGCTTCTGGTGATTCTGGTGGCCGTTGTGGCGGTCATCGCCCTGATCGTCGGCGGCGTAAAGCGGGCGCACAAACCCAAGGAGCCCGACCAGACCTCGGCCTCCACCACAGGGGAAACCACACCCTCCGGTGGGGAAAACAGCGCGGTGCAGTCCCTGCTGGACCAGGCGAAGCGCCTGGCCGACCAATACGACTACGACGGCGCCCTGGCGCTGCTGAGCTCCCACGCCGCGGAGGACGACGGCATCGCCCAGGCGGTCTCCGCCTATGAGACCGCCAAGGCCGGCTTGAAGCCCTGGGCGGACGTGACGAAAATTCCCCACATCTCCTTCCAGCCTTTGATCGCGGATGCGGCCCGGGCCTTCGACGGGGACCAAAACCAGGCATACTACAACCGGAATAACCTGACAATTTCGGAGTTTTCCGCAATTTTGGACCAGATCTACCAAAACGGCTATGTGCTGGTGTCCATGACGGACCTGGCCGCGCCGGGCGAGGGCGGCGCCTATACCGCGGGCTCCATCTACCTGCCGGAGGGGAAAAAGCCGCTGGTTCTGTCGGAGGTTCCGGTGCACTATACCGCCGCCATGGCCGCAGACGGCTTTGCCCGCCGTCTGGTGGCGGGCTCCGACGGCAAGCCCACCTGCGAGTATGTGGACGGCGCCGGCCAGACCCTCACCGGCAGCTACGACTTGGTGCCGGTGCTGGAGGACTTCCTGGTTCAGCACCCGGATTTTTCCTACCGGGGCGCCAAGGCGGTCCTTGGCGTGGCGGGCAGCGAGGGTATTCTGGGCTACAGCCTGTCCAGCGAAACGGAGGCGGCCGCCGCTCAGGCGGCGGCGCAGTGCCTCAAAGACAATGGCTATGAATTTGCCAGCTTCACTTATGCCGGCGTCGCGTATGGCGAGGAATCGGCCTCGGCGGTGGAAGCGGATGTGAAGAAATGGGGCGACATTGTAAAGCCCGTGGTGGGAGACACGCAAATCCTGTTCTATGCCGGCGGCAGCGACATTGGCGATACCGGGAAATACAGCGGCGAAAAATACGAGCTGTTATCCGGCGCGGGGTTCCGGTATTTCTGCTCCATCAATGTCTCGGATCCCAGCTGGGTGCAGATTGAGGACGGATACGTTCGGCAGGCCCGGCGCACCGTCAACGGCACCCGCATTACCACC
Organism: uncultured Eubacteriales bacterium; assembly: GCA_958402445.1. Taxonomy (GTDB): domain Bacteria; phylum Bacillota; class Clostridia; order Oscillospirales; family Oscillospiraceae; genus Faecousia. Next base: position 45,445 of record CATXTO010000016.1, read on the forward strand.
CAACCGGAGCTGCTGAAGGACCTGTTCGACGCGGCGAAGGTGGTGTCTCAGGACCGTCCCGCCGATTGAGCCCTTACGAGCCAGTCGGCGTAAGGCCAAAGGTTTTTCCCTCCAACAAATTTTCGATACGCCCCTACACCACATTATCGATACCCATCCCGTAGGGGCGAGCTGCGCTCGCCCGCCGTTGAGGCGGGAATTACCTGGGAACCGCGCTGCACCGGTCCCGTCGGTTTTCCAGCGGGGGGCCGCAGGTCGCCCCTACACCGCGTCATCGACGCTCCTCCCGTAGGGGCGAGCTGCGCTCGCCCGCCGTTGAGGCGGGAATTACCTGGGAACCGCGCTGCACCGGTCCCGTCGGTTTTCCAGCGGGGGGCCGCAGGTCGCCCCTACACCGCGTCATCGACGCTCCTCCCGTAGGGGCGAGCTGCGCTCGCCCGCCGTTGAGGCGGGA
>CATXTO010000017.1 GCA_958402445.1 uncultured Eubacteriales bacterium
GGGCGACCTGTGGTCGCCCGTTGGGAGATTCTACTAGCTGCCGGGCTTGCGGGCGCGCGCAGCTCGCCCCTACAGGGTAGTACCGACCCGGTGGTCGTAGGGGCGACCTGTGGCCGCCCGCCAGGAGCCCTGCAAAACCGCAAATGGGCGGCGGCTATGGGGCAGCGGGGCTGTCCTTTTCGGCCTGGACGGATTCCGCAGGCGTCTCCGGCTGGTCCTCTTGCGGCGGACTGGGATGTACGCCGTCGCTGTCAACCGCTAGATTCCGTTTTTCCAGACGGCGGTTGACATTCAGGCGGAGCAGGGAATAAACCACAGAGGTCAAAGGGATGAAAAACAGCATCCCTGTGACGCCAAACAGCTTGCCGCCTACAAAAACCGAAACCAGCGTCCAAATCGCTGGCAGACCCACGGAATTCCCCACAACCTTGGGATAAATCAGTTGGTTTTCCACCTGTTGCAGAACAAAGAAGGTCACGAGGAAGATCAGGGCTTTCATGGGGGAGACCAGAACAATCAGCAACGCACCAAACACACAGCCCATAAACGCGCCCAGATACGGGATCAGGGCGGTCACGGCGATGAACACGCTGATGACCAAGGCGTAGGGCAGGCGCAGGATGCTCATGGTGATGAAGAACAGCAGCCCTAAAATGATGGCCTCCAGACACTGGCCGGAGATGAAGCTGGAAAAGGTCTGATTGGTCAGGGCGGCCACTTCCAGTGTCCGGTCCGCGTATTTTTCCCCCACATAGGCGTATAGGAGCTTCCGTACCTGGCGACTCAGTTTCTTTTTATTGGACAGAATATAAATGGAAATGACGAAACCCGTGATGGTGATGGTGAGCACGGCCGCCACGGAGGTGACGGCGGACAGGGAGGTTTCAATAATCTGGGCGTAGTTCTCCATAAATTTTTCCAGCAGGGGGTCCAGATCAAATCCGGAAAACAGCAGCTCCAACTGGGTGGTATTTACATTGTGCTCGTTTAAAAAGGTCAAGAATTTAGGCCAGGCGGTCTCCGCTGTGGAGACAATGCCGGGAATTGTACCGATCAATTGCGGTATCATGATGTAGGCGACAAAAAAGATAAACAGTAAGCCGCCCAAATAGGTGAGAATTAGACTGAAAATGGCGTTGGCCCGTTCCCGGACCACGCGGCCCTGTCTGACCTGCAGCCGGGCAAAGAACTTTTCCAGTCCGCGCATAGGGACGTTGAGGATAAACGCCAAAAGACCGCCCACAATCAGGGGCTGAAGCAGATCCACCAGCAGATGGACCAGCTGCCCCGCTACGCTCAGATGGTTCATGACCACGTAGAGGACGACGGCAAAGGCGATGAGAAACAACGCCTGATTAAATTTGGTTTTCGGTTTCCTGGGTTTCATGCCAACGCTCCATTCTCATTCCATCACATGCTCGGCTTAAAAAGCGGGCGGGAGTGGACGGCCCAAAGGTTATATTCATCATACCATAAAGGCCCCGGGCTGGGAAAGAGGATTCCACGAGATTTTATAAAATTTAACAAAAAGGTCATAATTTTTCCATTGCTTTCCGGTTGCCGGCCGGAGGAGATGGAACAGGCAAGACGGAACGTACGGCATAAGAAAACACAAATAAGAATTATTATTGTTATTGATTTTTCCAAACTGTTCCTGTATAATAGTCCCACACACATTGAAAGGGGAGCTGCACATGCACTGTGTAAGAACAATTACCGAGGATTTGACTTGGGTAGGCGGAAATGATCGACGGTTGGCGCTGTTTGAAGGCGTGTACGACGTACCCAAGGGAATGTCCTATAACTCCTACCTGTTGCTGGATGAAAAAACTGTGCTGTTTGACACCGTGGATCACGCTGTCAGTGATGTCTTTTTTGAGAATATTGATTTTGTCTTGTCCGGTCGGAGCCTGGACGTGCTGGTCGTACAGCATATGGAGCCGGACCATGCCGGTACCATCGAGGAGGTCCTGCGCAGGTATCCGGGGGTTCGCATTCTATGCAATGCCAAAACCGTGGGCATGATGAAGCAGTTTTTCTCCTTTGACGTTGGGGCGGTCGCCCAGCAGGTGGAGGAGGGCGACGTGTATGAAACCGGCCGGCACAGCCTGACCTTTGTCATGGCCCCCATGGTGCACTGGCCGGAGGTGATGGTGACCTATGACCGGACAGATAAAATCCTGTTTTCTGCGGACGCGTTTGGCACCTTTGGGGCGATCAACGGGGCTATTTTTGCGGACGAGGTGGATTTTGCCCGGGATTATATGGATGAGGCCCGGCGGTATTATACCAACATTGTGGGAAAATACGGAACGCAGGTTCAGGCGCTGCTGCAAAAGGCCGCTGGTTTAGAGCTCTCTCTGATCTGTCCGCTCCATGGGTTCGTCTGGCGCAGAAACGTGGGGGACTTTGTAGAAAAGTATCTGAAGTGGTGCACCTATACGCCGGAGGAGACCGGTGTGGTCATCGCGTACGCCTCTGTCTACGGCAACACGGAGAACGCGGCGGAGATCCTATCCGTAAAGCTCCGGGAGAGGGGAATCCGTACCTGCATGTTTGACGTCTCCATGACGCCGGCCTCCTACATCGTGGCCGCCGCATTCCAGTACAGTCACCTGGTCTTTGCCGCGCCCACGTACAATGCGGGAATTTTCGTCACCATGGAAAATCTGCTGCGGGATATTGCAGCACATAATTTGCAGAATCGCACCGTGGCCTTGCTGGAAAACGGCTCCTGGGCCCCCGGCAGCGCCAAGCTCATGCGGGAGATTCTTTCGCCCCTGCAGAATTTGACTATTTTGGAACAGTCCGTGACCATCCGATCCTCCCTGAAGGAGACGGAGCAGCTGGAGATTTTGGCTCAGGCCATCGCCGATTCCATGCCCAAGCAGACGGTGGCGGCGGAAACCGAATCAGCTGTGGACCCCAACGCTATGTTTAAGCTCTCCTATGGCCTGTTCGTCCTAGCTGGCCGGGACGGAGAGCAGGATAACGGGTGCATCATCAACACGGTGATACAGATTACCGATACGCCCAAGCGACTTGCTTTTGCGGTTAACAAGGCCAATCTCACCCACGATATGATCCAGAAAAATGGTGTGTTCAGCCTCTCCGTGCTGTCGCAGGAGGTGCCGTTTGAGATTTTTCAGCACTTTGGCTTCCAGAGCGGCCGGGAGGTGGAGAAGTTCCACGGCTGGGCCTTTGCGGCGCGGTCGGCTGCGGGGACGCTGTACCTGACGAAGTTTACCAATGCCATGATTTCCGGCCGGGTGATTGCAGCCCAGGACTTTGGGACGCATACGCTGTTTGAGGCGGACGTTACGGAGGCTAAAATCCTGTCTCAGGTTCCCTCCGTCACCTATGCCTATTATTTTGAACACATTAAACCCAAGCCGCAGCCTCAGTTGACGCAGAAAAAGGGCTGGATCTGCAAAATCTGCGGCTATGTCTACGAAGGCGAGGAGCTGCCGCCGGATTTTGTTTGCCCGTTGTGCAAGCACGGACCGGAGGATTTTGAGCGTATCGGGTAGCGGCATTTATACCCTGAGACAGCCGAACCACGGCGCGCCGCGCCGTGGTTCGGCTGTAGGTCGTCTTCCACGGCCAGCAGCCGACGGCAGAAGTTCTGTAGGGGCGTGCATCACGCGCCCGCAGGCGACCACAGCTCGCCCCTACATCGTCGGGGCAAAGTCCGCTATTGTTCCGGCGGCTTGGACGCCATCGGCACCGCTTCCTTGCCCCTTCTCTTCCTGCAAGCACTGGGGCATTGCGGGCCCCCTGTTGGGAGACCGCAGATCCGTTACCAGAGGATGCCACGGCAATAGAGGAACCAAACCGAAGCCCGGCGCCAGCGGGTTCGGTGCGGACAAGAACCCCGCCCGAAGGGGCGGGGCTTTGCGGGAGCATAGTCCTCTGCGACGAGGCATGCATTGCATTTTTACCCGGCCTGTAGTACAATGGTGCCATCAATTTTGAATCCGGCGGCTGGTTCCGCGGTACAGGGGGAGGATACCTTGCAAAATTACTTTGCCATGTCCATGGACAAGCGGCAGATCGATGCTGTTTCGGCTCTGGGGCTGGCTCATTTAGGGGACGGCGTATTTGAGGTGCTGATCCGCACCTGGCTGTGTGGCCATGGAAAAACCGCCGTGAAAAATTTGCATCGGGAAACCATATCCTTCGTCTCAGCCCCGGCCCAATCCCGATTTGTGGAGCGTCTGCTGCCGCTGCTCTCCCCGGAGGAGCTGGCTTTATATCGCCGAGGGCGGAACACCCATCTACATGCCATTCCCAAGAGCGCCAGTCCGCGGGAATACGCCCGTGCCACCGGCTTGGAGTGCCTGTTCGGCGCATTATACCTGGCGGGGAATACGGAGCGAATCAACGAATTGTTCGTCATAGTGATGGAGGAGCTTTATGGCGTTTGATGCATATTTTCTGACCGCAGTTTTGGAGGAGGTCCGAGCCAAGGCCCTGGGGGCCCGGGTGGAAAAAATCCATCAGCCCGCCCGGGACACCGTCATTCTGCTCCTGCGGTGCGAGGGCGGGCGGCAGCGTCTGCTTTTGGCGGCCAACCCGGCGGCCCCGCGCCTGCACCTGACGGAATCCAATCCGGAGAATCCGGACCAGCCGCCCATGTTTTGCATGCTGCTGCGGAAGCATTTATGCGGCGCGCGGCTGACCGCCGTGGAGCAGCCGCCCATGGAGCGGCTGGTGCGGCTGACCTTCGATTGCGTGGACGAGCTGGGGGACCCGGTTCAGCGGCAGCTGGTGGCGGAGCTCATGGGCAGGACCAGCAACTTGTATTTATTGAATCCGGACGGCCGGATTGTGGACTGCCTGCGGCGGGTTGGTCTGGACGACTCTGCCCGGCGGCAGGCCCTGCCCGGGCTGTTCTATCAGGAGCCGGAGCCTCTGCAAAAGGCTGCACCTTTGGGTATCCCTGCCGAGCAGGTCCTGGAGATGCTGCGGCGACCGGGTCCGAACCGGCTGGCGGACTGGCTACAGGACTGTCTGGGCGGCCTGTCGCCCCTGGTGTGCCGAGAGGCGGCGCTGCAGATACTGGGAGATCCGGAGGCCCGCCTGGGTGAGGTGGACCTGCAAAAGACCGCAGAGGGAATCGCCGCCTATTTTGCCGCCCATCTAGGACCCGGGGCCTGGCGGCCTTACCTCCTGACGCAGCCCGACGGAGCTCCCAAGGCCTATGCTTTCGTACCCATCCGGCAGTACGGCTGCGCCTTCTCCTGCCGGGAGATGGCCGGCTTCGGGGCTCTGTTGGATGCGTTTTATACGGTCCGGGACCGGCGGGACGCCATGCGGCAAAAGGCGCAGTCCGTGCGAAAGACGGTGTCCAATCTTCGGGACCGGACCCGCCGTAAGCTTGCAATTCAAGGGCGGGAGCTGGAGACAGCCCGGGACCGGGAGCGGTTGCGGCAGATGGGGGATCTGGTGACGGCTAATTTGCATGCCGTTGCCCGTGGACAGACCCAGCTTACGGTGGAGGACTTTTACGATCCTAAGATGCGGGAGGTAACGATTCCCCTGTCCGCGCAGCTCTCGCCGCAGCAAAACGCGGCAAAATTTTATAAGGATTATGCCAAGGCAAAGAACGCGGAAAAGGAGCTGGCCAGGCAGATTGCCCTGGGAACGACGGAGCTGGCGTATCTGGACAGCGTGTTGGACGAACTGGAGCGGGCGGAGACGGAGGCCGAACTGGAGGAGATCCGGCAGGAGCTGGTCTGCGGCGGCTATCTGCGCCCGGAAGCCGGGCGGAAGCGAATGCGGCAGAACCCTTCCAAGCCCATGCGGTTTGTGTCGACTCAGGGATATCCGATTTATGTGGGCCGGAATAACCGGCAGAATGACGAGCTGACCACCAAGCTGGCCCAGAAAAACGACCTCTGGCTTCATGTGCAGAAGCTTCACGGCAGTCATGTGATCGTGCCATGGACCGGCGCTCCCGTGCCGGACCAGACGGTGACGGAGGCCGCGGAGCTGGCGGTTTGGTACTCCCAGGGGCGGCAGGGGCAGAATGTGGCGGTGGACGTAACCCCGGTGCGGTTTGTCAAGAAACCGGGCGGTGCAAAGCCGGGTATGGTGGTCTATACCCAATATCGGACCGTGTACGTGACGCCGGACCCTGGACTTCCGGCGCGTCTGACCCAAAAGGAAGCCGCCAGGTAGGTCCCGGAGGGAAGCGGCTAACGGCTTGAACGGACGGTTGCGAAACGGCGATGATAGGCCCGTTTGGTAGGGACCTTCTCCTCCAAAATTCAATCGACACCATGAAATCGCACGGGTTTTGCGGGGCTTATAACTGAAAAAACCTGTTTTTGACTAAAATCAAAAACAGGTTTTTTGGCGATAAACCACGGATATGTGTAAGCCTCTTTAACTTTTGGAGGTCCAACACGGTTCCCATCAGGACGAAAACCATCTGCTGCCACCTGCTGAGGTTCTGTTTTCATGGTTCGGCTTTGCGCTTTTGCGTTTTCTGCTTCAAAAGCTTTTTGGCCTCCCCCACCGACTATCCGTCTTTTTGCTTGCAGGCTTTACGGCGGTCAGGATTGCCAATATAACTTTATAGAACGGATCGATGGCGCTGGGTTATTGGATTCCCCTCGTGAACGGAATCAAGCTGAGCAACCCAACCAGACCCACAAGACCAATGACAATGCCTAATACCATCTGATTCCACACCATACAAAAGCACATTCCACACCCAGGGCCAGCGCGCCGATGATTCCGACACTGGCGGTCAAAACGGCTTTGCTGGAGAGCCTCACTGGCTGCTTGTGTTCCATTTTCCTCCAGACGAATATCGTTATGATGCCGAGAAGAAGTCCCACACAGCCGAAAATGATTCCCGGCCCAAAGGCGTTCCACGCTGGCAAAAGCGCCATACACATTCCCAGGGCAAACAACACACCGCTGACGGTCCCTAGAATCATTGCGACAAAACTGCTTTTCTTCATAAAAAAACCTCCAATTTTATAAACGCAACACGGGTGCGCTTATCGTTATAGATAGTATAAGGAAGGTGCGGCGGAAAGACAATCATCAATGCGAAGACAAGTGTTGGAATAATGAGGTTTTCTGTATGAATACGAAAAATAATAAGCGAAAAAGAGAATCCAGAGCGAAGATAGAATCCGTATTTGTGGAGCTTTTGCAGATGAAAGAGCTAAACCAGATTACGGTCTCTGATCTATGCAAGCTGGCGGAGCTAAACCGCTCCACCTTTTATGCAAACTATGTGGACATTTACCAGCTGGCCGGTGTAGTGCGGGAAACGTTGGAACAGAACTTTTGCGAGTTGTATCACAACGAAATCGCGAATCACTTTAACAGCAATGACTATCTGAAGCTGTTTCGGCACATTGCAGAAAATCCGCTTATGTATCAAACCTACTTCAAGCTAGGCTATGACAACCAGTTTCAAATTGTGGCCTATGATACAAACCTGGCGTCAGAGCATTTTGGCGACCGTTTTATCCCCTATCACATGGAGTTTTTCAAAAGCGGCATTACTGCCATCATCAAGCTGTGGCTTCGGAATGGCTGTCGGGAAACGCCGGAAGAAATGAACGAAATTATCACCAGCGAATACAGAGGCCGCGCTGAATATTTCGGCAGAAAATAAAAGCCGTAATCTCGATGCGCTGATATCAAAATCACGAACCTTTACCCGTCGTAGCGGCAGCTTCGCTTTGGCGAAACTTCCACCAGGAAGAAAAAGCACCCACCGGGTGCTTTTTCTTCCTGGCGCTACCATGCAAAGAAATTTTTCGCATGCCACGTCCCGCCACCCTCGGAGCGGAGTCCAGCCCAGCGGGTCCGGCTCCGAAAGCGAAAAACACACCCCTTTTGGCTAAGAAGCCTCGCCGTAGGCGGGATTTGTGCCAAAAGAGGTGTTTCTGAGCTGCCTCTATGGTGCAAAAAAGCTTTCTCTATACTTGTTCCCGTTTTGAATGTGCATTCAAAATAAGTGGATTTTTTCTGCCGTTTTGTTGCATGCAGTATTTTGCCGCTGTTAATCGCCTTAATACGATTCTGTTTCGTGACAGCCCTGTTTAGATTTATTTCATTTAAGGAATTGTCGCAAATACTGTAACGGCCACGCCCCTGTTTAAGACGCCTATACCCTGACTTGTCGTCAACCGCACGGATAACAGAGAGCCTTGTGTTACCCCAACGCTTCCGGTTCCGGTTGCGAGGCAATTTGGTGTTTCGGCATTACTTGGCCCTGTAATCGTAGCCGTTATACCTGTGCCGACAGGAGCAGTGAAGCCGCATGGACTTGTGAAAATTTCTGCGGTCACACTTTCATTGGCCGGAATCGTGTTATCTCTGATGTTTAATATAAGACCGACAATTGTAACATCGGCCGGTAGCGTCACTGTACTGGTTGTAAATAGGGAAGGGGATGAAGATGTTCCCAATCCAACCCATCCTCCGTCACTAACGAACTGGTCAGTTGCTAAATATATTGTTGTGCTGCCCGGTCCAATTGGACCAGTTGCGCCAGTAGGTCCGGTTATTCCAGTGACGCCGGTTGCCCCAGTGGCTCCGGTTGGACCGATTGGCCCGGTGACTCCGGTGGCCCCGGTTGAACCGGTGGCTCCGGTTGCCCCAGTGGCTCCGGTTGGGCCGGTTGAACCTGTGGCTCCGGTCGCCCCAGTGGCTCCGGTTGGACCGATTGGCCCTGAGGCTCCGGTTGCCCCAGTGGCTCCGGTTGGGCCCGTTGGACCCGTGACTCCTGTAGCTCCCGTTGGACCTGTAGGACCTGTTGGTCCTATAACAGGGCAGGGGCAGGGTGGACAGGGTGGCGGGCAGGGAAAGGGAGGAGGGTAATGACGGCAATGCTCAAATTCGTCGTGGCTGCCGCAGTGATAAACGTTCACAAAAAGACCTCCATATTTGTGATAGGGATTAGTATCCTTTTTGCAGGATACAGCTCATTCTATGTCGGAGTATCTGCTGAGGTTCTGAGCGCAGATATCCTATATAGGAGATTCCGCATATGGCCACAATCAGTCTGTGTAGGATCATTAAAAATGAGGAGGATGTGATTGCCCGCTGTCTGAAGAGCCTGGCGGGCCTTGTGGACAAGATTATTGTGGTAAATACCGGTTCCACCGATCAGAAACTGGTTGCCTATTTTACATCCAGGAAGTATAATGCTCTCTAAATAGACAATTTTGCCGCCACTCGGAACTAAGCCCTTGATTAAGGGACCATAAACCTCATAATTTGAGAGGATTTCTGCTTTTTGCATTCTATCACCAGCAGGCCATCCTTTTGAACAGAAATCGTGCCAATAGTTCCTGCGACCTTCATTCATCATAGCCGTTTATTTCTAATCATCTGCATAGCTCCTCCTTGATTCCCTCCTCTAATATAGAGGGGGAGTGCTTACAGATCCTTTACCGTGCTCCACCCGATTGGCGCAGCGCCAGACAACCTCCCCGGAAGGCCGAGTGATGCGACGATAGTTGGCTCCACACTCTGCGCAAACCAAAAGGCCGCTCAGTACGTTCTGTTAACTGTACCGAGCGACCTTTCATTTGCCTGTGTCTTCGTCTATATTACTGAGTTTACCCTTCTCGCCTTGCGCCATGAAGAAGCTCCCGAAGTCAATAATACAGCCAAAATACTTCCGATTGGAGAGCATGTTATTGATAACTGGGCGGTCTATCGCTCTTTCCCTTGCGGGGAGGGGATACGCTCCTTGAAAAGAAAATCAGCGATACATACGAGGCTGTCACCCTCCAGATATTGCTGATAGATTTGCTGTACTACAGTGTGTACAATATTCTGAAAAACGGGGAGAGGGAAAAATGACCTCCTGCTGTAAATGGGAACTTACAGCGGTGTGACCTTATTTTGATAGCTTAGGGATATTTCGGCGCGGAGACGAGTGATCTTCCCCTTACCAAATTTTCACCCGGTCTTCCGGGGCCACATACATCCCGTCGCCGGGCTGGATGTCATACGTGTCATAAAACTCCTGGAAGTGCTTGAACACCTCGTTGACCCGCAGCTTTTTCGGCGCGTGTTCGTCGCTGGCGGCCAGCATGGCGGTGTTGCCCCGGTCAGTGACCAGCAGCCAGCTCTTGGCGTAGCTGCGGAAAAATTGATCGTAATTGGGGTTTTCCATGCCGGAGAGGACCTCCAGCGCGGAGGCCACACCGCCGATGTCCGCGATGTTCTCGCTGAGGGTCAGCTTTCCACTGATGGAAATTCCGGGCGCCGCCTCGGCCCCATCGTAAAAGTCCTGGGCCTTTTGACACAGCTCCTGGAAGTGGGCGTAGTCCTTTTCACTCCACCAGTCCCGCACCGCGCCGTCGGCGTCGTACTGTGCACCCTGGTCGTCAAAGCTATGGCTGATCTCGTGGGCAATGATTGCGCCGATGCCGCCCAAATTTTCCTCCAGGGAGGCGTCAGGGTTGTAGAAAGGCGGTTGAAGGATACCTGCCGGGAAGACCAGGGTGTTCGACTGACGGTTGGCTGCAGCATTCACCATAAAGGCTGGGAGGCCGAAAGCGTCTCCGCTACCGTGCTGATTCGCCAAGCTCTGACGCAGCCGCTCTCGATCAATGGCGGCCATGTTCTCAAAGTAGCTGCCGCCATCTTCGGGTGCTTTGATCTCCGCATTGCTCTCGGGCCACTCGTCCGGGTAACCGATGAGGACGGTGAGTGTGTCCAGCTTGCGCAACGCCTCTTTCTTGGTGGCCTCATCCATCCAGTCCAGGTCTGAAATGCGCTTTTTGAACGCCTTGATCAGCTTGTCTACCAGTTCCTCCATACCCGCTTTTGCCTCGGGGGGAAAATACCGCTGCACATAGAGCTGGCCCACTTCATTGGAGAGGTAGGTGGACACCTCGTCCAAGGCCTCGTCCACCGTCGCCTCGCCGGTCAGCAGGGACTGCGTGTTGGAGAGCAGGTTCAGCTTCAGTTGCGCTTTGATGCGGGAGAGCTCCGCTTCTGTCATGTGAGACGCCAGGATCTTGAGCGCCTTGAGGTCATAGGTTTGAATCGACATGGAGGGGTCAAAGCCGAGCGCGGTCAGAAAGGCTTTGGGACCCAATTCCGGCATCAGGCCGTCCAGCTCGTCCATGGTAAGAATGTTGTTGTAGTTTTTGAGATCGGCGGACTCCTCAGCGGTCATGCCGTTTTTTAGCTGATCCAGCTCCAGGGCGATCATGGCGTCCGCCAGGTCATTGGCGGTTGCTTCGGTTTCCCCGACTTCTATCATCCTTCGCACAAGGTCCGCACGATACTTCTGATGGGCATCGCTGTCTGGATTTTCATAGTCCTCCACGGTCATGGCCATAAAGCCGCTGCTGAGATTGAGCACCTTTTTCTCGGGGTCCGTCAGATCGGCAGACAAAGAGAAGGGCAACAGGCCGTTGCCGCTCAGTCCAAGCTTCTCGATCAGCGCAAGCTGTACCTCTCGCAGCTCATCCAGGCTGCCGGCTTTGTCGATTCGCTCAAGCCATGGCTTCAGGAGGTCGATGCTGCCAGGACGGGAAGCGAGGATACTGCGATAGAAATCGCGGATCTTCTGCTCGTTGCTGCCGGGGGCGTACTCAGCCCCGCTCTCCACAATCTCGCGGATGAGGCCGCGCACCTTCTTGTTGGTCTCCTCGGCCACGGTGCTGGAACCGCCCGCAGAGGTCTCCCCCTCGGAGATAGAAGTGCTCTCCAGCGTGGCCTTGTTGACGCTTGCGTAAAAGTCGTCCTTTAGGTTGGTGCCGAACAGACTCCAGATCCGGCGTACCACGGTTTTCACCTCGGACAGGGTAATGACATCCGTGGCTTCATTGGACTCATCCGAATTCTCACTGTCTTCACCGCCTACCATGCCGTAGCCCTCGCCATTGGCAGGAGCAAGAGCATCCTCACCCTCGGCGGGCGTCATGGCGTTGCCACCCTGCGCGCCAGATTCCGTGGCTGTCTCCTGTTTGGTCGCTCCCTCTGGCAGCATGAGGCCACTGTCGTCTCCGCCCTCAGGCGGAGACGGAATTCCCGTCAAGTCGTTGTCGGTCAAGACACCACCCTTGTTCAGGTTTTCCAGATCAGCTTTGGCCCAGTCTGGGGCGCTGCTCAAATCGGCGGACTCGGGCGCCAGACGGGCGTTGTTGCCTGTGGGCACCGGGAGGGAGCCGAAAGCCCGGCTTATCATCACCAGAGCCTGGACGCGGGTGGCACGTGTGTTTTCGCTGCCCTCCAGACCGTCCAGCAGGGCCGAGCGGTCACACTTATGGTAATCGTCCGCCGCATGTACCAGATAGTCCGCGATCTGTCCCAGGGTGGCGTAAGCGCCGCTTTGGAGCTCAGTCTGGGTCATACCTTGCGTGGGTGCGGGCGTCCCTTGTTTGGGCGCACAGGCAGCCAAAAAGGTCATCAGGACGAGGCTCATGGCCGCCGCCCGAAAAAATGGTCTTTTTTTCATAGTTTAACTTGTCCTTTCCTGTTTGGGATGACCCAATCATAACACAAGCATTGTTAGATAAAGTTTAGATTTCTGTTTTGTAAAAGAAAAACCGCCGGAATGACGGCGGAAATTTCTTCCTATAGAATAAGTGTCACGGTGGTTCCAACGCCCTCGGTACTCTCCAGCCGAATGCTTCCGTGCAGGCGTTCTACCACGGCTTTTACGACTGAGAGTCCCAATCCGGAGCCGGGAATCGTTTGGGAACGGGACTGGTCCGCGCGGAAAAATGGTTCAAAGGCGCGAGAGACTGCATCCTGGGACATTCCAATTCCGGTGTCGGCCACTTGGATCTGGACGCGGCCCTCACGCGGAGAAACGGCGACCTCCACCCGGCCACCGGGCCTGGTATATTTGACCGCGTTTTCCACCAGATTGTATAGAGCTTGGTACACCAGCGTGGCGTCGCCCCGCGCCAGCGGGCAGTCACCGAAGAGCGCCAAGAATACCCCGCCCGCCTCGGCCCGTGGCTTCAGTTCGGAAAAAATCAATTCCAGCAGGGGGCGGACGGCGATATCCTCCTTGTTTTCGGCGCCGTTTCCACATGCGAGGGTCATGAGAGCATCCACCGTGCCGGTGAGCCGGCTGATGCCGGCTTTTGCGGCTTTGATAAATTCCTGATAATCCTCCCGGTCCGGTTCGTCGTCCATCTCCAGTACCTGGAGGGATGTTTTGAGCACCGCCAGGGGCGTCTTCAATTCGTGGGCGGCGTTGGCGGCGAAATTCTTCTGTACCTCAAAAGAGCTTTGCAGCCGGTCCAGCATTCCGTTGAAAGATTCCGTCAATGTCCGCACCTCGCCAGTGGAATCGGACAGCTCCACCCGTTCAGAGAGGTTCCCCTCATCAATGGCCCGGATAGACCCGGTTAATCTTGTCAGGGGGTGGAGCAGACGCCCGGTGAGCCAATAGGTAAGCGCTACAGACAAAAGGATGACCGTCAGCATCACTGCGACGCTCTGGATCGAAAACTGCCGGGTCGCCGCGGCATAGGGAGAAAATTGGTCCGGGAACATCATTTCTCCGTCAGAAGGTTTGACATTCCCGCCGCCAGGCAGTACGTCGGAATGGACGGTGCCTTCTTCCAGAACGCTGTAATATCCTTGTGCAGAGTAGATCGAATTGACGGTGAGCGCGGCGCAGGCCAGGGTAAGCACCAGCCCTACCAACAGCGTGATCTTAATCCGAAGCGGCCATTGTTTCATTTCATTTCCTCCCCGGCTGCCATGCGGTAACCCTGTCCCCGCAACGTAATAATCAAGTCCTCCCGTTCCGAAGCGGCCGCCAGCTTTTTCCGAAGAGAGGAGATGTGGAAGCGGAAAGAGTTAGAAAAAGGGTCGGCCTCGCTGTCCCAAACGTGCTCGATGAGCTCCTCCGGCGAGACTACCTGATGGGGGTGAACCATCAGATATTCCAAAATGGCGTACTCCTTTTTTGTCAATTCCACCGGCTTGTCTTCCCAAAACGTCTGCTTAGCAGCAGTGTCCACCCGCAGCCCGCCACAGGAGAGGCTGACCGCTTTCATTTGCACCTCCTGGCGCAGCAGGGCACGGATACGGGCTTCCAGCTCACCAAAGTCGAAGGGCTTGGTCAGGTAATCATTGCTCCCGCCGTCAAGCCCTGCAATTTTGTCCGACACCGTGCTCCGGGCGGAGAGGATTAGTACCCGCAGGGAGGCGTCCTGCTCCCGAATCCGCCGCAGCACCTCCAGCCCGTCTACCTTGGGAAGGTTCAGGTCTAGAATCATTAAATCGTATTCGTTGACGCAGTACAGCGCAAGGGCTTCCTCGCCATCATAGGCGCAGTCCACCGCGTACCCGCGTTTTCGAAGGCCCTTAGCCACAGCGCCTGATAAGAGTTCCTCGTCTTCTACCAATAATAATTTCATAATCGTTCCCTCAAGTCCCCGCGCTTCGGACCGTATCATATTTATATGATAGCTTTCAACGCAATGCGGCTGCCTTTTCATGAGTGCCACAGATATTCAAAACTGGGCGTCTGTATGAATCTGCCGAAAGGCGCACGGTTATACTGTTGAAACTTCGTTGTACTACCGTATTTCAAAAGACTTACAAGTATAAAGTATACCACAATGTGTCAAAATTTTACAGGCAAAAGCCACACTTCACAAATCTTTCAGAAATGGCACAAATCCGAACCCTTTGCCAATCGGAAAAATTGGAAAGTGGTTCGGATTCAAAGGATGTTGTGTTGGTGACCGGAGCTTAAAGGTTAAAGTCTCCTTAAAACAACTGGAATGCAGCAGAAAGGCAGCTGTTCAAAAACAGCTGCCTTTCTGCCTCCATAGTGCAAAAAAGATTTTTCATTCGTTATCCCGTTGCCCGCAGGCGAAATCGGGGCGGAGCGGGTCTGCCCCGAAAGCGAAGAAAGCGCCTGAGTATCCCTTTGACTTTTGACCGCAAAAAACCGGCCTGACTTAGTAAGCCTTTTGACAATTTGGGCAGTATGTGCTGCTTCTGCCGCCAATCACCTTGCGGAAAAGGGCCTCCCCACAGGTCGGGCAGGGCTGTCCGTTGCGGCCATAAACCCGCAAATGCTCCGTGTTTCGGTATTCTTTGCCTTTGCCCCGCAGATACTCCTCCGGGGTCATTTGATCGGCTTCAATTCCCGATAAGATAACTTCCGGTATGGCACTCGCCAACCGTCTCCAGTCAGCATCACTGAGGGCGCCGCACTTTGCCCCAGGATAGATACCCGCCTCAAACAAGATTTCATCGGAATAGATATTGCCAATCCCAGCCACCACCGCCTGGTCGTGGAGCAGTTCTTTAATGGTTTTCTTCCACCTACCCAGCTTAGATTTCAAATATTCTGCGGTCAGAATAGGGTCTGTGGGCTCCGGCCCCAGCGCATCCTGACCCGTAAGGGCGTCCGTTTCATCTTTTTGGAAATACCAAAAGCGGCCAAACCGCCGCACGTCGATGTATCGGAGCTGATTCCCGTCCGACAGGGACAGGATTAGGTGGGTATGCTTTTCTAACGGCTCCCCTTCAGACATGACCAGAAGCTGCCCCGTCATCCGCAGGTGCAGGGAGAGCCTGTCTCCGTTCTCAAAATGGAGAGTAAGAAACTTACCCCGGCGACTGATATTTTGAATCCTCTGCCCTTGCGGGAGTGCCGCAAACTGCTCCGCCTCCGGGTAGGCGATTACTTGGGCGTTACGGAGTTCTACCGCCTCGACCACTTTGCCTGCAATCTGGGGCTCCAGGATGCGCCTGACGGTCTCCACCTCCGGCAGTTCAGGCATTTTTTGCCGCCTCCTTCTTTGCCGACTTTTTGATCTCCTCATGGAAAAAGAAGTTGACCACGATGGGCGGGGCCTCGAAGGGGCGGCGCATGGAGTCGTCGTCCCGGACGTAGGTGAGGCCCTCGGCCGCGGTAAACGCCCGCATTTTTTCATCCAGCGTGGCCCAATAGGCGCGGTCGTTCCGCAGGTAGATGGCCTGATACAGCGGCAGCAGATCGGGGCGTTTTTCCTTGATGTAGTCCAGGATGACCGTTTTGTAACTCCCCCGAAGGTTCAGATTTTCCAGCCACACAAGATTGCATTGGGCCTTGGCCCTGCGGATGATGGCGGGCACGTCGGTGATGCCGGGGAAGATGGGGGAGATGAAGCAGGTCGTCCGCACGCCCGCGTCGTGAAAGGCTTTCATGGCGGCCAGACGGCGCTCGATGCTCACCGCCTCGTCCATCTCCTTGCGAAAGTCCTCGTCCAAGGTGTTGATCGACCAGGACACGCGGGCGTTTGGAAAGGTCTTGATCAAATCAAGGTCGCGTAAAACGAGGTCGGATTTGGTGGCGATGCTGATTTTACACCGACTTCCCTGCATCTGTTCCAAAAGCGCCCTGGTGCGGCCATAGGTTTCCTCCAACGGCTGATAGGGGTCTGTCACGGAGCCAATAAACAACTCCTTTCCCGCGTACCGTTCCGGGTTCCGAATGGCGGGCCAATGCTTCACGTCCACAAACTCGCCCCACGGCTCCATGTGGCCTGTAAACCGCTTCATAAAGCTGGCATAGCAGTATTTGCAGGCGTGGGCGCACCCACCATAGGGGTTTACGGAATAATCGCTGACAGGCAGGTTGGATTTCGTAAGGACATTTTTCGTTTCAATTTCTTTGACTATCATAAGAGGCCCCTCCGCGTTTCTCCTTTACCACTTGTTCCAGTGAACTTTGTTCTCCACCGTAGCGTTGACCTGAGCGGGAACCAAGGCGTCCTTGCTGGAATAGCCCAGCATGATAAGCGTCGGGAGAACATATCCATCCGGGATATTCATAAAAGCCTTGATCTGCTCCGGCTCCTTTTTCACGGGGATATGAACAACAGACCCCAGCCCCTCGGCGGTGGCGGCCAGCAGAATGTTTTCCACCAGCGCCCAGGCCGCCCCATAGTCCATCAGGCCGTAGTCGTTGGTGGTGCTTTTCAGGTCGTACTTGCACTTAAAGTAGGGCAGAATCACGCAGGCGGCCTCCTCCACCATCGTCCGCTGGCGGGGATAGGCGATCTTGAACATCTCCTGCTGGGGCGTTTTGGGCTCGGTGATGCGGCAGGGATAGGGCTTGATGAACTTTGCCAGCTCCCTGATGACGGCCTTGTCCGTTAGCGTCACCAGCTCCCATTGCCGCTGATGGTTGGAGGAGGGAGCCTTCAGGCCGGCGGTTAAAATCCGCTCCAGCATATCTTTGGGGATCTCCCGGTTCTCAAATTGGCGGATGCTTCTTCTCTTTTCAATTGCCTCGTAAAATTCCATGTCGTTCTCCTTTACAGGTTCACTGTTTCTTGGATGTACCAGCCGCCCATGTGTATATGACTGCTTGGATCGGTGTTGTACTGCTCCAGCACACGCTCGTCCTCTTTGGGATAACCCACACCGATGAAACAGGGGGTCATCCATCCATTGGGAACCCCCAGCTTTTCCAACACCACATCATGCTCACGGTTCAGCGGGACGCGGAGGGAATATCCCAAGCCCTCGTTGATGGCGGCCAGCATGATGTTTTCAGCCACGCACCATGCGTTGGTGAGAGGGTTGAGCTTGCTCACCCACTCGGCGTTGAGCCGTTTACATGGAAACAACGGAACGATTACATAGGGGCAATCGGTCAGCATGGTATATTGCCGCGGCATGGCGTAAAGATACATCTCCTGAGATAAATTGAGCTTTCGGCCCTCGTATCGTGTAGGATCAAATTTCCGTACCACTGATTTTGCGTGGCTGAACGCATTTTCCTTTTCCTCTTTGGTATGTAGGACAATGAACTGCCAGCTTCGGTAGTGATCCCAAGAAGGCGCTTTCATGCCGGCTCCAATGATTCTTTTAATCGCTTCAAAATCCACCTCTCTGTCCGTCCATTCTCTGCTAGTTACTCTTTTGCTAATGACCTCGTTAAACTCCATTTCTCTCTCCTTTGCCCGACTGTGATTACTCCTGTATTGTTTCAAACTTTTCTTTCATGCAGTGAGAAAAAAGCGTGGTCAGACGGACCAGCTCGGCAATATCTTCCCCTGATAATTCGCTCATGGCGTCTATTTCCGCATGAGCGGCGGGCGGTATGATTTTCTGTGTGTACTCAATCCCCGCTTTTGTAAAGCGGACAATTTTGTTTCGGCGATCTGTCTCCGATTCGGTCAGTGATACATATCCCTGTTTCAAGAACTTTTTAATAATTGCGCTGACTGTCTGTTTTGTCGCGGATAGCCGTTCGCAAATATCAGATTGCAGGCAACCGTCCGGCGCAAACCAAATGATGTCCAGTACAAACAGTTCCTTTGCGGTTAGGCTGTGCTTTCTTGCATACATTTCGTAGGCGGCATATTGGACATCCCGTAATGCACCATATTGATTGACATACTCCCTCACTTCTTCCCAATCCATAGATGCTCCTCCGTATAATATTTGATGGTCTAATATTTGACTTTATTTTATCAAACAAACATTGTCCTGTCAAGTATCCATACTGATGGGTAACAGTTCATCCCGGCTGAATGACCATCGAAGCCATTTTTGGGCCTTGTACGCCTGCTCCTGCTGGCATGTAGCCGCCACTGCCCAACTATTCTTTAAATAAAATAATGCTGTTTGTAGCTTCACCCGTTTATGCTCTGGAAGAAACGTTGTTCTTTGTACTCTATCTCCAATGTACCATTTTCCTGAATGAGAATAAGGTCGATGCTTTCTGCTACTTCGGATTCATCGAAGACGTCTGTGTCCAACAACCTGCAAAGGTCCTCCATGATTTGAATTTCTCCTATGGAGGGCGAATGTTTGCATATCCGCTTGCCATGCTCCACGCGATTAGCACAGCGCCAAACAATCTCACCGGAAGGACGGGAGATGCGCCGATAGTTGGCGCCGCACTCCGCGCAAACTAAAAGGCCGCTCAGTATGTTCTTCGAACTGTACCGAGCGGCCTTCCGTTTGCCTGTATATTCATCTACATTACTACGCTTGCCTTTTTCTCCCTGCGCCATGAAAAATTCGTCAAAGCTGATGATGTAGCCGATGTATTTCGGATTGGAGAGCAGGTTGTTGATCACAGGCCGGGGACACCTCTCTTTGCCTTGCGGAGAGGGGATACTTGCCCGAAAAAGAAAATCAGCGATACCTTCCAGGCTTTCGCCTGCCAGATACCGCTGATAGATTTGCCGGACTACTTCTGCTTGCTGAGGTTCAACAAATATGCCGGTTGGCTTTTGGATAAAACCATATGGGATGTATCCCATAATCACTCGTCCTTTTCGCATTTTAAGTCACAGATACTGACCTTATCTTTAACAATGGCGGATAAACGCAAGGAGATGCATATTTAATGCGATTCAAATCATCGCAAAGGGCATAGGCTGTATCGCCGCAAAATACTTTTCATATCAGGAAATGTAACCCTCATGTCCCTATTTCCTCTTGGTAATGTTATTGGAATAGAAACAGACCTGTCTTTTATCTTTCAATAAAAAACAGGTCTGTATTGTTGGCGGAGATGGAGGGATTTGAACCCCCGCACCGGCGGAACCGGCCTACCGGATTTCGAATCCGGACCCTTCAGCCACTTGGGTACATCTCCAGATGAACGGTGTTTCCGCAAATGATTTAAACAATACGGGACTGAACAAGGCAAGGGACCTGCAGCGCCGAGCCCTTGAAAACGGCACTCCGAATTATAGCAGGATCCTCTGAGAAAATCAAATTATTTTTCCGGCCCTTCCCCATTTTCCCCGCGGGCAGACGGAGAATCCTTCCGTTTTCGGGCCAGCTCCATAATTTCTGGCATTTGCTGTAGAATGGAGGCGTAATTTTCCCGCAGGTGGGGGCGCATACAGGCGGAGCAGTCCTTAATACCGTTATCCAGATAGGTGAAGCAGCCGCCGCACCGGTCCCCCAACGCATACAGCGGACAGTAGCAAAACAAGCAGCTGAAGGTCTCCGGATCCGCGCCTGCATGACAGGGAAAATACTCGCACGCCGTGTTTTGAAAAAAATCGTAATGCCGCTTCTGGTTCACGAAATCCGCCTCCTTACTTGATTAATTCTATCGTCAGCATACCACATGTGGCGCAAGGATGCAAGAAAAAAAGCGCCCCCGCTCCGAAGAACGGGGGCAAGTTGTGGGATTTGGCGCTGCATGCTGCGCCGGATATGAAGTGTGCTCGCATTGGATAAGCTGTGTCCTCATTATAGCCTGCCTGAGTGAAAAAGTCCGTCGCAATTGGTCGCCTGCATTGCTCTGAAAATTTAAACTACTTCGCGCAAGGCTGGCTTCACTCGGCTTCAGAGTTAGACGACTTTGCAGGGACGTACCTTGGCGCGCCCGCGAACAGCTGAAATTTGTTTCCTGCGATTTATTAAAATGCGCGTTGGTGTCGGCGCGGTGTTTCAGCCCCCGGGCGGACCATGACACGTCAAAACATATTGTGATTTTTATCAAAACGCCCCGGGTTTTTTTGGTTCAAAGCCTGCAGGATGAAGTTTCCGTTTTCATTCCGGGCATCCCGTGGTAAACTAGAGAAGAACCTAGGCGCAAAAGCAGAGGAGGCGAAGAAATGCCCAGCTACGAAATGGTGCGGGAAATTCAAAATTGGTGCCCCAACAACCAAATGCGGGACGTATCGTTCCAAGAGATCCAGACCGAGGACCCGGAAGCCTATGTCCGGGGCATGCTGCAGGGACAGGACATGGAGGTTTGGACGGAGAAGCTGCCCAATGGTGCGGTGGAGGTCCGGGCCGTCTGCGATGGCTTGACCCAGCGGTTTGTGTTTACGCCAGATTGATTGCGGGTCCCGCGCCGCCGGCAAATTCCGCGGGTAAAGGCGGGGGTGAGGCTGCGGAACCAGGGAAATCGCAAAGCGGTTTTTCTGGGAGCCGCAGCCTTACTTTGTATCCGCGAACCTGAGAATTTTCGCTCAAATTCCAGGACTTGCCCGGAAGTTTTGGGTTGAATTTGTGGATTAGGTGTGGTAGGATAAGCTCGTATCAATATGGGCGTAATAGGCCCGTCGCCCTAATTCTAAAGAAGAAAGCAATGATTTTCATCAGGAGGTAAACGAAGAATTATGAACGTGGCTGAAATTATGGAGAACAGAGCCGCCTTTTCCTTTGAGGTGTTTCCCCCAAAGACGGACGCCGGCATGGAAAAGCTGGCGGGCCCCGGCGGTGTGTTGGAGAAGCTGTATACGCTAAACCCCGACTACATCTCCTGCACGTATGGCGCCGGCGGCACCAACGTAGGCAAAAACCTGGAGGTTCTGAGTAAGATTCAGGCCGACGGGAAGACCACGCCCGTGACCCACTTTACCTGCGTGGGCAACACCAAAGAGGGGATCAAGCAGCAGCTTCAGACCTATCTGGACCATGGCATCGACCACATGCTGGCGCTGCGCGGCGACCTGCCCTATGGCTGGACCGGCACCGGCGGCGATCTGCACTACGCGACCGAGCTGGTGAAGTTTGTTCGGCAGGAATTCGGCAACAAGTTTACCGTTGCGGTGGCCGGCTCCCCGGAGGGCCACATCGCCTGCCGGTCTCTAGATGCGGATATCTCCTTCCTGAAGCAGAAGCAGGATAACGGCGCCGACTATATTATGACCCAGCTCTGTTGGGATATGGACGCCTTCCGGTACTGGATGGACGCCATCCGTGCCGCCGGCATCTGGCTGCCCGTGGATGTGGGGATCATGCCCGTGCTGGACGCCGCGGCCACCATCAACATGGCCCTGTCCCGGAATGGCTGCGTCATGAGCCGGGCTCTGTGCGAACTCATTTCCAAGTACTGGATTTTCCCCAATCCCTTCGCGCCCAACGAGTCCGAGGAGTCCGTCGCCGCAAAGAAAGCCTCCTTCAAGGAAGCCGGCATCGAATATACCATCAAGCTCATCGACGAATACCGCGTCTGCGGCATCAACGGCATTCACCTGTATGCCCTGAATAAATACGACGACGTGGCCCGGATTGTCAAGGAATCCGGTATCGTGGACCTCATCTGACGTACATCCACCGGCGGGCCGTCGCAGAGGCGGCGGCCCGGCCGGGAATCACATGCAAAGGAGAACCCAATGATGGCAACTCATACCATTGCCGTCGCCGGAAAAGGCGGCGTCGGCAAAACCACTACCTGCGGCATGATCGTGGACTATCTGGTGAAACAAAAAAGAGGGCCCATTTTGGTCGTGGACGCGGACGCCAACTCCAACCTCAACGAGGTGCTGGGGGTGGAGGTGGAGACGACCCTGGGCGAAATCCGGGAGGAGATGGCCAGGGCGGAGTTGCGGGGGGACACCATCCCCAGCGGCATGACCAAGGCCGATTACGCTGAATTCAAATTCAATTCCGCGCTGGTGGAGGAGGATGACTTTGACCTGCTTGTCATGGGCCGCACCCAGGGCAAGGGCTGCTATTGCTTTGTCAACGGCGTTTTAAAAACACAGGTGGACAAGTATGCGGGCAATTACAGGTATCTGGTCATCGACAACGAAGCCGGCTTGGAGCACATCGCCCGGGGCACCCTGCCCCATGTGGACACCCTTTTGCTCATTTCGGACTGCTCCCGTCGGGGCGTTCAGGCTGTGGCCCGGATTGCCGAGATGGCGCAGGAGCTGGAGCTGAAACCGGGCCGGGTTAAGCTCATCGTCAATCGGGCGCCGGAGGGCGTTCTGGACGAGGGCGTTCGCCAGGAGATCGCACGGCACGGCTTAGAGCTGGTGGGCGTGCTGCCCCAGGATGAGACCGTGTTCCGCTGCGACTGCGAGGGCCGGCCCAGCGCGAAGCTGCCGGATTCCACACCAGTGAAGGTGGCCCTGGCGCAGGTTATGCGGGATTTGGATCTTTAGAGCACATTTGATCTATTCACATATCACAACAAGGGGGATCATCACTATGTCTTTCGTTCCCAAGAAGCAGGCGTTCAGCGCGCATATCAACGCTGTGACCCTGGGCACCGGCGAAAAAGCCATTGTCCTGGGCGGCCAGAATGTCCTGCCCTTCTACACCTTCGACGCGCCGATTGAAAACCGGCCCAAGATCGGCGTGGAAATTTCCGACTTGGCCAAGGAATGGACCGCGCCCGCGCTGCGGGAGTTCTATGCCGGCTGCGAGACCATGGCCGACTATGCCAAGCGGGCCGAGACCATTCCCGGCGCTGATTTTTTGGCGCTGCACTTTGAGTCCGCCGATCCCAACGGGGTGAACCGCTCTGTGGAGGAATGCGTGGCGGACGCCAAGGCGGTTGCCGCGTCCGTGACACTGCCCATCGCCGTGATGGGCTGTAAAAATGTAGAGAAAGACGGCCAGCTCTTCGGTAAGCTCTCCGAAGCGCTGCAGGGGAAGAACATTCTGGTTCTCTCCGCCCGTGAGGAAGATTATAAAGCCGTGGGCGCCTCCGTGGCTCTGGCCTATGGCCAGAAGCTGGGCGCTGAGTCCGCCGACGATATCAACCTGGCCAAGCAGCTCAACATCATGCTCAAGGGCCTGGGGGTTGCGCCGGAGTCCATCGTCATGAACGTGGGCACCGCCGCGGTGGGCTATGGCTATGAATATGTGGCCTCCACCCTGGACCGGGTTCGGGCCGCCGCTTTGGCCCAGTCCGACACCGACCTACAGATGCCCATCGTGGCGCCGGTATCCCCCGACACCTGGGGCGTGAAGGAAGCCGTGATGGCGGAAGAGGATATGCCCGAGTGGGGCAATCAGGAGGAGCGGGGCATTGATATGGAAGTCGCCACGGCTGCCGCTGATTTGACCGGCGGCGCCGATGCGGTGGTCATGCGCCACCCCGCTGCGATTGCCACCATCCAGAAGTTCATTGCTGAACTTGTGTAATCGGGAAGGAGGAAGATCATTATGGCTTTAAAAGGTCTTGATATTTTTAAGCTGTCTCCTAAGAAGAACTGTAAGGAGTGCGGCTGCCCCACCTGCATGGCATTTTGCATGAAGGTAGCCCAGGGCGCCATGCCCCTGGAGAAATGCCCCTATTTTGCCCCGGACGCAGTGGCAAAGCTGTCGGAGGCCACGGCGCCCCCCATGAAGACCATTGAGGTGGGTAAGGGCCTAAAGCTGGGCGGCGAGACTGTCCTGTTCCGGCACGAGAAAACCCTAGTATCCAAAAACCTGTTTGCCGTGTCCCTGTGCTCTTGTATGACCGACGAGGTGTTGGATGCAAAAATCGCCGCCATGAAGCAGGTGGATTACGAGCGCATCGGCGAGCGCATGTACGTGGAGCTTTTGTACTTAAAATACGACGGCAGCGGCGCTGCCCGATATGTGGAGCTGGTGAAGAAGGCCCAGGCAACCGAGCGGGCGCTGATTTTAAACGTGGACGACGTGGACACGGCCCGGGCCGCTCTGGAGGTGTGCAAGGATGGAAAGCCCATCCTCAATGGCTGCACCCCGGAGAACTGGGAGGCTATGAACGCCCTGGCCCGGGAGATGAGCGTGACCCTGGGCGTGAAGGCGGACTCTTTGGAGGCGCTGCACGAGCTGGTGGAGAAGCTGGAGGCCGCGGGCAACAAAAACCTGGTGCTGGATGTCACTGGGAAGAATGCCAAGGAAACCCTGGCTGGGGCTGTGATCGTCCGCCGCTCCGCCTTGAAGGACGGTGACCGGACCTTCGGGTATCCCTCTCTGGTGAATCTGGCCGCCATCGCCCCGGGAGACAGCCGGCTTCAAACCGCGTATGCCGCCATGTTCACGGAGAAGTACGGCTCCATCCTTGTGATGGAGAACATGACCTATGCCGAGGCCCTGCCCCTGTACGGCCTGCGGCAGAACATCTTCACGGACCCCCAGAAGCCCATGAAGGTGGAGGCCAAAATCTATCCCATCAATGGTGCCGACGAGAACAGCCCCTGCGCCCTCACCGTAGACTTCGCCCTGACCTACTTCCTGGTCTCCGGCGAATTGGAGCGGGCGAACTGCCCCATCAACCTGCTGATCACGGACGCCTCCGGCATGTCCGTGCTCACCGCCTGGGCGGCCGGGAAATTCTCCTCTTCCACCATCAAAAAGTTCTTTGACGAAAACGAGATTGAAAACAAGATCAAGTCCCGGACCCTCATCATTCCTGGCAAGGTGGCGGTAATGAAGGGCGAAATCCAGGAAAAGCTCCCGGGCTGGCGGGTGGTGGTAGGCCCCACCGAGGCCGTGCAGCTGGTGAAGTTCATGAAGGACAGAGAGTACGAGCAGGGCGAGGCCGCCTCTGCGCCCGCCCCCGCCGCTGAGGCCGCTCCTGCCCCTGCTCCAGTGGAGGAGAACAAGCCTCTGGATTTTGAAGAGATCAAGCTAAAGGTTCCCCCCATTGAGGTGGTGGATATGGGCGTGCGGTATAAGGGCCACAATCCTGAGTCCCCGACCTTCGTCACCATCGGCGAGCGCATCCACTGCATCAGCCCGTCCATCCGCAAGGCCATGGACGAGCGGGACCCCGGCCCCATCCTGAAGCGGGCCGCCGAGCAGATCGCCGCCGGCGCCACCTATCTGGACGTGAACATCGGGCCTGCGGAGAAGGACGGCCCGGAGCGCATGATGTGGGCGGTACAGCTGCTGCAGCAGAACTTTAACAACGTGCCCCTGGCCCTGGATACGGCCAACAAAAAAGCCATTGAGGCGGGCATCAAGGTCTACAACCGGCAAAACGGCAAGCCCATTGTAAACTCCGCAGACGCCGGCTCCCGGATTGAAAATATCAATTTGGCCGCCGCCAACGACGCGATTGTCATTGCACTGTGCTCCGCGGACGGTATCGCCAAGGACAACGAGGAGCGGATGGTGCACTGCCACAACATGCTCGAGCGGGGTTTGGCCCTGGGCATGGAGGCGGACGACCTGTGGTTTGATCCTTTGTTCCTGGTGGTCAAGGGCATGCAGGACAAGCAGATGGATGTGCTCAACGCCATCAAGCTCTTTGCCGACGAGGGGCTGAAATCCACCGGCGGCCTGTCCAACAACTCCAACGGCATGCCCAAAAACGTGCGGCCTATTATGGACTCCGCCATGGTCGCCATGGCCATGATGCAGGGTCTGACCTCCGCCATTGTGAACCCCTGCGACCTGCGTCTGATGGAGACCATCAAGTCCTGCGACATCATTAAGAACCATGTGCTGTTCTCCGATTCTTATCTGGAGCTGTAAGCGATTTTTACCAATCCCGCACGGCTGGGAGGGCATGCTCCCTCCCAGCCGTTTGATACCTGCGGGGCGAAATTCGACCTCCTCCAGCATGGAACTGGGAGGAGAGAGGAGGGACGGCATGGACAATTACGCCGTGGCAAAAAAACGGGCCGCACAGGCGTTTCTGGGCTATTCCCAGGAACAAATGACGGAGCGGTTCCATTTGCGCCGGGACGCTGCGTTCCTGTATCTCCGATTTTTGGGGCGGGAGTACCGCATCGACCGGAAAACCGGGGCGCTCGCTTGGTCGGAGGACGGCTTTGCCACAGCCGAGGAGGCCGGCTTTTTAGAAGCCATGTCCATCTACGATATGCTCTGCGACGCCAAGCCCGGCGCCCGTTTGTCCGGCCACTGGTGCCCGGTGGGCAGTTTGCCCGGCGTGCTGCACCGCACAGACGGCGGCCTGGCCATGAATGGCGGCGGCACCGCCGCCGAATTCGCCCAAAGAGAACCTCTATTCCGACAGGCCTGCGCCGCCCTGGGGGGGCGGCCAGCCACCCTGGGAGATGTGGGCTACCGAATTCCGGTTTTTGACTTTTTTCCAGTGATTTTGAAGCTATATCGCAGCGATGAGGACTTTCCGGCGCAGCTTGTGCTGCTTTGGGATGAAAACACCCTGGATTTTATTCGTTTTGAGACCACCTATTATATCGCAGGCCATTTGTTTTCCCGCCTGCGAGCGCTGATGCGGCGGCTTGACGCCTGACTTCCCCGGGATGAAAGCTGTGCCGCCAGGAAAAGCTACCATGTATATAAGCACGGATGTGCTTCTATAAATTACGTTTTTTAGGGAGGAATTTAGTATGAGCGTGTTAACGGACCTGATTTACAGTGGCGCCAACGCCGTTGCTGGCCTTGCAGAGGGGGCGGTCAACGACGCCATCGCCAAGTTCGGCGCGGAAAAAGCCATTGCCTTCCCGGACACCGCGTATTTCTTCCCCACCATTTACGCGGCTACTGGTGTGAAGGTTAAGACGCTGGGAGACCTGCCTGCCTGTGTTGGCGTGCTTAAGAGCCTGATTACCGGCCAGGAGGACCTGGGGCAGGCGCTGAACGCCGGCCTGGCTACCGCTGTGGGGGCGGAGATTTTGGAGGGCCTGAAGTACGTGGATGGGGCCGATCCCTACGCGGAGGATTCGGGCATCGGCTTTGTGCCGGACCCCATCATCCGCTCTTTGGGTGTGCCCCTGGTCACTGGGGACATCCCCGGCGTGGCGGTGGTCCTGGGCAAGGCCGACCAGGCCGAGGACGTGGCCAAGGTGGTGAAGGACTATCAGTCCAAGGGCATTTTGACCTTTCTGGTGGGCGAGTGCATTGAGCAGTGCGCCGCATGCGGCGTGAAAATGGGACTGGAGATGCGGATCGTTCCCTTGGGCCATGAGGTGACCTCCGTCATTCATGTGGTTACGGTGGCCATCCGGGCTGCCCTGATTTTCGGCAATTGCAAGCCCGGAGACCTGTCCGGCTTGCTGACTTATACCAAGGAACGGGTGCCGGCCGTTGTGAATACGTTCGGCGCCATTGACGCCGTGGTGGTTGCCGCCGGCGCCGGCGCCATCGCCCTGGGCTTCCCCGTGGTGGTGGATGTGAATTTGGCGGAGAATCAGGTGCCCGGCGCGTTGGAGTCCGTCACAGACCATGAAAACACAGTGAAACGCTCCCTGGAGCTGCGGAACATCAAGATCAAGAGCAAGGAGCTGCCCATCCCAGTGGCCTTTGCCGCGGCCTTTGAGGGGGAGATTATCCGCAAGAACGACATGAAGGTGGAGTTCTACTCCGGCAAGAACCCAACGGCGGAGCTGGTGCTCATGCGGGAGCTCAGCCAAGTGGAGGATCACAGAATCACCCTGGTGGGCGACGACATCGATTGCGGCAAAAAGGATTTTGCCCTGGCCACCTTTGTGGAGGTGGCCGGCGCGAAGATGCAGACCGACTTCGAATCCGTCATAGAGCGGAAATTTCACGCCTGGTTCAATTATATCGAGGGCGTCATGCACACGGGCCAGCGGAATCAGGTCCGCATCCGGGTTTCCAACGACGCCTTTGATAAGGGGTTGCGGATGAAGCATTTCGGAGAGGTCCTGTACCACATGATTATGGACGAGTTCGACGCCGTGGTGGATAAATGCCAGGTCACCCTGATTACAAACCCGGAGAAGGCGGAAAAATTCCGGGATGAAGTCGCCATGCCCCGGTATGAACAGCGGGACGATCGGCTGGCCTCCATGACCGACGAATCCGTGGACCGGTATTACACCTGCATCCTGTGCCAATCCTTTGCCCCCGCCCATTGCTGCGTGGTCACTCCTGAGCGGTTGGGCCTGTGCGGCGCGGTGAGCTGGCTGGACGCCAAGGCAACCAACGAGCTCAATCCCAACGGTCCCTGCCAGCCTATATTCAAGGAGGGGTGCCTGGACGAGCGCACAGGGCGGTACGAATCCGTAAACAAGATGGTGGCGGAGTCCACCCACGGGGCGGTGGAGTCCGTGACCCTGTACTCCATCCTGGAGGATCCCATGACCTCCTGCGGCTGCTTTGAGTGCATCTGCGGCATCGAGCCCATGAGCAACGGCTTTATTGTGGTAAACCGGGAGTATAAGGGCATGACGCCGGCCGGCATGACCTTCGGAGAGCTGGCCTCCTGCACCGGCGGCGGCGTCCAGACGCCGGGCTATATGGGCCATGGCCGTCACTTCATCTCCTCCAAAAAGTTCATCGCGGCCGAGGGTGGCATCGAGCGGATCGTCTGGATGCCCAAGGAGCTCAAGGACGACGTTGCCCAGCGGCTGAACAAGACGGCAAAGGAGCTATACGGCATTGAGAACTTCACGGATATGGTGGCCGACGAGACCATCTGCACCGACTGCGACGCGCTGATGGAGTTCCTGACGGAGAAGAACCATCCGGTTTTGAATATGGAGCCTCTGATGTAGGACCGCAGCACCCGCAACTCCTAAAGCACAGGCGCGGCGGGCTTCCCCGCCGCGCCGTAGGCTGTCGAAAAGCCCCTCGGGACTTCTCGACAAAGGAATTGCAGTCTGCAACATGCACTCGCTGTGCGCCAGCGGCGCACAACTCATACACTTGCAGCCAGAGCGGTATTTTCCACCACATACACACCGCGGCGGAAAATGATCTGCAGCTTTTCTCCGTCTCCGGGCGGCGAACTCTGCGAGGCTTTTTGAGAGGCTGCTGAGGTGCGGCGGGCTTCCCCGCCGCGCCTATTGTGCTAAGTGCGCCGCACTCGCTTTTGGTAGAACCTTGGCCCTGGGGGAAATTTAAAACAGGTAGGAGAGACACCATGTACGACATTACATTCCAAATAGAAGGCGGCAGTCCCGTTACCCTGGACGCGAACCAGGGGGACAATTTGCTGGAGCTGGCTCGGCGGGGCAATGTGGCCATAGACGCGCCCTGCTCCGGCAACGGTTCCTGCGGCAAGTGCCGGGTCAGGCTGTTGTCCGGGACCTTGGAGAGCAGTCCCTCCCGGCATATTTCCCCGGAGGAATATCAGCAGGGCTGGCGGCTTGCTTGCGGCTGCCAGGTCAACGGGGCGGCGCAGGTGCTGGTGCCGGACATCGCCTCCGCTTATCAGAGCCGCATGAAGACGGCGGATTTGTCCTCTCCGGAGGAGCTGGCCCTGTTTACGGCCATCGAGCGGGAGGTTAAGGATGCTGGAATCGTCTTTGAAACCGGCTTTGAGACGATGAGCCTGAGTCTTCCAGAGCCCACCCTGGACGATACCATGCCGGACAACGAGCGCCTGACCCGGGCCATCCGGGAGACTGCCGGCGTCCGGCGGGTGGAGCTGCCCACGCCGGTCATGGTGAAGCTGGCGCAGACGCTGCGGGACCATGGGTTTCAGCTTTGCGTCAAGGGCAGGCGGACCGGGGATTGCTTTCAGGTGATGGACCTGACGGAGCCGGCGGATACCGGCGCTTATGCCGCCGCCATTGACATCGGCACCACCACGGTCTCCGCGGTCCTGGCGGAGCTGAAGACCGGCAGGATTGTAGCCAAGGGCTCCAGCGGAAACGGTCAGATTCGTTACGGCGCCGACGTCATCAACCGCATCATTGAACAGGGAAAACCCGGCGGCAGGAAAAAGCTCCAGGACGCCATTGTGAAGGAGACTTTGGTCCCGCTGCTGGCAAACCTGTGCAAAGCCGCCCAGATACCGGCCCGGAGCATCCTGCAGCTCTGCGTGGCCGCCAACACCACCATGAACCACCTGTTCGTGGGGGTGGACGCCGCCCCCGTGCGCATGGAGCCGTATGTGCCCTCCTTCTTCTCCTGGGAGGGGCTGCGGGCCGGGGACCTGCGCCTGCCGGCCAATCCCCTGGCCCCTGTGCTGCTGGCGCCCAACATCGGATCCTATGTGGGCGGCGATATTACCGCCGGCGTGTTTGCCAGCCTGATTTGGAATAAGCCTGCGTGCAGCCTGTTCATTGACCTGGGCACCAACGGGGAGATCGCCTTTGGCAATGCGGATTTTCTAGTCTCCTGCGCCTGCTCTGCGGGTCCCGCCTTCGAGGGCGGCGATATCTCCTGCGGCATGCGGGCCACGGATGGGGCGATCGAGGCCTGTACCATTGACAAAGCCACCATGGAGCCCATCTTCCGCGTGGTAGGCGAGGCGGAACAAAAGCCAGTTGGCATCTGCGGCTCCGGCATCATCGATATCATTTCGGAGCTATACCGCACCGGCATTATTAACGCCAAAGGACTCTTTGTCCGAGAGGGGCCCCGCGTGGTCCGGGACCGGCATGGCATGGGACGATTTGTATTGGCTTGGCCTCATGAGACCGCAGCGGAGCGGGAGATCTCCATCCATGAGGCGGACATTGACAACTTCATTCGGGCCAAGGGCGCTATTTTCTCCGCCATCGATACGCTGCTGGGAGCCGTAGACCTGACGGTGGAGGATATTGAGCGGGTTTACGTGGCTGGGGGCATTGGCTCCGGCATTGATATGAAGAACGCGGTGAACATCGGCATGTTCCCGGATATTCCCTTGGAGCGGTTCCAGTACATCGGCAACTCCTCGCTTACAGGCGCATATGCCATGGCCCTGTCGGACCAGGCTGCGGCCAAGGTGGAGGAGGTAGCCCGGAATATGACCTATATGGAGCTCTCCACCCATCCGGGTTATATGGACGCTTTTGTGGCGGCTTGCTTCCTGCCCCACACCAACCGGGCGCTATTTCCCCACAGCGTCCAAGAGACAGTATAAAAAAGTTCCAAGAAAGGATTTAATATGGCTACAATTTTGAAGACCCAGCGCGAGTCCTATCCCCGGGTGAAGCTGATTGGCAAGCGGTACAGCGACGCGGACCGGGACACTTTCGGTACTTTTGCTGAAATGTGGGCCGAGTGGTTTCAAAAGGATTGGTTTTCCCTTCTGCAATCCCACCGCGGTATGGAAGGGATCAGCGATGATTACGTGGGCGCTATGCGCTGCACGGAGGCTGGCTTTGAATATTGGATCGGGATTCTCATGGCGCCGGAGGACCAAGCCCCAGAGGGGTTTGAAGAGGTTGAAATACCCGCCGGGGACCTGGGCGTATGCTATCTGTACGGCAAGGATGGAAGCCCGGATTTGTTCGGCATGGAGGCCCATGAGGCCTGCCTGGCAGCCTGGCAGGCCCAGGGCTGGAAGACATCTCCCCAGAGCTGGTTCCTGGAGCGGTATAACTGCCCCCGGTATACGGAACCGGATGAAAAGGGCAACGTCATTTTGGACTACTGCGCCTATTTGGCCTGAGCCGGTTATGCACATTTCCACAGGGAGGTAACCCGTTGATGCAAGTGGAAAATCACAAGGAAGAGATCCCGTTTTCCCATTATGAAGGCCTGTATCAGGCTCTGGACCCCCAGGAAGCCATGACCCGGCTGCCTTCGGTGGGGTTTAACGGGGAAGCGTTTCAGCTACAACTGCTGGGCAGGTCCTATCGTCTGGCCTGGCCCAGCTACCGCATTGAGGTGATGGACGGGGGAGCGATCCCCAATCTGCCCACCCAGACCTTTTTGCTGCGATGTCTGCTGGAGGCCCGGGAGGCGCCGGCCACAGGGCAGTGGAAGACCTTTCGGGAGATGCCTTGGGGAGAGCTTTATATTCAGCCCTTCACGGGCCGCTGCCTGACCCGGGCGGCCTTCACCTTCGGTACCAGGCTCCCCGCATTTCGTGCCGCCTGCGAGGCGCTAGGGGCCAAGCCGGTGTGCCATGGAGACGCCGGCTTCGAGTTCTCTTTCTTTGGGCCCTATGCCATGCAGATTCTGCTCTGGGCAGGGGACGACGAATTTTCGCCCAACGCGCAGCTTCTGTATACAGACAACTTTGCAAAGGGCTTTGCGGCGGAAGACCGGGTTGTGGCGGGGGATATTCTTATCTCGCACATCAAGGCCGCGCTGTAATCAGAGGATGTCTGTTTTTATGGTGGTCACACATACTGCAGGTTAAAGCGACTCTGTCAGGCGGTCGAAAACCGCCACTACGACCTCCAATACCGGGAGCGCCCTATAGGGGCGTGCTTCGCACGTCCGCGGCGACCGCGGGTCGCCCCTACACCATCGAATCAGGCTGCACCCTGTAGGGGCCTGCTTTGCACGCCCGCGGCGACCGCAGGTCGCCCCTACATCATCGAATCAGGCTGCGCCCTATAGGGGCGAGCTTCGCACGCCCGCGGGCGACCACAGGTCGCTTCTACATAGTTTGCCCGAGGAAGGAACCCATTGTTCACAGGAGCGGCGAATATGCCAAACGCCGCCGGGGCCTTGTGCCCCGGCGGCTATAAATCTCAAAGGAATTATCGAAAGGCCTAGGCGTGCAGCTTTGCTGCACGCTTTTTCCGGATTTAGAACGGACAGGGCGGCGATCCAAGCTTCAGGGCCGCAGGCCGCTGCCGCCCTGCATGGTGATGGTCTCACCGGAGATATATTTGGCGTCCTCTGAGCAGAGAAACACACAGGTGCGCCCGATGTCCTTTTCCGCGTCGCCGAAGCGTCCCGCGGGAATGCCCTGAATGGTTTTCTGATACACGTCGGGATAGGCGGCTCTCCACTGCTCCAGGGCGGACGTCATGACCAGAGGACAAATGACGTTGCAGTTAATGCCGTCGGGGCCCCACTCCGTGGCGGCCACCCGGGTCAGGCCCCGGATGCCCTCCTTGGCAGCGGCGTAGGAGCTCTGCCCCGGTTTGCCAAATAACCCGGCACCGGAGGCAAAATTCACCACCGAGCCCCGGCTCTCCTTCAGATGGGGGTAGGCATGTTTCATATAGAAGAAAACGGCGTAGAGGCCGGAATAAATGGCCTGATTGAACTGCTCCCGGGTGTGTTCGGCCAGGGGAACGCCGGAGGCGGAATTCTGCGCGTTGTTCACAAGATAATCGATGCGTCCAAAAGCCTGGACGGTTTTTAGGATCACGGCCTGCACCTGCTCCTCCACGCCGCCGTCTGCCTGACAGCACAGGATCTGTACGCCGTATAATCGCTCCAGCTCCACCTTAGCTGCCTCCAGCTTTTGTACATTGCGGCCTGTTAGGACCAGATTGCAGCCTTCTTTGGCGAAGGCGGTGGAGATACCGTAGCCGATTCCGCCGCCCTTGCCGCCGCCGGTGATAATCGCTACTTTGTTGTCGAATTTTCCCATGAAAATTCCTCCTTTTTTGACTGTGGTAACGTCAGCCCGAAAGAACAAGCTCCTGTAGTTAACATGCGCCATGTAAGGATCCTGCATAACAGCATAGGACTGGAAAGTGTTTCCTTTTTGTATCCTAACACGAGAGGAAGCAAACCGCAAGAACGGGTTTGCGTGGGTTACGGCCGTTTCTAGGCCCCAATTTCCGACAGATAGAAAAAGGCTTGCACGAAAACCCTGATGGTTGATCAAAATATCAAGATTAGGATTGGATTGAAGCCGGTTTTTGCCGCAGAAATTTTTTCCCGATGCCGTGCAGATTTGTGTTGACATTTTGTGCTTGCAATGGTAAAACTATATCGATAAAAGCGTACCAAATTGGCGCGCTCACGTCCTTCATTTGTATGTTGGGGGCCACACCAACGGCCTTCTACATAAATCCTGTATGGGCCCGTGCCATTGCAACGGCAAGGCACCAACAATAATACAAGGAGAAATAAATTATGGCATTTAAAACCGACATCGAAATTGCACAGGAAACTCCCATGCAGCCCATCACGGAGGTCGCCAAGACCGCCGGCGTGGACGAAAAGTATCTGGAGCAGTACGGCAAATACAAGGCCAAGGTAGACTACAGCATCCTCAACGAGGTTAAGCGGCCTGACGGTAAGCTGGTTCTCGTGACCGCCATTAACCCCACGCCTGCTGGGGAAGGCAAGACCACTACCACGGTGGGCCTGGCTGACGGTATGCGGAAAATCGGCAAAAACGTACTCGTTGCTTTGCGGGAGCCCTCTCTGGGCCCTGTGTTCGGTGTAAAGGGCGGCGCAGCCGGCGGCGGTTACGCACAGGTAGTCCCCATGGAGGACATCAACCTGCACTTCACGGGCGACTTCCATGCCATCGGCGCGGCCAATAACCTGTTGGCTGCCATGCTGGATAATCACGTTTACCAGGGTAACGCCTTGGGCATCGACCCCCGCCGGATTACCTGGCGCCGCTGCGTGGATATGAACGACCGGCAGCTGCGGTTCGTGGTGGACGGCCTGGGCGGCAAAGCCAACGGTACGCCTCGGGAGGATGGCTATGATATCACCGTAGCCTCTGAGATCATGGCGGTTCTGTGCCTGGCTTCGGATATCACCGACCTGAAAGCCCGTCTGGCCCGCCTGGTGGTGGCCTATACATATGAGGGAAAACCCATCACCGCTGGAGATCTGAAGGCGCAGGGCGCGATGGCGGCCCTGCTGAAGGACGCCCTGAAGCCCAATCTGGTTCAGACGCTGGAGCACACCCCCGCGTTTGTCCACGGCGGCCCCTTTGCCAACATTGCCCATGGCTGCAACTCCGTCACCGCCACCAAGATTGCCATGCGGCTGTCGGATTACACCATCACCGAGGCCGGTTTCGGCGCGGACCTGGGCGCGGAGAAATTCCTGGACATTAAGTGCCGGATGGCTGGCCTGAAGCCCTCCTGCGTGGTTCTGGTGGCCACGGTCCGCGCTCTGAAATACAATGGCGGCGTGCCCAAGGCCGAGACCTCCAATGAGAATCTGGAGGCGTTGGAGAAGGGCCTGCCCAACCTGCTGCAGCATGTGGGCAACATCACAAAAGTTTACAAGCTGCCCTGCGTGGTGGCTATCAACCGCTTCCCCTTCGACACCGAGGCGGAGCTGGCTCTGGTGGAACGCAAGTGCAAGGAGCTGGGCGTGAACGTGGCGCTGTCCGAGGTTTGGGCCAAGGGCGGCGAAGGCGGCGTGGCGCTGGCCAGAGAAGTGGTGCGCCTGTGCGACGAGCCCAATGATTTCACCTTCTCATATGAGCTGGACCTGCCTATCAAGGATAAGATTGAGGCCATTGTCAAGAAGATTTATCATGGCGACGGCGTGACCTTCACCGCCAATGCCGAGAAGCAGATCAAGACCCTCACCGAGCTGGGCTATGATAAGATGCCCATCTGCATGGCCAAGACCCAGTATTCCTTCTCCGACGACCCGGCTAAGCTGGGCGCGCCCAAGGACTTCACCGTCACTGTCCGAAACGTAAAGGTTTCCGCCGGCGCCGGCTTCCTGGTGGCCCTGACCGGCGAGATTATGACCATGCCCGGACTGCCCAAGGTTCCCGCCGCCGAGCGGATCGACGTGGACGAGAACGGCAAGATCTCCGGCCTGTTCTAAGCGAAACAGCCCCGATGCCCGGCGGCGCATCCGCCGCCGGGCATCCCAGGTTGTCGAAAACTCCCTGCGGGGCTTTTTGACAAAAGGATTGCAGTTTACTGCGTGCATGTTTTGTGTGCTGTCGGCATACAAAACATATACTTGCAGCCTGAGCGGTATTTCCTGCCACGCACATGTCGCGGCAGGAAATGATGAGAACCTCCTTCGCGCCTGCGGGCGCGAACTCTGCGAGGCTTTATCGGCAGACTGCGATACCCGGCGGCGCATCCGCCGCCGGGTATCCTTCCGCTTTTAGCGGAAAAGCTGCAGCGGATTCGCGATATCCGCAGACGTATTGCGTGTTCTGCCGCGGACCATTGATCAACAGGAAGGAGTTCTTCCCATGGATATGACCAACGAATCCTGCCGCAAATTTGTGGAGGTTCTGGCCTCCAACGCACCTACGCCTGGGGGCGGGGGCGCCGCCGCTCTGGTGGGCGCCGTGGGGACCGCCCTGGGCAATATGGTGGGTTCCCTGACGGTGGGAAAGAAAAAATACGCCGCCGTGGAGGCGGAGATTCTGGCGCTTAAGGCCCGGTGCGACTGCCTGCAAACCGAGCTTTTGGATTTGGTTAAGCAGGACGCAGACGGTTTTGAGCCCCTGGCCAAGGCCTATGGCATTCCCAAAGACGACCCCAACCGGGCCGCTATTCTGGAAAAGGCCACCATTGACGCCTGCGCTGTACCCATGAAGATTATGGAGACGTGCTGTGAGGCCCTGGACTGCATCCAGATTTTTGCGGAGAAGGGTTCTCGTCTGGCTGTTTCAGACGCCGGCTGCGGCGCCGTGTGCTGCAAGGCGGCCCTGCAAAGTGCCAGTTTGAACGTCTTTATCAACACCAAGAGCATGGCAGACCGGGAACTGGCTCAGCAGTTCAATGACCGGGCAAATGCCATGCTGGACCGCTACTGCCGCTCGGCGGATGAGATTTTTGCCGCTGTTCGGGCGAATTTTTAAGGTTCGGAGGAGAAGACCATGGCAAAACAGCTGTTGGGCAAGGAGGTCACGGCGGCGCTGAACGCGGACCTGCAGGCCCGGGCGGCGGCCTTGCAAAGCAAGGGCGTGACGCCTACCCTGGCCATTATCCGCTGCGGGGCGGACCCCAGCGACCTGAGCTATGAACGGGGGGCCACCAAGCGGGCCGAATTGATCGGCGTGCAGGTGAAAAAATTTGAGCTGCCCGGCGATGTGACCAAGGAAGCCCTTATTGACCAGATTGAGGCGGTGAACGCCGATGCCGGGATTCATGGCGTGCTGCTGTTCCGCCCCCTGCCCAAGCATCTGAAGCGGGAGCAGGATGAAATCTGCAATCATTTGGACCCCAAAAAGGACGTGGACGGCATGACCGACCTGTCCAATGCCGGCGTCTTTGCGGGAAAGAATCTGGGCTATGCGCCCTGCACCCCTGCCGCCTGTATGGAGATTCTGGACCATTACGGCATCGACTGCACGGGGAAAAAGGCGGTGGTCATTGGCCGGAGTCTGGTGGTGGGAAAGCCCGCGGCCATGATGCTGCTGGGGAAAAACGCCACCGTGACCGTATGCCACACCAGGACGGTGGACGTGGCCGCGGTAGCCCGGGAGGCCGACATTTTGGTCTCCGCCGCTGGGGTCCTGCGTTCCCTGACCAAGGATTTCGTTCGGCCCGGACAGATCGTCATTGACGTTTCCATTAACTGGGACGAGGCCAAGGGCGGCATTGCAGGCGACGCGGTGTACGACGAGGTGGAGCCCATTGTGGAGGCCATCACCCCGGTGCCCGGCGGCGTGGGCAGCGTCACTACCTCCGTGCTCATCAAACACGTTATTGAGGCGGCGGAGCGCACCCTGTAGACATTTTTTGCAAGCGGCGCATCGCCGCTTCCCGGCGGAGCGGCTCCGTCGGGTCCCGGCATACGCCGCCATCCTTTCAAAATCAGAAAGAGAGTGAGCGTATGAATCTGTTTAGCGCAGCGGAAACTGCGAACAACTATTCCGCCGCCGGTGCGGCGAAGACCAAGCTGCCTTTTTGGAAAATGCTGATTTTGGCCATTTTGGCCGGCATGCTCATCGGCTTTCCCTCCGCAGTGACCAATATGGCGTGCTACACCCAGACCTCCAACAGCGTAAGCCGGATTATATCTGGAGTGCTGTTTGCTTTTGGGCTGGGCACGGTGGTCCTCACGGGCGCAGAGCTCTTCACAGGCAATACCCTCATTACCATTTCGGTCCTGGACAAAAAGGCAAAGCTCACGGGGATGCTCCGGAACTGGATTGTGGTGTACATCGGCAACTTCATCGGCTCCATTTTTGTGGCGTTCCTCTGCGCCCAG
The DNA here is from genome assembly GCA_958402445.1 of uncultured Eubacteriales bacterium. Classification (GTDB taxonomy): domain Bacteria; phylum Bacillota; class Clostridia; order Oscillospirales; family Oscillospiraceae; genus Faecousia. The sequence continues at coordinate 38,341 of CATXTO010000017.1, forward strand.
TTTGGCTGGCTCAACGCAGCCAACGGCGACACGCCCAATGCCCTGGCAATTGCCACCATGAAAGTGGCCCAGGCCAAGATGACCATGCCCTTCTGGAATGCTTTCTTCATGGGCGTTTTGTGCAATATCCTGGTGACCTTGGGCGTTTTGCTGTCCCTGTCTGCCAAGGATTTTACCGGGCGGATTTTGGGCGCCTGGATTCCTGTGATGTTCTTCGTGGTTTGTGGGTTTAACCACTCCATTGCCGACATGACCTATTGCACCATGGGCCTGTTCGCGAAAAATGTCTACGCTGAGGGAGCGGCCTTTACCCAGCTCACCTGGGGCAATTATTTTGCCGGAAACATGCTTCCTGTAACCCTGGGGAATATCCTGGGGGGTTGCATGGTGGGCTTCATCATGTGGTTCTGCTATGTACGGAAGGCGGAGGCCAAGAAGAAAAAATAACCTCATGTGAAAGGGAGCCGCAGGGCTCCCTTTCGCGTTTAATTGAGCCAATTTTCCAAATTATGGGGATACTTGGAAAACGGCCCGCGAAATCCCCAGGCATATTTTGCCTGGGATTTCAAACCACGGAACGGAAAAAGAAATAAAAAGGTGGCATAATAGAATTCCCTTTCTGGGAGAATGATAGGAGCAGATTGCTTTTTATAAAAAGATGTGCTATCCTACAACTAGTTAGATAGGACTAATTTTGCGCGGAATCCTCCCCAGCCCGGCGGCGCTAGCTGGAGAGAGGACCCAGAAAGGATGATGAACGGAATGCATTCCAGATCCATAACCTATGTGACGGGACGTGAGATCCTGGATTCCAGAGGAAATCCCACCGTGGAGGCGGAGGTCCGCTTGGCGGATGGGACCATTGGCAGGGGCGCGGCGCCCAGCGGCGCCTCTACCGGAGCATTTGAGGCGCTGGAGCTGCGGGACCAGGAGCAGGGCCGCTTTGGCGGAAAGGGTGTATTAAAGGCAGTAGGGCACATGAAAAAAGAGCTTTGCCAGGCGGTCCTCAATCTGGACGCAGCGGAGCTTGCGGCTGTGGACCAGGCTATGCTGGCGGCGGACGGGACAAAGGATAAGTCCAGGCTGGGTGCCAACGCGATTCTGGCGGTTTCCATTGCCTGTGCCAGAGCAGCGTCCGCGTCGCTTCACCTGCCCCTGTACCGCTTCCTCGGCGGCATCAGCGGCAACCGGCTCCCAGTGCCCATGATGAACATTTTAAATGGTGGCGTGCATGCGGCCAATACAGTGGATGTGCAGGAGTTTATGATTTTGCCTGTGGGCGCGGAAAGCTTCCGGGAGGGCCTTCGTTGGTGCACGGAGGTTTACCACAGCTTGGCTGCTCTGCTGCGGTCTCAGAGGCTGACCACCTCCGTAGGAGACGAGGGGGGCTTTGCCCCCGATTTGGACAGCGATGAGGAGGCGCTTCAGTGTATTCTGGAGGCGATCTCAAAAGCGGGCTACAAACCCGGCGAGGAGTTTGTTTTGGCCATTGACGCCGCATCCAGCGAATGGAAGGCAGAGGCGCAGGGCCGGTACCGGCTTCCCAAGAGCGGAAGACAGCTTACGTCTGAGGAGCTAGTGGCCCATTGGAAGGACCTCTGCCAACACTATCCCATTTATTCCATTGAGGATGGGTTGGATGAGGAGGATTGGGCCGGCTGGCAGATGCTGACCAGGGAACTGGGAGACTGCGTTCAGCTGGTTGGCGACGATTTATTTGTCACCAATCCCACGCGCCTGGAGAAGGGAATTCGCTTGGGCTGCGGGAATTCCATTTTAATTAAGCTCAATCAGATTGGAACGGTGACCGAGACCCTGGAGGCCATTCGGATGGCGCATCATGCCGGCTATCGCGCCGTTGTCTCTCACCGTTCCGGCGAGACGGAAGACACCACCATTGCGGATTTAGCGGTGGCGCTGAACACTTGCCAGATTAAAACAGGCGCGCCTTGCCGGAGCGAGCGAGTTGCCAAGTACAATCGCCTCCTGCGGATTGAGGAAGAACTGGGGGAGAGCGCCAGATATCCGGGCTTTGACGCCTTCCGGGTCACCAGATAAGACGCTAGGGCCAACCGAGAGCTGCCGGCCTCAATGGACTGGCGGCGGAAAGGAGGAATGAAATGCAATCTCTGTTATGGGCCACTTTGGGTACGGGTTTTACGTTCCTCATGACAACTCTGGGCGCGGCTATGGTTTTCTTTTTTCGAAAAACCGTCAAGGCCCAGGTCCAGCGGATCTTTCTGGGCTTTGCCGCGGGGGTGATGATTGCGGCTTCGGTCTGGAGCCTGCTAATTCCGGCGATTGAAGAGGCAAGCGCATCAGGTAAAATCGGCTGGATTCCCGCAGCGGGCGGATTTTTGTTCGGCGTTGTTTTTTTGATGGGGCTGGACGGATTGCTCCCGCACCTGCATTTGGACGCCGGAAGGCCCGAGGGCCTGCCCGCCTCCTGGAGGCGGACCACGCTACTGATGCTGGCGGTCACGCTGCATAATATCCCAGAGGGGATGGCGGTTGGACTCTCTTTCGCCCTGGCCGCGCAGCACGGTGAGGACCCTGCAGCCGCGTCAGCAGCGGCAGCTCTTGCCCTGGGCATCGGCATTCAAAACTTCCCGGAGGGCGCAGCCATCTCTCTGCCTCTGCGGCAGGAGGGAATTTCTCCGGCGCGGTCTTTCCTATATGGCAGCTTGTCCGGCATTGTGGAGCCAATTTTTGGCATTCTCGTGGTGCTGATTGCCGGTACGATTCAACCGCTGATGCCTTGGCTGCTCTCCTTTGCCGCCGGCGCGATGCTGTATGTGGTGGTGGAGGAGCTGATCCCTGAGGCGCATTTGGGAGAGCATTCCAATGTGGGCACGCTGGGCGTCATGGCTGGATTTTTGATCATGATGATCCTGGATGTGGCCCTGGGGTGAAGGGAATAAATGTATGGCATGCTGTGCTCGCCTGCGGAATGTCCACAAGTCGTTCCCTACAGAGGTTTTCCGATATCGGGGCTGTAGGGCCGACCTGTGGTCGCCCGCTTGTATCATCCCACCGTCGCAGGTGCCTTCATAAAGAGAGGCGGCGGGCGAGCGCAGCACGCCTCATCGGGGCGAAGTCCGCTCCTGCTCCGGTGGCAGAATCTGCCGCCATCCGCACCGCTTCCTTGCCCCTCCTATCCAAACCGAACCCGCTGCCGCTGGGCTTCGGTTTGGATTTTATTTTCGCCGGTTCTTTTCAATAACGGGATGTAGGGGCGAGCTGTGCTCGCCCGCTGTGGGAATCCGCCGGTTTCGTAGGGTTTGGCGGGCGTGCAAAGCACGCCCCTACAGGATGTGTATCGACGTTGCGGCTGTAGGGGCGAGCTGTGCTCGCCCGCTGTGGGAATCCGCCAGTTTCGTAGGGTTTGGCGGGCGTGCAAAGCACGCCCCTACAGGATGTGTATCGATGTTGCGGCTGTAGGGGCGACCTGTGGTCGCCCGTCTGAATGCACCGCCGTCGTCGCGGGGTTGCGGGCGTGCAAAGCACGCCCCTACGGGATGTGTATCGACGCTGCGGAT
>CATXTO010000018.1 GCA_958402445.1 uncultured Eubacteriales bacterium
GGCGTGCTTCGCACGCCCGCGGGCGACCGCAGGTCGCCCCTACGCCCACCGAATCGCGCAGAACGATGTAGGGGCGTGCTTCGCACGCCCGCAGGTGACCACAGGTCGCTCCCCACGCCCACTGAATCACACGGTACGATGTAGGGGCGTGCTTCGCACGCCCGCGGGCGACCGCAGGTCGCCCCTACGCCCACCGAATCGCGCAGGACGATGTAGGGGCGTGCTGCGCTCGCCCGCGGAACGGTCAAGGACCGTCCCCAACAGAAGACGCGGAACGCCCAAAGGTCGTTCCCGGCGGGTGGGGGCGAAAGGATGGTCCTAGGGCCAGTCGATGCCGGCCTTTCGAGCTTGGCTACCCAGATCCCGGACATTCAGAGTGTAGCGCTTGCCGTCCTTGATGAAATGGGTGCCGCACTGCCGGAAGGTAAAGGGAACGCCCTGGCCGATGCACTGCTGCCGCAGGGACAGCACCCAGCCGTAGTCCAGGGGACGGGCGTCTCGGTCCGACTCGCCGCCGGCCACAACCAGCTCCACCCCCTGTAAATAGGGCTCGATGTGGAGCTCCTCCAGCATTGGCTGGCAAATGATGTTTTTCCGGGCGATGGGAAGCCCGGCGAAAATGGAGAGCCGGAAATCCGCCGCCTTCTGGTTCTCCACGGTGCAGCCCACGATGACGTGCCGGTACGCCTCTCCCCAGTCCGCAGGCGCGCAGGCTTCAAACCGCTCGATGCGCTTGGTGAGGAAGAGAAACCGCAGGTCCGGACGCTGCCGGATCATCTCCCAGCACGCGGGCCGCCAGGGGTCCGCGTCCTCCAGCAGAAAGTCTGAGGAAAAACACAGATACACCAGCTGTCCGGGCCGCATGCGGTACGCGCCGGTTTTCCCCTTTAAAACGGGAGCGTAAAATTGCTCCGTCATGTGTACGTCGTTGGTATCCCTGCCTCTGCGGGCGTCGCCTTTGTGAATGTAGCAAAACCTGCACCCCTCGCTGTGCCGGTGGCATCCCCGCCAGGGATTCCACATGGCCATAACACCGCCTCCTTCGCTGGGATGATTGTCTTCCATCTTAGCAAATCCGGAGCTGGAATACAACCAAACGTTTGCATAAAGATAAGAGCGGGGACGGGTGGCCTGATGGGAAACCTTGCGTCCAGGTGATTTCTGTGCTATCATAATACCAATTGGATTGATGCTGCGGAAGGGGGGCTCGGATATGCTGACGGTAGTAAACCGGCTGGGATATGAAGATTACGCCAGCCTGCGCGCCAGCGTGGGCTGGGCCCCGCTTTCCCGGGAGCAGGCCCAGCACGCCCTACAGGCAGACCTGCATCATGTGGCGGCAGTGGAGAACGGCCGGGTTGTGGGCATGGGCAGGCTGGTGGGCGACGGGCTGTACCATATCCTGGCGGACCTGGTGGTCCGGCCCGAATATCAGGGCCGGGGCATCGGCAGGGACCTGGTCCGGCGGCTTGTGGCCTACGTTCAGGAACGGACCCCGCCGGCAGGCCGCGCCAGCCTCCAGCTCATCGCGGAGCCCGGCAAGGAGGCGTTTTATGAGGGCCTGGGGTTCCGCCGGCTCCCCCACGCCTTCTGCGGCGCGGGGATGCGCCTGGTCTTGCATGGAGGAGAGCCATCTGGCGGGACTGAGCCTGTCTAGCCGGAGGCGCGTCAGGCTGTATCTGGTGGGAAACGGTAGAAAGCGAAAGGCGGAGACACATATGAAAACCCTATTACACATCTGCTGCGCCCCCTGCGCCAACGCCTGCATCGACGCGCTGCGTCAGGAGGGCGCTGTCGTGACGGGCTTTTGGTATAACCCCAACATTCACCCTTTCACGGAATACCGGGCCCGCCGGAACTGCCTGCGCTCGTACGCCCAGGACATCGGCCTGCCCCTGCTGGAGCGGGACGACTATGGGCTGCGGCCCTTCGTCCGGGCGGTGGCGGCGGACATTCCGGGCCGCTGCGTCAAATGCTATGAGCTGCGTCTGTTTGAGGCGGCGCGGCAGGCCAAGGCGGGCGGGTTCGACAGCTTCACCTCCAGCCTGTTCATCAGCCCGTATCAGAACCATGCGCTCCTGCTGGAAACGGCCCGGCGGGCAGCGGAGGAGCACGGCGTGGGCTTTCTCTATCGGGACTTCCGGCCCCTGTTCCGGGCGGGGCAGGAGCGGGCCCGGGCCCTGGGTTTTTATATGCAGAAATACTGCGGCTGCATCTTCTCCGAGGAGGAGCGGTATCGGAAGGCGTCGAAGATCCTGCCCTGACCCCGCCGGCTGCCTGCCGCGCATGGACGAATGGAGTGGGGGAGACCGGCTTTCTGGAGGCGGCAGGGGAGGAAACTATGTTTAAACTCCGTAGGTACAAAATTGGGTTTGACCCCTGGGGATTGCGCTTGATCCTTCTGATCATGCTCCCCAATTTGATATGGTTCGCAGTTCCGGCGCCCCAGGACGTGCTGCGAGGCGCTTCGGGTACACCGGCAATCGACACAGCCGCGTCGGTCTTTCAGGTTTTTCTGGTGGCGGGGCTGTGTGGGCTCCGGAACCGGGACGCCCAGAAATCGGCAAGGAGGAAAATGCTGGTCGGCATTGGGACGGCGGTCGCTGCGGATTGGCTGGGATGGATTTGCTACTATGGGGGAATCGCCAACGCCCCGGTTATTTTGCTCCTGTGCATTGCGCCCTGCGCTGCCGTTTTGCTATTTGCGCTGGAGAGAAAGAATGCCCTTGCAGCGGGCTCCGCCATGGCGTTCCTGGCCTGCCATGCGGCGTCTGCAATCCTGAATTTTATAATGTAGCCGCAGGGCCGCTTTCTTGCGCCTTCTGGTTGTGTTCCAGGAGCCAGTACCATCAATCAGCTTGGGTATCGGAAGAGATTTGTGCAAAAGCTGTCCCAGCGGTAAGGTAGAATGGAGCGGCAAAGTCCTGTGGCTAGGTTTATGAAAACAAGGAGGTCGGCGCGCTTCCGGGTTTCTCAAAAGGAGAGCGTGCCAGGGTAAGGGAATGGAAAAGGCATACTTAAATTGGAGCAGCGGAAAAGACGCTGCCTTTGCCTTATATCGGGCGACGCAATCCGGGCTGTGGGATGTTCAGACATTGTTTTCTGTTGTGAAAAAGGGCTGCTCCAAGCTTGCAATGCACGAAATCAGCGTGGAGTTGCTGAAAAAACAGGCGGAGGCAATTGGAATTCCTTTAACCATATTGCATTTGGACGTTTCGGACCCCACTGCGGCATATAAGGCGGCCATGCAGAGGCAGATGGAGCAGTTCAAGGCGCAGGGCATATCGGCGTCCTTGTTTGGCGACCTCTATCTGGAAGAACTACGAAAAAGCAGACAGAGGAACTGCAATACGGCTGGAATAAAAGCAGTTTTTCCCCTTTGGAACCTTCCGGGGAAGGCTATGATGGAGGAGTTTCTCCGGCTGGGCTTCAAAGCCATTGTGACTTGCATTGATCACGCCGCGCTGGACGACAGCTTTGCCGGCAGAATCATCGATGCGGAATTTTTACAGGATTTACCGTCTAACGTCGACATTTGCGGCGAAAATGGGGAGTATCACTCCTTTGTTTTTGATGGCCCCATATTCAAGCATCCCGTGCAAGTTAGGGTTCGGAGAAAATACTGGCAAGATTATCCCAACCCCGAAGGATGCGCGGTTAGCAGATATTGGTATGTCGAGTTAGAATAAATATGTGCGAATATCCCTTGCATTGGTATATCCTGTAGGGGCGACCCTTGGTCGCCCCTACAGGGTATTGCCACATTTCAGACTGAAACCGAAGCCCACGGGCCGACGCTCCGGCTTCAGGCAAATGGCGTAGCGAAAGCCGGCCGGCTTCTCGTAGCTCTGGAGAAACTGATCCTGGAGGTAACGCTTTGCCTCCAGAAGCGTTTCCGGCGGAAACAGGGGCAAAAACGCATGGACCTCGGGATCGCGCAGAATCTGGTAAAACGCCTCCGCGTCCTCCTCTGTAAACCGGCGCAGGATCAGACGCTCGGTGCAGCGCTCCGGGGTGTTATTCATCTGCCTTCCTCCCATGCGAAAAACCGCTTTGTTTCCCTGATTATAGCAGACAATGGAAGACAAGTCGAACCCTATTGTCGGGTTCGGCTTGTTTTTTGCTCTTTCCATCCCGGGTTCCATTCCGGCGGGCCCGGGGAACGGACCGGCGCCCCATCAGCGGTTGCGCAAATTGGGATGCAAATTGCACTCAAAGCTGCAATTTTCGCTGGTCAAGTCAAAGAGCTTATCTGCTCCATCCCAAAAACGGAAGCGGGCGCAGGCACAGTTGCTCTCGTGTATGGTTTCAGTCATCCGGCCGGCTTTCGGCGCTTTGAGGGGATGGGAGTGGCTGGCGTCTATATCGACCGCCAGCCGGAGGGGACCCTGCTTCAATACCAGACGATTTTCATCGGCGGCGGCAATCCCGACCCCCCGGTAGGTGGCCAGGCGGTACTCCCTGCCGCCGAATAGGACCGCACAGATGCAGCCCAGAAAATGCACGCCGCACAGCGGGATGTCCGCCACGGAGGCCATGATGCTGTAGCCTTCGGAAAAATCGTTGCAGTGGAGCCAAAGATACTCTTTCGGGAAGGAGCGCCCCCGGTCTCCCTCGATGTATCCCGTGCCGCCGTTGAGATCAATCCATTGCCCGTCCACAAAAAAGCCGCCGGCCAGGGTGTGCCGCAGGCTGACCACCTCGTGGCGGCATTGCATGGGCAGGAAGCGAAACGGCCCCATGATGTCGGAGCGAAGGGGGGTAAACGGCCCATACGCCACCCGGCCGTGAAGCTCCGGCAGATCCACCGACAAACCGCCGTGGTCTGCATGACAGGACGCCAAGCTGTCGTATTGCAGGATTTTGTCATTGGTGATGACCTGCAGGAACCCGCCGCCGGCGGCCTGTCCGATGATAAAACAGATTGTGTTTCCATCCTTCTGATGCTTATAGTATCGCCCTGCAAAATAACCCGGCATGTCCTTCCCCCTTTGAGGCCCTCTTGCCTCTTGACTTACTTCGGGTAGTATGGCCGGAAAAAACCGGTGATACACCTCTTGCGCGCGGAAAGGCGGCGAAGGGACAGGCCTTCTTGCAATGCTGCAATATAACCGCGTTGCCGAGCAGCGGATCGACAGCTTGCGGTTTGAAAAGAGCGGTTCCATCAGGTTAAGACCGAGCCCGTATCTGAAAGTCACACAAAACGACAGGGTTCACATATACTAAGATTGAGCGGGAGGAAAAAGTACCCTGCAATCCCGCTTAGTTATGTAACAATCAGTCTTAAGGAGAACAGTATAACAGGCCGCCTTAGGTAGGCTCCGGTGACGGGTCCGTCTTTGACATAGCCGGCGAGCCCCCGCTCCGCGCATTCTGGAAGGAATGCGCTTCCTCGTCGAGATCAGTAGGAAGGACGTTACTCGTGCCGCTCTCCACGCCATTCGGAGCATGGAAATCTCCATGTAAAAGGCACTGATCATCAGCTGAATTAGGGGGAGCTTGGGTGGACGCTTGGATTGCCGCATTTATTTCAGGGCTGCCCTTGTTCAAAAGGGTGGGAGGCTCATGCGCCGATTCGTGGCATAGGATGACAGGCGCGCTCCGAGGGCCCTCTATATCCGTGATATTCGGAGCCTCTGCGGGGGAATCCTCCCGCAAGGGCCGCCGGCCGTCAATTGGATTGGGGCGGGACTGGCTGCCGACCCGGGGATTGCCGCGCTCATGCCAGGGCCGCTCTCGTTTCGAAGGGCGGAGGGTGCAGGTGCCGCGTCAGGGCATGGGATGACAAGCGCACTCTGAGGCTCCTCTTTTTTTATAGTAGCCCCCTGCATGGGCACTTTCATGGAAATGCTGATGGAATCCTTGTTGCGCCCATTGCCGCAATAACAATAACCAGAGACCGGATAAGGCGGTTTATAATGAAAGTATCTTGCCTGATGATATGTACACATAATGATTACCTCACGCAAAGCATCTGAATTTAACATATTATATGAAACAAATCGCTTATTTACACCCAATATTTTTTAAAATATCACAATTTATTTTAATCAACCGCGTGCCACTCGCGGGTGAAAGCCCTTTCTGCCGCCGCGGGTCTTGCGGCGGATCGTGTCGTGGAGAAGAACATGGCCGGCGGATGCAGACCTGTTTCCCCGCGGCGGAGTGCGTCAGTATGCGACAAGGCTTTGTTTGTTAAGTTTTCGAATCTTTAGTTAAGATGCAAAAGCGAATCGCCGGGCTTGTCTTGCGCGCTTCTTCGTCCGCCCTAGCGCAAGCTTCGTCTTGGCCTGCGTCAAACAAGAAAAAGCACCCATCGGGTGCTTTTTCTTGTTTGCAGCGACGGTGTAAAATCTATATTTCTGCCGGCATTCCGCCTGTAGGCGGCGTTCACGGAACTGAGCCCGGTTCAGGGGGTTTGACCGGGAAAGGGGCGCAAGGAAGCGAGCGGATGGCGTCATTTTTTTACAACGGGAGAAAAACGCCGAAACAAAGCGGATTTTACTCCGGCGTATCCGGTTGTGATGAAGAGGCTCCGGCGGCGAAATCCCGACTGGATCGGAAGGGTGTCTTCTGTCAGGTTCTAAAACCAAATAGGAGGAGCGGATCAGGGACAAAAAGGGACGGCGAGTTTTCTGTGGTTGGCAGAAATCAGTGGATTTGAATAAATGCGCAAAATCTTTTACCGCCGGTTTACCCGATCAGCCTTTCAGAAGGCGGATATAATGATTGGCTTCCCGAAGGACGTGGTCGGCCAGCAGAGGCAGGATAATGGAGCGAATTTGACAAGTTTGAATTCCCTTGGTTCCCGCCGCTTTGAAATCCCGAAACTTCAGGGTTTTCGCCAGCGATTCCTCGGTGGAGCAGGTCAGGGTGCGGTCCTGCTGCGCTTTTGACGCTGCCAGCAGCCTTGCGTAATCCTCGGCGAACTCATCGGAGGCATCCACCAGTTCGTTTTCGGATGGATCCAGCAGTCCGCGTATAAACAGGGCGTGCTCCATCATAATTCGATTCCAGAACTGTTCAATTTGCCGCATACTCTGACAGTTAAAGCTTCTTCCGCTTTCAAGCCCCACCACGTAGGTGCGATACAGCCTTGCTTCGCGGAGAATGTGCTCGATGAGCAGGGGATAATTCGTCGTAAAGATCCCGCAGGTTTGCGTCAGGCGCAACGTCTTTTCCTTAAAAGCGATTAAGCCGTTGAGCAATCGAATGGCGGTCTGATTCAGGCGCTTGACCTGCCGGACCTGCTCCGACCTAATCGTGCGGGGTTCGCCGCTTCGCAGGCAGGCCTCCATCCGGGTGATTTTTCGGTCTATTTGGATCCCGGTCAATCGTTCCGTCTGCTCCTCGGCGCAGTTGGTAAATTCTGTGACAATTTCACCAGATTGCAGCACATCCTGCCCGACAACCCCGTCGCTCAGCTGGACGGCCTGAAGCAGGAGCTTCTCAAACTCTGTTTTGTATTGCTCCGCCTCCCGGGCAAAGTCTGCGTTCGGCGGGGGAAAGCCCGCCTCCAGAAACAAGGAATGTTCCTTCATGATGCGCGCGAAAAACAAATGCAGCTCTAGGGAATGAACTACATATTTCGCATGATTTTCCATATATTTTTCCTCCAAGACTGTTTTATGGCCCGCTTCAGTATATGACGAAAAATCTGGAAGGGTGAGAAGTATGCCATATTATGAATTGAGTTTGACAAAACGAATATCCATACGCAAAAGGACGATTGCATCATGCAATCGTCCTTTTACAATGAGGAGGAACTGCGCTGGAAACGCTTGCAATTCGGGCCAGCGTTTTACGAAGCCCGGCGCGGCGGGGCCGGACCGGAAGCGAAGAAACACGCTGTCCGGCTAAGATGCCTCACCGCCATGCGAAATCAGAGGACATTCGGAGCGGACGGTAGTCAGCAGCCACTTATAAATAGATATACCACCTACCAGCGCGCTTTTTATGGAGATACTGTTTTGTTACAGCACGAACCGAAATCTGCAACGCGTTTTTTGGGCACAAGCTGACGCAGCGCAGGCATCGAATACAGTTATGATTGGGCTTACCGTTCTGAAAGGCCTGCATCGGACAGTTTCTTTCACATAGTTTGCAATTGTCGCACGCCGGCGTGCGGCTGATTGCCACACTCATTCTGCTGCGCCAGGAAGGAAAAAAGTTAGCGAACGGATTTTTAAAGAGTTTGGGAATTTCGGCTTTCTTCGGATGATTAATCCGGTTGCAAAGGGGAATTAAAGCGGAATAGTCCTCCCGGGCGGGCTGGGATAAAAAGCTGTGCCCAGTGGGAACCGCCGCCGCCGCAATCACAGTGCCCCGAACGGACCCCGAAGCTTCCTGCAGCACATTTCCGGGAGATATGCCGCCGTAAGTAGCAAGCAATACAACATATTTTGAGGTCACTGTCCGCAAAAAATTTTTGACGGGCTGCGGGATGTTTTGGCAGTAGACCGGAAACACAAGGACGGCAGTATCCGTTTTTTGAAAAGCGTCCGTACCGATCCGGCCAACTGGTGCATGTATGAAATGCGATACCCAGTTGGCCAAATCACTGCTATGCCCCGCGCCGGAAAAACAATAAACGGAAATCATACGGGGTTCTCCAAAAATGCGCACATTTGTCTATACTCGGGGATCTCCGCAAGGGAAAAACCAAGAAAGTTTTCTATTTCAACGATCGCTGCTTCCCGGGAGAGGTTGCGATTTCTTGTGGCTAAAGAAATTTCTATGGCGCTAAATGGAATGATGCGGCTTTTGCAGGCATAAAAGCGCTGAAATTGCGTATATTCTTTGCATTTTTCAATATTACAGCTGGTATGTAACCCTTTTCCCGCGTCGCCCGGCGGCACCCAACTACATTCATCCACAAGCATTTTTTTGACAGCATTCCAATTGTAACAACCATCGCAAATATCATCGAAATCCAGGTGAACGAAAGCGGGAATATTGCCGCTCCAGGAGGAACGCCGGATCGCCCGCCGCAAAGGAGGGAGCAGGGCCGGCACTTCCTGGATGGCAGTCACCACATGTTCAACCAACTCATTGGAATAACGCATGATTTTTTTGGGCCAACGATTGCCATAGGCAAGCTGCCGCATGGTCAAAAGCGTGTGCAGCTGGCCCCGTCGCAACGGCGGATGCAGCGTCAAGATGCGGCCGATGTTTAAAATGCATTGCAGCACGCGGTTATCCGCAAAGGTATACGCTAGTTTGGGCGCCATATGGTTGTAATAGAGCCCTAGCATTTGAGCGGGTTCGTTTCCCGCCAAGAAATATGGCACTCGATTCGCCGCCAACTCCGGATAAAATAATAGATAGGCAAGGGAAGGACAAGCGCAGGGATTGCCGTTTAACGCATACAGCTTCCGATAAATTCGCCGCAAATCGTCTGAGCTGACCGTTCGAGTTATAAACTCAACGTTTGTAAATTGTTTTTTTGCATTTTCGATACTCTTTTTCGCGTTTTCTGACTGAAAGGGGATTTCCCAGGTCATGGCGAGTACGCGCAGGCCCTTGACTTTTGAGAGATGGTGTAAAACAAATGTAGAATCCTTTCCACCTGTATAAAACAGCCCAACGTCGAATCTGGAACGCTTGGCACGGGGAATATCCCGGATTAATGGCACGATGCTTTTCAGGCTTTCTGTATCCGCCGCCGTCTGGCACATGGGACAAAGGCCCTGATCATCAAACTCCAATCCGGGGATGATATAATCGTTGGCAATACACCGCGTACAAAATACCGCTTCTTGGATGGACAAAGGGGTTCGGCGCAGATCGGATTCCAAAACAATTTGCGCACCCAAAAGAGCGCCGAGATGCTTTTTTTCGAATTCACTCAATTCTTTTGGCAGCGCGGCGACAATGGAGGCTTGCTTCCGGGACAGCTTGATGCGGTTGTGAAATAGCTTTTCTTTGTTGCGCAATCCATAATAAATTAGTGTTCGGTCCTCTAACACCCACCTGTTTTGCAGTACATACATATTACATTCACTCATTTCAGCTTCGCAGTAATTAGTGTTATTATACTATAAAGCGTCACAGGAGTGCAACGGCAAATAAAACAAAAATGCAATTTTTTGGTAGATACCGTCAGGGATGTCTGTACGTTCGTTCTCCCGCCACAGCGGAGGTTCTGCCGAGGCAAAACCAAAAAACACCCACCGGGTGGCTTTCTTTTTTGTCCCTATAATGCAAAATCCATATATCTGCTCGCAGCCTCGCCCCTTGGAAGCGGTTTTGGGTCGGGGCTCAGCGCGGCAAGAGACGGTTAAAAAATGTCTTTTAAAGCTTTTATCCTTGCGCTATTTTTATATATTGCTGCCTAATTTTAGAGGTATTACTGACTCTAAATTGTATCTCTGAGAACCTCAAATTTTGGCCGTTTCTTTTTCAACATATTGACTGTGATTTCAAATTCATCATAGTGTTTTTCTGGAACCAAGTTATCATTTCTTTTTCTATCTATTATTGGCTTTAACTTTTCAAATTGGCGAATATAATATGCGCCGCCTAAACGATTGAGGGTATCAATAGAATAAATTCTGGTATTAATTCCAACGGAAAACCGTTCAAGTTTTGCAAGACATATCGTTAATTCTAACCACTCCTTACTATGGTACTCAATTTCAGGCATTGGATATGGGTATTTAGTTAATATCGAAAAAACGTCGTCTTGTATCTCATTGTATGCAATTAGGGTGGCTTCCTTTTTTTCTCTGGAAGTATCTCTTATGAACTGAATTAAAGATAAAACTAAAGCTAGGATAGATATGATCAATGCTGCAATATCCATTTTACACCTCCCATCTGTTTTTAAGGTCGCCTGTTAAGTCTCTTTCTATTGCCCTGTGAAAGCAGCCCACATTCCTACTTAAATATTGTATCAAGAAATTTCTAGAAAGTACAACCGTTTGCTGCACTTAATGTAGATGTATTCGTGCAGACATCGTCTGCACGAATACATCTACCAGGTGCTGTTGCAAAAATCTTATAAGCCCATGGATGGTAAGCAGGTGAAGAACGGGTTGCTTTATTTTAGTTGGCTGTACCTACACTTTTTTAGACATAACAAAACCGCCGCGACATTACTGAAAATCTATATATCATGGAGGTTTTATTAAAAGTATAAGCTACATTTTAACCCTACATCACAAGGTCAAAATGTAGCTTATGAGTTGGTACGGGTAGTGGGACTTGAACCCACACGCCTTGCGGCACAGGAACCTAAATCCTGCACGTCTGCCAATTCCGCCATACCCGCATGCTTTGCTGTTTGTTGTGTTTTTATCTTATCACGCGGCCCAGCGCCTGTCAATGAAAACGCTGGATTTGTGGCATTATGCACAATTTTCGGGAATCTTTTTTCGTGATTCGTGCAATATGACTTGACATTCCACTTTGCAACATATAAAATAAATGATGGATTAGTTTGCAGGCCCGCGCTGTTGGGGACGGCCGGGACCGGCATTGCTTGTTCATCCGGTGTGTTATCGTCCATGATCCGCCGCATGGCGGACAGTTGGCGTTTTTCTTTGCAATAAAACGCGGCGTCAGGCCGCCCCTTTCCTGAAAATCGCCGAAAAGCCCCCTGGGGGCTTTGTCCGCGTGCGCGCCGGCACGGGCGCAGGCTGGACGACCACCCTCCGGAATCCCAAATTTCATGCAAGGAGGTGTGTTGCTGAGTTATGGAACCCATTCAGATTGTTCTGTTGATTGCCGGTGTTATTCTCGTCGCAGTCGTTTTCTTCCTGATTGGCGTGGCGTACCGCAAAAAGGTGGCCGAGCGAGAAATCGGTAGCGCGGAGGAAGAGGCCAAACGCATCATCAACGAAGCGATCCGCGGCGGCGAAAATAAAAAGAAAGAACTGCTGCTAGAGGCAAAGGACGAAATCCATAAATCGCGCACGGAATACGAGAAGGAAGTCAAGGAGCGCCGGGCGGAGCTGTCCAAGCAGGAGCGCCGCCTGCAGCAGAAGGAGGAGTCTCTGGACAAGAAAACAGAGGCCTTCGAGCGGAAAGAGGAGGACCTGGTCAAAAAGCAGACCGCCATCGCGGCAACGCAAAACGAGGTCAATCTCATCAAAAAGAGCCAGATGGAAGTCCTGGAGAAGATTTCCGGCCTGACCCAGGAGGACGCCAAGAAATACCTTCTGGACAATGTGGAGTCTGAGGTCCGCCATGAGACCGCCATGCGCATCAAAGAGGTGGAGCTGCAGATGAAGGAAGAGGCGGAGCAGACCGCCCGGGAGATCATCGCCACTGCCATTCAGCGCTGCGCGGCGGACCACGCGGCGGAGACCACAGTCTCCGTGGTGCCGCTGCCCAACGACGAGATGAAGGGCCGGATCATCGGCCGGGAGGGCCGGAACATCCGGACGCTGGAGACCATCACCGGCGTGGACCTCATCATCGACGACACGCCGGAGGCCATCACGGTGTCCTCCTTCGACCCGGTCCGCCGGGAGATCGCCCGGCTGGCCCTGGAGAAGCTCATCGCAGACGGCCGCATCCATCCCACCCGGATTGAGGACATGGTGGAAAAGGCCCGGCGGGAAGTGGACCGCATCATCAAGGAGGAGGGCGAGCGGGCCTGTTATGAGACCGGCGTCCACAATCTGCACCCGGAGCTGGTGAAGATTTTAGGCCGTCAGAAATACCGCACCTCCTATGGACAAAACGTCCTGAATCATTCCATTGAGGTCGCCCACATCACAGGCCTGCTGGCCTCGGAGCTGGGCGTGGACGTGGCCCTGGCCAAGCGCGCCGGCCTGCTGCACGACCTGGGCAAGGCCGTGGACCACGAGATGGAGGGCAGCCATGTGCAGCTTGGCGTGGAGCTGGCTCGTAAGTACAAAGAGGGGCCCGCTGTGGTTCACGCCATTGAGGCCCACCATGGCGATGTGGAGCCCCAAACCGTCATTGCCTGCCTGGTGCAGGCGGCGGACGCCATCTCCGCGGCGCGCCCCGGCGCCCGCAGAGAGAATGTGGAGAACTACGTCCGCCGGCTGCAAAAGCTGGAGGAGCTCACCGGCTCTTACCCCGGCGTAGATAAGGCCTATGCCATTCAGGCGGGCCGGGAGGTCCGGATTATGGTGAAGCCGGAGGAGGTCTCGGAGGATAATATGATCCTCCTGGCCCGGGACATCGCGAAGAAGCTGGAGTCCGAGCTGGAATACCCCGGACAGATCAAGGTCAACGTGATTCGGGAGACCAAGGCTGTGGAGTATGCCAAATAAAATGCTTCTGTTCCCTTGCAGGTTGGACGGCTGAAGCGCGAAACTTTGCTAAATAGTCTCATCGGACGGGCCCCCGGTTACGCATTGCGTATCCGGGGGCCTTTTGCCGACCCGTAGGGGCGACTACAGGTCGCCCCTATAGTCCGTTTCAGGGGTAGTTTTCCCAGCGGGTGGCCGAAGGCCGCCCCTACAGGGGCGCCTTCGATCTACATCCCGTAGGGGCGTGCTTCGCACGCCCGCGGGCGACCACAGGTCGCCCCTACATCCGGTTATCGAGAACGTTCCCCGGGCGGGCGACCGCAGGTCGTTCCCTACATTTCGTTACCGGAAATCCAAACCCAAACCAAGCCCAGCGCCAGCGGGTTCGGTTTGGAGAGGAGGGGCAGGGAAGCGGCGCGTGTAAAGGGGGCGTGCGCAGCACGCCCCCTTATAGTTTAGAGAGATTGGTTCTCACGCCGTTGGGTTCCGGGAGACAGGCGGGGGCGGTTATTGGCCGTCCAGAGCCATGAGCTTGCCCACCCGGCGGGCGTGGCGGCCTCCCTCGGCCTGCGTATCCAGCCAGAGGTCCACGATTTCCAGCGCCAGCTTCCGCCCCACCACGCCTGCGCCCAGAGCCATGACGTTGGTGTCGTTGTGCAGCCGGGACAGCCGCGCGCTCATCAGGTCCGAGAGCAGGGCGCAGCGGATTCCCTTGATCTTATTGGCGGTGATGGAAACCCCGATACCCGTGGTGCAAATGAGAATGCCCCGGTCACAGCTTCCGTCCGCCACCGCCTGGGAAGCCGGGGCGGCGTAATCGCTGTAATCGCAGCTGTCCGGGGTATAGGTGCCGAAGTCCTCCACGGCAAAGCCCCGCTCCTCCAGATGCCGTTTCACGGCAAGCTTGAGCTCCATTCCGCCGTGGTCGCATGCCAAAGCAATTTTCATCGTATGATCTCCTTGTGAATTAAATAATAAACCCGCCGTTCACCGGCAGGACCTGCCCTGTGACAAACTCCGCCTCCGCCAGGTAGACCATGGCCTTTGCCACATCCTCCGGCGTACCGTGTCTGCCCAACGGCGTCTGTTCCCGCAGCTCCGCCAGGGCCTCCGGGGTGAGGTCCGCCGTCATGTCCGTGAGAATCAGGCCCGGGGCGATGGCGTTGACCCGAATGCCGGACGGGCCCAGCTCCTTGGCCAGGGCCTTGGTCAGGGCTAGAACGGCCCCCTTGGCGGCGGAATAGGCCGCCTCGCAGGAGGCTCCCACCTGCCCCCACATGGAGGCCAGATTGATGATGCAGCCTCGGTGCCGCCGGAGGAAGAGGGGCGTGGCTGCGTTGACGCAGAGGTATACGCCCTTCACGTTCACGTCGAAAATCCGGTCCCACTGGGCCGGGTCGGTCTGAGACAGCAGGCCGTAGTGGGCCAGGCCCGCGTTGTTGATGAGAATATCCAATTCCTCCAGTCCGCGGAACGCGCCCGCTACCGCATCGGGGTCGGACACGTCGCCGCAGATAGCCTGGGCGCCGGTCTCTTGGGCCAAGGCCCGAGCCGCCGCGTGGTTCTTTTCATAGAGGAAGAGAACCCGGTCTCCCCGCCGGGCGAAGGTCCGGACCGCAGCCGCGCCGATGCCCCGGGCGCCGCCGGTGACGAATACAGAAGCCATAGCGCCTCCTATGTGAAAAATGACCGCATGCCACAGCCCCGCGGACCTTCCAAGCCCGAAACGGCTGCGGCACGGAGAGAAAGCCCGAAGGGATGTTTGAGCGCCCCGGGAAGCTCGGAAAACAGCGCAGCGTGTCAAAAGGCTTTTTTGACACGCTGCGCGTGCCGCCGCGGCTGCGGCGGCAGGCTCTAAATTTTCGGGTCGTTTCCGGGGCTTGTCTTGCCCCGGCGCTTACTTGCGCCGGCCCTTGGTCCGGTGGTCGGAGTACTGGCGCATGGAAGAGATTTTGCTGTCGGACTCCGACATAAACTGCTTGAGCTTTTCCTCGAAGCTCTGATCGGAGGACTTCTGTACCGTGGCGTGGGTTGGGACAGGGGCCTGCCCTGAGGCGGGACGAGGCGCACGAGGTCGATCCGGCCGACCCGAATTTCGGCTCTGGCCGGCGGGCTTCACCTCCAGCCGCTTCATGGAGAGGTTGATTCTCCCGCTGGGGTCTACGGCGATGACCATGACCTTCACGGCTTGCCCCTCCGTGAGGTACTGCCGGATGTCGCTGACATAGGCATTGGCCACCTCGGAGATATGTACCATTCCGGTCTTATTCTCCGGCAGTACAATGAACGCGCCAAAATTGGTGATGGTTTTTACTTTGCCTTCCAGGATGGTTCCAACTGTCAAGTCCATACTGTAAAATTCGTCCTCCTCAAAATAAGCAGACGGGATTATTCTCCGGTGTCGGAGAAAATGATCTCACCGTTTTCCACCAGACCCAGGGCTTCTCTGGCAATTTTACGCACGCTGTCGTCGGTGCCGAGGCTGCCGATGTCCTGCTGCAGCTCCTGATTTTTTTGCTGCAACTCGGCGGCCTGGCCGGACAGCTGCTGATACTGGCTTTGGCTGGCCCGAATCTGCGCCCGCTGGGAGACCAGGGTAACGGTAGCGCACACAAGAATCAGCAGCACCACCACCTTGGTCAGCAGCGACGACCTGCGGAATTTCACGGGTAATTTCATCCGAATGACCTCCTGGGCGTGGACTGCGCCGCCGCGCGCGACGCTTGTTATAGGTTATTGTAACCCATTTCCGCCCGGAAGAAAAGAGAAATTTTAAGAATTTTTTGATTTTTTTCAAAATTAGTCGGACTGGGGCCGTCAGGGTCCGCAAAACGACTGCGCCCGCCCGCCAGAAAGCCCGAAACAGGCGCCGGAAGAAGGCGGACAGGGTCAGTCCGTAGAAGAACGCGCCCAGGGCTATGCCCGCCAACTGAAAGAGCTGCAGCTTGCCCCGGCACAGGTAGAGCGCCAGGACGCACAGGCTCACGCCGCAAAGGAGCACAAACAGCAGGTCCGCCGGCACCGTGGCGCGCCGTGCCAAACGCCGCAGCTCTCGCAGCAGGTCGTAGGCCAGACCCAGTCCCACGCCCATGGCCACCGCGCAGGCAAACCAAACGGCCTGCTCCGCCACCGGGGGGGCCATCAGCCAAAGAGCCGGGAGAAGAAGTTGCCCTCCCGCCGGGGCTCCTCGTAGAGCAGGGCGGTCACCATGCCGTCCACCGCCACCTGGCCGCCGTCCAGGGACAGGGTCTTCAGATGCAGGTCCTGGCCCCGCACCATCAGGGTCCCTCGGGCCGTCCGCAAAATCACCGCCGCTTCGTCAAAGCTGACCACCTCTGTGACCCCGGAGACGGTCAGGTTCTTTCTCTCATCCAGGGTCAGCCGATGGGGCTGCTGGAGCGTCTTGTCCTCGATGCTAGCCATAGCGAGTCTCCTTCCCAATTCGTTGCGTTCCATCCTATGCGCCGGAGCTCGGCCTTAGAACCGGCAGGCGTCTCATCGGCACAAATCCGTTTCCCCACCGCGGACTTGGGGCGGGGAATTTCATTGACAATCCCGGGAAATTGTGAGAGAATAAGGGAAAATTGCGGACCCGGCGGCCGGGCCGCCGGTAGGAGGAAGGTAACGGTTATGTTCCAATCGAGAACACACAACTGCAACGAACTGCGGCTGTCCCACGTGGGGCGGCAGGTCACCCTGGTCGGATGGCTGGAGACCGTCCGGGAGGTGGGCGCCAACTTCGCCTTCCTGGTCCTGCGGGATTTCTACGGCACGACGCAGGTCGTGGTGGAGACCGAGGAACTCATGCGCCAGGTCAAGGCAATTAATAAGGAATCCACCATTTCCGTCACCGGCGTGGTGCGGGAGCGGGCCAGCAAAAATCCCAAGCTCCCCACGGGGGACATCGAGGTGGCGCCCAGTTTCATCCAGGTTTTGGGCAAGTGCTATCACCACGCCCTGCCCTTTGAAATCCGAAAATCCCGGGAGGCCGAGGAAAACGCCCGGCTGCGCTACCGCTACCTGGACCTGCGGAATCCGGAGGTGAAGCAGAATATCGTCCTGCGGTGCAACGTGGTCGCCGCCATCCGCCAGGGCATGACCCAGGAGGGCTTTTTGGAAATCACCACCCCCATCCTCACCAGCTCCAGCCCGGAGGGGGCCCGGGATTATCTGGTGCCCGCCCGGAACCACCCGGGGAAATTCTACGCGCTGCCCCAGGCTCCCCAGCAGTTTAAGCAGCTGCTGATGGCCGCAGGGTTCGACCGCTACTTCCAGATCGCTCCCTGCTTCCGGGACGAGGACGCCCGGGCGGATCGGTCCCCCGGGGAGTTTTACCAACTGGACATGGAGATGGCCTTCGCCACCCAGGACGACGTGTTCTCCGTGATTGAGACTGTTTTCCCCCCCATTTTCGCCAAATACGGCAAATACAAGGCCGTGTCCAGCGCCCCCTTCCGCCGGATCTCCTTTGCCGAGGCCATGGAGCGCTACGGCTCCGACAAGCCGGACCTGCGCATTGACCTGACGGTCTCGGACATCACGAAGGAGGTGACCGGCTGCGGCTTCGGCCCCTTCGACGGGGCGGTGGTCAAGGCCGTGGTGGTTCCGGACTTTACCCAGACCCGGAAGTTCATTGACAAGCTCTGTGCGGACGCGGAGGTGGCCTCCGGCGGCAACAAGGCCTATTGGTTCCGCCTGGACGATCAGGGGAACCTGGTGGGCGGCATCTCCAAGTTCCTGGCGGAGCGAAAGGCGGCTCTGGTGGAGAAGCTGGGCCTGAAGCCCAACTCCTTTGTGGCAGTCTCCGCGGGCAAGAAAACCGCCGCCCAGAAAACCGCCGGCGTCCTGCGCAAGCTTTTGGGCCAGACCGTTCCCGGCCACATGGACCGGGAGCGGTACGAGTTCTGCTGGATTGTAGACTTCCCCATGTACGAGATCGGGGAGGAGTCCGGGGTGCTGGAGTTCTGTCACAACCCCTTCTCCATGCCCCAGGGAGGCCTGCGGACCCTGGAGGAGCGGAATCCTTTGGAGATTCTGGCCTATCAGTACGACCTGGTGTGCAACGGCGTGGAGCTGTCCTCCGGCGCGGTGCGGAACCACGACCCGGAGATTATGGTCAAGGCCTTTTCCCTGGTGGGGCTGGGGGAAGCGGACGTGAAGGCCAAGTTCCCGGCCATGTACAACGCCTTTACCTACGGCGCGCCGCCCCACGCGGGCATTGCCCCCGGGGTGGACCGGATGGTGATGCTTTTGGCAGGGGAGGAGTCCATCCGGGAGGTCATTCCCTTCCCCATGAACAAAAACGCCCAGGACGTGATGATGGGGGCCCCCAGCCAGGTGGAGCAGAAGCAGCTCGACGAGGTGCATATCGCCGTGGTCCCGGTCCAAAACGACTGAGTTTGACTGAGCCTCAACCGTTGAAAAGACCGGGAGAAGGACGCAAACGGGCTTCTGGCACAGCGGCCGCAGGGACCTTGCCCCGCATTGAATAAAATGACGCAGCGGCCGGAGGACCCCAATAGGGGCCTCCGGCCGATTTTCAGGGGACTGATTCCGGATTCCGGTTGAATCAAATCCTCACCATGTAGGGCCAGGCCCCCGCGTCAGCGGGGGCCTGGCTTGTATCATAATTGTTTGTATGCTTCAAGGAGCGCCTGAGCATCCCCGCGTTTTATATAAGGCAAAAGCTGTTTGATTTGCGCAAACGGCAAATCCCACCAGCGGAGCGCCTCCAGCTTCAGAATGGTCTCCTGGTCAAAACGCTTCCGGATCGGCCTGGCCGGTACGCCGCCCACAATGGTGTAGGGTTCCACGTCCTTGGTGACCACGGCCCTCGTCCCGATGATCGCCCCGTCTCCGATATGGACGCCGGACAAAATCACCGCCTCATACCCAATCCAGACGTCATTGCCAATCACAATATCCCCTTTATTGTCCCATGCTGTGGGGACCTCGGAAATCGGCGTGCCCCATTCCTCAAAAAACAGAGGAAACGGGTAGGTGGAAAGGGAGCCCATGGCGTGGTTCGCACTGGTAAAAATAAACTTGGCGCCGCAGGCGACAGAGCAAAACTTTCCCATCTGCAGACGGTCCTTGTTGATCGGGTAGTGGTAAAGAACATTGTTTTTTTCAAAATCCACAGGGTCGTTTACAAAGTCATGGTACATGGTGTAAGCGCCGATGGAGATACTGGGGTCTTTGACCACGGCCCGTAGGTAGACCGTCTGCTTGTCGCCTGTACGAGGATAAATCTTTTTTGTCGGAATAGACATCGTTTTGCCTCCTAATTGATTATTTCAGATGCTATTCCGCTGATACGATGCAACGCTTCACGTTCTGCACCCATCCTTTCCCGGGGGCTATTCCCCCCGAATCTCCGCCTTACCCGGACGCCTTTGCCTCATTTAACAGTAGAGCCTTTGCATAGGGTCTGGTTTCATCGCTGAGCAGAAACAGAAAGGCGTTGTTGCGGCATCTTTGCAGACGCTCGCCCTTCAAGATAAAGTCGTAACCCATGGAGCATCTTGGATTGCAGGCGGCCGGGTCCACCAAACGCTTGCACACGGGCGCCTTGCGGATCGCCTCCACCATTGCCTCGGGCAGCGTTTCCAAGACATCCATATACTGGGCAATATGATTCGCGTAAATCCGGGCCATCAGCCCCTTTTTGCGAAACACATAGTTGGCGATCGTCTTTTTATTGAGGCTGTAAGATACCACGTAGCCACTTTTGGCCAGCTTCACGTCTATTTTACAGCCCAGCGCCGTCAGCTCATCGTGCAGCTCGCTGACAAACCCTTGGGTTTCCCCATCGACGGAAGCCAAAAAATCCTGAAACGTATAGTTCTCACTCATCGTGTCTCCTCCTGGTTTTCCATTCTTTTTATTCGATTCAACGCCACAAGGTCAGATGGTTCGTACCGATTGTGTCCTTGTAATTGTTTTTTGTATTTCCAGCACATAATAGCTTCTTTTAGAGATTTTCCCGGATTATCCGCAAAGAAATCACGGATATAGGTATTGTATTCAAACTGCTTCTCAATTTTCGTTCTTCCTTTTTTTTGGTCTGCAAGGATTTGATCATAAGCGGTAATGGCTTCTTGATAGGTTTTCCCGGCATTCCCTTTCAGCCACTTTTGAAATGCGACATGAAAAGAAAAACTGTTTCCGATCTGCTCCTTAAAAAATGCCCTGTGCTTTTCTGAGCAAACAAAATCAGATTCAATCTTCGTATCTATGTGGATATCATGGATTACGGCTGCTTTTTTCTTCGCTGTTGAGGAAGGCGGCGCCTCGCCCGTATCAAGAAAATAAGCGATCCGATCCGTCAGTTCTATTTTTCCCCCGGAAGCAGGCAGGCCGTTTCTTCTACAGAAGTCTACCAACTCCTCTTTCAGATAATAGAAATCGCGAAATGTTTCGCTATCTAAGCCGCTTTCTAGGACAGGTCTTTTCGTCATATGATTGATTCGGCATATAGCCGGGCTCCTTTTCTTTATGAACCGTACTCTACCGGCGTTAGCGGAACTGATTTTCGTTTTGCACCATCCGACCACATCATCTGTATCCAATTTGTCATAGAACTGCGCACCAAACTACAATCAATGCATCATATAATCCATGAGCAAAGATAAGAGACAAGGATGAGCAATTCTTTATTTTTTCTCTGCAAATGCACAAAAACGCGCCTATCAATGCGGTAGTCAGCATCTGCACTACATTGCCGCTGAAAACGTGAAACAATCCAAAGGCTACGGATGATAATAAAATGGCAAATACCTTGGAGTCCTTGATCGCAAGTACCCTATGAAACATAATGCCACGAAAAACAAGCTCTTCAGAAAGCGCTACCCCTGCCACACAATATAAAAGTTCATATAGGTACTTCCATGCCTGGTCGTATCCCTTGTTTCTGCCGATCAAATCCTTTAACCCGAAAAGGATGGGCAATATTGTCAAGATCAAAGACAGACTTGCCCCGATTAAAATGCCGATTCCAATCTGACAGCCGATTTTTTCTTTTCTGAATCCGAGGTCTACAAGTTTGTCTTGCGACAAAATCGCCATCAGAATCGGTATCAATGCCGGCGCCCACTGAATTACTATGGCAAGGACGGCCCTCCACGGCTGTGAAAGCGTAGGGAGTATGTTCCGGTTCATCGAGATAGCCAGGAACAAGCCTGCAACAGCACCGGCAACGGTAATAAGAAAGTATAAAATTGATTTTAAACGGTTGCTTTGCTGCATGTTCTGTTGTCTCCTCCTGTTTTTGATTTCTGTCTCTTGGCAATGTTCCCGCTTTATTCAGAACACGAAGCCCGCAGGCTGTCTGCCGTCAGCGTTTTTGCGCTGCGTACCATCTCCGCCGGCGTTCCGGCGAATACCACCTCGCCGCCATTTTTCCCGCCATCCGGGCCGATGTCGATGATCCAGTCCGCCTGCTTCACCACATCCAGATTGTGCTCGATCACCACCAGGGTGTTGCCCCGGGACACGATCAGATCGAATAGCTTCAAGAGGTTTTGAATATCGGACAGGTGCAGGCCGGTGGTCGGCTCGTCCATCACAAGGATGCTTCCCTTTTTCCCCAGGTTCTTGGCCAGCTTGATCCGCTGGCGCTCGCCGCCGGAGAGGGTGCTCAGGGGCTGCCCCAGCGTCAGGTAGCTTAGGCCCACCTGCTGCATTACCTTCAGGTGCTTTTGGATCTTGGCGTCCTCAAACACCTCCATGGCCTGAGAGGCGGTCAGGCCCAGCAGCTCCACGATATTTTTTCCCTTGTAAGTGCAGGCAAGGGCCTCCTGGTTGTACCGCACGCCGCCGCAGGCCTCGCACTCCGTCACAATTGGATCCATAAAGGCAAGCTCGGTCACGATGACGCCCTTGCCGCCGCACGCCGGACAGGCCCCGGTGGAATTAAAGCTGAACAGACTCTCCGGCTTGTCATTCTCCCGGGCCAGCAGTTTTCTGATTTCTTCGAAGTAGCCCAGGTAAGAGGCGGGGGTGGAGCGGTTGGTCGCCGTGATGGGTCCCTGATCGATCATCACGACGTCGTTTTCATACTGCTTGGCGAAAACCTGGGAGATCAGGGAGCTCTTGCCCGAGCCGGCCACGCCGGTCACGACGGTCATGATGCCCAGGGGGATATCCACATCCACATGCTTTAGGTTGTGGAGGCAGGCGTCCCGAACCGGCAGGCTGCCGGCCGGCCGGCGGGGCTCCTGCTTCACCGGCAGGGACCGGAGCATGGCCTTTCCCGTCAGGGTATCAGCCTGGAGCAAATTCTGATAGCTTCCCTCGAATACGATCTGCCCACCGTTTTGCCCGGCCTGCGGCCCCACGTCGATCACATGGTCCGCAATCGAGATCACGTCCTTGTCATGCTCCACCACCAGGACGGTATTTCCCTTGTCCCGCAATGCCTTCAGCAGATTGTTCATGCGGTAGACGTCCCGGGGGTGCATCCCGGCGCTGGGCTCGTCAAAGATATAGGTCATCCCGGTCAGGCTGCTTCCCATATACCGCACCAGCTTCAACCGCTGGGCCTCCCCGCCGGACAGGGACGGCGTTTCCCGGTTCAGATGCAAATAGGGCAGGCCGATTTCGATCATCCGATCCAGGCCTTCGATGATCGTCTGCACCAGCACCCCCACCGTCTGATCTGTGATGCCCGACAGGACCTCCCGCAGCAGCGTCAGTTCCATCTCACACAGATCCGCGATGGAATAGCCGTTGATTTTGCAGCGCAGAGCCGCTGCATGCAACCGTTTTCCATGGCAGTCGGTACATTCCATCTCGGCCACCAGACTCTGCGACTTTTCCTGGGTGTGTTTGCTTTTGTTGCTGATGTCCCGATTCAAGAGGGCCTTGGTATACAGATGGTATAACCCTGTCACCTTTGGATTTTCCAGCTCCCCCGAGCCGTCCCGGGAGCCATAGAGGAGGAGGTTGTATTCCTCGGCGGAATAGTCCTGGATGGGCTTGTCCAGATTGAACAGACCCGATTTTGCATACTGCTTCCAATACCAGGAGCCGGGCTGAAGCCAGGAGTCCTTCACGCAGCCCTCATTCCAAGATTTTTCTGGGTCTATCAATGCGTCCATGTCGATCCTGGTGATCTTCCCCAGCCCGGAGCAGGTTTTGCACATTCCGCTCCGGTCGTTGAAAGAGAAGTAGGAGGCCGTACCCACATAGGGCTGGCCAATTCTGGAAAACAGCAGCCGCAGGCTGGCATACAGGCCGCTGATGGTGCCCACCGTGGAGCGGGCGTTCCCGCCCAGGGGGGACTGGTCCACCACCACGGAAGGCGTCAGGTTGTCGATGCGCTCCACCGCCGGTTTGGGGTACTTCGGGAGCCTGGAACGTACAAACGCCGGATAGGTGGCGTTCATCTGCCGCTGGGATTCGGCGGCGATGGTATCAAAAACAATACTGGATTTCCCGGAGCCTGACACGCCGGTAAACACCGTGATTTTCTCCTTTGGGATCCTGAATGTGACATGCTTGAGATTGTTCTGGGTGAGCCCATGCACGATAATGTCTGCCATTTATCAGTACCTCTTTTTGATTACTTCTTATATTCTATCATAGAAATTGGGGGATGGCTACTACGGTATTCTCTCCTTTGTTTTTCGTACAGCTTTTTGCTATCGTATATCCGAGGCGTGCATCCCACCTTGTTGCCAGGTACCTTATAACCACTCAATATTTTTGCGTCCGCCCCTTATTCTGGTCCTGCTGTTTCATCAAACTCCTGCTTTCCCATCTTCTGCTTTTAAAATAGAGCAGGCCGACAAGGGCCGGCAAAATAGGGGAAAGCGCCTGCCCGAGATATACCCCGGAGAATCCAAACGCAAGAGGAAACGCCAGCAGCCAGCTGACGGGCAGACGCACAACAACCGCATCCAAAAGAGCGTTGATCATAGCGACAGTTGCGGAGCCGATCCCGATCGCAAAAGAATCGAAGGTATACAGAGCCGCATAGACCAGGCTGTTCAGTCCGCAGCACATTCTGAGGTACAAAATCCCGTCCTCAATCACCTCTGGATTCACCGGGTCAAAAAGCATCATAATTGGCCTGGCAAAAATCTGAATCAGCAGCATCACTGTAAAGGTAATCACCAGATTCAGGCAAAGGCCGCTCTTCGTTGTTTCCTTTACCCGATCTATATTATGTGCGCCCATATTTTGCCCGACCATCGCGGTAACGGCTTGTCCGACGGCCCAGCATGGCATCCCCGCAAACGTATTGACCTTTAAGCCGACGCCAGAGGCCGCGGCAACTGACACGCCAAACTGATTGAGCATACCGGTGATCAAAAGGTAGGAAATATTCACGACCACCATCTGGACGGCCGTAGGCAGTCCTACTTTTATGATCACGATCAACGTATCCTTTTTGACTGCAAAGTGTTTGAGCTTAAAGTCAAACACAAAGCGCTTGCGTTTTAGATGAAGGATGGAGACCACAAGGGAAATGCCCTGAGAAAAAATAGTCGCATACGCCGCGCCTTTCGTTCCCATGCCACATGGACCGACTAACAGTAAATCTAAAAGCACATTGACGGCGGTGGCAACCCCAACAAAGTATAGCGGGCTTTTGGAGTCGCCAAACCCTTTCATCATGGAGCATACCGCGTTATATCCAAACACAAAAACGGTTCCATAGCAGATGATTCTCATATATTCCCCGGCATCCTGCATGGCGTCGGAGGGGATCTTCAACAGACCGAACAGCGGCTGATAGGCAAGCAGGGCAAGCGCGGTCACAACGGCGGAAGCGATCAGGGCGAGCGAAAATAACGTGCCCACGGTCTCACTTTGCCCCTTTACATCGTTTGCGCCTTTGTATTGGGCGATCAATACCGTACCCCCCATGGTCACGCCGATACAGATGGAGTTGATGATAAAACTCACCATAGAGGCGTTGCTGATGGCAGCCAGCCCCGTTTCTCCGACAATCCGGCCTACCACCAGCATATCGACAATACTGTAAAATGATTGAAGCAGGTTTGCCAATAGCAGGGGGAGCGCAAAGGCAATCAATTTTTTAGGTACGCTCCCCGTCGTCAAATTCTCTTTTTCAGTCATCCCATTCCGTTCCTTTCTCAAAAAAGCAGAGGGCCTGCACAATTCTGTGCGCCCTCCGCTGTGTGTCATTTAAAAAAGACAGCAAAAGGCCGCAGACAAAACACTGCCTGCGGCCTATAGCATCCTAAAAGTAGTATCTATGAAAAGCGCGAAAAGAAAGCCAAAATCAGTTGCCTGTTTTGGAGCTTACGATCTCATAGATTTTTTTCTCTCATTAGGCTCCGCACAATGTTTCGTGGTATCAACTTGTTTGGAGCCAAAGTCAATGCAGAATTTACCGAATAACATTGTACGCACCCTTTCCAGAGTTCTGAGCCTTATTATAATGGCTCACTGCCATCCTGTCAATGCTGCGCGCCAAAAGTTCCGAATCGTTTGGCGATTCGAAGGAGGCTTTTTATTTTGCCGGCAAGCCCGCTCGTTACTGCTTCGGGACAATGACCAGGTTATCACTGTCAGCGGGGTCCTTGAACTGTACGGTCATATCCCCCTCGTCTTCCGGCTGGCTCGGATCAGAGCTGCTGGGGTCGCCGCGCTCGCTGGGAGAGGCGGCCGGCGGAGCAACGGTAACACTGCCTGCCTGGGTGGGCGTGGGTGTCCGGCCCTCCTTGTCCTGGCCATCCCCACAGACGGAGAGGGTAAAGATCATGGCAAGGCAGACAAGGACGCCGGAGAGCGGGATCCTATACTTTTTCATAGGACTTCCCTCACTTCTAATTTTTTATGTTTCATGGCCAAAACCACGTCGGCCTGCTCCGCCACGGCCGCGGAATGGGTCACGACGACGACGCACTTGCCGAACTGTTGGGCGCTCTCCCGCAAGATGGCCGTGATCTCCGCAGCGGTGTCCTCGTCGAGATTACCCGTCGGCTCGTCGGCCAGGATCACCGGAGCGTCGGAGGCCAGGGCTCTGGCAACCGCCACCCGCTGCTGCTGTCCGCCGGAGAGTTTTAGTACATTGCGTTTGGCTTCTTCTTTGGTAAGGCCCAGCCGCTCCAGAATCGGCAGGGCGGCTCTCTTTGCCGTCAGAGCCGTATTTTCAAGGGGAGTCATGTAGTCAATCAGGTTATAGCTTTGGAAAATCAGGGAAATACGGCTCCGCCGGTGGTACTCCAGCCCCTTTTCTGAAATGTCCTCTCCATCGAACAGGATATTCCCCTGTGACGGCGTATCCAGGCCCCCTAGCAGGGAGAGCAGCGTCGTTTTGCCCGACCCGGAGGGACCCAGAATCGCATACATCTTTCCCGTTTCCAGCGTGGCGCTGACGCCGGATAAAACCGGTCTTCCTTTTTTATAGGCATAGGAAATATTTTGTAAGTTCAAAGTTGACATGCTCGCTTCCTCCTTAGCTCATTTTGGACAGGATTTCTCGCGGCTTCAGCCGCATGACCGTGATGGACGAGACACCGACGGCGGCGAGGATGACGGCAAATCCGATCAGGTAGAGTGCCGCGAGGCTATCCAGCCCCACGGAGACCTGGATGCCAGTATCAGGCGCTGTAAGGTTCTCTTCGTCTCCAATCACAGCCACGCCACCCCTATCCGCAGCGATTTGCCCCTGCTGTGGTTCGACCTGCTCCTGCTGCACGCTGCTTTGCGCCAAGAGACGTTCGCCGATTTGGTCGGCGATGGCGTTGCTAGTGAAAAAGGAGAGACCAAAGGCGAGGACGGCGATCAGGCCTACCTCCATCAAATGCTGCCCAACGACGGCGGATTTTTTGATTCCCACAGAGAGGAACACACCGATCTCATGGATGCGGGTTTTCGCCCAGAGCATGAGGATCAAAGCCAGAATGATGGCGCTGACGGCAATGATTATGATCAAGAGGGTCACGATCAGTTCGTTCAAGGAGGTGAGGGGCGCTGCCGCCTTCAAATAGGTCTCATTGTCCACATAAACCGTAAAGGCGTCCCAATCAATCGAAGCCAGCTTTTCAACCTCCGCTACGATCTGTTTCATATTCCGCGGGTCGTCCACGGTAACTTGAATCACGTGAAAGCCCTGTACCGCCGGGCTGTCTTCAATTTTGACGGCGGTATCCAAATCGGTAAAGATTCGGTTTTGAATTTTGTCGTAACTCGTGACCATGTCTGCAATGCCTTCGATTTTACTGGGGACAAACAGCCCCACAATCTGGATTTTGACCTCTTTTCCCGTCGTGCTCTGCGTGGTGAGAAAATCCCCGATGCTCAGTCCGTTCTTTTCCGCCAGATCCTGACTGATCACAGCTTTACCGGTGTCGTCCGCAGCGATGTGCCGGCCCTCGAACAAAGAGAGTGATCCAGAAGTGAAGAGCTCATTGTCCTGGGTCCCCCATACGCCCAGGACCTTCGTCTGCTTTCGGTAGGCTTCGTCAATGGGGATCGTACCGGGGAACAGCGACAGGTCTTCAAAGGCGGAGAGCACTTCCGTCGATGCGCTGCAGTATTTGATTCCCTCCAGCTGCTTGACCTCGTTTACATGCTCGGGGGTGAACTGCTTGGTGGAATACATCACAAAATCTGACGATTGCTTCGCATCGTCGCCGCGCTGCGGCCCATCCACCGGCTCCTTGACCATGTAAGGATTCTCATCCGACCAGTCCACTGCGATCTCAAACTTGGCGCCCAAGCTCTGCCGCAGGTTCAGCTGGGCCGTTTCGGACGCCTTCCAGATGGAAAGACCGGTCAGGACAAAGGTCGCCATAATCAACAGAATGACAAAGAGGAGAAGGGTTTTCCCCCTTTTCCGCGTGACGTATAAAAACGCCCGTTTTACAAAACTCATGTCTCATACTACCTCCATTCGGGTGTTGTGCGCCTGAACGCAAAATTAGAATAACACTTACGTGTGGAACCAGTATGAAACCAGCGTAGAACCCAGATGAAATGCAGCGGCTCCCCAATCGGCGGGGAGCCGCTGCATGCGGTTTATCGAAGTGGAATGGTGAAGCGCATCCCGCTGGGCCGCTCCATGGGAGCAAAGGCATAGGGGATGTGAAGCGTTTTGAAAATGGTATCCACAATATAAAGGCCCAGGCCGTTCCCGCCGGTGTCCCGGCTCCGGGAGAAGTCCGGCCGATAGAACGGCTCGAACAGACGGGGAATTTCCTCGCTGCTGATGGGGAGGCACTCGTTCTCAATGACCAGGCTATTTCCCGCCAGAGAGACGGAGACTGATTTTCCGGCCTCCGTATAGGCCACCGCGTTTGCAAGAACATTGGAGACGGCTTTGCTGAACTCCTTGACCGGGAGCCTGACCGGGAAGGAGTCTGGCAGCTCCAGAGAAAATGCGATCTGATGGGCCGCCGCGATCATCCGGTAGGGCTCGCAAAGCGCTGCGAGCAAATCTGCCAAGTCCGTTTGAACCGGCTCCTCCCACTGCGCCGCCAAACCGGGTTTGGAGGTCTCCAAAATATCATGGATCATGACGGCAAGCTGCTCGACCATCTCCTTGCACTCCGGCAGATAAGCCCCGTAATCCTGATATTTCCCAACGCCGAGGATCATGTTTTCCAGTGTGGCGTTCAGGGCGGTGACAGGCGTTTTCAGCTCATGGGACGCCGTGCGCAGGAAGTCGGCCTTCGACCGCTCCAACTCGCTCACACGGTCCTTTTCACACTCCAAGTGCTCGATGGTGGATAAGAGATCACGATACAGGCTGTTGATGTTTTGTGCCAGCGAGCCGATCTCATCCTTCGCGTAGACCCTGCATCCCGCGGTTTTGTCCAGTTTCCTCATCCGCGCCGTCGCAGCGGAGATCTCCTGAATGGGACCGGAGATTCCCTTGGACAGCAGGAGGGAGCAGACGACCGAAATCAGTAGAGAGCAGCTTAAAGAAATGGGCAGGGCTCTCTGCACGGCCTCGGTTACGATCTGCTCTTTTGCGACAGTGATGGTTAGACCCTCCTCCGCGCTGCTGGAGGTAAAGTCCAACTGCATTCGGGGGGCAAGTAAATAGACAAAGCCGTGGGTGATAACCACAACAAACAGCAGAATGCCTAGTGTGTAGAGAAAAATTTTAGGGAACAGCTTGAACCGTTTCATTTTTACACCTCATATTTATACCCCACACCTTTGACTGTCACGATACAGTCCAGGCGGAGTTTCTTGCGCAGGTTTTTGATATAGGTATCCACGGTTCTGTCGATGATCGGGTTATCGTCTCCCCATAGATCGTCGAGAATTTGAGCGCGGGTCAGCACCAGCCCCTTGTGCTCCACCAGGAGCCGGAGCAAATCGATCTCCTTTGGGGTGATGTCGATTCTTCCATCCGGGCCGCTTGCCGTGTAGCCGGAGAAATTGACGGTCACATCGCCAAAGATCATGGTGTCCAGTGGCTTTGCTTGCCCGCTCCGGCGCAGAAGCGCTGTGATCCGCTTCCCCAGCAGAGCCATAGAAAAGGGCTTTGTCATGTAGTCGTCAGTCTGCTCGTCAAAGCTCATGATCTGGGTGTACTCGTCCTCGATTGCGGTGAGCATCAGCACGGGGACGGAGCTTGTCCGGCGAATCTCATGCAGGACGGATAACCCCGAAACCCGAGGCAGCATAATATCCAAAACAACCAGGTCAATTTTGTCCCCTTTGAAACGGGCCAGGGCCTCCGCACCGTCGTAGGCGGGGATAACCTCATGCGCCGCGGAATTCAAATATTCACAGATCGCCTCGTTCGTCCGCTTGTCATCCTCTACGATTAACAATGTCGCCATAAAATCACCTCGTATTTTCGTTTCTTGTAGTATAACATATTGATGTGGAGGCAGTATGAATAGGCAGAAAAAATCATCGGCATGATCAGGCAATGGGGATTGCCGCCTGTGTAGTGTACGCAGAGGCCGGCGCACATTGTTCCCTTAGAAACAAACTGAGAGGAACCGTGTTTTCAAACGAGCCACAACGATTCCGTGGTCATAAGAAGGCAGGCACTTCCGTGTCTGCCTTCTTATGACCATATGTGCATGGTCACTTGTCAATTACGACTTCTTCTCCACAAACAATGGAAGATACAACTTTCACCACTTCCTCCAGTTCCATTTGCTCAGCAACGGTCTGATATCCCATGCCTTCTTGTTCAAATTCGGCCACATCCATATCGTAATAGCCGGATGGCGCATGGGTTTCGGGGTCATACGGCCATACGGCATAGAGCGGTAGCCAAAGGTGACAGCCGTTCCGCCGATATCCGATATTTCGTTTTCCGGCATGAGAGAATAGCAGCCATTCAGGAGAGCATTTTTTAAAGCCCTCATTGAAAACCCGCTGCAAGCCGCAACCTCCTCCGTCAATTTTGGGCTGCCGTCTTCAAAGTACTCATGGTAAAAACCCATCCACACGGTATCCATCACGATGTTGCTGGTGGCGTGCCATCGTCCGGATCATCTGCGATCACGCCATTCTGGTTGTCCGGCGGCTGCAAATTGTAAGGCGCGCTCCCACCTCATGCATTCGGTAATGACGCCGTCCTGAACGGTGACCACCCGGCTGCTGCTTTTGGCCGCTTCCGGGGAGTGGGTCACCATGATGATGGTTTGACCGCTGCTTCGGTTGATTTCCCGAAGCAGATTCATAATCTCAGCTCCGGTCCTGCTGTCCAGATTCCCCGTAGGCTCGTCGGCAAAGAGGATTTCAGGATTGCCAATCAGGGCGCGGGCGATGGCCACGCGCTGCTGCTGGCCGCCGGATAACTCGCGGGGCGTGTGCTTGCGGCGTTCCGCCAGACCGACAGTCTCTAAGATCTGATTAAGCTGCTTTTTGTAGCCGCCCATCCTTTTGCCGTCCAGGAGCAGAGGAAGCATGATATTTTCCTCTACGTTCAGGTTGGGGATGAGGTTATAAAACTGGAACACGAAGCCGATTTTCTGCCGCCGGATGCGGCTCATTTTCTCATCCCCAAAGCGCGAAATGTCTATGCCGTTCAGCAGGACATGGCCGCTGGTGGGAGCGTCCAGACCGCCGAGAATATAGAGCAGCGTGCTTTTCCCAGAGCCGGACGGTCCCATGATCGACACGAATTCTCCCTGCATGACCTGTAGAGAAATATCTTGGAGCACCTTGGTGGTCGTGCCGCCAAGGCGAAAATCCTTTACAATATGGTTCCCTTCAACGGCAATCCTGCCGACTGTCTGCTTCATCAAAAGACCTCCCATCTTCCTGTATTATTCAAACTTAATTTCCTCCACCAATCTCATCCTGCGGCTCTTACAGATCGGAGCGACGGAGCCGAGCAGGGTCACGAGAATCCCCATGCCGCCGGCGGTCAGAAAGATAGCGGCGTCCAGCTCCGGCGCCATGGAGATCTTGGGACCTGCCACAAGGAAAATCGTCTGGATCTCCATGTAGGAGACGAAGATTGCAATGACGGCCCCGATCAGGCCGGAGGAAAAGCCCTCGATTAACGTCATCTTTCTGTTCTGCCGGTTGGAGAGCCCCACGGACTTATACATGGCGATGGTCCGCCGCTTTTGCATGTAGTTGATCAACAGATTATTGATGACCCCCACGGCTGCCAGCAGGAGAATGCAATAGGTCATGCTGTGCATGGGCTGTAAGAAGGCGCCCACGGTGGAAAGGGCGTCCGCGTTGAACTCCTCCACCGTCCGGCTCCAGTTCGAGGTGTCGCCAAACAGATCCCGGATCTGTACCATAATGGCGTCCGGGTCCGCGGCGGTATAGGCGAGGAAGTCATAGGCGGAAGCGCCAAAATCGGACACTGCGTAAGTGGAGGAAATCACCGCCTCTACGTCCGTGGCCCTAGATTGGAAGCTGCCCACAACCTGATAATCGTTTTGCCCGGCGGCGCAAGCCAGCGTCAGGGTGTCTCCGATGGCAAAGCCGGTGCGCGCTATGCAGCGCTCGCTTAGCAGGATGGCCCGCTCCCCGGCAAAGGCGGAGACCGCCTGCTCCTGCATACCGTTTTCCGTATAGTGAAGCGCCAGCATGGGGCCGTACCATTCCAAATGATCGGTTGCTTCCAGCCGGCTGAGGGTCACGCCGCCGGCCTGCATCTGATTCTCATATGCATAGACGGGAAGCACCTTTCCAATGCCATCCATCTGTTTGACCTGTTCCACAAAGTCCGGCTCCATATACCCGTCTGCAAACCCATCCAGTTCGGCGCCATTGAAAACGTCGCTGACATAGGTGGTGACAAAATTCCCCACCACAGTGATCGCAATTACGGCGGAGATGCTGATAAACAGCAGGGTGATGTTCTGCGCGGTGTTCTTGTTGTCGCGCATATTCCGGGCGGCGAGCCGGCCCTCATTTCCCAAGACCGCGCCAAAGAGATGCTCCAATCCCATCGAGAGCAGGTTCGTCAGCTGCGGCACGATCAGGATGGTGGCGGCGATCAGACCCAACAGGGAAAAGCCCCCGGCCAGGTACAGCATTTTTCCGGATGCCAGCTTGGGGAGGATGATGGAAAGGATGAAAAGCGCGACGCCGGCCCCCACGATGAACCGCTGGGGAACCCGCTTTTCTTCCACGCCGCCCAGCACCACATCTTTGATGGGCAGGCGGCTCGCCCGGCGCACCGGGAGCCATGCGGAAAGCAGGGAAGCAACGACCGCAACAACAAAGGAAAAAAGAATGCTGGAGGGAGAGATCACGACAGGGATCTCAATGCCCTGGCAGAGCGATTGTCCCATTCCCTGTAAAATCAGTTTCAGCACCAATGCGCCTGCCGGAATGCCAAGCAGGCCGCCCATGACACCGTACAGCGCGCTTTCCAACAGGAGAAGACGGGTCACAGCCTTTTGCGTCGCCCCCATGCTGCGGAATGTTCCAATAATCGGCAGACGGTCCAGGGTAATCACCTTGTAGCTGCTGTAGATAATGAAGATGCTCATGGTCAGAGAGAAAAAGCTGATCAGGAAGAACGGCATGGATTTTTGCCTTGCATCCGCGGCAATCTGCGCCTCGTTGACCACCTCGGCCACCCGGTATCTGCCGTCGGGCAGGGCCGCGGCCAGTTCGTTTTTCAGTTCGGCAGTCGTCGTTCCCTCAAAGGGCGCAACGAGTAGTTCCGTGTATCCATCCTTTTGGTCCAGCAGCCCGGACAAAGTGGAAAGGGGCAGCAGGGCGGTGACGCCTCTTGTGTGTCTCAGGAAAACGGTATCATAGGCGGCGATTGCGGCCACTTTCAAAGAAACCGGCTGGCCTCCAATTTGCAGCGTGACCGTATCGCCCGCCGTGATCCCGTATTTTGCGGTAAAGCGGTCCGGCAATATCACCTGATTCCCCGTAAAATCAGCAATCTCACCGCCGTCCGCCAGGCGTGGCGGGTTGATTTCACCCAGCCTCGATAAATCCGCGCCGATCAGGTCCACCGTTTCATAATAGCCGTTTTCATGATAGAGGGCCGCTCCCTCCAGCATTCCCACGCTGGCCCGGATGCCCGGCAGCTCCGGCAGGGCTTCGGGCTCAATTTCTCCCTCCACGGCGGTGACCGAGAGGGTGGCGCTGCCGGCCCTCCCCCGCGCCATTTTCCGCTGTGCGCTCTCATAGGAGGCTCCAATGGAAAATGACACGAACAGCAGCGTGGTGGAGAGCAGGATGGACAGCAGCATGACCGCGGTTCTCATTTTCCGCTCTTTTACATTTGTGAGGATGTATTTCAGGATGATATTCAACATAGCACCTACTTTCTATCGGAAGGATTTGCGGCGTCCTCCAATGCGTTTTCGATTGCTTTTAACATGGTGTCGCGGGTGAGGGTAGCGCCGGTGATGGCGTCGACCTCCAAGGATTGCTTGGTGCAGACGGCCCCGGCAATTTGTTCCGCCTGCTCCAGGTAGGCGGCTTTGTGTTCCACGACCTCGATGCCGGTGATCTCGTGGTCCTGGATCGCGACCGAAACGACAGCGAAGAGGATTTTATTTTGACATACGCCGATATACGTACCATCTGAGACCGTGTTTAGATCGACCGTGCCGATCTCCAGAGGCTGCGGACGCAAGAAAACGGCCACCAGTGCGAAACAGACACAGGCCGTGGCCACGACAGTTAGTAGATAAGGGATCGTTTTTTTCAAGTTCGCTTTCATGTTCTCCCCCTTCCAAAGTAAGAAAGAAAAAGGTTGGCAGCTATCATTGAAACAATGATACTCTGCCAACCTTAATTCAGCTTGTAGGCAACCTTAATTAACCTTAACGGGATGGAAAGTCGATTTGAAAAGTGGTGCCGACAGTCAGAATGCTGGAAACAGTGACCTTGCCGCCGTGCAGTTCGAAGATACTTTTGGCAATTGCAAGGCCCAACCCGCTTCCTTCGGGCTTTTGCTCGGTATTTGTTCCCCGATAGTAGCGGTCGAATAGGTGCTCTTTCACTTCCGGCTGCATGCCCGCCCCATTATCAGCAACGACGATCTGGAATGCGGTATCGGATGCTGTAATGCGCAGGGTGACTTCGGTGCTCTCCTGCCCATGCACAAAGGCATTGATGACCAGGTTCCGAAAGGCCCTTTTAAAAAGCGTTTGGTCAAACGAAAAAGGTATGGTTTCTTCCGCGCTTTCAAAGTGAATGACACGCTTTTCATATTCCGGGGTGTTCAAAATAGTAATGGCAAGCTCCTTGAGAAAACGGACGATGTTCTGCTTGTCGCGGCGGATGGGGAGCATCCCATTTTCCAGTTGGTAGGTCAGCTTCAGGTCGTCGATCAGGGCCTCCATATAAGAGACGTTTTTCAGCATAATCCCAGCATAACGGCTGCACCACTCCCGGTCCCCGCCGCTGGTTTCCCGCAAGATCTCCGCATACCCCTTGATGGGAGAAAGGGGCGTTTTCAAGTCGTGGGTGATGTTGGCGATCCACTCCTCCCGCATTTTTTCTGTCTGCGCCCGGAGATGGTCGCTGGCCCTGATTTCTGCGTCCAGCGTATTCAGGCTGTCGTACAAATCATGGAACACGCCATGGCCTTGCGTGGGAAGATAGCTGCGAACGGCAATTTCGTGGACGGCAGCCGTCAGCCGCTTCATCGCCTTCGTGGTAAAAAGCCCATAGAGGACGCCCGAAATCAGGACAAGCAGAAGCAGCGCCGAAAGGATCGGTAAAAGGATTGCTTTGCCGCCTGTGAATTGTTCGCCGTT
Source organism: uncultured Eubacteriales bacterium (assembly GCA_958402445.1). GTDB lineage: Bacteria > Bacillota > Clostridia > Oscillospirales > Oscillospiraceae > Faecousia. The sequence goes on from CATXTO010000018.1 coordinate 35,378, forward strand.
GACATACATCGTCACCTTGGAGACATGCACAGGGAAGTACAGGAGATAGGCGTACTGCTCCCCGGCGTTGGAGGCGATGCCTGCAAAGACGGTCATTGCGCTGTCCTCCAATTTTCCTGTTTGAAGGAGCTGCAGCAGTCCTGCACTGGAATAGGACGTGGGGGCCTGTTCCGGCCTTTGGTAGCTGGTCACTTCACGGCCGGAGGCGTCTAAGATCTGGATGCCCACCTCATTCTCCTGCAACAACTCGATCCCTGCCTGCTTAATCTGTGGCGCGGCGTCGAGGAAGATGATCTGGCTGCGAAACGCCTCCGTGAATGCTTTGGGCCAGTCGCTTCTCACGCTTGCGCCATTGGGTGTCTGAATAAAAACGGTTTGAAGAAAAAGGACGCCGGCCAGCAGGACCGTCCCCAGCAGCGAGAGAAAGAAAATCAGGTAAATATGGAATATCGTGCGATAGCCGGACCGTTTCATCTATTCCATCCTCTTTTTGAGCTTGTAGCCCAGACCTTTTACCGTAATGAGCTGCTTAGGGTCGGATGGGGTATCTTCAATCTTTTCTCGCAGGTGCCGGATATGCACCATGATTGTGTTATCACAAATACTGCTGTACTCGCCCCACACCTGTTCATAGAGCCGTTCTTTGCTGATGATCTGATCCGCGTTCTCCATCAGATGGGACAACAGCAGGAACTCGCGGCCAGTCAGTCCAATTTCCTGCCCATTCTTATAAGCCTGGCAGCTTTCTTTATCAATTGAAATCGGCCCGACAGTCAAACAAGCCATATCATTCTTGGAAATGGCGCTTTGATATTGCTGGCGGCGCAGCTGGGCCTTGACCCGGAACACCACTTCACGCGGGCTGAACGGTTTTGTGATATAATCGTCACCGCCGTAAGACAGGCCAAGAATCTTATCGATATCATCGTTTTTTGAGGACAGGAACAGGATGGAGCAGTAAGAAAACGCACGAATTTGTTTGCATACTTCCAAGCCATCCAGATCAGGAAGCATAATATCCAGGACGACGACATCCGGCTGAAATTCTCGGCAAACTTCCAAGGCTTCCATGCCGGTATAGGCTTTCCGCACTGACCCAAATCCCTCTTTGTTCAACACTTCTTCCATGAGATTCACAATGTCTTTTTCATCGTCAACCAACAAGATTTTATTCGACACTCTGGCACCTGCTTTCTTTTCCAAGGACATCCAATGGTTTCATAATTCATCATAATTCTTTGCATCGTCATATGCAAGGCTTAATTTCACCGAATAGCATCATGGTATCCATGATTGATTTGAACGATCTCCGATGATGCGGAATCGTCTTACAATCCGGTAAATTTTAGGTTGCAAGTCTGTAAAAAATAGACGTCCAAGAGTGGAACGTCTATTTAAGGGGGGGTTATTTCGTTTTCCAACAGCTTTTGATAGATGGCCAGGTCCTGGTCGGTGAAGACATTGAATACGACCTGCCGGATGGACGGGTTGTTGGTCAGGAAGCGGGAGACGGTCCGCACCGCGATCTCGGCGGCCCGATCCTGCGGGAAACAAAAGACGCCGGTGGAGATGCAGCAAAAGGCCAGGGACCGCACCCCGTTCTTCACGGCCAACTCCAGACAGGATTGATAACAGCTCGCCAAAAGCTCGCAGTCGCGCGCCCGGAGCCGCCCGGAGACGACCGGCCCGACCGTATGCAGAACATACCCGCAGGGGAGGTTATACCCCGCCGTAATCTTGGCGGTCCCCGTCGCTTCCGCATGCCCCTGCGCCTGCATGATTTCGTGGCAGGCCAGCCGAAGCTGAACGCCCGAGAGGGAGTGAATGATGTTGTCGATGCAGGTGTGGCAGGGCTGAAAGCATCCCAAAAGGCTGCTGTTGGCCGCGTTGACGATGGCGTCTATCCTCAGGCGGGTTATATCGCCCTGCCAGAGAAAGAGGCGGTTGTCGGCGCGCGTAGGGGAGAAAGCGGCGCTTTCCACGATTCCACGCTGGTTGATTTCCTCCGACAAGTAGGCGTCTTGCACGCGCAGGAAGTCAGCCGAGGCCGGAAGGGGAGGCCGCACGTTCATCAAAGAGCGCAGAAGCCGTTTCTGATCCGCCTCTTCCGAGGGGATTTTAGGCGCGCGGTACTGCGGCAGCTCCGCCTGTATGGCGCGGATCAGGAAGATCCGCCGTTGCGCCTGGGTCATGTTTTCAGCTCCTTTCTCAGAAGGGCCAGAGTCCGCCCCAAATCCCCCAAGATGCAGATGGACCGCCCGGTCAGCCCCGGCGGCTGCCAGGCCGCCTCTAAATTCACCCGGGCGTACACCGCCCTGGGGTTTTGCTCCGCCATCCGCTGAAAGGGATACCGGATGATGCCCGGGGTATTGCCGCCCACGCCCAGCTCCCAGAAGAGAACGTGGGCGCCGGCGTACCGCCGCAGGAAAGCCAGATAGCGGTCCCTGGCCGCATACCAGCCCTCGTCCTGCACAAAGCTGTCGTCGCAGCGTAGGTTCATGGTCATGGGCCCGCCGCAGCGGGGACAGCGAGGCGCCAGCCCGGAGGGAACCCGCATGTTCTTCTGCTCGCCCACCATCCGTCGGACGGACCCCTCGTTATCATAGGTCTTTTCGTGACAGGGCGCCGCGCACTGCCACAGGCCGTAATCGCCCTGGGTGTAAAACAGGCGGCTCTTGTCGAATCCCGCCCGCTGGAAGCAATGATCCACGTTGGTGGTCAGGACGAAATACGCTTTTTCCCGCACCAGCTCCAGCAGGTCCTGATACACGGGGCCCGGGGGGTCCCGGTAGCGGTTGATCCAGATATAGCGGCTCCAGTAGGCCCAGAACTCCTCCGGGGAGGGAAAGGGGTAGAAGCCGCCCGCGTACATGTCCGGGAAGCGGTAGCGGGCGATAAAATCGGGAAATGCCTGCTCAAATCGCGGTCCGGCATAGGAAAAGCCCGCCGCGCTGGAGAGCCCGGCTCCTGCTCCGATGAGGACCGCGTCGGCGCCGGCAATCGCGTCGGCCAACATCTGAATTTGCGCGTCATGCAAAATAGGTTCCCTCCTGATTTCGCCCAATGCTCCGTCCCCAGCCTGCCGGTCATTGGGGGAAGAAGAATTCCGCGGTCATGTCTAAATAATGATCCCCGCCGTAGCTGCCGTACTGGCGCCGGACCTCCTCCAGGAATGCCTGCCTGTCGCAGCACAGGGCGGCAATGCGCTTTAGATTCTCCAGGTATTCCAGCTTGGTCCGGACGTCCTTCAAATCCTCCGGTGTGTAGTGGGAGGTCAGTACCAGGGTATAGCCCTTGTCCAAATAGCCCCGGAGCTGCCGGAGCATGGCGTCGGCGTGCGCGGGCCCGGCTACGATGGAGTGGCAGTCATGCCCCAGCATGTGGGTGTAGACGGCGTTGAGCTCCGGGATTTCCACATCGAAGGCCTCCGGCGTGGGCAGAATGCGGAAGGAAATGCCGCCGATGGTGCAGACGCCTGCCTCCAGGTAATCCGTAACCGTGTGGAGGGTCCCGTCGAAGCGTGGGCCGAAGGCGGCGGTGAAGCCGTCGATGAGGGACCTTCCCCTGCCCTGGTGGCCGTAGGCGTCGGCGTTTCGGGTGGCGTATTTTCTCGCCTCCGGCAGAAACGTGCCGCCGGCCATGTGATAAGCCAGGAGCATGCCGGCCACGGACAGCTTCCGCTCCGCCAGATAGGCGGTCAGAGCCCGGTTGTTCTGGACAAAGCAGGGGGACTCCAGCAGCACAACCTGGCCCTGCTTCTCCAGGAGGAATACCTCGTCGTCCAATGGGTCCTGGGTTTGATAGGCGTGGAGTTTCACCGCGCCAAAATCATACACGCGCATCTCGCCCTGGTCCAGGGCAGTTTTCGTGAATGTAGTTTTGTTCATGTCTCATTCCTCCAGGATACAGATTTTGCAGCCTTCCTTGCTGTACCCTTATCCTATCCTGGATAGTTTCTTTTGTAAAGTAAGCACATTTTTGTAACTAAGGGGCTTGTTTGGAAACGAATGCGACAGGCGAGGGTTTGCGGGGACGCGCTGAGTCGTGGACGATGTAGGGGCGGCCGTGGGTCCTTCCGCGGGCGAGCGAAGCTCGCCATACAGAGGGCGGTCTGCTTCGGAGGGGGTAGGGAACGACCTGTGGTCGTTCCGCGGGCGAGCGAAGCTCGCCCCTACAGAGGGCGGTCTGGTTCGGAGGGGGTAGGGAACGACCTGTGGTCGTTCCGCGGGCGAGCGCAGCTCGCCCCTACAGAGGGCGGTCTGGTTCGGAGGGGGTAGGGAACGACCTGTGG
>CATXTO010000019.1 GCA_958402445.1 uncultured Eubacteriales bacterium
TAGGGGCGGCCTGCGGGCGGCCTGCGAGCTCATTCAGCGAATGTAGGGGCGACCTACGGGCGTTCCGCGGGCTCATTCAGCGAATGTAGGGGCGACCTGTGGTCGCCCGCTGAAAGTGTATTCCGACTCGTGAAAGCTGCGGGCGAGCACAGCTCGCCCCTACAGGGAGACAGCGGGCGTGCAAGGCACGCCTCTGCAAGCTGCAAGCTCATTCAGAGGATGTAGGGCGGCCTGCGGGCGTTCCGCGGGCTCATTCAGCGAATGTAGGGGCACCTGTGGTCGCCCGCTGAAAGTGTATTCCGACTCGTGAAAGCTGCGGGCGAGCACAGCTCGCCCCTACAGGGAGACAGCGGATGTGTACACCTCGCCTTGCCAGGTTTCCTCAATCGGTCTGTGGGTTCGATTTACGGTCATAGACGCAGAAACGGTAGCATATTTCGCCCTCCCAGGCAGGCGGCCCCTCCTGGACGCATACCCATTCCGCCGATTGGTCCAAATTTTCTAAAAACACATCGGAATCCGGCCTTGCGTCTATTTTGGTCACATACACCCGGCTGCACCAGGGCAGCATGGCCCGGTATACCCCGGCTCCGCCGATGACAAAGGCCCTGGGATACACCGCCGCGGCCTGGGCCGCCGCCTCCGGGGTGTGGACCACCTGCCCGCCGGGCACCTCCAACGCTTGGCGGGAGAGCACCAAGTTCACCCGGCCGGGCAGGGGCCGCCCCCCAGGGAAATCCGCCAGGGTTTTTCGGCCCACAATGACGCAGGCCCCCGCTGTGAGGCTTCGGAAATACCGCCGGTCCGCGGACAAAACCAGAGGCTGCGTGCCATCCCGGCCCAGGCCCCAGTCTGAATACACCGCTACTACCGCGTCCATGGCGCCTCCTCTCCGCCGTCTTCAGACGGCCACGGGAATTTTGTCCGGGAAGGGCGCGTATTGATAGCCCTCCAGCCGGAAAGAATTCTTTGTAAACGCATAAAAATCCTTGATTTCCGGGTCCATCCAGAACTTGGGCGCCGGATAGGTGGGATTTTGCAGCATTTTCTCAACCAATGGAACATGGCGGTCATAGATGTGGCAGTCTGCAATCACATGCACCAGCTCCCCCGCCTCAAGCCCCGAGACCTGGGCCAGCATGTGCACCAGCACCGCGTACTGACATACATTCCAGTTGTTTGCTGTGAGCATGTCCTGAGACCGCTGATTTAAAATCGCGTTGAGCGTGCGCCCGGAGACGTTAAAGGTCATGGAATAAGCGCAGGGATACAGGTGCATTTCATGCAGATCCTCAAAATTATACAGGCTGGTGAGAATCCGCCGGGAACCCGGGTTGTGCTTGAGGTCATAGAGCACCCGGTCCACCTGGTCGAACTCCCCCTCGGGATACCGGTGCTTGCGGCCCAGCTGATAGCCGTAAGCCTTGCCGATGGAGCCGTCGGGCCCGGCCCAGCTGTCCCACACATGGCTGCCCAACTCCCGGACGTTGTTGGACTTTTTCTGCCAGATCCACAATAGCTCGTCCACACAGCTTTTGAAAGCCGTGCGCCGCAGGGTCATCACCGGGAACTCCTCTTGCAAATTGTACCGGTTCACCACGCAGAACCGTTTGATGGTGTGGGCCGGAGCTCCGTCGTCCCACCGGGGCCGCACGGACCGGTCCGTGTCCCAGACCCCGCGCTCGAGTATATCCAAACAGGTTTTGCGATAGAGTTCGTCCGCTTTGCTCATGGCCGCCACCTCCGCATATTTGCCTCATTGTACCACAATTTTGCCGAAAAAGGAACCGCCGCCGCGGAAAATCTGACCGCTCCAGGTCTTTGGTTGCAAAACGCTGGAAAATCTGATATAATTTTTCAAAATGATCACAAAGAAGGAACATGCGAATGGCAGATACAATTACCTTTCAAGACCTGGGCCTGTCGGAGGCGATGCAGAAGGCTCTGGAGCAAAAGGGCTACGGCTACCCCACCTCCGTGCAGCGGGAGGCCATCCCGCCGCTTCTGACCTGGCATGACGTGATTGCCAAGGCTCCCACGGGCACCGGCAAGACCTTCGCTTTCGGCATTCCCATGATTGAGCACGTGGATCCGGCGAACCCGGCCGTGCAGGGCCTGATTCTGGCGCCCACCCGAGAGCTAGCCATCCAAATCTGCGACGAGCTCCGCAGCCTGCTGCCCTATTTCCCCGGGATTCGCGCGGCGGTTTTGTACGGCGGCGCGTCCCTGTCCACGCAAATCCGGAATCTGGAGAAAAAGCCGCAGATCGTCGTGGCCACGCCTGGCCGGCTCATGGACCACTACAACCGCAAAAATATTCGCTTTGACCAGGTTCAGACCGTTATCTTGGACGAGGCGGACCGGATGCTGGACATGGGCTTCTTCAAGGACGTGACCCGGATCGTGGAGAAGGTAAAAAACCGGAAAAACCTGGGTTTGTTCTCCGCCACCATCTCCCAGGAGGTCATGACTGTGAGCTGGATGTACCAGCGGGACGAGGTGGAGATCACGGTGGAGCCCAAGCTGGAGGACAAGCCGGATATCGACCAATACTGCCTCACGGTCACGCCCCTGTCCAAGGAGGAGACCTGCCTGCGCCTGATCCGCACCCAGGGCTTTGAGCGGGTGATGATCTTCTGCAACACCAAGCACATGTGCCAGCGGCTGTGCGACGACTTTCAGCGGGCCGGCGCTCAGGCCGAGTGCATCCACGGGGACATCAAGCAAAGCCTGCGGGAAAAGACCATGCAGCGGTTTCACGCCGGCCAGCTTCCCATCCTCATCGCCACGGACGTGGCCTCCCGGGGCATCGACGTGGACGATGTGGACTGCGTGATCAATTACGACGTGCCGGAGGAAAACGAATACTATATCCACCGGATTGGCAGGACCGGGCGGGCAAAGCGGAAGGGTGTGGCATACTCTATCCTAGGAGGCTTCCCGGAGAAGGCCAAGCTGGATGAAATCGCCAAATACTCCAACTTCGTCATCCGCCCCATGCTTCTGGGCGAGGACGGCACCCTAACGGAGGAGACGGTGCGGGTTCCGGTAATTAAGAAGCGGTTTCGGTGACCCCCCAGGAGACCGGCTTCCTGCTCCTGGCCTCCAGCCTGGGAGACCCGGGACGCCGTCCCCTGACCCTGGCGCAGCTGCGGACCTTGGGCAGCAGGGCCGCGGCCCTGCGTGCCCGGGACATGAACCGGCCTCTTTGCCTGCAGGACCTGACTCAGCTGGGCTACGGACCCCAGGAGGCGGGCCGGATTCTGGCGCTGCTGGAGCAGGACGGGCCGGTTCGGGCCTATCTGCGCCGGGCCTGGAGCCTGGGGATCCGCTGCCTGACCCGGATCAGCCCCGGGTATCCCGGCAGGCTGACCCGGGCTCTGGGCCGGGAGGCGCCGCCGGTGGTCTGGCTGCTGGGAGACTGCTCCCTGCTGCAAGCCCCCTGCATCGCCGTGGTGGGCAGCAGGGAGCTCCGGCCGGAAAATCGGGCCTTTGCCGCGGAGGCCGGGGCGCAGATCGCCCGGCAGGGCTTTACTCTGGTCTCCGGGGGCGCCCGGGGAGCGGATACCGCAGCCCAGGAGGCCTGCCGCCGGGCGGGCGGTTCCGCCGTGGTGATCCTGGCGGACAGCCTGGCCGTCCGGGCAAAAACGCCTCCGGCCCCGGGCCTTCTGTATTGCAGCTTGGACAGCTACGACCTTCCCTTCTCGTCCCAGCGGGCCCTGGGACGCAATCCCGTAATTCACATTCTGGCGGAAAAAACGCTGGTGGCCCAGACGGCTCTGCGGACCGGCGGCACCTGGGCCGGGACGGCTGACAATCTCAAGCACGGGTGGAGTCCGGTCTTTCTCAACGACGACGGCTCCGCTGGGGCCAGGGCGTTGCTGGAGCGGGGTGCCGCTCCCGTCACGAGAAAGCAGCTGGCGGACCTGCGGTCTCTCACGCCCGCGCAATGCGCTTTCTTTGCACCTTGACGGCCAGGGGATGCGGGTTTCCCAGGCCGTCAAAAAATCGCGAAATTAGCAGTTGATTTTTGTACACAAAAAGTTGTATAATGCAAACATGTCTGACAGGTGCAGAATTTGGCGCGCCAGGCATACTCTGGATTTGGAGGTTATTATCCATGTGTGGAATCGTTGGTTACGCCGGCCATCAGCAGGCCGCGCCCATTTTGTTGGACGGTCTGTCCAAATTGGAGTACCGGGGCTATGACTCCGCAGGCATCTGTATCCACGGCCCCCAGGGCCTGGACACTGTCAAGGCCAAGGGCCGGCTCCAGGTTTTGCAGGAGAAGATCCAAGACGGCGCCGCCCTGCCGGGGCTGCTGGGCATCGGGCACACCCGCTGGGCCACCCACGGCGCGCCCTCGGATCAGAATTCTCATCCCCACGCCTCCTGCGACGGAAAAATCGCCGTGGTACATAACGGCATCATTGAGAACTACCTGCAGCTGCGGGAGCGCCTGCTGGGCAAGGGCATGCAGTTTTGCTCCGACACGGACACGGAGGTGGTTTCCAACCTCATTGCCTATTACTACCAAAAGCACGGGGATTTTCTCTGCGCCATTCGCAAAGCCGTTTACCGCCTGGAGGGCAGCTACGCCTTGGGCATTTTATGCCTGGACTGCCCAGACACCGTGGTGGCGGTGAAAAAGGACTCCCCGCTGATTTTCGGCTTCGGCCAGGGAGAGAATTTCATCGCCTCCGACGTGCCGGCGATCTTAAAGTACACCAGGCAGGTGGCCTACCTAGACGATGGGGACATGGCGGTCTTCACTGCGAATTCCGTCCGCTTTTACAACGGCGTGGGCGACCCGGTGGAGAAAACCCCGGAGCACATCGCCTGGGAGATGTCCGCGGCGGAGCGGGGCGGGTACCCCCACTTCATGCTCAAGGAAATCCACGAGCAGCCCAAGGCCCTGCGGGCCACCCTCTCCCCCCGCATTCAAAACGGCCGGGTGGTGCTGGACGATGTGAAGCTCTCCCGGGCCTATCTGGAGGGCCTAAAACGGATTTACATCGTGGCCTGCGGCTCCGCCTACTATGTGGGCTGTTTGGGCAAATACATATTGGAACGGACCTGCCGGATTCCCGTGGAACCCATCCCCGCTTCCGAATTCCGTTACTCGGACCCTGTTTTGTGCGGGGACACCCTGGTGGTCATCATCAGCCAGTCCGGAGAGACCGCGGACACTCTGGCCGCCCTGCGGGAGGCCAAGCGCCGGGGCGCCCAGACCCTGGCCATCGTGAACGTGGTGGGCAGCGCCATCGCCAAGGCCGCCGACCAGGTGATTTACACCTGGGCCGGACCTGAGATCGCCGTGGCCACCACCAAGGCCTACTCCACCCAGCTGTCCGTCATATACCTTCTGGCCCTGTACATCGCCCAGCAGCTGGAAACCCTGTCGCCTCAGGAGCAGGACGCCCTGCGGGATTCCCTGGTCCTGCTGCCGGACTTGGTGGAACAGACCCTCTGCCACGAGAATATCACCAAATCCCAGCACTACGCCTCTCTCCTCTTCGACAATCACGACGTGTTTTACATTGGCCGGAACCTGGACAGCGCCATTTGTCTGGAGGCCAGCCTGAAGCTCAAGGAAATCGCCTACGTTCATTCGGAGGCCTATGCGGCCGGGGAGCTCAAGCACGGTCCCATTTCCCTCATTGAGCACGGGACCCTGGTCATTGCCGTGGCCACCATTCGCAGCCTGTTTGACAAAATTATGTCCAATGTCAAGGAGGTCAAAGCCCGGGGCGCCGACGTGCTGTGCCTCACCCTGGACTCCCTGGCCCAGGAGGCGGAGAAAACGGCGGACCACGTGCTGACCGTGCCGGAGACCCATCCCCTGCTGCAACCCAGCCTGAGCATTGTTCCGCTGCAAACCTTCGCCTACTATACGGCTCTAGCCCGGGGGTGCGACGTGGATAAGCCCAGAAATCTGGCCAAGTCTGTCACCGTAGAATGACGAAACGATTCAAAAGGGTTTCGTCAGGCCGCGCCGTCTTTGCAGCTGTTTAGAAGAACGAAATGCGAAAGGGAACCGCCAAGGGTTCCCTTTCGCACGTTCTCTCCCCAAAATCTATAACCGCTCCCTGTCTCACTGCCGTAGGGATAGCCCAGCCTTTCAAGGGCATTGATGCATACTATGATAAAAACTCTATCTCTCTTGCATAAACTGGTTTCTTTTTCCGCCAATTGCTCTTCAATCAAACGGGCCGTCCTCCCGTTGATTCCCTATTTTCAAGAATTGCCGGATGATCCGCTCTGTATTTTCCGCAATGGATTTTGTGCCGTCAACCTGGATCACCGGACACGAGAGCGTTTCCGCCCATCGTTCGATTCCCGATAGGGAACGCGAAGCTACAAAATCAAGAAACCGCAGGTTTTGTTCGTACAGATCCCCACCTGCCTGGACGCGCGCGCCATACTGTTCCCAGGAGCGCCGCCGGATTCGTTCCAGGCGTGTTTCAAGGGGCGCCGATATCCATACCGCGAGTTGAAACATCGATGAAATTTCCTCTCCAAAATCCCCTATGACAGCGGAGATCACAAACGAACCGTGTTTTTTTATATCCGTGCGCATGAACTTGATACAGTCCTCACGGGAACGCCGCGCCGTGTAGGGAATGTCTGATTTGACAAAGTGGTACTCCTCGATATCCATATACTTAAAACGCAGCTCCCTGGCCACCACTGGGCCAAGGGTGGACTTTCCGCTGCCGTTTGCTCCAAAGACCATAATTCCTCGCGGCACCTTTCCGCCCTCCTTCCGTCCGGTCCGCCAAAAGCGAACCTACGGCTTTGGGTCGCTGTGGCTCGAAGCCGGGTGCGATTCTTTCCCATTCTACCATAAAGCGGCTTCTCCGTCCAGCTGGCTTCAACCCTTTTCCCGCTGCGGGCAGAGCCTTGCGCCGGAGTGAGGAATTTCCGCGCGGAAACTCTGCGGCCTCTTGCAAATTGGTCGAAAAAGCGGTAAAATAGCCGTAGTTTGACGTTTGCAGCCCCGGAGGCCGGGGCAGAGGGGAGACCGTATGTTTCAAGGTTTTTCTCCGGAGACCATTGACTTTCTCTGGGGTATTCGCTTCAACAACAACCGGGACTGGTTCGAGGCCCATAAAACCGCCTACGTAGAGCATCTGTACAATCCCATGAAAGCCTTGGGGCAGGAGGTCTTCGCGGATTTTCGGGACATTCCGGGCCTGGCGCTGAAGGTCTCCCGGATTTACCGGGACGCCCGGCTGCACCCGGACACGCTTTATAAGGAGAGCCTCTGGCTCTGCATTCGCCGTGAGGTGGATTCCTGGAGCCAGCACCCGGCGCTGTTTTTTGAAATCAGGCCGGAGGGCGCCAGTTATGGATTCCTGCTCTGGCAGCCCAGGGCCGCCGCCATGGAGGCCTTTCGACGGGACTTGGAGGTCAGGCCCCAGGGATTTCCCCGGCTTTTGGAGCAGGTCCAGGCCACCGCTGGCATCCCCCTGACTGCCCGGTGCTACCGCAGGCCCAAGCCCGCCCCGGACCCGGCGCTCTTGCCCTATTACGGCTGGAAGGACAATCTAGAAGCCGCCGTCTCCGTGCCTGCCGGGCCCGGGCTCTACGGCAAAGAGTTGGCCGGCCAGGTGCGCCGCGCCCTGAAGGCGCTGCTGCCGCTGCACACCTATTTTCAGGCTCTGACTCTTTGATTTTGAAACAAATTGCAGCCTTTTTTTCTCATTTTTATCAATTTTTTCTTACCATGCCGCCGCTGCCTTTTTGGCTGCGGCGGTTTTTGATACGGCATCAGGAAATCGCGCATGTTTTTTCTAGGACATGGCACGACTGAATTTCCGGCTTTTCGACATATTAGATACTGCGGAAGCAATTGATTTGAAAGGATGGAGAAAATGAGAAAATTTGGAATTCGCGCTGCTTGCGCAGTGCTTATCATGGTAATTCTCAGTGGTTCGGCCTTGGCCGCGGAGCTCCTGGTACCCGTGGGCCGCACCATCGGTCTGGAGCTGGAGGCCAACGGCCTGGCGATTGCGGATTTTGACGCGACGCTGGGCGAGAGCGCCAAGAAGGCGGGGCTCAAAACCGGGGACATTTTAATTAAGGTAGACGGCCAGCCCATAGAAACAGCGGAGGATCTCCAAAAGGCCGTGAGCCAGGCTAAGGGAAACGTCGTACTCACCGTCCGGCGGGGACAGGAGGAGCTGAACATCACCCTAACCCCTCAGGACACCCAGGACCGGCAGAAACGTCTCGGCATTTACGTCCGCGAAGGGATCGCCGGTGTAGGAACAGTCACCTACTATGACCCAAATTCCGGCCGTTTCGGCGCCCTGGGACATGGGGTCAGCGACAGTGAGGGCAATCTTTTACCTCTAAAATCCGGAAACGCTTTGGACGCGGAGGTCGTAGCGGTAAAAAAAGGAAAAGTTGGCGCACCAGGCCAGCTCCGGGGCGCCTTTCAAGAAGACGACATCATTGGCACGCTTTCCGCCAATACAAAATGCGGTATTTTTGGGACCTCTCCTGCAGGTTGGAAGGGCATCGCTTTGCCTGTTGCGGAAATTTCTGAAATTCATACCGGCTCTGCAACTATTTTGTCCAATGTGAGTGGTACGGAGGTTCGGGAATATTCTGTGGAAATTTTGAAGGTCTATCCCGGGGAAAAGGCCTGCGGCCGTAATTTGCTGCTGCATGTGACGGACCCCGCGCTGCTGGAGGCCACGGGCGGTATCGTGCAGGGCATGTCCGGCAGCCCGATTCTCCAGGATGGCCGCTTTATTGGCGCCGTAACCCACGTCCTGGTCAACGATCCCACCACCGGCTACGGAATTTTTTTGGAAAACATGCTGCAGGCCGCCAACGGTCAGCTTACCGAGTCCGTAACGCATACCGCTGCTTGATTGCGTCAGGGACCGTAGATTCCCCTTAATTCCTTTGATTCCGGTCGCTCCATGTCGGGGCGAGCTGCGCTCGCCCGCGGAACGACCACAGGTCGTTCCCTACAGTCTCCCCATTAAACCGCACTCTCCTAGGGGCGAGCTGCGCTCGCCCGCGGCATGACCGCAGGTCGTTTCCTACTTTCCATGGTCAACAGGTACGCCTGACGGCCCTTGGAGCTTCCAAGTTGTACATGCCGCCGCATCTGGGGCGGCATGATTTTTAATTAAAAATACGGATTCGGGGCGGCAAGCCGCCCCGAATCCAAAAGGAAGGAAGAAAAACAGAGAAAGCAATTATTGTAGGAACAGGCCGTTGAGCACAACGCCGGAGCCAATTTCCCCGATGCCAACTATGTCGGCGTCGTTCAAATTGAATTGATAGAGAATGGAACCGGAGCCGAGATCGCGAATCGCGTATACCTGGCCGGTATACGGATCCCGGATGAAACCGCGGCCGCTGTCCACATCGCCCCAACAGCCCTGCACCAGGGACTGCTGCTCCACGAGCATGTCCTCGCTGTTGAGGTCCACGCGGCACAGGATACCGGATACGAAGCAGTCTACCGCAAAGGCCATTCCGTCGATAACCAGAAGGTTGCCGGGCACCCACTCCGTGGAGTTCATAACATCCTCCACCTCGCCGGTGGCCGTATCCACCTCGGCTATCCCGCCATAAACCTTATATCCATCCTCGTCCACCGCAAAGTACAGCAGATACAGGGTCCCTGTGGCATCGTCGTAGGACATATCCACCGGGAAATAGGTGCATATAGTCTCCACAGGAGCTCCCGTCCAATCTGTCGAGGTATAGGTGATGGTCTTTCCATACAGGCCGTCGCTGAGCTTGGTCCTCTGGAAGGTCTCGGTGTCAATGGAATAGAAGCGTCCGTCAATGTCGTAGGCATACAGGTCGCTGCCCGTGAACGCGGAGGCCTGGATCTTCTTCTCGTCTGCCGCGTCCTTTCGCAGGACGGTGACAGAGGCGTCCTGGGCATTGTAGCGGATCCACTGCCGGTTGGTCTCGTCGTAGGCGTGGAACTGCCTGGGCTGCTGGGTGACCAGAACCTGACAGGTAGCCGTCACGCCGTTGGAGGCTTTTGCGGTGATATTGGCGGTGCCGGCGCTCACGCCGGTGACCACGCCCTGACTATCCACCGTGGCAACGGAGGTCGAGTCGGAGGTCCAGGTCAGCTCCTGGTCCACCTTGGCCACGCTGACGGGCAGAACCACAGCATTGAGGCTGACGGTCTGGCCCACGACCACTGTGTTTTTCTCAAATAGCGCAATTTTTTCCGGGGAAATCGAAGTCGGCACGGTGGGCTCGGTCTCCGGCACGGTGAACAGAGCCGATACCTGGCCGCCGGAGGCGCCGACCATACCCAGCGATGTGGTCACACCCGTGTCCAGGTCCACCAGACGCAGGCTGCTGCGGTTGGTGGCGTCTACCTGGGTCCAATAGACATTCCCAGTGTTGTAATCATAGGTCATGCTCTGGGCATAATGGGCCGTGACGCCTGTGCTGCCCACCAGGGTGGCTTCACCGGTAAGCTTGTCGAGCTGATACAGATCACCCGCCTCGTCGATGCCGTAGAGCTTGCCCTCGTCGGTGGCGCAAAGCGTGATCAGGTTCTTGCCCGATTCCGCGATTGGTGTAATTTCACCCGTAGTTAGGTTCATCTGCCCCAGGGCACCCTTGTAAACGCCGCCGGAAATCATGACGTACATGGCGCCAGTGGTGTAATCGAAGGCCATGTCGCAGACCCCATAGTCCGCTTTCGCCAGGACCTCGTAGGTGTAGTCCGCCGGATTCACCTTCAGGACCTGATGCTTATAGTTGTAGGAGGCGTCGCCCTGCCCCACTGCGTAAACGTAGCCGTCATAGTACGCGCCGGCAGTTACGGTGAAGGGGAACGCACTGGCGTCCAGGGTCGTAGCGGTCTCCGGGGCCGTATCCGGGATGGAAATCCACAGATCGCCGGCGTAGAGGAAGTCCGACATCAGGAAGCCATAGAGATTCCCTGTGGATTTGGTCACCTGAATCGGTGCGACCAGCTCCTGCTCCCAGCCCCGCACACTGACCATCAGCTGGGTGACGCCGGGCTTGACGCCGGTGATCACGCCGTTTTGGTCCACAGTGGCAACGGTGGGATCCGCAGTGGAATAGGTGGCGTGGGCGCTGGCGTTCCAGGGCAGCGCGCTGAGGGAAGCGGAGGTCGTGCCCCCGGCCAGCAACAGATAGCTTCTGGGAATGCTGACATCTGTGACCGCCACGTCAGGCACTTGAGGTTCCGCCTCGGGCTGCGCCACCAGGCACATGCTAACCATTCCGCCCTTGCCGATGGTGCCGACGGAAATGGCGTTGACCTGCTCCAGATCGGAAGGATCCAGCCAGACCAGCTGGCCGTCCGCGGAGTTGGCCCAGAAGAGACCTTCATTCTCCTGGCTGTAAACCAGAGAGGAGAAATCGTAGAGATCATAGCCGTTGATTACGCCGACCTCCGGCGCAGAGACCGTGTCGCCCGTCACCGTAAATTTCACAAGCGTGGTGGCGTAGGTCTCGGCATCCATACCGACAAAGTAGAAATTGCCGTCATAGTCAATGGCCATACCGCCCACGGGCTGACCATAGACCATGGGGTCCAGTTCCTCCACCCGGGCCAGTTCGCCGGTAGACGGATTCACCCGCACCAGGTAGAAGAAGGAATCCCAGCCCTGGGTGACGTACTCCAGGCCGTACAGGTAACCGTCCTTGTAATTGAAGGCCATGGCGATGACCATAGAGTTGGCGGAGCCCAGCTTGGCGCCCTGCAGGGTCTGCGCGTCCAGCTTATAGAAGCCGCCGCTGTAATCAAACGTGTAAATCGAGCCGTCCCGGTAGGCGGCGGACAGGAAGGTGGCGGAACCGTCGATGGCATCCTCCACATAGGTGGGATGCTCCGTGTCTGCGACGTTTTCCAGCCGGAACCAAGCCATGCCCTCTCCCACGTCAAAGCCGGTCAAAGAGCCGCTGAACGCACTGACCTGCACGGTGCAGGTGGCTTTGAGCGCGCCGTCCGCGCTGGCCACGGTGATCTCCGCGCTGCCCGCGGACAGGGCAGTCAGCACGCCGTTTTCCACCTGGACCACACTGGGTTCCGAGCTGGTCCAAGTCAGCTCCGGCAGGGCGCTGTAATAGGGCACCGGCCGGCACAGGAGCTTTCCGGTCCTGCCCACGGATAGATATAAGCTGTCCTCAGAGAGCCACAGGCCCGTGTTCTCCGCCTCGGCGGGGAACAGGGCTTCTTCAGACCGGTAGGGCTTGAACAGGCCGGTCATCTCGCCGTTGTGCTGCACGTCGGACACCTTGGTGAGTTCGCCGGTATTTTTGTCCACCCGGTAGAAGGCGCTGGCGCCGGTATAACCCTGATAGGCGGACCAATACAACTCGTCGGTCTCGTGGTCCACGGTCATGGACTGGCCGTACTGGGGCGCATAGTCCGTCTGCCCCACCAGCGTGGCCGCGGCGGTTTGCTTGTTCACCGTGTATAGAGCGCCGGTGGAGTAATCGATGGTGTACAGAACCCCAGCGTTATCACAGGCCAGGGTCACGCCCTGGGCGGTATCGCTGCGGATACCAGTCACCGCGCCTACGTCCGTCACGGCCCCGGTGAGATAATTGATTTTGACCAGATGGCCGCCGGCGCCGGCCTCCAGCTCGTCGGTCAGACAGTAAAGAGTTTTGGTTGTGTAGTCAAAGGCCATATCCAGAGCCGGATATACCTGGCCGTCCAGCTCCAGGGTTCCCAGCGTCATCCGGTTCCAGTCGCCGGCCTTCATAACGAAGATCTGGCTATTTTCGTCCACGCCGATCACAAAGCCGCCCACATATTCCGCAGCGGAAACACCGGCCTTGCCGGTATCATAAGCGGATTCGTGCATCAGCATGCTATCGGCGCTTTCAAAGGAGTACCAGCCGTTGTAAGCTGTGGTGGCGTAATTGTAATTTCCGACCGGAACCACGCTGTACATGCGGTAGCCGTAGAAGGCGTCGAATTTTACGTTGTTTTCGCCGGAGAACGAGATCTCATAATAGGTCTCGTTGCAGGCGTAATCGCAGACCGCCAGGGTAAAGGTGGAATCATAATCGGTCACGTCAATCGAGACCAGGGTTTTCTTACCCGGCTCCACCTGCACGGGGATATATTCGATGGGTTCGCCGGCCTGGGTCAGCGTAACGACGGCGGCGATGGCCTGATTGTCCGAAACGTAGAATTCCAGACGGCGGCCGTCCGCGTAGGGGTTGTACAGGTAGGCGATCTCATCCGTGTACAGCTGCGGGGCCTCGTTGTCGATGGTTACGGGAACGGTGATCTGCTCATCGGCCTTGTCGTCCCCATCGTCCAGGTAGCCGGTGATGGTCAGCTCCAGCTTGGTATTGTTGGGCAGGGGCTGGCCGCTGGCGTCCTGGAACTTAAACTGCGTGGAGATATTCTGACTGTAAACAAAGGGGATGCAGATGCCCGCCGCATTGTTGTAGTAGCTCTTGCGGGCGTAATTGGCCTGGGCGCTGAAGTATTCCTCGCCGGTGGCCGGGTTGGTCCAGGTGAAGTCCAGCATCTTGGCGCTACGCAGCATGCCCAGGTATATCTCAGACACGCTGTCCACATACCCGTCCCCATTGGGGGACACCATGTTGTGGCTGGGGTCATAGGGCTCCAGGATGTAGGGGTTCAGGCCCAGATTCGAGCTGGAAGCTCCGAACTCCGTGAACAGGACGTTGGGATACCGGTTGTACTCCAGCTCGTCCTGGCTCTCGTAGTACCAGCCGCTGTCGAAGATGCGGGCGTCGCTCCAGTCGCCGTAGAAGGCCAGGAAGGGAAGGCTCAGGTCTACGCCGCCCTTGTCCTGGGCATAGCAGCGGACAAAGCCGTCCACATACATGCCGTTCTCATAGTAGGCGTCCAGATACGCTTTATCCTCCGCCGTCAGGGTCATGCTGACTGTGACGGTGACGGAGCCCTTGGCGGGCACTTCCACCATGGTCAGTTCAGCCAGGCCCTCGGTGATCTTTACGTACAGAAGCTGCACGTCGGCCGTGTCCAGCAGGCCGTCGCCGTTGAGGTCAAAAGCCTTCTGGGTCGCTTCGCTGAGCTCCTCCAGACCGTTGACGCCGTCCAGCAGGTACTGCACGTCGTTCAGGTCCACCTTGCCGTCGCCGTTGGCGTCGTAGGACAGGGGCAGGGACCGTTTCTGGGTGCCGAACTGCATCTGCGCGTCCAGCTGGCGGGAGGTCTCGCCCATAAAGGTGTAGCCCTGGGCCTCGTAGGTCAGGTCCGCCTGGTCGGTGAGGACCGAGCCATCTAAGGCGTAGGTCAGAGGCTGATCGGTCAGATTGTTAATCTCAAAGGAGAAGGTATACGCGCCCTTGCGGCTGTTGTCGTCCCCCAGAGAGACCTTGGGCGTACCGCCGTTCACGGTGAGATAAGCCGGAGAGGTCACGGCGTCATAGACATTCGCCGAGCCGGCGCCCTGCTTTCGGGGAGAGTAGAAAACGCCGGAGCCCTCCACCACAGGCTTGGAGGTGCTCATAATCAGAGCCTCCGCGATGGTGTGGGTCTGGGCCTCTGTAAGGTTGTAGGTGTCCCGCAGGTACTGCAGCACCAGGGCGCTCATGCCCGCGATATGGGGCGAGGCCATGGAGGTGCCGCTCATCATACCGAATTTTCCGTTATTCAGCGTGGAATAAATCTGTCCGCCGGGCGCCGTCACGTCAGGCACCAGCTCCAGATTGGGCGACACGCCCCAGGAGGAGAAGTCGCTCATGGTGCCGCTTGCGGGATTGGGGACGACCACCATGTCGTCTGCGGGCATGACCTCCAGGGTCCCCACGCCGTCTTTGGCGTTGGCGGCAAGCAGCTCGCCGCCGGCCTTGGTCACGGCCACGTTGGGCAGCACGCCCGCGTCCTGCATGTTCAGCAGGGCCTCGTCCACGTTGTCATAGACGATACAGGCAATCGCGCCGGCGTTGTAGGCGTTCTCCTGCTTTTCCGTAAAGGACAGGTCGCCCCGGGAGATCACCGCGATCCGGCCGGTGACCGCCAAGCCCTCAAAATCGGACGGGGCGCCCAGACCGGGGATCATGATGTACTCCAGCTTTTTGCCGGTCAGAGAGGTGAAGGCCGTGGCCGCCACATCCGAGAAAGGCACCTGCTCGCCGCCCACCATCAGGTAGTTGGCCTTTAGGGAGCCGTTCTCCAGGCTGGCCACCACCGTGGTGCCGGTATAGGAGGCCGGAGAGGACACGATTCCGTTGTCCGGGTCCTGGGTCAGGTTGGTGTTGGTGCCATAGCCGTTCATATAGGCCGCGGAATAGCTGTTGCCCGCGGAAATGGCTACCACCATATCGCTGCGCTCAATGGTCTCAAAAATTTCATCAATATACGCCGACTCGCTGGAGAAGCCCGCGGGAGAACCCAGGCTCATATTCACCGCGTCCACATTGAGCCGGAAGCAGTCCTCCAGGGAGGCCAGGATGTCGTCAAAATAAGCGCCGCCGTTCATGCCGAAGACTTTCATAATACAAAGCTGCGCGTCCGGGGCCACGCCGACGGCGTCGGTGCCCTCGGTCTTGTTGGCCGCCACAATGCCGGCCACGTGGGTACCGTGGTCGCCCTGCCCGTCCTTATCGTGGGTGACGTCCAGGCTGGCGTCCACATAGTTGAACGCGTAGGGGACCTTTGCGCTGCGGTACAAATTGTCCACGCTGAGCTTGACCGCATTGCTCTGGGTATAGGCGGTATACGCGTTCAGAGATTCCAGAACGCCGGCAATCTCCGCCTTGGCCAGAGAGGTATCCGTGGTCTCCGGCTCCGCGGCGAAGGAGGGATGGTCCAGATCCAGACCCGTATCCACCACGGCCACCCGCATGCCTACGCCGGTGTAGCCGGTCTCCTGCCAGGTCTGGGCGGAGCCGAAGCTGCCGGAGGTGGCGTATGTAAAGGGCTCGGCCACCTCGCCGCCTTGGACCTGGTCCTCCGGGACATCATATACCGGAGCCACAAAGGCGGTTTTTACCCCTTCCAGGTTCTGGATTTCCTCCAGAGCTCCGTAGGGCGCCTCAATGGCAAGGCCGCTGATGGCCACGTTGTAATGATATTTGACCTCCAGGGTCTCGCCTTCCAGGACCTCGGTCTCGATGGTCCGGGCCAGGGCGTCCTGCTGCTCCCGCAGGGACTGAACCTTATTTGTTACCTTCTGCCCGCTGCCGGCAATGTCGGCCACGGAGCAGCCCTGCTCCAGCAGAGACTTGCTCTCCAGCACCACAATGATGCGGACGGTCTCATCGGCGGAATACAGGTCTTCCACCTCTTCTGACTGGGTGGGGTCCTGCTTGAGGTCCACGCCGGGGTTTTCCATGGGCTTGGCCGTCACGGAGCCGGCCTCCTGCTCGTCAGCCTGCTGGGGACGGTTGGCATCAAGAGCCTCCGCTACGTCCGACACAGGGGATTTCAGCTCGTGACGCTCCGTCTTTTCAGACTTAGTATCGTTGGGCAAAAGGCCCAGGCTGGAGCTCGGGTCCACTGTCTGGGTCTCCGCGGCCAAGGCCGACAGGGGCGCCAGGGTGAACACCAGACACAGAGCCAGCAGGAGGGAAAGAACGCGATTTCTAATTTTCATACTTCATTCCTCCTACGCTCAAAGACCGGCATAGCGGCAGAAAATCGTTGCCGCCTGCGCCCGGGTCGCTTGATAACGCGGCAGCAGGCTGCCGTCTTTATAACCTACCAAGATTTCTTGGGCCACTGCCCACCGCATGGCCTCCAGGGCCCAGCCGGAAATCTTGCCGGCGTCCTTGAAGTCCGAAAGGTCGGCCTGGTCGGAGACATCCTCGCCGGCGGCCTTGGCGTACCGGTAGAGCATGGTGGCCATCTCCTGCCGGGTGATCCGCTTATTGGGGGAAAAGGTGGTCTGGCTGGTGCCGTTGGTCACGCCCTGCTCAAAAGCCCAGGCCACCGCAGGCGCATAATAGCTCTGGCTAGGCACATCGGTGAATTCGGTGCCCTTCTCCACGGCGGGCTCCCCGGCCAGCCGATACACCACTGCCACAAACATGCCCCGGGTGACGCTCTCATTGGGGGCGAACTTGGTGGGAGTGGTTCCCTTAAACAGGCCCGCGTGATACGCCCGCAAAATTTCCTCCTTGGCCCAATGCTTTTCAATATCCGTAAAGGGATTGTAGACAATGGTCAATTCGTCCTTCGCCGCCTGAAGCGCCACCTTGTTTCCATCCGCGTACAGCTCCGTATTTTGTACGGCGTAGCGGACATCCTCCTGGGCGCCGGGCATTGCGGTGAACCGCAGGGTCAGCATCAGGGTCTGCTCTGCGGTAAGCCGGCTGGCTACCCAGGCGAAGGAAACCTCGCCCGCTTCCTCCCGGTTGACGCTGGAAACCCAGCCGCCGTCGGCCACTGCGGCCTCCTCCAGCTGCACCAGCTTGGGATCGTAGGTAACCAAGAAGCGGCCGTTGGTCACGTCTTTCGCCCCCTGCAGCGTTACCTGCAGCGTGGTCTCGCCGGCGTGATACGAAGCTGACAGGGCAATTTTCGCCCCCTCCTCCGCATTGCCCTGGGCTACGTCCTGTTTGCCGCTGCCCGCCGCAAGCGCGCACGGAACCGCAGACAAAATCAAGGCGAACGCCAAGAGCAATCCTATGACTCGTTTTCTCACTTCGCTCTTCCTTTCTGTGATGAATTCGATACAAAAAGCCGGCGTGATGCCACGCCAACGCGTATCTGGACTTAGGCGGCTTCCCAGCGCATCCGCAGCGCCCTGAGCTTTATCAGTCTAAGAATACAGACATTTAAACTATCTTTTGAATAAATTGGAAGCTTTATGGAAATAATAGCAAAAATAATAGAATCTGTCAACTTATTTTTTTCAATTTTGGTGAGGTTGCCAGATGATTCAAATCAACTTTTGAAATGAAGGAAGTAGGGCTTGTCTTAAACGGTAATTTATGGTAGGATATGCATAGGTTTTTTAGGGGGTACGACATGGAAATTACATTTGAGACACAGCTAAACCCCGAGTTGGATTGCGTGCTGCTGCTTTCCGGCTATTTTGCAGGCCGGCCGGATGCGCGCCCGGTTTCCAGAAAGCTGGCGGAGATCGCATTGGAGCGTGGGCTGCCCAAGGAGGAGCTGGAGGCGCTGGCTGCGCCCATCCTAAAGCTGGAATCCTACATCCTCTCCAACCTGACCGTTCCAGAAAAGCTGCTTCGCTTCTATTTTCCCGCGGAGGAGGACTGCGCGGGAACGCAGGGCAGCGAGATCGGCGAGGCGTTCTGGTGCCTGATGTACGAGGGGGTCCGGTTCCGTGAGCTTGCCCCGGCGGATCGCTACCGGGAAAAAATGCGCTTAATCGACATGATTTTGACGCCGATGCTGAAATGCAGCCTCCCGGAGGTGCCAGACCTGTCCGCCCTGCTGGGCCTTTTGGATTCGCTGGATTGCAAAGATCATATCGCACGGGTGTGCATGAGTATTTTCCGGGACCCCGTCTCCCACCAGGAGAACTTCGAGCGGATCATCCGGGAAGCGGCGGCGCTCTACCGCCAGCAGATGCACCTGGTGCCCGCTGTGACGGAGGCGTGGGTTGCTTTCTTAAAGGCTAAAATTCGGGTGGAGGCGGATAAGCTTTATATTATGAATTTCTCCTTTCCCCTCAACACCAAAATCGTCTTCCGGCCTTCCGTTTTCGAAATATATCACATGCGGGTCTACGATATGACCGGTCCGGACCAGGCGTTTTTAGCGGTTGCCGGGATTCTGGACGATCAGGTTCTGACTTTAATTGACCGTTATGACTGCAGCGTCCCGCAGCTGGTCCAACGCCTTAAGACCGTGGCGGATTTGCGCAGAATGGAGATCATCGCCGCGCTGCAGGCCGGCCCCCTATACGTGGATGACCTCACCGACCGGCTCTCCATGTCCCCGGCGCTCATCTCCCACCACATCTCCTACCTTCTGCACGACCAGCTCATCAAGCTGGAAAAGGACGGGGCCAAAAACCGATACAGTTTGAATTACGTCCAGATTAACCAGTTTCTTCAGAATCTCCAGCGTTTCATGCGAAATTGACGGGTGGGTTCAAAAATACGGCTGCACGTGGCCGTCAGATCCCCGCGCGCCCTACAGCACGCCAATTCCGCCCCATCTGGTCTGGAGAGGGCAAGATCTGCCAGTTAAAAATGATGAGCCGCTTCGCAGTGCGAAGCGGCTCTATTCTATCTGATCCGGAAGCCCACACAAGCGGCGAGCAGCCGTTCTCTCCCAGTCTTACCGTTGGGCCTTGAGATAAAAATCCGGCGCCGCGCAGCAACGTCGGAGTGTTCTCTCTTTCAAAACGATGCCCTGCGTTCAAAGCCGGCCGCTCCGCGTTTGCCCCACATTTTCACAATTGCACGGCGCTTTCTATCCTCGACGCGCGGTATCATTCTGTCCATCTCTTTGACGGCTCCCTATGCAGGCGGGTCTTTCAGAGACTCCTCGGGGCTTTCGCCAATTGACTCCAGGCCACGCTGAATCAAAAACCGAAGCATTTCCGCCTCCGGCCTGTTATAAAACTGCGCCTGCTTCAACTTATCCAGGCTGATTTCCAGATCCGGGGGCAAGGAAATCGTAAAACGCTTTCGATTTCCGTCCATCTCTGCACCTCCTTGCGGTTCATCGGTTCACTGCACGTTTTACCCTATTATAGATGTTCACCGGTTCACTGTCAATCAATTTTTAAGAATTGGAAGAAAAAGTATGCTTTACATTCCTGGTTCACTGATGTATCATATATCTTGGAGGTGAATTGGAATGGCAACTGAAAGACCCAGATACACCGTATCCGTAGACAATGAGATGTTTCAGCAAATCGAAGATTTCCGGTTTGAACGGAGATTCAATACCCGATCGGAAGCAACGGTCGAATTGATTCGCCTTGGTCTCAAAGCCTTAAATCAGGAACAGCAGGCAACCTCGGAAACTGACGGCCCTGCGCTCAAATAGCGCAGGTGCAGCCAGGGACAGGTGATCGGACAATCGGAAAACGCCGCGGCAATCGACCTGAAAGCGGCCGTCTTTTTTCTAGCCCAGCAATTCCATAATTCCCCAGGACGGGTATAATCTGGGCGCGCTTGCGCATCTGAGTTTGCAGTCCTGTCGGCCCCGCCATTTCCCTCCGGCTCAAAGTGCTCGGGGGCGCGCCCGGCGGGCTGCGCTCAAACGCGCCTTTTCCCCTTTTGCACTTCAGAGACTCCTATGCCGGAAACCATCTAAGGCCCTGATGCGCGGCGCGCATCAGGGCCTTAGATGGTTTCACCGTTACAGCCGCAAATCCCCACCCATTCGAACAAAGATTTGCGGCCGCTGCATCTCTGCTCCTCCCCAAACCGGACCCGCTGACTTTGGTTTGGGTCGCAATTCCTAAAACGGGTGTGGGGGCGGCCCGCGGCCACCCGCCGGAGAATCTCCCGGTCCTGCCGGGCTTGGCGGGCGAGCGCAGCTCGCCCCTACAGGGAGCACAACGTTTCCTGCGGATGTGGGGACGGCCCGCGGCCACTCGCCGGAGAATTTCCCGGTCCTGCCGGGCTTGGCGGGCGAGCGCAGCTCGCCCCTACAGGAAGTACAACGTTTCCTGCGGATTTAGGGGCGGCCCGCGGCCGCCCGCGGGAGAATCTCCCGGTCCCGCCGGGCTTGGCGGGCGAGCACAGCTCGCCCCTACAGGGAGCACAACGTTTCCTGCGGATGTGGGGACGGCCCGCGGCCACCCGCCGGAGAATCTCCCGGTCCTGCCGGGCTTGGCGGGCGAGCGCAGCTCGCCCCTACAGGATTGCAAATATTTTCCCTACGTTTCTCTCTGCGGGCTACAGCTCCGTCTCCAGCCGGGCCACCACCCCGGCGCAGCGGGGACACAGGCCCGTCTCATCCGCCTGCTGGCTGTGCATCCAGCAGCGGGGACACCGGGTCCCCCGGGCCTCGGTGACGCCGATCACCAGGCCAGGAAAATTCAACCCCGTACCCCGGGTGGCCTGCTCCGGAGCTTTCTCCCTGGCGCAGGAGGACACGATGCACAGCTCCGCCAAATCCAGCCCGCCCACAGCCTCCAGGGCCGCCCGGGCCGCTTCATCCGTATCCTCCAAGGACACGTGGGCCTCCAGAGCTTTGCCAATGCGCTTTTCCGCCCGGGCCGTCTCCAGGACTCCATTGACGTCCTGTCGAAGCCGGATAGCCGTGTCCCACTTCTCCATGTCCGCCGGCGGCAGGGCGTAGGCGGCGCAGTCCTGGGGCATCCGGTTGAGCAGGATGTTGCGGGGATCATCTCCCGCCCGATGGGGCATGGCCTGCCAGATCTCGTCGCAGGTGAAGGCCAGGATAGGGGCAAAAAGCTTCGCCATGGCGTCTACAATGAGGTATAGCGCAGTCTGCGCCGAGCGGCGCTTGAGCCCGTCCCGGTCCTCGCAGTACAGCCGATCCTTGAGAATATCCAGATAGAACGCGGACAGCTCCACCACACAGAAGTCATTGACGGCGTGGGCGACCACGTGAAAATCAAAGTCGTCATAGGCTCGCCGGCAGGTTCGAATGAGCGCGTCCAGCCGCGTCAAAGCCCAACGGTCCAACTCCAGCATGTCCTGGGGCTCCACCAGCAGGTCCGGGTCAAACCCGTTCAGGTTGCCCAGGCAATACCGGGCCGTGTTGCGGAATTTCAGGTAGTTCTGGCTCAGCTGCCGGAAGATCTCCTTGGAGCAGCGCACGTCGGCGTGATAATCCGAGGAGCCGGCCCACAGGCGCACCAGGTCCGCGCCGTACTCCTTAATCAGCTGATTGGGATCCATGCCGTTGCCCAGGGATTTGTGCATGGCCTTGCCCTCGCCGTCCACGGTCCAGCCGTGGGTGATGACCGTCCGGTAGGGCGCGCCCGCGCCCAGAGCGCCCACGGCGGTGAGCAGACTGGACTGGAACCAGCCCCGATATTGGTCCGCCCCCTCCAGATATACGTCCGCGGGCCACTGCTCCGGATGATCCCGGCGCAGGGAGGCGATATGGGTGGAGCCGGAGTCGAACCAGCCGTCCAGGGTATCGGTCTCTTTCCCAAATTCGGTTCCGCCGCAATGGGGGCAACGCAATCCCGCTGGGATGAGGTCCATGGCGTCCCGGTCAAACCAGACGTTGGAGCCCAGCTCCCCAAAAAGCCGGCTGATGTGGTCGATGGTCTCGGGGGTACACACGGGCTTTCCACAGTCCTTGCAATAAAACACAGGGATGGGCAGGCCCCACCGGCGCTGCCGGCTGATGCACCAGTCCGCCCGCTCCCGGAGCATGGCGATCATCCGGTCCTTGCCCCAGGCGGGCAGCCACCGGACGGTCTCGCAGGCTGCCACGGCCTGATCCTTAAAGGACTCCACAGAGCAGAACCACTGAGGCGTGGCCCGGAAGATGATGGGGCTCTTGCACCGCCAGCAATGGGGATAGGAGTGCACCATCTCCTCGGACGCAAACAGGGCCCCGGTGGCATCCAGATCCCTTACAATAGCCTCGTTGGAAACGGCGTAGTACAGGCCCGCGTAGGGGCCCGCGGCTTCGGTCTGATAGCCCCGGTCGTCCACGGGCACCACCAGGTCAATCTGATACCGCCGGCAGGTCCGGTAATCGTCGGCGCCGAAGCCCGGGGCGGTGTGCACGCAGCCCGTGCCAGAATCCATGGTGACGTAGTCCGCGGTGACCAGAAGGCTGTCCCGGTCCAGGAAGGGGTGTCGGGCGGTCATATACTCCAGGAAGGCTCCGGGGAACGAGGTCAAAGTCCGATAGTCCTTCACGCCGC
The DNA here is from genome assembly GCA_958402445.1 of uncultured Eubacteriales bacterium. Classification (GTDB taxonomy): domain Bacteria; phylum Bacillota; class Clostridia; order Oscillospirales; family Oscillospiraceae; genus Faecousia. The sequence continues at coordinate 22,773 of CATXTO010000019.1, forward strand.
CGGCGGCCATGGTCTTCTCCGCCAGAGCCTGGGCCACCAGATACCGCTCCCCCCCCGCCGTCTCCAGAAGGACATAGGGCTCCGCCGGATTCACCGCAATGGCCAAGTTGCCGGGCAGAGTCCAGGGGGTGGTGGTCCAGATGAGGACAAAGGTGTTGGCCGGGCCTCCGTAGGGAGCCAGCTTTCCCTGGTCGTCCCCCAGGGCAAATTTTACATAGATGGACGTGCATTTGTCGTCGGCATACTCAATTTCCGCTTCGGCCAAGGCGGTCTCGTCCTTGGGGCACCAGTACACCGGCTTGAGGCCCTTGTAAATGTAGCCCTTCTGGAACATGGCGCCGAACACCTTGACCTCCTCAGCCTCAAACTCCTTGCTCATGGTTTTGTAGGGGTGAGCCCAGTCCCCCACCACCCCCAGCCGGCGGAATCCGGCCATCTGCCGGTCGAGATAGTCCTGGGCAAAGGCTTGGCATGCGGAGCGGAACGCCGAGACGGGCATGTTCTTATGATTGAGCTTGTTTTTCTTGATGATGGCCGACTCGATGGGCATGCCGTGGTTATCCCAGCCGGGGACGTAGGGGGTGCAGTAGCCCCGCATGGCGTAGCTGCGGACGATAAAGTCCTTTAGGGTCTTGTTCAGGGCGTGGCCCATGTGCAGGTCCCCGTTGGAGAAGGGGGGGCCGTCGTGGAGCACGAACCGGGGGCCGTCTGCGTTCTTCCGCAGGAGCTCGCCGTACAGGTCCTGCTCCTCCCACCGGGCCAGCATCTGCGGCTCCCGGTTGGGAAGTCCCGCCTTCATGGGGAAATCGGTCTTGGGCAACTGGATGGTCTTGTTGTAATCCATGGGTGTTTTCCTCCAATTCATACATGATAAAACTACAAATAAAAAAAACGCCCTCTGCCTCCAAAGAGACAAAGGGCCGGGCCTCTGCGGTACCACTCTTCTTCCGGGTCGCCCCGGCGCTTCTGGACGGGATATCGGCCGTCAACCGGCCCGGCCTACGTGTCGGGGCTTGCGCCCCGGTTCGGCCAGGCTGCTCCGAGGGGATACGACGGACCCGCCGCGCTGCCTCGCACCGGCCGGCAGCTCTCTTCAGACGGGTGGGGACCGTCGCCTGTCCTCATCTACGCATGGATCCATATTCCGTTTTCGTCTCACCGCTTGGTAGGGTCGTAGTTCTTTCCGAATTGCAGGTTGGCAAAGCGGCTGGTGGTACTGCTCTCCGTGCGCAGGGGCCGGATAGCCGGCACAGGCTCGGCGTCCTCCGAGGGACCTACCAGCTTCTCCAGATTCTGCGCGATTTCCTTAGCCACCTCGTCGTCCGGCGCATCCGCCTGGGGAGAAGACGGGGCGGACTCCGCCTTCGTCTGGGGGGGCTGCTGGGTCCGCAGGGCCTCCAGCTTCTGCAAAATTTCCCGCAGCTGGCTTTCCAGGGCGGCGATGCCTGCCCCAGCCTCCGCCCGGGCCTGCTCCAGGCGCTGCCGCTCCGCGGCCATCTGCGCCTCCACCCGGCTGCTTTCCGCCGGGCGGCTTTCCTTTTGAGATTGGGCCTCGTGGAGCATCTGCACGCACTTGGCCTCCGCCTCCCGCACCATGCTGTCGCAGGTGCGCTGAGCGGCCACCAGAGCCTCCCGCACACTGCTCTCGTTCTTGCGGTACTCCTCCAGCTTCTCCACCAGCACCCGCATTTTGCTCTTCAGGGTGGCGTTTTCCTTATATAGGGTCTCGTAATCCTGCAGCAGCGGCTCCAGGAAATCATCCACCGACTGCATATCGTAGCCGCCAAATACCGCCCGGTCAAAGGAGATCTGATCAATTTGCTGTGGTGTAAACATAAGTCTATCCCTCTTTATCGGCGTTTAGAAGTACATGCCGTTATTTTCCAGTTCCTCTACCAAATCCCCCACGATCTCCACGTTGAAGGGGGTGATCAGGTAAGCGGAAGCAGCCACCTTTTTGATCTTGCCGTCCAGGGCGTACGCGCAGCCTGACAAAAAGTCCACCAGGCGGCGGGCGATGTTGCGGTCCGTGTTCTCCAGGTTCAGCAGCACCGCGTGCTTGTCCCGCAGATGATCGGCAATCTCCGACACATTGTCGAACCGCTCGGGCTTCACCAGCACCACCTGCAGCTGGGCCGTGGTATGGATGTTTACAATTCGGCTGCCGTCTCTGCGGGTCTCCAGGCTGGAGGGGCTATAGCTATAGCCGGAGGATTCTGAGGACGACGAGGACCGGCGGGACGAGCGGGGCGCCGGCGCAGGCTCCTCCGCCTCTTCCATCTCGTCGTCGTAATCGTCAAATTCGTCCTCATCGTCGTCGGCATAAGGTTTTGTCAGTTTCTTCAGTTCATCCAGAAATCCCATTTTGGTCTTTTCCTCCTAGTATCTATTACAATCATACGGGATGATAATTGCGCGGGCCAAAGATCGCGGTGCCAACCCGGATCATGGTACTGCCGCAGGCAATGGCGTCGCGGAAATCGTCGGACATTCCCATCGACAAATGCACCATATTGACATTATCGTATTTTTCTCTACTTATGTCAACAAAAAGCTTTCGCATTTTTTGAAAAAATCTGCAATTATCTCCCGGATGCTGACTCACAGGGGGAATCGACATGAGTCCCAGGGCCCGCAGGTGGGGATAGGCCCCAAAACAGGCGATTTCTTCCAGCAGCGCCTCCGGAGAAAAGCCGGATTTGCTCTCCTCCATTCCAATGTTAACCTCCAGCAGTAGATCCTGCCGAACCCCCTGCCGGGCTGCTTCCTTTTCCAGGGCCTCCAGTAGAACTCTGCGGTCCGCGCTTTGAATCAGGTCCACCCGGCCCACCACCTGCCGGACCTTGTTGGTTTGCAGGTGGCCGATGAAGTGCACCGGACGGCCTTCGTAGGCGTTCTCCCCGGCCTTGGCGGTCAGCTCCTGCACCCGGTTCTCTCCGCAGCAGTCCACGCCGGCTGCTATGGCCTGGCGCACAGCCTGGGCGTCGTTCATTTTTGTGGCGGCGCACAGCAAAATCTCTCGGGGGTCCCGCCCCGCCTGCCGGGCCGCCTCCTCCATATTACGCCGCACCGCGGCCACCCGTTCCGCTATGGATGCCATGTCAATTCACAACCTTTCCGTCGGACAGGCCGTTGGTGTCCAGAATAATGAGATCGCCCGGCCAAAGATTGCTGGTGGTGCTCTGGTCCAGCTTCGCCAGGTAATATGACCCGCCGTCGTACAAAAGCTCTACGTCCTTCCATACGGACTTGGCGCCGCTCAGGATATAGACGCCGGCGGACCCGGTTTCCTCGCTGTAGCAGACCGCCTCCTTGGGAACCCGCAGGCCGGAATAGGCCCGGAACACGATGTCCGCCCGAAGCCGCCGCAGGGCGGAAACGCAGTCCAGCCTGCGATCCGTGGTTAAAACCAGCAGGCCCGATGCTCCATCGCCGGGGTCGACCCGGGCCACGGACATCTCCAGCTCCTGCGGCTGCTCCCCCTGCAGGGACACCGTCAGCAGGTCCCCTTTGGATATCCCCTCCAGATTCGCGCTGTCCACCAACGCCGCATAATACCATTGGGGCGAGGTGATGAGCCGGCCCGCCGTCTGCTTGGGGGCCTGTATGGACCCGTCCCAAAGTGCCTGGACCTGCTCCACTGACAAGGACTCCAGGGCCTCGGGCGTTAAAATCTCCTCATACCCGTCGGTGCCGGTGGAGTAGTACCCGGCCTGCTGGGCCAGGATCGGCTCCGTATCCGCGGAAGCCTCCCGCCGCAGGGCCTCCAGGGCCTGCCGAGTCCCGTCAATCTGCTTTTGCAAGCTGGCAGTGCTCTCTCCGCCCACCGTCTGCCGCAGCACCAGGGATTTTAGAGACTGCCCGGCGCTCTGAGCGGCAGACAGATTCCCCTGGCTCACCTGGGCGGAGAACGCCCCGGCGGTCTGGCAAATCCGGTCGGCCAGGGCGGCGCCGTCGGGGAGCTGGCTTTGATAGGACAGGGCCAGCTCCAGCTGCGCCAGCTCTCGCTCCTTTTCCTGGATCTGAGCCTGGCGGGACTCCGCGTCTTTGCTGCGCAGACTCAGCGCCACCTCCGTGCCTGCGGACACCTTGGCCCCCTCCGCTTTGGTGGGGAGCACCCGGTCATAGGTCGCGGGGATGGGCGACTCGGCCCGGACCACGAAGCCCTCGGTGGCCACGCCCTCGGCTGAGGTGTACAGCACCGCCTGGGCCGTGGCCAGGCCGGAGCTGGCCGATTGCACAACATTATATAAAATATAGCTGGCGATGACAAGTGCCAGTACCAGCATAATCAGCTTGACATAGCTTTTGCCCTGCTTCATGGGGAAACAATCCTTTCCATGGGTATTACGGCGTATCCGACAGCGGTTTCACGCGGCACGGTCTCCGGCGGCGCGGGAGCGCCGCCGGAGACTGTCAAGAATCCCCAGTGGGGCTTTTGACAAAAGGCTTGCAGTCTACTGCGCGCTCGCTTGTAGCCTGAGCGGTAGTTCCTGCCACGCACACGTTGGGGCAGGAAATGATGAAAGCCTCCTTTACATCTGCGGGCGCGAACTCTACGAGGCTTTTACGACAGGCTGCACCGGCGCCAGGCGATCCCCGCAGCCGCCGCTGAGACGCCGATGTCCCAATCCCGGCGGGCAGGTGGCGCGTTAACCCGGATTGCCGGCCTTCACCGGCCGGGCGGGAACCAGCGTGGAGATGGCGTGCTTATAAATCATCTGCTGCTTTCCATCGGTAAGCAGCACCACCACGAAGCTGTCATACCCCGTGATGACGCCTCGGAGCTGAAACCCGTTCATCAAAAAAAGCGTGACGGGCAGGCGCTCCTGCCGGACCTCCTTCAAAAAGGCCTCCTGTAGGTTCATGGACTCGGACATAAGTACTCCTTCTTTCTTTTAGGATACTTATATCTTATCACCAACCCGTGTCGAAAAATGGGATATGCGCCGCCGCCTGGGCGAAGACGCTGGAAAAATCCTCTTCTTCCCCGCGCACAATCCATTGAATTTTCGGATTTCGCCGGAACCAGGTGCGCTGCCGCTTGGCGTAGCGCCGGGAGGCCTGCTGAATCCGGGCGGCAGCCTCCGCCAGATCCGCCCCCTCGGTCAAAACCGCCAACAGCTCCTTGTAGCCGATTGCTTGCAGCGCCGTGGCGTCGGGGGGCACCCCGGCTTCCAGCAGGGCCTCCAGCTCCCGCAGCAGGCCCCGCTCCAGCATTTGCTCCACCCGCAGGTCGATGCGCCGGTATAGGGCCGCCCGATCCTGAAAATCCAGCCCCAGCCAGACGGGATGATACCGGGGCGGCGCGGCCTGGGTGGCTAAGTTATGGGCCGTAATGGTCCGCCCGGTCTCCAGATAGACCTCCAGCGCCCGGATGATCCGCTTGGCGTCGCCGGGTGGAATCCGCGCCGCAGCCGCCGGGTCTATTCTCTGCAGCTCCTGGTACAGAGGCTGCACGCCCTCCGCCTGGGCCCGGGCCTGGAGCTCCTGGCGCCGGCCCGTAGCCGGGACGGGTGGAAAGGCGTTGCCCCGGACCAAGGCGTCCAGGTAAAGGCCCGTGCCTCCGGCCAGGATAGCGGCCTTGCCCCGGGCCAGGATATCCTCCACCACGGGTCCCGCCAGAGCCGTAAATTTACCCACGGACATGGGCTCGTCCGGCTCCGCCACGTCCAGCATGTGATGGGGAACGCCCCGGCGCTCGGCGGCCGTAGGCTTGGCGGTGCCGATGTCCATGCGGCGATAGACCTGCATGGAGTCGCAGGACACCACCTCTCCGCCCAAAGCCAGGGCCAGAGCCACCGCCAACTCCGTCTTGCCGGTGGCCGTGGGGCCGGCGATGCAGATCATCTTGTCCAAGGACATCCTCCTTTCCAAGAGCGGAAACGCCGGGATTGGGGTCGCGTACACCCCGTTATGTTCTGCCGAACTGCCGCTCCAGCTGCTTTTTAGTCAGCCGGATACAGACAGGTCTTCCGTGGGGGCAGTATTTCAGGTCCTCCCGGCTGAGCACCTGCCGCACCAGGGCCTCCCGCTCCTTGGGGTCCGTGTGCCAGCCGGCCTTGATGGCCGCCTTACAGGCCATGGTGTGCAGCAGGCGGTCCCGCTGCTCGTCCCGGTCCTCCCGGCGGCCCTCCTGCAAATCCGAGGCCAGCTGGGTCAGGCACTGCTCCGCCTGCTCCGGATCTAAGTCCATGGGGGCCCGCCGCAGGAGCACCGTTCCCTCTCCGAACTCCTCCACGCCGTAGCCCAGCTCGTCCAGCATTGCCTGCCGGGCCAGCACCAGGGCCGCGCCCTCCGGACCCAAGCGGCATGCCCGGGGTTCCAATAGACTCTGGGAGGCGATTTCCCGGGGTTGCCCGCGAAACCTCTCAAACAGCACCCGCTCATGGGCCGCATGCTTGTCAATGAGAAAGGCCTCCTCCCCCTGCTGGACCAGAATAAAGGCGTTGAAGAGCTCTCCCAGCACGGTGAAAGACGGGAGCTCCGGCAGCGGCACGCTCTGCTGCTCCGCAGGCGCCGGAACGATGTCCGATGGCTGCGGCGGCGCCTCTGGAACCGCCGCGTCCGCCGCTTGCCCGGGCTGCGGCGTGACCCGATTCTGCGCCAGGCGGGGATGGCTGCGTTCCACCAGGGAGTCCAGGGTGCGGCGGGCCTGCTCCGGGCCGGGCCGGGGCCCCTGTGCCAGCGCCGCGGCAAAGGTCTTGTACTCCTCCGGGGACATGGTCCGGTAAAAGTCCTGCTTGGGCGCAGCCTGGGCCCGTTGTTCCGCAGGGGCCTTCGCCTCATCCGGCAGCCGGACCTGGGGCCGGTCTTGGGTCTTGTTCAGCGCCGCCAGCACCCCGTAATGCACGCAGTCGAACACCTGGCGTTCCTGGAGAAATTTTACCTCCGTTTTCGCCGGATGCACGTTTACGTCCACGGCGTTTGCGGGCACTTGCAGGTGCAGCACGCAGGCCGGAAACCGGCCCGTCATCAGCTGGTTGCGGTAGGCCTCCTCCAGGGCCGACTGCAAAAGCTTGGATTTCACCGGCCGGCCGTTGACAAAAAAGAGCTGAAAGGTTCGGCTGGCCCGGGCCTCTGTGGGCTTGGAGATGTAGCCGGCCAGGGAAAACCGCTCCCACCGGCTGTCCACGGGCACCAGCTTGGCCGCCTCCCGGCCGTAAATTCCATAGACAGCGGACAGAAGCTTCCCGTCTCCCGGGGTGTTCAGCACCTCCTTGCCGTCCCGCAGCAGGCGGAAAGCCACCTCCGGATGGGCCAGGGCCTGCCGCTGCACCGCAGCCGTGGCGGCGGCGCCCTCCACGGTGTCCGATTTCATAAACTTCATCCGGGCGGGAGTATTGAAAAACAGGTCCCGCACCACCAGGGTGGTGCCCACGGGGCAGCCGGCCTCCGTGGCTTCCACCACCCGGCCCCCCTCCAGACGAAGGCTGGCGCCCGCCACGGCTCCCGCAGTTTTGGTCAAAAGGTCCACGCGGGACACCGCCGCGATGGCCGCCAGAGCCTCTCCCCGGAAGCCCATGGTGGCAATGGCCGCCAGGTCCTCCGCGCAATGGAGCTTGGAGGTGGCGTGCCGCAGAAACGCGGTCTTCGCGTCCTCCGGCTCCATACCGCTGCCATCGTCCGTGACCCGCAGGAAGGTCATGCCTCCGTCCCGGAGCTCCGCCACCACCTTCCCCGCGCCGGCGTCCACAGCGTTTTCCAAAAGCTCCTTCATCACAGAGGCGGGTCGCTCCACTACCTCCCCTGCGGCAATCAGATTCGCCACATGGGTGGAAAGCTGGGCAATTTTCGGCATACAACCCCTCCTTTTAAATAAAAGCAAATTACGCAATCTGAATGGCCCCAGGGCGCTTCCCCAAGTGGCCGCTCCCACGGGATACCGTGTCTGCCGCTAAAATAGGCCGGCGGACAGACTGTACACGGAGATGAGGTTGACCAGGCTGTGGATGAGAATAGGGGCGAGGATCGTATCGCTTTTCTCATAGGACCAGGCCAGCGCCACCCCGGCCGGGATATACTCCAGGGCGCATAGCAAAAGCGTCAGCGCATCATAGTGGCCCACATAGTTCATCACATGAACCAGACAGAAGGCCAGCGTGGACAGCAGGTAGGCCCCTGCCCGGCTGCGGGCGAACAGGCCCTGGAACAGAAGGCCCCGAAAGATGCATTCCTCCGCCACAGGAACCAGCAGCACCGTGCCCACAATCATAATCTGCCGGCTAGCCTGGGTCATGGCGGCGATGGTGCCGTCGTTCACGTTCTGCAGCCAGGGGAAACAATACCCCAGGACAAACAGCAGCGCCCAGGTCATGATTTGATACATGGCCAGCCCCAGAATCACCGCCTGCACAAAGCCCCAGAAGCGCCGGCCCACCTGGACCAGGGAGCGCAGCAGGAACCGGTGATAAATCAGCAGTGTGGCCAAAAAATTTACCAGAAAGAAAATACCGTTGAGCCTGGCGGCCACGACGGGATTCTTCACATCCTGGCCCAGGAAAAGAAAAATAGCATTGAGGACCAGGGCCAGCGCCACGAAATAGACCGGCGTGTACAGCCAGCCCCAAACACGCTCCCTTTGGGTCATAGAGATCGATAGCCGCTTGGAATGGTTCATGGGGCCTCCTTACCGCCCGGCGCCCGGGCTTTGGTTTGGGTTTTGTTTTCTGCAGGGATTCTCCGGTAACCGAATGTAGGGGCGACCTTTGGTCGCCCGCCGAAAAATACGGAGGCCTTGTGGGGTTTGGCGGGCGAGCACAGCTCGCCCCTACAGGGCGCCTCTGGCACACAGCATGCCCCTACATAGCCGGAACAGGACAGCCACCCTCAGAGCATTTGCCTGAGCTGATACAGAAGATTGAGCGCTTCAATGGGCGTCAGGGTCTCCACGGCCACCTTGGACAGGGCGGCGCACACCTTCTGCGCGGACACGTCCAGCAGGGAGATCTGGTCTTCTCCGGCGGCCTTCGCCGCCTCCGGAGCCGGAGAAGCCCCAGCCTGCTGCTCCAGCTCCCGCAAGAGCTGCCTGGCCCTTTGAATCACCCCGCCGGGCAGGCCGGCCAGCTTGGCTACCTCCACGCCGTAGGAATCGTCCGCAGCGCCGGGGACGATCTTCCGCAGAAAAATCATGTTCCCATCCCGTTTCTTCACGGCGATGTTATAATTCTTTACATTGGGCAGCTCCGTCTCAATATCCGTGAGCTCGTGGTAGTGGGTGGCAAAGAGGGTCTTAGCCCCCAGCTTTTTGGGGTTGGCCACGTGCTCCAGCACCGCCCGGGCAATGGCCATGCCGTCAAAGGTGGAGGTGCCCCGCCCGATTTCATCCAAAATCAAAAGACTCCGGGCCGTGGCGTGCTGCAAAATCTGGGCCACCTCCGTCATCTCCACCATGAAGGTGGACTGGCCGGAGGCCAAATCGTCGCTGGCCCCGATGCGGGTGAAGACCCGGTCCACCACGCCGATGCGGGCGTATCGCGCCGGCACAAAGGAGCCCATCTGGGCCAGAATTACTGTCAGGGCCACTTGCCGCATATAGGTGGACTTTCCGGCCATATTAGGCCCCGTGATGATGGCCACCTGAGCCCCCGGAATCCCCAGCTCCGTGTCGTTGGGGACAAACAGGCTGTCCCTGAGCACCTGCTCCACCACCGGATGCCGGCCGTCCCGGATCACAATCTCCGGACCCTCCGTGATTTCCGGGCGGCAGTATCCCCGCTGGGCCGCCACCGCCGCCAGGGAGCACAGCACGTCCGCCGCCGCCACCGCCCCGGCGGTGTCCTGGACCCGGACGGCCTGGCCGGCCACCTGCTCCCGCAGCTGCGTGAACAACTGATACTCCAGGGCCGTGATGCGCTCTCTGGCCGTGAGGATGGCCGATTCCAGTTCCTTGAGCTCCGGGGTGATGTACCGCTCGCAGTTGGCCAGGGTCTGTTTTCGAATGTAGGCCTCCGGCACCTGGTTCTGAAAGGATTTTGACACTTCGATGTAATAGCCGAAAACCCGGTTGTAACCCACCTTCAGGGTGCGAATGCCGGTTTTCTCCCGCTCCTGGGCCTCAATGGAGGCGATGGTGCCCGCGCCGCCGCTGATAATATCCTTTAACCGGTCGATCTCCGGGTCGGCCCCGGGTCGAATCAAGCCGCCCTCCCGAATGGTAAACGGGGGCTCGTCCACCAGGGTCCCGTCGATTTGGGTCCGGCAGTCCTCCAGGGGATCGATACAACGGCAGAGGCGCTGCAGCATGGGGCTCTGCAGCCTGCCCAGCTGCTCTTTCAGATCGGGCAGGGCCCGACTGCCCTGGGACAGGCTCACCAGGTCCCGGCCGTTGGCGGAGCCCGTGACAATGCGGGTCATCACCCGCTCCAAATCGGAGAGCTCCCGCAGGGCCGCCTCCAGCTCCCCTCGGGCTACGGGATTGCTTACCAGCTCCTCCACCGCGCTCTGCCGTCGTCCGATCTCCGCCGGGTCCAGCAGGGGCTTCTCCAGCCAGCTCCGCAGAAGCCGGCCTCCCATGGCGGTCTTGGTCTTGTCCAGGACCCACAAAAGGCTTCCCCGCTTCTCCTTACTCCGCATGGTCTCCGTGAGCTCCAGGTTCCGCCTGGCGGTGAGGTCCAGCTCCAAAAAACGGCCCGTGGTGTAATACTGAAGCTGATGAATGTGTCCCAGATCGGTTTTTTGCAGGTCCAAAAGGGTCCGCAGCAGGGCGCCGCAGGCGGCAATCACCGCCGGCTGCCCCCCAAGGCCCAGGGCCCCCAGGTCCTGGCCGAATTGGCGCTGCAACAGGTCCTCCGCGGCGGTCAAATCAAACAGCTCCGGCTTCCCCTCGTCCACACAGCAGGACAGCCGCTGAAACAGAAGGCTCTCCAGCTCCTCCGCTTCCACGCCCGCACCGCCTCGGATCACCTCCGACGGGGCGAAGCGGCCCAGCTCCCCCGCCGCCCGGGCCACGGCCTCCGGCCCCTGGGCGCCCGTGGCGTAAAAGGCCCCCGTGGACACGTCGCAGAAGCAAAGGCCAAAGGCCCCGTCCAGGCCGTACAGGCAGGCCATATAGTTGTTTTTGCTCTCGTCCAGCATGGAGCTCTCCGTAACCGTGCCGGGGGTGACGACCCGCACGATATCCCGGTCCACCAGGCCCTTGGCCGTGGCGGGGTCCTCGGTCTGCTCACAGATGGCCACCTTATAGCCCTTGGCCACCAGCCGGGCGATGTAGGACTCGGCGGAGTGATAGGGCACCCCGCACATGGGCACCTGGTCCTCCTTCTCCTTGCCCCGGTCCCGGGTGGTCAGCGTCAAATCCAGCTCCCGGGAGGCAAGCCTGGCGTCCTCCTCGAACATCTCATAGAAATCGCCCAGGCGGAAAAATAAAATGCAGTCTTTGTTGCGGTCCTTGAGATCCAGGTATTGCCGCATCATGGGCGTCAGTTCTGCCATGCCGTTTCCCCCTCTATCTGTTTACGGGTCAATTTCCCCGTTCTCCGCCAGCGCGCCCGTCAGGCTCCAGGTGGCGGCGCCGTCAATGCGCACGTTTTGGAACTGGCCCACCAGGGCCGGGTCCCCGGGCAGCCGCACCAAGCGGCCCCCCTCCGTCCGTCCCGTGAGGCCACCGTCTTCGGCGCCGTCCACCAGAACCCGCAGGACCTTGCCCACATAGGCCTGGTGTTTCTCCAGGGAAATGCGGTTCTGCAGGGCGCAGAGCTGGTCAAACCGCCGGTTCTTCTCCGCCCGGGCGGTGGGGTCCGGCATGGAAGCCGCCGGCGTCCCGGGCCGGGGAGAATAAATGAATGTAAACAGGGCGTCGAACCGAACCTCCTCCACCAAAGAGAGGGTCTCGGCAAACTCCGGCTCCGTCTCCCCCGGAAAGCCCACGATCACGTCCGAGGTCAAAACCAGCTCCGGCATGACCTGCCGGGCGTACCGCACCAGCTCCAGATACTGCGCCCGGTCGTAGTGCCGGTTCATGGCGCGCAGCACCCGGTCGCTGCCGGATTGGAAGGGCAGGTGCAGCTGCTTGGCGATTTTTGGTGAGTTGGCCATGGTGTCAAAGAGCTTCTTTCCCGCGTCCCGGGGGTGGCTGGTCATAAAGCGCAGCAGAAAGTCCCCGGGGAGCGCCGCGAGCCGGGCCAGCAGGTCGGCAAAATCCACCCCCAAGCCCAGGTCCTTGCCGTAGGAATTCACATTTTGTCCCAGCAGGGTGATCTCCTGATAGCCCTGGGCGATGAGGTTCTGGCACTCGTCCACCACCGCTTGCGGGTCCCGGCTCCGCTCCCGGCCCCGGACATAGGGCACGATACAGTAGGAGCAGAAGTTGTTGCAGCCGTACATCACGGAGACCCAGGCCTTGAATCGGCTCTCCCGGGCTACTGGCAGCCCCTCCGCAATGGAGCCCCCCTCGTCCTGTGTGGAAAACGCCCGTCTGCCGGTGTGCAGCACCTGGCGCAGGAGCTTCGGGAACTCCCAGAGATGATGGGTGGAGAACGCCCCATCCACGTGGGGATAGCTGGTTTTGATCCGCTGCACCACCTGGGGCTGCCCCATCATACAGCCGCAGACGAAAATTTTCTGCGCCGCGTGCCGGCGCTTGGTGTGGGTGAGGGCCCCCAGGTTGCCGAACACCCGCTGCTCCGCATGCTCCCGGATGGCGCAGGTGTTCATCAAAACCAGGTCCGCCCCCTCAGGCTCCTCCCCCAAGGCATAGCCGCAGGCCTGCAGCAGGCCCCGAAGCCGCTCCGAGTCCGCCTCGTTCTGCTGGCACCCGTAGGTCTCCACAAAGGCCACCGGCGTCCGGCCTTGGCCGTGCCAGTATGCCTCTATCTCGGCGCAGGCCGCCAGCTGCTCGTCCAGCTGCCCCTGCGAAATCACCGTAGTCGTTCGCTCCAAAGTCTTACCTCCGACAAATTGGTTTCTTAATATTGTATTGTAGCATTTTTCAGCTGTTTTTGCAAGGGAAGGGTCATCCCTTCTCAAAATAAGCCGTAGGATTGTCAAAGAAATGGACGGGCGACCACGGGCCGCCCCTACATAGCACCGTCGATCTTTCTCCCGTAGGGGCGTGCTTTGCACGCCCGCAGGCGACCACAGGTCGCCCCTACATAGTATCGTCGATCTTCCCCCGTAGGGGCGTGCTTTGCACGCCCGCGGGCGACCACAGGTCGCCCCTACATAGCACCATCGATCTTCCTCCGTAGGGGCGTGCTTTGCACGCCCGCGGGCGACCACAGGTCGCCCCTACATAGCACCGTCGATCTTCCTCCCGTAGGGGCGTGCTTTGCACGCCCGCAGGCGACCACAGGTCGCCCCTACATAGTATCGTCGATCTTCCCCCGTAGGGGCGTGCTTTGCACGCCCGCGGGCGACCACAGGTCGCCCCTACATAGC
>CATXTO010000020.1 GCA_958402445.1 uncultured Eubacteriales bacterium
TTTCCTACATCAAGGGGGCTTTGTCTATTGTCCGTTTTTTCTGGTCCTGTTCAGTTAGGCCAAAGGTCTTTTTTTATTTCTCTATTGGATACTGATTTTTGCATCGGCAGGATAATTGCCTTTGCATTGAAACAATGTCGAGTGACTTATCGAGGGTTGCGGATCGACGCCTGCGCGGCTGCCAGCCGGGCAATGGGCACCCGGAAGGGAGAGCAGGATACATAATTCAGGCCCGTGTTGTGGCAGAATTCCACGGAAGCTGGATCGCCGCCGTGTTCGCCGCAGATGCCCAGCTTGATGTCCGGGCGGGTCTGCCGGCCCAGGTCCACGGCCATTTTCACCAGGCGGCCCACGCCGGTTTGGTCCAGGTGCGCGAAGGGATCGAACTCATAGATTTTCTTGTCATAGTAGGACTCCAGGAACTTCCCGGCGTCGTCCCGGCTGAAGCCGAAGGTCATCTGGGTCAGGTCGTTGGTACCGAAGGAGAAGAATTCCGCCTCCCGGGCGATTTCATCGGCGGTAAGCGCCGCTCTGGGAATCTCAATCATGGTGCCCACCTGATACCGCATGGAAACGCCGGCGTCGGCAATGAGCTTATCAGCGGTTTTTACCACCACATCCTTGACGACCTTCAGTTCCCGGACCTCCCCCACCAAGGGGATCATGATTTCCGGCTCAATGTGGTACTCGGGATGCTCCCGCATCACGTTGATGGCCGCGTTAATAACCGCCGTAGTTTGCATGGCGGCAATCTCCGGATACGTCACTGCCAGCCGGCAGCCCCGGTGACCCATCATGGGGTTGAACTCGTGCAGGGAGGCGATGATGTCCTTCAGCTCCTCCACGGACAGGTGGAGCTCCCCGGCGATCTCCGCGATATCCTCCTCCTTGGTGGGTAGGAACTCGTGCAGCGGGGGATCCAGGAACCGGATGGTCATGGGCCTGCCTTGAAGCTCCTTGTACATGGCCTCAAAATCGCTCTGCTGATAGGGCAGAATCTTGGCTAGGGCGGCCTCCCGGGCCTGGGTGGTCTTGGCTACGATCATCTCCCGCATGGCCTTGATCCGGCTGGCCTCAAAGAACATATGCTCCGTCCGGCACAGGCCGATGCCCTCCGCGCCGAACCGTACCGCCTGGGCGGTATCCTTGGGCGTGTCGGCGTTGGTCCGAACCTTCAGCGTCCGGACGTCGTCCGCCCACTTCATAAACCGCTCAAAATTGCCGGAGATGGTGGCCTCCACCGTGGGGAGCGCCTCGCCATAAATATAACCTGTGGAGCCATCAATAGAGATCCAGTCCCCTTCCTGGAAGGTACGGCCGGACAGGGCAAAGGTCTTGTCCTCCTCGCGGACGGTGATATCGCCGCATCCGGAGACGCAGCAGGTACCCATGCCCCGGGCCACCACGGCCGCGTGTGAGGTCATGCCGCCACGGACCGTCAGGATGCCCTGGGCCGCGGCCATACCCTCAATATCCTCCGGGCTGGTCTCCAGCCGGACCAAAATGATCTTCTCTCCCCGATCTGCCCAGGCCTTGGCATCGTCGGCGGTGAAAACCACCCTGCCGCAAGCGGCGCCGGGAGAGGCCGCCAGGCCCTTGCCAATGGCCGCCGCCGCTTTCAGGGCCGCCGGGTCAAACTGGGGATGCAGCAGCGCGTCCAGTTGCTTCGGTTCCACCCGCATCACGGCCTCCCGCTGGGTGATCATGCCCTCGTCCACCAGGTCGACCGCGACCTTCAGGGCAGCGGCGGCGGTGCGCTTACCATTCCGCGTTTGAAGCATATAGAGCTTCCCGTTTTCAATGGTGAACTCCATGTCCTGCATATCCCGATAGTGATTCTCCAGCTTCTGGGCAATGGCCACAA
This sequence comes from uncultured Eubacteriales bacterium, assembly GCA_958402445.1. GTDB lineage: Bacteria > Bacillota > Clostridia > Oscillospirales > Oscillospiraceae > Faecousia. The sequence continues at coordinate 1,865 of CATXTO010000020.1, forward strand.
ACTGCTGGTAAACCTCAGGCATATCCTCCTGAAGCTTCTCAATCTTGCTGGGCGTCCGGATCCCGGCCACCACATCCTCGCCCTGGGCATTAATCAGGTACTCTCCAAACAGCACTCTCTCGCCGGTGGCGGGATCCCTGGTAAAGGCCACGCCGGTGCCGGAATTTTCGTTCAGGTTGCCGAAAACCATAGGCTGCACGTTGACGGCAGTGCCCCAGGAATAAGGGATGTCGTTCATCCGACGGTACACGTTGGCCCGGGGGTTGTCCCAGGAGCGGAACACCGCCTTGATGGCCTCCAGCAGTTGAACCCTGGGGTCGGAGGGGAATTCCTCCCCCTTCTCCTGGCGGTAGAAGTCCTTAAACAGCGCCACCAGGCGCTTCATATCCTCCTTGTCCAGGTCGATGTCGTCCCGGATCCCCTTCTCCGCCTTCACTTCGTCGATGATGACCTCGAACCGCTTCTTGCTCAGCTCCATGACCACATCGGAGAACATCTGGATGAAGCGCCGATAGGAGTCATAAACAAATCGGGCAAAGTTATCCGTGGGATTCCCGGCGATCAACCCTGCGGCCACCTCGTCGTTCATGCCCAGGTTCAAAATCGTGTCCATCATGCCGGGCATGGAGGCCCGGGCGCCGGAGCGCACGGAGACCAACAGGGGCTTGCTGGAATCGCCAAACTTTTTGCCGTTTATTTCTTCAATTTTGGCCAAGGCTTCGTACACCTGGGCCATAATCTCATCATTGATGGTTCGGCCGTCCTCATAATATTGGGTGCAGGCTTCCGTCGAGATCGTAAAGCCCTGTGGCACAGGCATTCCCAAATTGGTCATTTCCGCCAGGTTCGCACCCTTTCCGCCGAGAAGCTCCCGCATGCTGCCGTTGCCCTCAGTGAACAGGTAGACATACTTATGAGACATAAATTAACCCCTTTCGTTTTTTTGAGCGGCTGCCGTCCGCCCAATCTTCTTTTTTATACCTCAAGTGACAATTAAGTATATCATGATAACCTGGGAAATGCAACGGATTTTATGGAAATAATCCGATTTTTGTACGGTTCCTGGGTGATTGTCCGATGTTGTTCCCCATTTCAGACCAATTTCCCCGCTTTCACCATCTGCCGCTCCAAGCCCTGGATGCGGGCAAAGTCTCTGGTCCGTTCCCCCTTTGTTCAAAATGCTATAAAATGGCTCAGCATGCGCGCTTCGGAATGGTGATGGTGAGCACAATCTCCCGTTCCGTCTCCTGCTGCTGGCTCACGGCGGCTATTCCGGCGCTTTGAATCATGGCCAGGCTTTGGTTCAAGTGGTTGAGAAATCCCCGCACGTCCGGCGCCTTTTGCTCCCGCCGCGCAGGCTGGCTTTCTGCGGTCAACTGCTCCAGATACGCCTCGGTTTTTGCTACGGTCAGCTCCCGCTCCACAATCACCTGAATGACCGCCAGCTTGTCCTCCTCCCGCGTCAGCTTCAGCAGGGCCCTGGCGTGCCGCTCGGACAGGCCAGCCTGTCGAATGGCGTCTAATACCGCCGTACTGTGCCGCAGTAGACGCAGCTTATTGGCCACGGCGGACTGGCTCTTTCCCACCCGCAGCGCGGCCTGCTCCTGGGACAGGCCGTACAACTGCATGAGCCTGGACAGGCCCTGCGCCTCCTCAATAAAATCCAAATCCCTGCGCTGGAGATTTTCCACCAGGGCCGCCATCCCCGACTGGCTCTCATCCATGGCCATGAGCAGGCAGGGTACCTCCTCCAGGCCTGCAATCCTCGCCGCCCGAAGCCGGCGCTCCCCCGCAATGAGCTCGTAGGCCGTCCCCACGCGCCGCACCGACAGGGGCTGTAAAATTCCATGCTGCAGGATGCTGGATGCCAGCTCCTGCAGTCCAGTTTGGTCAAATACCCGCCGGGGCTGGCCCGGATTCGGGCGAATTGAACGGACGGGCAGAAATACCACCCGACCGGTTTCCATATAGGTCTTCAACTTCCCACACTGCAATGATCTTGCGCCTCCCTTACCGTAGTCTTCACCTCTAATTGTACCGCCGGGGTACGCAAAATCCCGCGAAAGCCAGGCCCCTTTCCCGGGAAATAGGGCGACGGGTTTCGCCAGGTCCCACCGACAAGCCGGAAAGCTTCCCGCTAGCGCGCAGAGAAGCCAGCCCTGTCCCGCATTCCGCGCCGCTTTCGACAAAATTCCACACCGTTCAGCCGTTTCATGAGGCCGCCCGCCCGGAGCCAGGCACCCGGCCTATCCTCATTGGCTCTGCAACGCGCAAATTCTTTTTCATGTTGGTCCCTTTGCCGCGCTGCGCAGACGGCGAAGCAAAACCGCCCGCCCACGGCTCCGTGGGCGGGCGGTCTTTGATCAGCGTGATTTTTATTGTGGGACTCTAGCCTCCAGCAGCTCCGCCACCCGGTCCAGCCGTCCGGGCGCAAAGGGGCTCTCCAGGCCGCTGTCCTCCAGGAATGTTAAAAATGAGACGTCCTCATCCGTCTGTACCAGTTCCTCATAGCGTACCAGGCCGGCTCCCGCCTCCTCCTGCTCCAGCTGATACAACTGAAACGCCGCGTCGTTGGAAACCACATAGCTGATGACATAAAACGGGCTGGTGTAAAAGTGGGTGATACTCACCCACTCCATGGTGTCCCAGCCGGGAGTATCGAATCCGTAGCGGCGGCCCGTCGCCTCGTAAAGCGCGCGCAGCGACTCCACGCTGAGTTCCTCGTCGGGCAGCGCGTAGGCCTGCCGCTCAAAGCTGTAATACGCCGCTTGCTCCACATAAACGCTGAGGCTATCCGCCATCTTCAGCCGGGTGACCAGCTCTACATCCTGAGTGGTCGGCCTCTGGGCATAGCATAGCGATAGGTACTCCATCCCTTGGGAGAAAAACTCAGCCACATCTGTGGACGCATAGCTGCCGCCGCAGGCGTAATCGTTGACAAAGTGCCCGAATTCATGGGCAAAACTCAGCAGGTCGGTCACATCTCCATATGGATTCACAAACACGAAGGGCGCCTGAAAATCCGTCAGGTAAATTTCGAAGGAACCTTCATACTTATGCAGCCCCGGCGCGATGTCATAGAGCTGCCGCTGCTGCATTTCATCCCAGGCCGTCTGGGCCAGCCCGCCCATTTGCTCCGCCGCAGAAGAGAGGTACGCTTCACACTGCGCTTGGCCGTAGGTGCCGTTATAGGCCGTCAGCCAAAATCTAGACTGGCTCATACTACGGTACATGGGAGCCAGCTTCTCCGCGATCTCCGCGACATAGGCCTCCGCCTGAGCGGGCGTAAAATCCCGGCTGTAATACCAGTCCCAGGCAAAGTCCTCATAGCTGTCATAGCCGGCGGCCTCCGCAATCTGCCGGCGGGTCCGGATGAGGTCGACAAACAGCTCCCCCAGCTGCTCCGCCTCCGCCGCGCTGAGGGACTGGCCCGGCGCGCCTTCCCTCAGCTCCTGCATTTGGGTATAAAACGCGGAGATATCCGTACTCTCCTCCTCCAAACTCTTCGAGAAGGCCTCATTCCAAACCGTAGGCGTATCCTCGCCATAGCCGGCAAAGAAGCCTTCGTCAAAATATGAGTCCTCCAGCTCCTTTACAATGGGGGACTTCGCCAGCGCCCGGTAATATGTATCCAGGCCCTCGTCCACCACTGCGCTTTGGACAGAGCAGTAGTTGAATTCCTCCTGATAAAAGGGGTCTGACAAATCCAAGCTGTACCGGATGTCCGCCAAATTTTTCATGGTGTAAAAGGTGTCATAGGCGGCATAAATTTCCCAGGTTTGATCCAGCATCTGGTCCACGCTCCGGCTGGTGGCCGCCAGCTGGCAGCTCTCATCCACCAGCCTCTGGTAGGCGTCCAAATCCGGCCGGGTGTACTCCATCTCAGAAAAAGCGTCTTTGGGCGCAGCGCGCTCCAGTCCCTTGCGCAGAATCGCCATCAGGTTATACTCTGCGAAGGACTCGCAGCCGGGCAGCAGCAGCGCAGCCACCAAAAGCAGCGCGACAACACTCCAGTACCATCGTTTTTTCATTTTAGCGCTCCCTTTCATTCTCATTGGCGCGATGCGCCTCGCCCTGCCCGATTCCCACGCCCTCAGCGGTAAACCACTTCCATCCCCTTCAAATCCAGCGGATTGATCTGCAAAATCACCGGGTCTCCCAACTGGCAGGACACGGCGCTCACGTCCACCGCCAGGTTAACCATCCCCACGTGCCCCAGTACCCGGCAGGACCTTCCTCCAATTTGGACCCATAGGGCTTTCCGTTGGAGCAGATACTTGACGTAGCGCCCTATCCCCCGCAGACAATCCTGGAATCGGTAGACGTCATAGCCGCGCTCTACGGAAAAACCATGAAAATAGCCCACGCCTACTATGGCGACTCTGGTTTCCCGCTTGAGTTTGCAGTCCCCTCCATAGCCCACGTTATGTCCCTTGGGCAGCGTCCGCAGCTCCTCAACGGTGGCCTCCGCCCACCCGATGCGGTGCAGGCCGGCCCTGCCTCCGGTGTGCACCCGACCCAGCAGGGTAGAGCCAAGACGCACCGCGTCGCAGTGCATCTCCGGGTACTTCCAGAAGGCGATGGAATTGCAGCAATGCACCATCCCGGTCTCGTACCCCGCGGCGCGAATGCGATCGACAGCCTGCAAAAACAGGCTGAATTGGGCCGTCGTCCGTTTCCGGTTACCCGCCGTGTGAAAATGGGTATAAACCCCGGAGATGGCCACATGCGACAGCCGTTCATAAAGAGAGATCGCTTGCTCCATCTCCTCCGGCAGAAAACCGTAGCGGCCCATGCCGGTGTCAATTTTTAGATGGGCTTCGGCCACCGTTGCGCGCCGCTCCGCCGCCGCTTCCATCGCCATGGCGTCCGCCCAGGAGCCGATGGTCAAAATCACGTTGAGATCCAGCAGCGCGTCCAGCTCCTCCATTTCGCTGACCCCGCGGAGCATCAGGATGGGATTCTCAGAAAACCCGGCTTCCCGCAGCCCCCGTGCCTCCTGCAGCTCCGTCACGGCGAAGTGGTCGATCCCATGGGCCGCCAAAAGCCGCGCCAGAGGGACGGTCCCCAGACCATAGCCGTTTCCTTTGAGTACGCCCCAAATCAGGGCCTTGCCGGCCTTTCGCTGCAAAATTCGTAAATTTTGCTCCAAATCCGCTTTTTCCACTATATATGCCTTCATTTTCAGCCTCCAGCCCTCAGTCCGCCGGCTGGCCCTGGGGCGTATGATCCCGGTTTTCCCGTCTATATTTTAAAACGTTGCGGTGCTGGTAAAGTCGGGTGGCCTTGTTGATAAGCTGATAAAAGAACGGTCTGAGTACCAGGTCCATCTCTCCAATAAATTCCGTAAAGTCCCCGTTGAATCCCTTTTTAAACTTGTACAGCCCATACAGCGGGTTGTCCTCGGACAGGTCCCCGGACACGCCACGAAAATCGTAGATTCGGCAATGCTTTTCCACAGCCCATTGAATCATGTTCCATTGCAACAAATAGTTGGGCATCAGGTTTCGATGCTCGTTGGAGCTGGCGCCGTACAGGTACCACACCTTATCGCCGTACCAAATGGCCAGGGTTCCCGCTATCGGCTGCCCCTCATAAAACGCCATATACAGCCTGGCGTGCTCCCCCAGATTTTGCAGCAAGCTGGAAAAATAGGCCTCGTTTCTCGTGACAAAATTGTCCCGCATGCCGGTTTCTATCATGATACGGGTGAAATCTGGCACCATTTCCTGACCGCAAACCCGGACTTCAACGCCCTTTCGCCCGGCCAGACGAATGTTATAACGGGTTTTCTGGGAGAAGGAGGCCAGCATTTCCTCCTGCGTCCTTCCGGCGAGCCGCAGGCGAAATACAAACCGGGGCTGAATTCCCTCGAAATTTTTGCCCTCCTGCATGCAGCGGAATCCAAAGGACTCCAGCATAGCCTGAAACGTCTGATTCTCGCTGGGAACATCCGGGTCTATCTTAATCACATAGCCGTGATACGTCTTGGCCAACGCTCTGGCCCCCTCCATGAGCTGGGCAAAGGTCTCCCGGTCGTCCAGGTCGCATACCGGCCCCCGGCAGGCGTAAAGCATGGATACCCCAAAAATCGGCGCTTTCCGGATTAAAAAGGCAAGGGAGCCCCGGATTTTCCCATCCTCCCCCCGGACCGCCACCGCCCGCCAGAGCCAGGCGGACTTTTGCTTGCCCCATAGACTGGACTGGGCGAAATGGCCCTTGGGATGAGAGGAAATGAACGCCTCGTACTCTTCCAATGTTTCATTTGTAATCAGCTCGTACATCACAATGCTCCGCTTTCCTATAAAGTCATAGTCAATCCGCAGTCAAAAAATGCTAAGAATTATATTACCATATGGCTTTTTCTTATGCAACCGTTTTTGTCGTTCCGGAGCGTTTGTCCATAGCATGCGCTGGATATCGGCTTCCCATCCCGCCGCAGGAAGCTGGCGGCTCAGTGAAAAAAGGAGGGCCTGCCGCAAAGCTTTCGCTTTCGCTGCAAGCCCTATCTTACCGTGTTCGATCACCCTTTTATGATTTCTCGGTATCCGGCAAAGCCGAAAACCCTCAAATTGGACCCCACGAAGCCGGCGGGCTTCGTGGGGTCCGGGCGTTCAATGGAGCGGCGATTACAGGTTCTCGTCCTTCATCGCATCAATGGGATTCTCTCGCTTAATCCTTCTCATCGCGTAGAGCATTGTGGCAAACACCACGGCAAACACGCTGCACACCGCGATGATAACCGCGTTCCAGGGAATTTGCAGGGCATCCGTGACCGACTGGCCCACAACTCGATAGATATACAGGGTCATCAGGAAGGACAAGGGCAGGCCGAACAGCAACGCGCGGGCGCCGTAGAGCAGACATTCATAATTCATCATCCGATTCAGACCCCGCCGGGTCATGCCCACAGAGCGCAGCATGGCGAATTCCCGCCGACGCAGGGCAATGTTGGTGGAAATGGTGTTAAACACATTGGCTGCGGAAATCAGGGAGATCAGAACAATGAAGCCATAGGAAAAAACGTTGACAATGGTGACGATATTCCGGTTTGATTCCTCGGCTTCTCGTATGTCAGTCACCTGCCCCTGCCCCTCGTAGCTTCCCTGATCCATCAAAATGGTTTTTAGGCTCTCCGCGGTAGCGGCGTGGTCGCTGGAGCGGAAGCAAACCATGCTGCTGCGCTGTTCCATCTCTCCCCAGGGCACCTGGGCGCCGATGGGATACAGCAGGGCCAGACCTCTCTGCAAATCCGCCACGCCAAGGGGCGCCTCGCTGACCACCGGCCCCAGCTCCAGCTCCATCGTCTTGGGCGTAACAGCCAGGCTCTCCTCCTCACCGGAGTCCGTTCCGTCGAGCGGCCAGAAGAAGTCCTGTGGCGGTCCGAGGCTCTCCTGCCCGGCGCCGTCCTCCTGGAACCGCTGTTCCGTTGTCGAATACCGATAGCCCTCCACGGTCTGCGGCACCCGCAGGGTCAGGGTATGGGTCCCCTTCTTTAAATACTGAAACCGCACAACGTTCCTCTCATAGGCGCCGGACTCTGTCTGGGTATAAATCGTTTCTTGGTTCTGCTGGTACACCACCGGCACCGGATTGGACCGATCCAGATACTGGTCCGGGTCCAGCCCCTGCTTTGTCAGGAACGCCCGGTAGGAGACCTCGTCCAGGTAAAAAATGTTGACCGGGACCACTTGGCTCCGCAGATTCTCGCTCCCTGCTTGCTGCAATTGCAGGTATTGCAGATAGCTGGCATCCAAATCGGCCTGCGTTGTGAGCGCCGCGCTGCCTTCCAGGATCATCCCGATTCCCTCTGTGATACCCTCGGCTTCCCGCAGTGCCGGGTACAGGCGCTCCAGGTCCTCCGGAGCCAGCGTACACGCAACATCATAATCCGCCACGGACAGGGACGTGTCCACGGAGCTGGTCAAATACTGGCAGAACGAACTGGCCGAAATAAACAAAACCAAGCTCAGTACCAGGGAGATCACCGTGGCCCTGTACCGCTTCCGGCTCCGGCGAAAATACTTCTTCGCCAGCAGACCCTCCAGGCCAAAGAGCTTCCTCGTGAGTCGGGAGACCCGCACGTCCTTCCCCCGGGACTGAATATCCTGGTTCTGTCGGATGGCCTCCAGGGCACTCACCCGAGTGGCCCGGGTGGCGGGAATCCAGGCGGAGATCAGCACCGTCAACAGGGCTATGACTGCCGCGGCCAAAACAGAGGCCCAGGAGACCTGCACCGTCATGGGCAGCGGAGACACATACAGGCTTTTGAACTTATCCCCCAGAAAATGTAACGTCACGGCCATGCCACCGATGCCGGATAGGATTCCCAAGGGGATCCCGATGGCGGAGACCACCCCGGCCTCAAAAAAGACGGACCGCCGAAGCTGCTTCCGGGTGGCGCCCACGGAGGACAGTAGGCCGAACTGTCTGGTGCGCTGGGAGACGGAGATGGAGAAAGCGCTGTAAATCAGAGAGATAGAGCCCAGAGCAATCAGGAAGATAAGCACGCCGGCAAAGCCGACAAACGTCTGGCTCACGTTGTCGTATCGAAACTCCCCAGAATAAGCCAACAGGCTCCAGTTGATCCGAGCCTCAAGCCCATAATCCAGGCTGACCGCCTCTGCCTGACCGGCCCGGTTCGTCTTGTAATACAAGTCGTAGCTCTGCGGGCCTTGGGGCGAGGGCAGCGTCAGCGCCGTGTAGCCCGGCGCGGAATAGTTCTCAAAATCCGGCCGTTCGTACAACCCGACCACCGTGTAAATCCGGCTTTCCCGAGGCAGAAAAACCTCGCTCTGGTCATAGGGGTTGTACTGATCCAGAGGCTCTCCTCCGGCCAGCCGATTCCCCAGGCTCAACGGCAGGGTATCTCCAACCCGGATTGCTGCACCGCCGTTGAACAGCAGGTGCTCCGGCAAAAGGAGTTCGTTGTCCGACTGGGGCAGGCGGCCCTGGGTAACGCGGACCGGCATGGTTTCAAAAAAGGTTTGATCCGCGCCCAGGACGTACAAATAGGGCTTATCGTCGTTCTCGCTTTCTACCGCCGCATAGCCCATCCGCTGGGCCTTGGCGACATGGGTCACGCGGCTGTCTGTTTGCAGTTTTTGCACCGCGCTGGAATCCGCCCCGAGGATGTTGCCGTACCAGTCCCCGGACTTGTAGACGGACGCGTTCAGCAGGTAACCCCGCAGGCTGACCAGAGAGGTGGTGACCGCACAGACCATGGCGGCGGACAAAATCACGCCCACAATGGTGACGATGGTCCGCAGCCGGTTCTGCTTCATGGTCTGCAATGTAACCTTATGAAACACGCTCATGCCCGAATCACCTCGTCCCGAGTGATCTTACCGTCCTCCAGCGCCAGAATCCGGTCTGCCTGCAGGGCGATAGACTCGTCGTGAGTGATGACGATGAGGGTCTGGTCAAACCGGCGGTTGGAGTATTTCAGCAGCTCCACAATGTCCTGGCTGTTCTTGGAGTCCAGGTTCCCTGTGGGCTCGTCGGCCAGCACCACCGCCGGGGCGTTGATGAGCGCCCGGCCAATGGACACCCGCTGCTGCTGGCCTCCGGAGAGCTGATTGGGTAGATGCTTTTCCCGTCCCTCCAGGCCCAGGGTGTGCAGCAGCTCCTGCAGTCTGTCTTGGTTCACCGGACGCCCGTCCATCAGCACCGGCAGCGTGATGTTCTCCCGCACGTTCAAAACGGGAATCAGATTATAGAACTGGTAAATAAGACCCACCTCCCGCCGGCGGAAGATGGCCAGTTGATCCTCGTTTCTGGCAAATACATTCTGGTTGTTCATGTACACCACGCCGCTGCTGGGCCGGTCTACGCCCCCTAAAATGTGCAGCAGTGTGCTCTTACCCGACCCAGAGGGACCGATAATTGCCAAAAACTGGCCCTTTTCCACAGAAAAGGACACTCCGTCCAGAGCCCGAACCTGGTTTTCGCCGGTCCCATAGACCTTTGTCAGGTTTTCCACCCGTAAAATCTCCATATGGCGTTGCTCCTTTTTCTTGATGACCTCAGTATACCACCCGCAAGTGACACCGGCATGACTTTTTGGTGACAGTTCTGTCACCGAAGTAGGCCCTTCCGAAACAGAACTCGGCCTTTTCACCGCAGCCGGGTTTTATGCAAATGAGAACTGGACAGAGCGGTATTCCCGAGAAAAAACAGCGTCCGAATCGGACGCTGTGTAATAAATACTCTATAAGAACCGTGCAGGTTCACACCATTTGTGGACGTGATTTCCCGCGCGGCAGCAAGACAATCAAATAAAGACGGAACCGCTAGAGTCCGTTCTTTCCGGGGACACGGTGTAGCCGCAGGCGATCAAAAAATTTTTAATGATTTCTTCCAGGCAATGAAACTGTACCTCGCTGAGCGGGTCCATCATGTCCAGTAGGCGCCCGTGATCGATCTCAGAGCTTTTCCCCAAAAGGAGATAGTCTGTACTGACATCCATGGCGCGGGAAATTTTAATTACGCTTTCCGCGCGGATATTTTTGATTCCCCGCTCCACACACGCAAAAAACTGATGCGACAAGCCGGATTTTTCCGCCGCCTGCTCCTGGGTCCACCCCAGCTGCTTCCGCCGCGCTGCAATCCGCTGCCCAATTTCCGCCGTCGTATTCTGCGCTTTCTCGACCATAGTATCACCCCAATGAATGCCATCTCATGATATTTTAGCCGCAAATGGCATAAATAAGTATTGCCAATAATAGAACAATTTGTTATTATAGATTTAATTTAAGTAATATTAAGATGAAAGGGGTTCTTTGTTCTGGGTCCTCCCAAGCTCCATAATTAGGCGCACTCTTAATTAAGTTGTCTATGCAATCAGGAAAGGGGATACAATATGATCTCGACCCAGTGGTGCAAAGCCGTAACACTCGCCCTGCTCATAGCCCTGCTAGGAATTCTTTGCTCCTCCTGCTCTCAATCGGAGCAAGCGAAGGAACCCGGTGAAACAGAGGAAATGCAAGTACAAAGCGGCTTTGCAGCATTCCTTGCAGACGGTCTCTATGCCGACGCCATTGCCTATTATTACGATTCTATCAGCGGCAATAGCTGGCTGGAAAGTCAGGCTGAGGAATCCTTGTTGGGATACATTTCCCAAACGATTGACAAGGTCTATTCCGGTGAGTACGACGAAAAAATGGCCGACGCAGCCTTTAATACGGTGGACCGAGTCGCTAGTGAGACTGGGCTGGCCTATACGCAAATCGGCGATTTCAGGCAAGCCCTAGACGCCGCCTTTGCTTCTAAGTCGGCTTATGCTACAGGCAAGAGACTTCAGGAAGCGGAAAGCTATTTGGCCGCAGCTTTGGCGTTCCAAGAGGTTTCCGAATCGGATTTTAACTACAATGACGCCCACGCTGCCGCTGAAACATGTTTCGCCCTGGCCAAAACAGCAGAGCTGGAGAAGGCAAAATCCAAGGCGACAAACGGGCGATACGCAGAGGCCATTGCAATCCTCCGAACCCTAACTGCCCAGTTGCCGGGGCCTGACGATGCCGTAGACAGTCAAATCGCCGTATATGAACAAATGCTAGTCCAAACGGCCCTCAGCGAGGCCGAGGCGGCGTTTGTAACGCCTGCAACCGACTATTATAAAGCGTTGGATATTCTGAACATTGCCTTGCAGGAGCTGCCGGAGCATACCGAACTGATCGAAAAGAAAGCGTACTTCGCCTCCTTCCAACCTGTAAATCTGTATCAGCTAACTCCCTATCTGGGCTCTCTATACCAGGTTGATTCCGATACGGATATTTTGGAAACCACCTATCAGAACTGTTTTTTCTGCTCCCAAGTCGGTCTGGGAACCAGTGAATATTCCGCTACCTATGATATTTCCCGATCCTATAACACGCTGACAGCAACGATATACGGCAAGGACGCGATCAACGAAACCTATTTTTATACGCTTATCATTTCCGGAGATGGCGTGCGCTTATACGAAAAAACGGATATTCCAGGTAATGGGAAACCATTTGAAATCTCCGTGGATGTCACGGGGGTCAGTGATTTAAAAATTGAAATGAAAAACAGCAGTGACCGTACATACATTGGATATGGTATGACAGACGTTCTCCTTCAAAAAACAGTGAGATAATTGGTGCGCCCTATTCGGGCGCAGGAAAGCCGGGCGGAACCTATCCGCCCGGCTTTTTCATATGCATGCGTCTCATTGGCGGAAGATACCGAACAGAGAAATCCTCCGGGCTCTCACCGCGTCTTTTTCGCCCGAGCTCTGCACGCCGTGCAGCCGGCGCATCCCGAGCAGGACCCGCAGCAGGGCTTCCCACGCCGCCGCAGGCAGGACCGGATTGCAAAAAACAAACCCAGGCCCACGAGGGCCAGTACGCTATAATCCAAAACACTCACAGCAAACACCCCAATTGATACCAAATTCCCGCAGCCAGCCAGGCTACCACGCATTGCATGAGCACAACACCTACGGTTTGCAGCGTCGACCCCAGCTCCCGGCGGATGGTGGCCACCGCCGCCACGCAGGGCGTGTAGAGCAGGGTGAAAATCAAGAAACTTCCGGCGGACAGCGGGGTAAACAGCCCATGCAGGGCGGACCCCAAAGCGTCCGTACCCACGCCCAACAGGACGCCTAGGGTGCTGATCACCGCCTCCTTCGCCGTAAAGCCGGAGATCAAGGCCGTAACCATGCGCCAGTCTGCAAAGCCCAGCGGCCGGAATACCGGCGCAATCCACTGCCCCACCAGGGCCAACAGGCTCTGCGCACTGTCCGAGACCACATTGAGCCGAAGATCAAAGCTCTGCAAAAACCAGATCACAATAGTAGCTGTGAAAATGACTGTAAACGCCCGTTGTAGGAAGTCCCGGGCCTTTTCCCACAGCAGCAGGCCTACGCTCTTGGCCGAGGGGAGCCGGTAATTGGGCAGCTCCATAACAAAGGGCACCGGCTTTCCCTGAAAAACCGTCCCTTTCAGCAGCAGCGCCATGAGAATCCCCAGCAAGATTCCCAGCATATACAATCCGATCATCACCAAAGCAGCCTGCTTTGGGAAAAAGGCCGCGGTGAACACGGCGTAAATCGGAATTTTGGCCGAGCAGCTCATGTAAGGCGTCAACAAAATGGTCATCTTCCGATCCCGGTCCGAAGACAGGGTCCGAGTCGCCATGATAGCGGGCACAGAACAGCCGAATCCAATGAGCATGGGCACGAAGGATCGGCCGGACAGACCGATTTTTCTTAGCAGCTTATCCATGACAAAGGCCACCCGGGCCATATATCCCGTGTCCTCCAAGACGGAGAGGAAGAAAAACAGCACCACAATAATGGGCAGGAAGCTGAGTACGCTGCCCACGCCGGCGAAGATGCCGTCAACGACTAGGCTGTGCACCACAGGGTTGATGCCGTAAGCGGTGAGGCTTCGGTCCACAAGATGGGTCAGGGCGTCAATACCCATGCTCAGGCCATCGGAGAGCCAGGCGCCCAAAACATGAAAGGTCAGAAAAAAGATCAAGAACATGATGCAGAAAAACAGGGGCAGCGCCGCGTATCGGTTGGTAAGGACCGCGTCGATGCGCATGCTCCTACGGTGCTCTTTGCTCTCCTGGGCTTTCTTCACCGCCGCCGCGCATACGGTTTCAATAAAATTGTAGCGCATATCCGCCAAGGCCGCGTTCCGGTCCAGCCCCGTGTCATGCTCCATCTCTATGATACTGTGCTCCAGCAGTTCCTGCTCGTTCTGGCTCAGCTCCAGCCGCTCTAAAAAGCTCTCGTCGCCCTCAATGAGCTTGGTGGCGCAAAAGCGGGGAGATATGCTGATGCGCTGGGCATGGTCCTCAATGAGGTGCGATACCGCGTGAATACAGCGATGCACCGGCCCCACGGGACAAAAGTCCAGTACCCCGGGACGTATTTTACTTTTCGCCACCTGCACGAACTGCCGGGTGAGCTCGGAAATCCCCTCGTTTTTCACCGCGCTGATGGGCACCACCGGTACGCCCAGAGTCCGGGACATGCGCAGCACGTCAATGGAGCCGCCGTTGCCCGTCACCTCGTCCATCATATTCAGCGCAATCACCATGGGGATGCGCAGCTCCAGCAGCTGCAAAGTTAAGTACAAATTCCGTTCAATATTCGTTGCGTCCACAATGTTGATGATGCCATCCGGCCTCTCGTTCAGGACAAAATCCCTGGTCACAATCTCCTCCTGGCTGAACGGACGGATGGAATAAATTCCAGGCAGGTCCACCACGGAGCACCCGGGGGCTCCCTTGATCTGACCCATTTTTTGGTCCACCGTGACGCCTGGAAAATTACCCACATGCTGATTCGAGCCGGTGAGGGCATTGAACAGGGTGGTTTTGCCGCAGTTTTGGTTTCCTACCAGTGCAAAAATCATAGGGCGTCCCCCTTCCGGACCTCGATGCGTTGGGCATCCTCCCGCCGGAGCGTCAGCTCGTATCCCCGAATTTGAATTTGGATCGGGTCGCCCATGGGCGCTACCTTCTGTACCCGCACCAGAGTCTTCGGGATCAGGCCCATATCCAGCAAGCGCAGACGCAGCGCGCCCTCGCCGCCAACCGCCGTAATTATGCCGCTCTCCCCTATTTTCAAATCGTTCAATGTCATGGTACGACCCCCAAATCTACCGCGTTCTCTGTGGGCAATCATTAGCCTATTCTAACTTCGTTCCCATGCTACCATTCTGCATACAATTTGTCAACCGCCTGAGAAAAAATAAATATCACTGTCTCTTATGCAAAAAAATCCCCCCGTATTCTTGCAATCACAGGACAGCCCGCCTATAATAGGCATACCAAAGAGGCTGGAACGCCGGCCCGTCCACCTGTTTCATCCACCGCCTTAGAAAGGAGTGCAAATATGGATTTTCTGGAAATTGCGCAAACCCGACAGAGCTGCCGCGCTTACGACAGCACTCGGCCCGTGGAGCCAGAGAAGCTCAACGCCTGCCTGGAGACCGCCAGACTGGCGCCCTCCGCCTGCAACGCGCAGCCCTACCATATCACCGTAGCTGTAGGCGACCTGGGGCAGCAGGTCGCCGCGGCGACCCGAGGCATGGGTATGAATCAATTTACGGTACAGGCGCCGGTCCTGCTGGTCATCAGCGAGGCGCCCTACAACGCCACCGCCAGCGCTGGCGCCCGATTCAAGGGGCAAGACTACCGCTCCGTGGACATCGGCATTACAGCCGCCTATCTCACCGCGGAGGCCCAAACCCAGGGCTTGGCGTCCTGTATCCTTGGTTGGTTTGACAATAAAAAGCTTCAAGCCCTGCTGGGTCTGAACCAACCGGTGCGCCTGGTTATCTGCCTGGGCTATGCCAAGCCCGGCGATCCTCTTCGCCCCAAAAAAAGGAAGAGCCGGGAGGAGCTGGTCACAGGCGCCCCTTTCGGGCCGGGATAACCGGCGGAAGGCCGGCAGGCCGGGAAGGAGAATGCGGATGCGCATTGCCGTAATCGGTCATAGCGGAGCGGGAAAGTCCACCCTAGCCAAGGCGCTGGGAGAGGGGTACCATTGCCCAGTCTTGCATTTGGATACCGTCCACTTTTTGGAGGGCTGGCAGGAACGGGGACCGGAAGAAGCGGAGCGCCTCGTCCGGGCCTTTCTGCAGCAAACAGATTGGGTAATTGAGGGGAACTATAAAAACCTGGCCTATTGGGAGCGTATGGAAGCCGCGGATTGTATTGTCTTCCTGCATTTTTCCCGCTTTCGCTGCTTTCTGCAAGCTTATCACCGGTATCTCTCATACCGAGGCCGCGTTCGAGACAGCATGGCACCAGGCTGCATAGAAAAATTTGACTGGGAATTCTGCCGTTGGATTCTCTGGACGGGTCGCGGAAAAAATGCCCGTTGTCACTATCAGCAGGTACGGCAGCGCTATCCGGACAAATTTTACACTTGCCGCACCCCTCGGGAGACGGCGGCGCTGCTGCGGCGCATGACGGAGGTAACCGTGTGAGGCAGGGTATTTTTCTTCAAGTCTACGATATGGTGCGGCAAATTCCGCCGGGGCAGGTCTGTACCTATGGCCAGCTGGCGCGGCTGCTGGGGAACCCCCGGCTGGCCCGGGTGGTGGGGTACGCCCTGAACGGCTGCCAGCTGCCCGACGTACCCTGTCATCGGGTTGTAAATCGTTCCGGCGGGCTCTCCGACGCCTTTTCACCCTTGGGCCGGGACTCTCACCGGCTTCTATTGGAAATGGAGAATGTGCCCTTCACGGAAGATGGGCTGGTGGACTTGTCCCGTTGCCTGTGGTCCGGTCCCGGGTCTGCTGCTTTCGACCCCGACTGAGACGCACGGGCATCACGCCCGGGGGCAAAGCGGGGCGTGTTCCCCAATGCTTGTACAACGACAAAGGCCGTCGCGGCTTTCGCGACGGCCTTAATTTGATCTACATGCAGCAGAGCGATTTGTTTGGGGGATGTGGTCGCCCGCTGGGGGAATCCATTGAATACGGGATGTAGGGAACCACCTGCAGTCATTCCGCAGACGAGCACAGCTCGCCCCTACGGGATGAAAATCGATGGTGCGATTGTAGGGGCGACCTGCGGTCGCCCGCAGGCGTGCAAGCACGCCCCAATATTTCGTTATAAGGAGATTTATCGGGTGGGCAGGTGAAATATCGATAGCGCAGCTAGGGACGGCCCGCCGCCGTCTGGGTACCGCAGCGCATGGTCGGAACTACCGCAGGGTCACACGCCATGCTTGTTCTTTTTGATGAGCTTCATCCGGGCAAACTCCTCCCGGTCCTTTTCCTCCAAGACCGCCGTGATCTCCCGAACCGTCGCTTGACTGCCTGGAATAATGATGTTTTGCAAAGCTCTGGCCCGTTTTTGAGTTTTCTTAATGGCATCGGCCAGCCGGTAGACGCTGTTCTCCACTTCCGCAATGAGCGCGGAAAGATGCTTGGCCTCCACAAAACGAAGATACGCCTCGTCTAAAGCGGAGCTAGACATGGACAGCGCGTACGGCACCTGGGCCGGCATGCTCTTATCCAGCTCCACAATGGGGATTTCCACCCCCATGACGCTGCGGTAGCGGATCTCAAGAGAGGAATCGATGGGCACGTCCTCCGCCAGGTCTGGACGGATGCCGCCTGTGACATTGGCCCGCTGCAAGGCGGCGTAGGCCGTGCCAAAGGTGCTGACGATCCGGTCATGCAGCGTGCTGGCCGTATCGATGAGCTGCATCATCTCCCGGATAAGGATATTGCGTTTCTTATCCAGCAGCTCATAACCCGTCCGTGCCAGGGCCAGCTTCTTTTTTTCCGCCAGGAGGTTCCCCTTGGTGGGTGCGACTTTTGTGCTCATGCCTGCGCCTCATCGCCCGGCTCCGCCGTCTCCTGCCCATAATGCGCATCTAGAATCTCGCTTTCAATGCGGGACAGCTCAGACCGGGGCAGGGTGGAGAGTATCTTCCAGCATAGGTCCAGGCTCTCCTCCATGGTACGGTTCTCGTGGTGGCCCTGGGTCAGGACCTTTTCCTCGAACAGCTTGCCGAACTTCAAGTATTTCTGGTCCAGCTCTGAGAGCTCCTCCTCCCCAATGACCGAGGCCAGGGAGCGGGCGTCCATGACCTTGGCATAGGCGGCGAACAGCTGGCCGGATAGAGCCACGTGGTCGCCTCGGGTATATCCTTCTCCGATACCGTCCTTCATCAGCCGGGACAAAGAGGGCAGCACGGACACCGGAGGATAGACTCCCGCCATACTCAGCCCCCGGTCCAGGACGATCTGCCCCTCCGTGATATAGCCGGTCAGGTCCGGGATGGGGTGGGTGATGTCGTCGTTGGGCATGGTCAGAATGGGAATCTGCGTCACGGAGCCGGCCCTGCCCTGCACAATGCCGGCACGCTCATACAGGGAGGCGAAATCGGAATACAGATAGCCAGGATATCCCTTTCTGCCCGGAATCTCCCCCTTGGAGGAGGAGAATTCCCGCAGTGCCTCCGCATAGGCGGTCATATCCGTGAGAATCACCAGAACATGCATATCCTGCTCATAGGCCAGATATTCCGCAGCGGTCAGGGCGCATCGGGGCGTGAGAATCCGCTCCACAATGGGGTCGTTGGACAGATTTTGGAACATGACCACCCGTTGCAGGACGCTGGCCTCCTCAAAGCTCCGCTTGAAATAATCCGCCACATCATTCTTGATCCCCATGGCGGCGAAGACAATGCAGAATCGCTCGTCTTCATCCCCAGCCAGACGGGCCTGCCTTGCAATCTGCACCGCCAGCTCATTGTGACTCATGCCGGAGCCGGAAAAAATGGGGAGCTTTTGCCCCCGAATCAGGGTAATGAGCACGTCGATAGAGGAAATGCCGGTGCAAATATAGTTCTGCGGATAGGTGCGGGACACCGGGTTAATGGGAAGGCCGTTGATGTTGCGGTGCAGGTCTGAATAAACGGGCCCGTACCCGTCGATGGGGCGGCCAGCGCCGTCAAAAACCCGGCCTAAAATTTCTCGGGACAGGGGCAGCTCCACAGGATGCCCCAAAAACCGGGTCCGCGCGCCGCGCAGAGCGATGCCCGCTGTTCCCTGAAACAACTGGATCACCACCCGCTCCTCGTCCAACTCCACTACACGGCCCTGCCGGATCTGGCCGTTTTCCAGCCGAAGCTCCACCATCTCCTCATTGGTCACGCCGGGAATCCTGCGCAATACCACAAGCGGGCCGGAGATCTCCTTGGCGCCGATATAATCAATGATCACTGCCGGACCCTCCTTTACCGCACTTTGGCCAGTGCTGCGTCAATTTCCTGCATGTATTGGTCGAACAGCTCCAGGTTGTCGTTGGGAATCTCATACCGCATCCGAGCCAATTTTTCAAACAGACCCAGCTTTCGGATTTGAGAGATGGGCACCGCTGTGGACACCAACCGGGATGCGCCGTCATAGAGGTGCAAAATCACCTCCATCATCTTCTGCTGCTTTTCCAAAGGCACATAGGTGTCCTGTTTATGAAACGCGTCTTGCTGTAAAAAGCCCCTGCGGATTATCTCCGCCGCCTCCAAAATCAGCTTTTGGTCATCCGGCAGCACATCGGAGCCAATGAGCTTTACAATTTCCAGGAGCTTATCTTCCTCCATGAGAATGCCGCTGATCCGGCGGCGGCACTGGACAAAGTCCTCCCCCGCGTGCTTCTCATACCAATCGGACAAATCCGTCTGGTATTCGCTGTAGCTGGTGACCCAGTTGATGGCGGGGTAATGCCTGGCATAAGCCAAAGCTTTATCCAGGGCCCAGAAACAGCGGACATAGCGCTTGGTATTCTGCGTCACGGGCTCGGAAAAATCGGAGCCCTGGGGCGAGACGGCGCCGATGATGGTCACAGAGCCGACCTCGCCGCACAGGGCTCTCACCTTACCGGCCCGTTCATAGAATTCCGACAGGCGGCTGGGCAGGTAGGCCGGGAACCCCTCCTCCGCCGGCATTTCCTCCAAACGGCCGGAGATCTCCCGGAGGGCCTCCGCCCAGCGGGAGGTGGAGTCCGCCATAATGGCCACATGATAGCCCATATCCCGGTAGTATTCCGCCAGCGTAATCCCCGTGTAAATGGACGCCTCCCGGGCGGCCACCGGCATATTGGAGGTATTTGCGATAAGGCAGGTCCGCTCCATCAGCGCCCGCCCGGTCCGAGGATCCACCAGGTCCGAAAACTCCTGCAATACCTGGGACATCTCGTTGCCCCGCTCTCCGCAGCCCACGTAAACAATGAGGTCCGCGTCGCACCATTTGGCCAGCTGATGCTGGGTCATGGTCTTGCCGGTTCCGAAGCCTCCGGGAATGGCCGCCGTCCCGCCCTTGGCGATGGGGAACAGAGTGTCGATGACCCGCTGCCCGGTCAGTAGTGGCTCATCCATGGCCAGCCGGGCCTTGGTCGGCCGGGGCGTCCGGATAGGCCAGCGCTGCGCCAGGCACAAGGTATGCTCCTGGCCCGCGGCATCCTGAAGCTTGACAATGGGCTCCACGATGGTATAGGCCCCGTCGGTCGCCGCCCAGGTCACGGTACCCGAAACCTCGGGCGGCACCATGGACCGATGGGTGATGACGTTAGTCTCCTGACACTGGGCGAAGACGGCCCCGCCGGCGAGCTTCTGCCCCGGCTGCACCAGCACCTGGACCTGCCAGGTTTTGGTCTCCGAAAGCAGGGGCACCTTGGCGCCACGCTGGATAAAGGGGCCGTCCGCCGCCTCCAGCTCCCGCAGAGGGCGCTCGATGCCGTCAAAAATGTTATGCAAAATGCCGGGCCCCAGGACAATGCTCATAGCGGAACCGGTCCCCTCCACCGGCTCTCCCAAGTGCAAACCGGTGGTCTCCTCATACACCTGAATGGTAGTCCGGTGCTCCGATAGGCCGATGACCTCCCCCGACAGCCGGAGATCGCCCACAAATACCATTTCCTTCATAAAAAAGCCGCAGGCGGCTGTGGTGACCACAGGGCCGTTGATGCCTAAGATTTCTCCGCACGCCATGTTCACACCACCTTTAATCCGGATTCCCGGGTAAACTGTTCCCGGGCCGCCGCCAGCTTTGCGTCCAGCGTGTAGTCCAGTTCCACATATTCCGTCCGTATGCGGAAGCCGCCCAGCCGGATCGTCTCGTCATACAGGACCTGGCAGGGGCCTAGCACCTTCTGAAGAGCGGGCGCCAGTTCCTCGTCCTTGGACCGAAGGAAAAGCTCCCGCTTTTCCTCCTTCAAAAGTGCGGCGGCTGTCGCTGCGTCCCGTCGCAGCAGGAGCTCATATTCGTTGGTCTGCGTGTACTTTTCCAAATCCCGGCAGACTTGCTGAAACACCTGGTCTGTAATCTGCTCCCGGTGCTGGTACAAAGCCGTGGTCATAGCGCTGTTTTCCTGATTGAGCTCAGCGGAAACGGCCGCGTCAGCCTGAGCCGCGGCCCGGCGGCAGCGGTAATCCGTCTCTTTTTCCAGGTTTCTCCGGTAGGTCTCCAGGGAGCCCGCCACCGCTTCGTCCACTTGGCGCATCATCGCTTGGGCCTCCGCCTCTGCATCGCGGTATACAGTATCCAGGAAGGCCTGGATTTTATTTTCCATTGCCATATCCATTTCCTTTCCAAAGACCGGTTTCCGGCTCAGAAGCGGACCCCAATGG
The DNA here is from genome assembly GCA_958402445.1 of uncultured Eubacteriales bacterium. Classification (GTDB taxonomy): domain Bacteria; phylum Bacillota; class Clostridia; order Oscillospirales; family Oscillospiraceae; genus Faecousia. The sequence goes on from CATXTO010000020.1 coordinate 22,992, forward strand.
CCTCCTGCACATAACCCAGCAGGGCGCCGCTCACCGCCTCCCCGCCGTGCCGATCCGGAATCTCCACAATCAGGGGGAAGGGCCTGGTGAGTTTGATCTGGTCCAGTTCCTCGTGCATCATGTCCCGGAGCTTCTGTGTAATGAGCACCACGCCCACCTTTGGGTTGTCCATGGCCTTCCGCAGGGCAAGGCGAACCTCCTCCGGCTCGTGGACCACCTCGCCGGGGATTCCGGCCAGACGCATGCCAACCTGGGTATCCACGTTATCGCTGATGAGATAAAACTGCATGTTTCGTCAGACCTTATTGAGGATCAAAATGGAAACCAGCAGGCCATACAGGGCGATGCCTTCGCCCAGGGCTACAAAGATCAGGGCCTTACCAAAGGTCTTGGGGTCCTCCGAGGTGGCGCCGATGGCGGCAGGGGCTGCCGCGGCCACGGCGATACCGCCGCCGATGCCAGACAGGCCCGTCACCACGGCCGCAGCCAAATAGCCCATACCGGCCGCGGACCCCGTGTCAGCCACAGCCGCGGTGTCCCCAGCGGGAGCTGCGTTCAAATCCGCGGCGGAAGCCGTGGTCGCCGCCACCAGACAGCAAACCGCACCCACCGCCAGGAACATGCACAGTTGCCGGCAGACCGCCGACTTCGCGGCGGCACCCCGACGGACCAGCCGGACGCAATAGGCCACGGAGCCAACCAGGGCTACAATGGGAACCAAAAACAACAGGGCAGTTTTCCAATCAAACATGTTTATTTCCTCCGATCATGATTCGTAGTGTACTGGTTCAGGACAATGGGGGCAAAGGCCCGGCCGCTGCCGTCGAAGAATCGGCTGAACATCTCGTAATACTCCAGCCGCAGGACTTGAATGCTCACTAGCAGGGCCTCCAGCACGGAAATTAAAAGATTGCCGATGACCACAATTAACCAATAGCCGACGCCAGCCGTCATTTCCGCCAGAGTGAACACCACCAGCATCATACCGGCGTGCACCAGCACAAACGCGCCTACCCGCAAGAAGGACATGGTGTTGGTCACGTAGGATAAAAGAGACTCGAAAAGCTCGAAGAAGCTCTGAGCCAGGTAATCGCCCCAGCGAATCTTCTCCTTTTTCCCCATCACCAGGTTTCCCAGGGGTTCCTGTAGGAACATACACAGTAGCGGTAGCACAATCAGCAGCAGAATATACGGCAGGGTCATGAGCTTTAATCCCAAAAGCATCTGTGCCACCAGGCCGCCCACCAGCCCGACGTAAAACAAAAGACCCGCCAAGCCGCTGGGGCTGAACAGGAGCGTGCCGTACGCTTTGCGCTTCCAGCAGGAGCGGATGTTGAGCAACATGGCGCAGACGGCCAGCAGGCCGCCGATGCCGATGGTCAGGTAAATAATCAGGTTGGCCGTGGCAGGCTCCATCACCTGCACCGGTTTTCCTTCCATACCGAACAGGGCCCCGTACAGGGGGTTGAGGGCGTTTTCAAAGCCGAACACGGAGCCGTAGACAAACCCAAAGAGGCATCCGCAGATGCCGCAGGGGATTAAGATGCGCCCCACGCCCATATGCTTCCATTTCCACAGGATCAGCCCCGCCAGTGCCACCAAGAGCCCCTGGCCCACGTCACCGAACATGATGCCGAATAAAATGGAGTAGGTCACCGCCACAAAGGACGTGGGGTCCGGCTCTCCATAGGTCGGCAGGCCATACATGCTGACGTACATCTCAAACGGACGGGCAAGGCCCCAATTTTTCAGCTTGACCGGAGGATTGTGCACCTTCTCCGCGCTGGCATCGTCGATGATGCAGGACAGGCTCTCCAAACCCTGTAGCCGCTCCAGCAAAGGCCGCCCCTCCTGCTCCGGGACCCAGCCCACCAGCAAAAATTGACTGCCATAAACAGCGGCGTATTTCCTTAGCTGTAGGTACCCGGCCTTTTGCTCCGCCGTGCGGTACAGGGCCGAAATCTCCAGTTCCTCCGTCTTCCAGCTCTGCTCCGCAGCCTGCCGGTCCTGCCGCTCCTCCAGCTCCAGCTCCGCTATCTCCTGCAGCAGCTGCTGATGGCGGCCCTCCACCGTGGCGTCGTGCTCCGGGACGAAAATTCGTTCAAAATAAAGACTGGACAGGATTCGGTCCATCTCAGCCGCGTATTCATGGGGAGAAAATACGATGCAATAGGTGTACGCGCCGTCGTCCGTACAGGAGAAGGCGAAAAGCTTCTCCTTGGTGTCGCGCCGATGCAGCTTGCCAAAGTTCTCCGTGGGCATTCGGCCAAACCGGACGGACGTAAACCGCAAGGCGCTGATTTGCGCCATGTCCAACTCCAGGCCCACAAAATGGGACAGCTGCCCCGCCAGCTCCCGGTCCGATTCCAGCCTCCTGCGGCGTTCCTCCCGCTCCCGGCTCAACCGCTCCGCGCGCTGTGTATACGCCTGGGCTTTGCTGTTCAGCTCCTCCAGGCTCAAATCCTCCAGAGGCGCCGCGTCCTGGCGAAGACGGCAGGCGGCGGGCACGGCGGCTTGCAGCTGCTCCAGGATCGGACCGTAAGGGTCCTCCTGGCTCATGGCGGACAGCTTTTTGTTGTTCCGATAAAAAGATACCGCCTCTTCCGGCTGAAAAACTCCCGAATCGCAGATCAGCTCGCTGACCTGCTCGTACAGAGCCAGCGGTCCTGAGAGGTTCACAATTTTCATGGATACTACAGCCATTGTTCTACTCCCTTGTCTCGGTAATCAGCAGCCTGCGGATCCGTTCTGCCGGCATACCATAGCGTATCCCCTCGATGATTTTGATGAGGTTGGAAATCTCCGTGGTCTGCATGTTCAGGTAGGACAGCATCACCACGGCGGGGTGGGGCGAAAACCGAATGTTGTGCAGGCTCTGTTGGTACAGATACCACTCCGGCAGATCATCCACATGGCGGCATTGGGCTAAAACCTGAAGCTGCTTGTGCAGATGTCGGTCCTGCCCCGCCCGCTCCAGCACGGCCTCTGCCGTCGGACATTGCAGTAGCGCGTCCAGAGTTTTCTGGGAAATGCTCCCCTTGGGCAGCAAGGCGGCGCGCACATACGCCGGGTCCCCGCCGTAAAACTTTTTCAGCCGGTAAATGCGGATGAGATTCCGCAGGTCGATTTGGCTGACAAAGAATTCCCGCACCTGACTTTGGGCTGTGCCGGAGAGCTTCTGGTCTACAATCTGGAACAGCTGCGCATAGAACTCCGCGTACAGCGCGCTCTCAAACCGAGGGACGTTCAGGTCCGCCTCCGCTTCCGGCACCAAACGGCGCAGCACAGGCGCAAACGCGGAATCCCGGGACCCTTCCAGAACATCCTCATAGGTCAAAACCGTCTCCAGACGGTCGGCATCCACCCGCAGGTGTCGCTTTAAATACGGCTCTTCCAACAACTCCGTCCGGCCCGCGGCCCCGGCCCGAAGTCTGGTGAGAGCGCCTAAAATCAGCTCGATTTCGCTGGTCAGGAGCATATACTCCACAAATCGGTCCCCCACCGACAGCTCATACCGGCCCAGCGCTGAGAAGGCGTCAAAGTGCTTCTGCCGAATGCACCACTCCAATTCCCGCCGATGCACCTGCCCCTCGTTTACCCCGATCAGCGCGTCCCGGTAGCCTGGATGGGCTTTCAAATAGGCGGCGACCTGACCCACGCTGGTTTTGGACAGCAGGACGTTGTAATCCGCGCCAGTCAACCGCTTTCCAAACATAGCCCGGGTCTTGGTCAAGGTGGCGTTGGAGGAAAATTGACTCAGCATGGCGCCGCCTCAATTACTGACAACCTGGCGAAAAATCTTCTGCGCCCAGGCGTCCTTTTGATGCTCATAAAGGCGGTCCATCTCCGCTGTGGTTTCCGCCACTGCCTTGCGCCTGCGGCGCAGCGACTGCTTCATCTTCCGGCGCTGTTCCGCACTCGCCTCCGCCGTACGGCGCGCGACCTCCAGCTCCATTTGCTTTTTCATAGCCTCCTGCCGGCGCTTGAGCTCCAGTTCGGATTTGCGGCGATACTCCGTCACCTGCTCCACCATCTGCCTGGCCTTTTCATCGTTTGAAATAATCTGATCAATGGAAAACCGCAATGCGTTTCCTCCTAACCCGTCCGAATCGCGTCTTTACTAGAAGCGCGGGGGCGTTCCGTGGCTGCCGGACGGCCTCGCGGGACACGGAACTATAATTTTTATGAAACAGCCGTATTCTACACGTGTATTTTCCAAAAGTCAAGGCACCTTTTGTGAAAAATCCCAATTTTTAATCTTAAAAATACACAAATATTTTAACCTATTTTTACGATTGTCCGGCACGAAACCCGCCGGTTCTATTTTTGCATTATTCCATGCAGGATAGTCCATAAAATGATGGCAATTCTCTGCCAATGCCGATGTAATTTTTTTCATCGTGGAATATTCCAACGGCGCATTGCACAAAGGCCCTTTCCATCCTGCAAAATATGACTTATTAAAACTGACGGACCCAGGTAGGTTGGGAGGATCACGCTTAGAAAATGGGTGGCGGCAGTTGGAGCGGCTATACCCAAAAAGTCCCGCCGTTGGAAAATTTTTTGCTTCCTGTCAGGCGCTTCCGACAATTGTCATTGCAATATAGCGGTTTTCGGGGTATAATAGGACAAACTGATTTAGAAAGGAAAGGATGAAACGTATGGCTGTTCTTACCATTACAAAAGAGAACTTTGACCAGGAGGTCACCGCCTCTCCAGTTCCCGTCTTGCTGGATTTTTGGGCCGGCTGGTGCGGTCCTTGCCGGATGATGGCCCCTGTGATTGATGAGATTGCCGCTGAGCACCCCGAATACCGGGTAGGCAAAGTGGACGTGGACGCCCAAAACGATCTGGCTTCTCAGTTCAGTGTTATGAGCATTCCCACGCTGGCCGTGCTCAAGGGCGGGCAGGTGACCGGCACCTTGGTGGGCGTGCAACCCAAGCAGGCTGTGCTGGACCTTCTGGCGCGTTAAATAACTTTTAGGCAGAAAAGCCGCCGCCAATTGACCGCGGCTTTTCTTCCGTTTTTTGTTAAGAAGCTGCGGTCCCGATCGGTAGTAACCGAAAACGGAATCGTTGGAATGTACAAACTGCGCTCCGCCCTTTCTGAGGCTGGGGCTGCCGCAGGCGGAAAGGAACCATGCCTATGCCCAAAACATTCCGTTTCCAGAAATTTTCTGCACAAACATTGCCGCTATTGCTTACGGCTTACGTGGTGCTGCAGCCCTTTTTGGACGTTTTAACCTCCATCGCCGTCAACGCTGGCATTTCCATTACCGCCGGAACGGTAGTGCGGACGCTTTTCATGGCGGCGGCCTTTTTGTACATCCTGTTTTGCGGTCCATTTCCGGGCAAAAGGCCGATATTGATCTATCTAGGCGTTCTTACAGGCTATTTGGCCGTCTTCTTCTGCTACAGCCTTTTAAAAGGGGGATTCTCCGCATGTCTGACCAATGTGGGGGAATCCCTGAAGGTCTTTTATTTTCCTTATACGGCGGCGTTTCTTTACGCTTTGTATCGGCAGAAGCGATTCATCATCTCCCGCAAAACGGTGGTGACAGCTGCCGCATGCTACTGCCTGATTATTCTGCTCGCCTTCCTCACAGGCACCAGCTTCATCACCTACAATTCCGGCTACGGTTACAGCGGCTGGTTCTTCGCCGCCAACGATGTGAGCACCATTGTCATGCTCAGCGCGCCGGTGATCGTGTGCTATAGCCTGGAGAGGCTGACGGGTAGAGTGAACTGGCGTGTTGGGCTGGGCATTGCGCTGGTCCTATTCAGCCTGATTTTCAGCGCCAACTTCATCGGTACAAAGGTGGTCTTTGCCGGCGTTCTTTTGTATTTGATCCTGGCCGTTATCTGGCTGGCGGTACAGTTCTGCAAGACCCGTCGCCGGAGCGTCCTGCGTTGCTGCCTTCTGTGTCTTCTCTTGGGCGTCCTGCTCTGCGGCATATATCCCTTTTCTCCCCTGAATCAATATGTAAACGATATTTACGTCCCCATGTCCGACAAAGAATCTCCGGCTTATCAGCAGAGCATAGCAATCCCCGGCGTTGTGGAGAAGGATCGTGCCAAGTACAATGCAAAGTTGGAGGAGGCTGCGGAAGGGACCTGGCTGGGCGAATTAATTCACCAAAATCCGTTGGTGGACAAGCTCAATTGGATCTTAAGCAAGCGCCTCCTAATTGCAGCGCCGGTTGCGCAGGAGTTTACGGACGGCGGGCCGGGGGTGAAGCTCCTGGGCCTGGGATACGCCCCTATGCCGGGTTATACCCGGGATATTTCCCACCTTATTGAAATGGAGGGAACCAGCCTGTTGCTGCGGCATGGAATTGCTGGCTTCTTGGTTTATTATGTCCCCTATCTGGGACTTATCGCCTATGCCGTCGTGCAATTTTTCCGCCGTCTGAAGACCCGTATGGGCGACTTTTTGTATTGCTCCTACTTTTACAGCACACTCATGGCCTTTGCAGCCTCCCTAGTCGCCGGCCACGTCCTGGTATCTCCGGCGGTAAGCCTGTTTGTGGCTATCTTGTATCTGCACCTCACGGATATTACTCTACGACAGAATCGCGCATTGGCGGAGGGACTGCCCTTGCCGGCGGAAGCCCAGCCTTTTTGATGGGCATGCTCGTTCGTTTGTGATTTCCGGGAAAGGAACCAATTTATGAAAAAAAGCTCCTGGCTCTGCACCCATGCGCCACAACTGGTGGTCGCTTTGTTTGTCATTCAGCCCTTGATGGATACCTTGTCCTACTGGACACAGGAATGGGGCGTTTCCAGTCTATTTACCCTAGGCATCCGTTTCGGCGTGCTGTTTCTCACGGTCCTGTTTGGTTTTCTTCTATCGGACCGGAAATGGATCTACTATACTGCCGCTGCTGTTTTTCTTTTCCTGGGCGCCGGGCATGTGTTTGCCTGTCTCCAGGTGGGCTATCAAGCGCCCTTCGCTGACCTGGCAAATTATATCCGTGTGATTCAAATGCCCCTGACCGTAATCTGTCTGATTACGGTCCTGCGGCGGAATGAAAAGAGCTTTGATGCCATGCAGCTCGGCTTAACCCTGGCGCTGCTTCTCACCCTGGCGGTGGAGGTTATCAGCGTCGTAACTGGCACGGACCCCAGTACCTATTCCGACGGCACGGGGATCCTAGGCTGGTTTGGGAATACCAACTCCCAGAGCTCCAACCTCTGCGTATTAGTCCCCATTGCTCTGGCCTGGCTGCTTACCCGAAAGAAGTGGAATCCCTGGCTCTTCTGGCTGACGGCGATTGTCGGCTTTACCGCTCTGTACTATTTTGCAACCCGTTCTGCTTATTTGGGGATCTTCGCCATCGGCTTGGGGTTGAGCGTTACGATTCTTTTGGTCCGCCGGAAGGACTGGAAGGTTGCCGTGGGGCTGCTGGCCCTGGTGGCCGTGTTTGCCGGGCTGCTGCCCATCTCTCCTATGATGACACATTTAAAGGTAAACAACGGAGTCCAGGCGGAGCGTCAGGGCAATATCAACCAACAGATTGGCGAAAATCTGGAAAAGGTCTCGACGATCATCCACAAAGGGCCGGGAAAGCCCCACCAAAACAGCACGGAAGAACCGGACGAAAAGCAGGGCATGACCGAGGAGGAACGACAATTTCTCATCCAGGAGCTAACCCCGATTTATGAATTCTATGTCAAGGACTTCGTACAAATCTTTGGCGCAGAGAAAACCATGGAAATTTTTAATTACACCATAGACATCCATGACTTTTCCTCTGTTCGGGAAAAAAAGCTCCTCTTCGCGCAGCTTTTAATGAATGATTCTCCCTTGAGCGCCAAATTTTTTGGATTGAATTTGGCCCGGTTTACAGTCAATGACAACATTTACGACGTAGAAAACGACTTCCACGGAATTTATTACCTTTACGGTGCCGTGGGATTGGGCGCCCTGCTACTGTTTCTCTTATACTTCTTTTATTTAATTGTTTGGGCGCTCATCAAGAATTTTAAGCGCTACTATACCCTGGAGGCCGCCGCCTATGGCATCGCTCTGCTGCTGTGTCTGTTCCACGCCTACTTCACAGCCGGGGTTTTGCGGCGACCCAACGCCTCTATCTTCTTATCCGCCATTCTGGCCGGTATTTATTATCTGGTTCGTCTTCGGCCGTATCCGGATGCCGTGTTGTCCACAGAGGCCGGCGATCTTGAAAAGCCGGCAGCCCCCTGAGGTAGCCTCATGTGGTTGAGCATCATCATCCCGGTTTACAACACCCAGGCATATCTGGAGCGATGCGTGAATTCCGTCCTGGCAAACGATTGTACGGATAGTGAAATCGTGTTGGTGGACGACGGCTCCACGGACGGGGTTTGCCCCGCCCTCTGTGATCGTCTGGCTGGGGAACATCCAGACCTCATTCGGGTCAAACACCAGGAGAACCGAGGACTGGGCGGCGCCCGGAACACCGGTCTGGAAGCGGCGCAGGGAGCCTATCTGTTGTTCCTCGACAGTGACGATACCATCACGCCGGACGCTCTGACCAAACTGCGGACGGCCATAGAGCGGACGCAGGCAGACGTCATAGCCTTTAACTTCTTTTCGGAGGACGGATCGGGCCGTCTGACGCCCGGCTCCGCCAACTACCTGCAGGCAGACACCGCTTTTTCCGCCGGGACCAGACCAGAGTTTCTTCTCTCTCTGCCCAGCGCCACTTGTCGTGCCTGGAAGCGGTCTCTTTTTCTTGCTTCCGGCATCCGTTATCCGGAACGAGTATGGTATGAAGACCTGCGTACCTCCGTGAAGCTTTTTGTTCTGGCTTCCTCAATTGTCACACTGCCTGACTGCCTGTATCGCTACCTACAGCGTCCGGGCTCCATTATGCGGTCTAGCCAGGTCCAGCGAAATCGAGAGATTATAGATGCTTTTGATGATATTTTAGCCTGGTTCCGGGACCGCGGGCTGTTTCGGCAGTACCAGGACGTGCTCTGCCGGCTCTGCATCGACCATCTGTATCTGGCCGCCTCTGTCCGCGTCCTGCAAGCAAACCCCAGGCACTCTCTTTTGCAGGACCTGGCGGAATACCTGGCGATGCAGTTTCCTGATTACCGGAATAATCCCTATCTGGACCAAATGCCCCGGGCCAAGAAACTGGTATTTTGGTTGTTGGAGCGGCGACGGTTCCGGACGCTTCGGTTTTTGTTCCAAATAAAAAACCATCCGGAGCATCTTTCTTCGTAAGCGCAAGTGCGCATATCCTCCCGCCGCCGCTTTGCCGTCCTGCACCAGCAGTTTTGGCGGTCCCGGCTCTCTCCGCCAAGGTGTATTGGCCATGCGCGGAGACGGCCAGAAAGCTGGTCGTACCGGCAAACCGCCGAATCCTTGCCGGTGCGGCCGGGCGCGGCGTATTTGTTATCGCCGTACCGGTGAGCTGCGAGGACAACCAAGGAAATGAGGCGTTGTCTTGAAATTACATCGACCATCCCTGAGCAACCGTCACGGGACGCTGCTGAAAAACACCGTAATGCTGTATTTGCTTCAGTTCTCCAATTACATTCTCGCTCTGGCCGCCGTCCCCTATGAGACCCGGGTTTTGGGAACCACGGTTTACGGGAATTTGGGAACTGCAATGGCTGTCATGGTGTATTTCCAACTGGTCATTGACTTCGGGTTTCTGCTATCCGCTACGGAAGAAGTCTCCCGTTCCCGGGCTGACCCCCGGGCCCTGCGGGGGATTTTTACCTCCGTTACCCTGTGCAAGCTTTCCCTGGCAGTGATTTCTGCGGCCTCTCTGCTGCTTCTCTGCCAGGTCATTCCCGCCTGGCAGCAGAAGCAGGATTTACTGTTGCTGTCCTTTGTCTCAACAGTCTTCGCCTCTCTCATGCCGGACTACCTCTACCGGGGTCTGGAGCGAATGACCGCCATTACAGTGCGAACCGTGTTGATTCGTACCTTCTTTACCATATCCATCTTTTTCTTTCTGAAGCGGCCGGAGGACGTCTGCGTCGTGCCGATCCTCAACATCATTGGTAACGGCTGCGCGCTGGCCGGCGCTTTTCTCCATATCCACCGGCAGATGCATCTGTCCTTTTGCCGTGTATCATGGCGCGAGGTCTGGAGCGCCTTCCGGCGCTCTTCCACCTTTTTCTATTCCCGAATCGCCACCACAGCGTACACCGCAATGAACACCGTCATCCTGGACATTGTCTCTGCCGGCGGCGCGGTTACCGGCTACTATACCTCCGCAGATAAACTGATCACCACGGGTAAGAACGCGCTTACCCCGATTTCCGATAGTCTCTATCCCTATATGGTCCGGAATCGGGACTTCAAGCTGATCAAAAAAGTTCTGTTGATTACAGAACCGGTGATAGCGGTCTTCTGCCTGTGCGTGTTCATCTGGGCAGAACCCCTGTGCGCTCTGATTTTCGGCGTGGACTTCGCGCCCGCGGGTGCTGTTCTGCGTGCCATGCTTCCTGTGGGAGTCATCATTTTGCCCAGCTATCTGCTGGGATTTCCTACGCTCACCGCAATGGGCCTTTCTAAGCATGCCAACTACTCCGTAATTTTGGGCTCCATTGTTCATGTCTGTAACCTATTGATTTTATTTGGCACCGGCCATTTAAATATGGTCACCCTGGGCTGCGCCGTCTCTCTCTCCGAGGCAGCAATTCTCCTGTACCGCGTTCTCATTATTTTCAAGCACCGGAATTTGCTTCGGGCTGCCGCTGTTGATTCCGAAAAGGATGTGACATCATGAGCCTTGCCAAACGGTTCCTCCGGGTAGCCGCCTGGTATGCGGGGCGACCCCTGCCCATCAATCCCAGAAAGGTTGTCTTTTGCAGCTATTACGGCAGAGGATATTCCGATAACCCCAAAGCCATTGCACAGGAACTGCTGCGAAGGTCCACGGACGCACAGCTGGTCTGGCTGATACGGGACCAAAAAGAGGCAGCCACTCTGCCTCCTGGCATCCGTCCATGCCCCTACGACTCTCTCCAGCGGGTCTGGGAGCTCTCGACTGCGAAGGTTTGGGTGGATAATTGCCGGAAATTTGACCGATTTAAGAAAAAAGGACAATTTTACTTGCAAACCTGGCATGGCTTCGCGTTCAAGCGTATTGAGCAGGACGCACAGACTGTGTTGGAGGAGCCCTATATTAGGGGCGCCCGGCATGATTCTGCACTCACGGACCTCATGGTATCTAACAGCCGGCATATGACGCGGCTGTTTCAAAACAGCTTCTGGTATTCTGGAGCGGTCGCTGAATTCGGAAACCCGCGAAACGATATTTTTTGCGCCCCGCAGCCGGAACTCCGCAGCCGGGTTCTAGCGCACTGGGGTTTGCCGGAGAACTGCAAGCTCCTGTTGTACGCCCCAACCTTTCGGGCTGACCACGGGCTTGAAGCCTATCAAATCGATCTTCCTCGGGCGCTGGAAGCCTGTGAACGCAGATTCGGCGGTTCCTGGTCCGCTCTGATCCGACTCCATCCCAATGTGGCGGCACAATCGGCCGGTTTATTTCCCTACGATGGACGAGGGATTGTCGATGCCACGGCATACCCGGATATGCAGGAGCTTCTGTGCGCAGCCGATCTTCTAATTACGGATTATTCTTCTTCCATATTTGACTACGCTCTGCGCCGCAGGCCCTGCCTGCAATTCGCTCTGGACTTGGAAGCTTACAGACAGGACAGGAATTTTTATTTCCCTGTAGACCAGCTTCCTTTCCCCTTGGCAGCCTCCAATGACGCCCTGGTCAAGCAAATTCTATCCTTCGATGAGGCGGCTTATTTGGAAAACTGGGACCAATTTTATCAGGCGCAGGGCTTCTGTGAGGATGGCCATGCCGCGGCGCGCTGCGCCGATTGGATTGCCTCTCGCCTGACCGGAAAGGACGGTTCTCTATGAAACGCGTGATCACGTATGGAACCTTCGATTTGCTGCATTATGGCCATATCAATCTTCTGAGACGGGCAAAAGCCCTGGGGGACTATCTGATTGTGGCCCTCTCCACGGATGAGTTCAATTGGATGCAGAAGCAAAAGAAAAGCTATTTTTCCTATGCCGAGCGCAAGGCCATGCTGGAGGCCATCCGTTATGTGGATTTGGTGGTCCCGGAGGAGAGCTGGGAACAGAAAAAGTCAGACATCGCCAAGCTTGGGGTCGACATCTTTGTCATGGGTGACGATTGGCGCGGCCAATTCGATTTCTTACAGGAGCAATGTGCGGTGGTGTATCTGCCGAGGACCCCGGAGATCTCGACGACGAAAATAAAATCAGAACTGCGGGATTAAACAAGGCCAGCGCCTGAAAAAACAGGCGCTGGCCCTAACTGTGTCCTTTTTACTGGGAACTATTTGTCTTGGACTAACATGGCCCTATGCAGTTCTTACCAGAATTTTCAACATCCTTCCTTGAAGTCTTTGTAGGTCGAGCTGAGCTCACCCGCAAACCACAGGAAACAAATGCGCTCCCTGCGGGCGGGCAAAAACCGTTCCCTATATCCCAAGGTCCGGATACATCCTGTAGGGGCGAGCTGTGCTCGCCCGCGAATCCCGGGAAGCAACCGCGCCCCCTGCGGGCGACCACAGGTCGCCCCTACAACCCAGATTTCGGCCCACCCTGTAGGGGCGAGCTGCGCTCGCCCGCGGAACGGCCGTAGGCCGTTCCCTACATTTTGTGCCGAAAGATACCACATGCATATAAAACCCAAACCGGAGCCCCGCGCCGTCAGACCCAATTTGGAGCGGAGCGGAGACGAAGCGGACAAGAGTCCGCGCCCAGATGGTGTGGATTCGCGGCAGCGCAATCCTCTGCGACGAGGCGAACTGCCGCGCACGCCTGTGAGGCAGCCGCCGGCCGACCCCTACGTCCGTAAACGGTGGAGTTTCTACGCGAGTGGCCGTGGCCGCACCTATATTCCCTTCCCAGCGGCTAAACCCATAATATCGCTTGTAAAAAACAAAGAGCAGGTCAATCTGACCTGCTCTTTGTGGCTCCCCCTGTTGGGCTCGAACCAACGACCCCATGATTAACAGTCATGTGCTCTACCGACTGAGCTAAGGAGGAATATCTGTGTTGGCATTACCTATTTTCCCGTGCAGTCGCCCGCAAAGTATCGTCGGCGCA
>CATXTO010000021.1 GCA_958402445.1 uncultured Eubacteriales bacterium
GCATCCTGTAGGGGCGGGCTGTGCCCGCCCGCCGGGGTTCGGTTGTGGGAAGCAGCCCAAGCGGGCGACCGCAGGTCGCCCCTACAGTTGGAAGGGCCAATGGACATTCCTGACGCCCACCGCATGGGTCTTACCCGTAGGGCGTGCTGCGCACGCCCGCGGAACAACCACAGGTCGTTCCCTACACCCACCCTAGAATGCATCCTGTAGGGGCGTGCTGTGCACGCCCGCCAAGCTCGGCAAAGACCGAGAATTTCCCCGGCGGGCGACCACAGGTCGCCCCTATGTTCCGTTTTCAGAAACTGCTACGCAATCCGCCCCCCGGGCCCCAGGGCCGGGGGTTTGTAAGCGCAGACTTCTGCGCCGAAAGGGGGTGCGGCATGGGCCGCAGCATCGCCATTGTGAACCAAAAAGGCGGCGTGGGCAAAACCACCACCGCCGTCAACCTGACGGCCGCCTTGACCGAGCGGGGCCGCCGGGTTTTATTGTGCGACTTTGACCCCCAGGCCAACGCCACCTCCGGCTTGGGATTGGACAAGCGCCGGATGGGGAAGACTGTTTATGACGTGCTCATCAACGGCGCGGACGTGCGGACGGCGGTGGTGCCGACGCCCTTCGGCCACGTGCTCCCCGCCTCCAGCGCCCTGGCCGGCGCCGGCGTGGAGCTGATCGGCAGCGCGGACCGGGAGCATCAGCTCCGGCAGGCCCTGCGGCCCCTACGGGAGGACTACGATTTTATCTTCATCGACTGTCCGCCCTCTCTGGAGCTGCTGACCCTCAATGGGCTCTGCGCGGCGGATGGGATTCTGGTGCCGGTGCAGTGCGAGTATTACGCCCTGGAGGGCCTCAGCGACCTCATGGCCACCCTCCGGGCGGTGAAGCGAAAGCTCCATCCCACGCTGGAGATTTTCGGCGTGGTTCTGACCATGTATGACGGGCGGACCAACTTTTCCGCCCAGGTGGCCCAGGAGGTCCGGCGGCACTTTCCGGGAAAGGTGTTTCACACGGCGATCCCTCGGAACGTGCGCCTGGCGGAGGCGCCCAGTCACGGGCTGCCCGCCGCCGCCTATGACCGGGCCAGCCGGGGCGCGGCGGCCTATGGCGAGCTGGCCGACGAAATCAACAGGAGGGGATGACATGGCCCAGCAAAAGGGCTTGGGCAGGGGCCTTGGCGCCCTGCTCGGCGACTATACCCAGGAGCCGGAGATGGACAGGGGGCTGCGGCAGCTTCCCCTGCGAAAGGTGGAGCCCAATCCGGAACAGCCCCGGCACGATTTCAACGAGGAGGAGCTGCAGGCTCTGGCGGACTCCATTGCCCAGCACGGGATTCTCCAGCCCCTGACCGTCCGGCTTCTGCCCAGCGGCTACTACCAGATCATCGCCGGCGAGCGGCGCTGGCGGGCCGCACGGCTGGCTGGCCTGGAAACGGTGCCCGCGCTGGTGGTGGAGGCCGACGACCGGAAGGCCATGGAGCTGGCGCTGATTGAAAATCTCCAGCGCCAGGACCTGAATCCCGTGGAGGAGGCCCAGGGCTACCAGTGCCTGCTGCGGGACTACGGCCTGACCCAGGAGGAGGCCGCCCGACGGGTGGGGAAATCCCGGCCCGCCGTGGCCAACGCCCTGCGTCTGCTGGCCCTGGAGCCGGAGCTGCTGGCCGCCGTGGAGTCGGGGGCCCTCTCTCCGGGACACGCCCGGGCCGTCCTGAGCCTGAAGGACCCGAAAAAGCGCCGGGAGGCCGCCCAGAAAATCACGGCGTTGGGCCTGTCCGTGCGGCAGGCGGAGCTGCTGTGCCGGAACCTGTCCCGAGAGCCCGAGCCGGCGCCGGCGCCGACGCCGCTGCGGGTGGACTACGTGGCCGAGTGCGAGCGGACCCTCTCCCGCCGCCTGGGCCGGGGGGTCCGGATCGTGACCGGAAAGCGCAAGGGACGCTTTGAGCTGGAATTTTACGGGCCGGAGGATTTGCAGCGGCTTTACGACGCCCTGCAGGCCCTGCCCCAGGAGGAGCGGAAAAAGCCATGAGGAAAGCCCACGACCACCAGAAGCAGAACCAGGAACTGCGGGAGAAGATGAGCCGCCTGCTGGAGGAAAAGCCGGAGGCGGACCCCGCCCCGGAGCCCGAGCAGCACGAGGAGAAGAAGCCCCTGAGCGAGGCCCGCAAGCGGGCCCTGATCAGCTACATTGCCATTCTCTTCGGCGTGGCCTTTGTTCTGGTGCTGCTGTCCATGCTGATTCAGCAGCGGGATTCCCGGGACACCATCACCCAGCTCAATCAGAACGCCAGCAGCGCCCTGGACAAGGCCGAGCAGCTCCAGGACCAGAACCGGATCCTGGCGGAAAAGAACCTGGACCTGGAAAACCGCCTTCGAACGACACAATCCGACCTGAAGGAGCTGCAGGAAGAGGCGGACCAGATGGAGCAGCGGCTTCAGGACTTGCAAACCAGCTTCCAGACCTCTCAGAACCAGCTGCGGGAGCTGGAGACCGATGCGACGCAGCAGAGACAGAAGATCCAGGCCTACGAGCTGCTGCTGCAGGCGCAAACCGCGTTGAACCAGGAGGACACCGACGGCTTCCTGGCGGCTATGGCGGAGCTGAAACCCCTGGCGGAGCTGCTGGACACCCAGGGCGCCGCCCTTTACGGGGAGCTGCTGGCCGGAGCCGCATCCGCCGGAAAACCTGCCCCATGAGGTGAATGACATGCTGGATATCAAACGAATGAAAGAAGATCCCCAGGCGGTGAAGGACAGGCTGCGGGACAAGGGTGTGGACTGCGACCAGGCCGTGGACCGGATTTTGGAGCTGGATGAAGCCCGTCGGGGGCTCATTCAGGCCGCGGAGACCAAAAAAGCGGAGCAGAACCGTATTTCCCGGGAAATTCCCCAGCGGAAAAAGGCGGGTCAGGACGTAGCTCCCATCTTTCGGCAGATGGGAGAGCTGAAGGCGGCCATCGCCGGGGACGAAGCCGCTCTGGAGGCGGTGGAGGCCGAATACCGGACCCTGATGCTCAGCCTGCCCAACCTGCCAGACCCGGACCTGGCGCCCGGGGACAAGGAGCACAACGAGCCTTTGCGGTATTTCGGGACGCCGCATGCATTCGATTTCGAGCCCAAGCACCACGTGGACCTGTGCCAGGCTCTGGGCCTCATCGACTACGAGCGGGGAACCAAGCTGGCCGGCTCCGGCTTCTGGCTGTACCGGGGCCTGGGCGCCCGGCTGGAGTGGGCGCTGTTGAATTATTTTATCGACACTCACGTGGCGGACGGGTACGAATTCGTCCTGCCGCCTCTCATGCTGGAGTACGAGTGCGGGCTCACGGCGGGGCAGTTCCCCAAATTTGCCGACGAGGTGTATAAAATCGGCAACCCCACGGACGAGCGGGTGCACTATATGCTGCCCACGGCGGAGGCGGCGCTGGCCAGCCTGTACCGCAACGAAATCTTACCGGAGTCCGAGCTGCCCAAGAAGCTCTTCTCCTACACCCCCTGCTTCCGCCGGGAGGCGGGGTCCCACCGGGCCGAGGAGCGGGGGATGGTCCGAGGCCACCAGTTCAATAAGGTGGAGATGTTCCAATACACCAGGCCGGAGGACTCGGACCGGGCGTTCGAGGAGCTGGTGGAGAAGGCGGAGCGGCTGGTCCGGGATTTGGGCTTCCACTTCCGCACGGTGAAGCTGGCCGCCGGGGACTGCTCCGCCGCCATGGCCCGGACCTACGACATTGAGATTCAAATTCCCTCCATGGGCGGGTACAAGGAGGTCTCCTCCGTGTCCAACGCCCGGGACTATCAGGCCCGCCGGGGCAACATCCGGTTCCGCCGGGCCGCTACGGGAAAGCCGGAGTTCGTCCACACCCTGAACGGCTCCGGCCTGGCCACCTCCCGGATTTTCCCGGCCATGGTGGAGCAGAACCAGCGCCCGGACGGCTCCGTGGTGGTGCCGGAGGCGTTGCGCAAGTACCTGGGCGGCCTGGAACTGCTGACGCCGCCCCAGGAGCGGTAATCGGCTAAAATTTGACGAAGGGCCGCGGCGGCTGCCGCGGCCGGCGGGAGAGGAGCGCTATCGTGGCAAAGGAGAAAAAACGGAAAAAGCACGGCTGGTTGGAGGAATTTAAGGCCTTCGCGATAAAGGGCAACGCCCTGAGCCTGGCCGTGGGCGTCATCATCGGCGGCGGCTTCAGCACCATCACCAAGTCCCTGACGGACGACGTGATTATGCCCATTGTGTCCATGTTCCTGGGCGGAATCAATTTCTCCCAGTGGTATATCATCCTGCCCCAGTGGTTTGGGGCAAAACTGGACGAAGCCGGCAATCCGGTGGTCAACACTCTGAATTACGGCACCTTTTTGTCCGCTGTGATCAATTTTCTGATCCTGGCCCTGGTGGTGTTCTGGCTGGTGAAGTTTCTGAATCGTCTGATGGCCTTGGGCCATCAGAAAAAGGCGGCGGCGCCTCCCGCGCCCTCGGAACCCACAAAGGAGGAACAGCTCCTGACGGAAATCCGGGACCTGCTGCGGGAAGGCCGTCACGACGCATCTGAATAGATACCTTTCAGCACAGCCCTGTAGGGGCGGCCGTTGGCCGCCCCTACAGGGCTGTGGTCTGCTTCTGTGGGTGTGGGGGCGACCTGTGGTCGCCCGCCTGGGATGCATCATCAATGATGGAATGTAGGAACGACCTGTGGTCGTTCCGCGGGCGTGCAAAGCACGCCCCTACAGAGACACGGCATGATTTGGAGGATGTAGGGGCGACCTGTGGTCGCCCGCCTGGGATGCATCATCAATGATGGGATGTGGGGAACGACCTGTGGTCGTTCCGCGGGCGTGCAAAGCACGCCCCTACAGAGACACGGCATGATTTGGAGGATGTAGGGGCGACCTGTGGTCGCCCGCCTGGGATGCATCATCAATGATGGGATGTGGGGAACGACCTGTGGTCGTTCCGCGGGCGTGCAAAGCACGCCCCTACAGAGACACGGCATGATTTGGAGGATGTAGGGGCGACCTGTGGTCGCCCGCCTGGGATGCATCATCAATGATGGGATGTAGGGAACGACCTGTGGTCGTTCCGCGGGCGAGCGCAGCTCGCCCCTACAGGGCTGTGGTCTGCTTCTGTGGGTGTAGGGGCGACCTGTGGTCGCCCGCCTGGGATGCACCATCGTTGATGGGATGTGGGGAACGACCTGTGGCCACTCCTGCGGGGCGTTTCGCACATAAGAATCTAAAAATTCCCGGAAACAGTTGATTTTCCGGGAATTTTCCTTTATAATACAAGATCAGACTTCTAAAATGCGGATTACCCGGGAGGTAACAACATGCTGAACAACACGGAAAAAACCATGGACAAGATTGTGGCCCTGTGCAAGAACCGGGGCTTCGTCTTCGCCGGCTCCGAGATTTACGGCGGCCTGGCCAACACCTGGGATTACGGCCCCCTGGGCGTGGAGCTGAAAAACAACGTAAAACGGGCCTGGTGGAAGAAATTCGTCCAGGAAAATCCCTATAACGTGGGCCTGGACGCCGCCATTTTGATGAATCCCCAGGTGTGGGTGGCCTCCGGCCACGTGACCACCTTCAACGATCCCCTTATCGACTGCAAGGGCTGCAAAATGCGCCACCGGGCCGACCAGCTTATCGAGCAGTACAATGCCGCAAACGGCATCGAGGACATGTCCGTGGAAGCCATGGGCAACGACGAGCTGGTGGCCTATATCCGGGAAAAGGCCATCCCCTGCCCCGGCTGCGGCAAGTCGAATTTTACGGACATTCGGAAGTTCAACCTAATGTTCAAAACCCATCAGGGCGTCACCGAGGATACCTCCACCGAGGTTTACCTGCGGCCGGAGACCGCCCAGGGTATTTTTGTGAACTTCAACCAGATTCTGCGGACCACCCGGCGGAAGCTGCCCTTCGGCGTGTGCCAGATCGGAAAGAGCTTCCGCAACGAGATCACCCCGGGTAATTTCATCTTCCGCATCCGGGAGTTTGAGCAGATGGAGCTGGAGTTTTTCTGCAAGCCCGGCACGGATCTGGAGTGGTTCCAGTATTGGCGGAGCTTCTGCCGGCAGTGGCTGCTGGACTTGGGCCTGCGGGAGGAGAACCTGCGTCTCCGGGATCACAGCCCTCAGGAGCTGTGCTTCTACTCCAAGGCCACCACGGATTTCGAGTTCTTGTTCCCCTTCGGCTGGGGCGAGCTGTGGGGCGTGGCGGATCGGACCGATTACGATCTGACCCAGCATGAAAAGGCCTCCGGCCAGGACCTGAAGTACTTTGACCAGGAGACGGGAGAGCACTATGTCCCCTATGTGGTGGAGCCCTCCCTGGGAGCCGATCGGGTCACCCTGGCCTTCCTGTGCGACGCCTATGACGAGGAGGTGGTGGGGCAGGACAAGAAGGGCGCGGACGATGTGCGCACGGTTTTGCACCTGCACCCGGCGCTGGCGCCCTATAAGGCCGCCGTGCTGCCCCTGAGCAAGAAGCTCAGCCCCAGGGCGGAGGAGATTTACCACGGCCTGCAAAAGGATTTTATGGTGGATTTCGACGACGCCGGCTCCATCGGCAAGCGATACCGCCGGCAGGACGAGATCGGAACGCCTTTGTGCATCACTGTGGATTTCCAGACCGTGGGGGATGAGAACAGCCCCGCGGACCACTGCGTCACGGTCCGGGACCGGGACACCATGGAGCAGGTTCGGATTCCCATCGAAGGCCTGGGGAAGTATCTCCAGGAGAAAACCGCATTTTAAGCCCCGAGACCGGGTGCCCCTGTAGGGGCGTGCTTTGCACGCCCGCAGGCGTTCCGTCCCGTTGAGCGGGCCCGGGCGGGCGAGCGCAGCTCGCCCCTACGCCCACCAAAATAGTTCCCCGTAGGGGCGAGCTTTGCTCGCCCGCCGCTCCCGCGTAGGGGCGTGCTCTGCACGCCCGCCGGCGTTCCGTCCCGGTGAGCGGCCCGGGCGGGCGACCACAGGTCGCCCCTACGCTCACAAAATAGTTCTCCCGTAGGGGTGAGCTCAGCACGTGCACCGTTCCCCTGTAGGAGCGTGCTTTGCCCGCTGACGGGCGAGCGCAGCTCGCCCCTACGGGGCCCGCCACTCCCCTGCAGGGGTGTGCTCCGCACGCCCGCAGGCGTTCCGTCCCGTTGAGCGGCCCAGGCGGGCGAGCGCAGCTCGCCCCTACAAGGGCCCGCCACTCCCCTGCAGGGGCATGCTCTGCACGCCCGCGGGCGTTCCGTCCCGGTGAGCGGCCCGGGCGGGCGAGCGCAGCTCGCCCCTACAAGGGCCCGCCGCTCCCGTGTAGGAGTGTGCTCTGCACGCCCGCGGGCGTTCCGTCCCGTTGAGCGGCCCGGGCGGGCGACCACAGGTCGCCCCTACGCCCACAAAATAGTTCTCCTGTAGGGGTGAGCTTTGCACACCTGAAGGCCGCTGTCACATTCCGTTGCCGAAAGATGCGGTGGGAATATAAAAACCAAACCGAAGCCCAGTAGGCGGGTTCGGTTTGGAGCGGGGCAGAGACGGAGCGGACAAGAATCTCCTACCTGAATGGGCGGGGATTTGCGAGAGCGCAGTCCTCTGCGACGAGAAGGAACGCAGCTCTGTTCCTGTGAAAGGAGGCGCTATCCTTGGCGAACAAAACGAAGAAAGGGAACCGGCCCGCGCAGGCTCGGCGGCGGAAGCAGCCGGCCAAGCGGGCCTCCGCCCCGAAGCCGCGGGCATCTCAAGACCGCCAAACGCCCGGCCCTTCTGCGCAAGCGGCGCCCGGCCCCCCCGCGGTCCGTGCCAGAATTTGGCCCGCGGCCGCCCTGCTTTTCAGCGCCTACTTTCTGCTGGAGGGCTTTGCGGCACTGCTTTTAAAACCGGAATCTCCGCTGGGTCTGGGGTTCGGGGCCCTGTGGGCCCTGCTGCTCACGGGGCTGTGCCTGCTCCTGCCCCGGCTGGCCGGCCAAATTGCGTTCGGCCTCACCTACTGCGTCTGTCTGTGCTGGACCCTGGCCCAGACCGGTTATTTTCAGGTCTTCGGCAAGCTCATGTGGCTGTCGGATATGCGCTATGTGAGCGAGGGCTCCCATTATTTCGACACCGTGCTGGCAAGCTTTCCCGTCCTGTGGTGGGTGGGCGCCGGGGTGTTCCTGGCCCTGGGCGTCTTGGGCGTTCTCTGGATGCCCAAGGGCCGCCGGTCCCTGCGCCTGCGCCTGGGCTGGGGACTGGTGTCAGCGGCGGCGGTGGCCGGCCTTTTCGTCATGCCCCAGGCCGTTTATCTCCAGGATCAGGGCGTGTGGGGCACCCGCTCGGATTACATGCAGGTCATTTCGTACCGGGCCAGTTATCAAACCATGTACGACGCCAAAAAAACCTACAACGCCTGCGGCATATATCAGCTCACCTTCCGGGATCTGTGGAAGCATGTTGTTTACCCCCTGACCCCCGGCTACCGGCAGGCGGTAGAGGAGCAGGTGGAACAGATCGACCAGTATTTCACGGACCGGGGCCCGGGTCAGGACAACGAGATGACCGGCATCTTTGAGGGCAAGAACGTGATTTTGGTTCTGATGGAGTCCATGGACGACTGGGCCGTCAATCCCCAGGACACGCCGACGCTGTGCCGGCTCATGGACGAGGGCATCAATTTTACGAACTTCTATACCCCCGGTTACGGCAGCGTGCGGACCTTCAACACGGAATTCTGCGTCAATACCGGCATCTACCTGCCCACCACCGGGGATTACGCCTTCAACTACGTGACCAACGATTATGGGGAGTCCCTGGCCGGCCTGCTGACGGAAGCGGGCTACGACGCCCAGACCTTTCACTACAACGAGGCCAATTTTTACAGCCGGGGCGTGTTTGAGCCCGCCATGGGCTACAGCGCCTACAACAGCTATATGGATTACACGCAGGACGAAGACGAGCTCTACGACGACTGCTTCCTCTTCAACGACCCGGACCTGCGGGACCTGTTTTTCCGGGACGGGCCCACCCTAAATTTCATCATCACCCGCTCCGCCCACCTGAGCTACGTCTACCGGGAGGTTCTGAGCAACTGGGCTCTTCAGAAATACCCGGAGTATCAGGGCATATCCGGGGACGAGGAGGTGGACTGCATGCGGGTGAAGGCCAAGCTGGTGGACGATCTGTTCGCCCGGCTGCTGCTGGAGCTGGAGGTTCGGGACCAGCTGGACAATACGGTGATTGTGGCCTTCACGGACCACTACGCCTATGGTTTCGAGGATGTGGACCTGATGATGGAGCTCTCCGGCGTGGAGGACCCGCTGCTGCTGGAGAAAACGCCCTGCTTTATCTGGTCGCCCGACGGGCCCAGCCTACAGGTGGATAAGACCCTGCACACGGCGGACCTGCTGCCCACGGTGCTGAACCTGATGGGCCTGGATTCCCCTTACGCCTATCTGGGGCAGGATACCTTTGACCAGCGATACCAGGGCTACGCCCTCTTCCCGGACGGCAGCTGGGTGTCCGACGGGGTGGCGGCCAGGCCCGACGGGGCAGGCAGCGCCAGCATAGTGGCCAACGCCAAGGGCAAGGAGCTGACCCAGGAGGAGATCCAGGCCATGGTATCCAAGGCCGTGGAATTCGCCAAGATCAGCAACCTGATTTTGCAGACGGATTATTATCGTGTAAAGGGGGATTCGTAGGCGAATCCCCGCGCACCTCGGAATCAGACCGCACCCTGTCGGGGGCGTGGAAAACACGCCTGGGAACGACCAAAGGTTGTCCCCTGCTGCGTCCCGTAATCGCTAGTTTTCTCCTACGGGGGAGCACAGCCCGCCCCGACAGCCGCGCCGTCGATGTGCATCCCGTAGGGGCGAGCTGCGCTCGCCCGCGAAACCGTCAAAGACCGTTCCCTACAGAAGACGCGGAACGACCTTTGGCCGTACCCTACGTCCCGGTATTTGGGTTCGATTCTGGAATGCGGCATTGGCGGGCGACCGCAGGTCGCCCCTACACCCTCCGAATCACACCGCAGCTCTAATACAAAAACCCAAACCGAAGCCCAGCACAGCGGGTTCGGCTTGGGAAGGGGGGCGAGGGAGCGGTGCGAATGGCGGCGCATCAGCCGCCAGAGCAAAAGCGGACTTTGCCTCGACGCGGCCGCCCCCACACCCCCGAATTAAAAGGAAGGGAACCTCCATGGTTAAGAAAAACAAAATCCCTCTGGGTATTTACGTCCACGTGCCCTTTTGCCGGAGCAAGTGCGAATACTGCGACTTTTATTCCATCGGCGGCTCCCGGGAGCGGGGTCTGGTGGAGGGTTATCTCGCCGCCATCACCCAGCACATCAAGGAAGCCGGCGCCCTGGCCCCGGGTTATCAGGTGGATACCGTGTATTTTGGCGGCGGCACCCCGTCGTTTTTGGGCGCCGACGGCCTGACCCATATCCTCACCGCGCTGCGCCGGCGGTTTTCCGTGCTTTCCGATGCGGAAATCACCTTCGAGGCCAATCCGGACTCTGTCTCGGACAAGCTGCTGAGCCGCCTAAAGTCCGAGGGGTTCAACCGCATCTCCCTGGGGGTCCAGACCGACGATGACGACTTGCTGAAAAAGCTGGGCCGGCCGCACACCTATGCCCAGGCGGTGACCGCGGTGGAGAAGGCCCGAGCCGCGGGCTTTCATAACGTCTCTCTGGACCTGATCTACGGCCTGCCGGGGCAGACCCAGGCGGCCTGGGAGGCCACGCTGCGCCACGTGCTGGAGCTGAAGCCCGAGCACGTGAGCTGCTACGGGCTGAAGGTGGAGGAGGGCACGCCGCTCTGGTCGTATCGGGACTGCTGCAATCTGCCGGACGACGATGCCCAGGCGGATATGTATCTAGCGGCGATCCGCGTGCTCAGCGAGTACAACTATTTTCAGTACGAGATCTCCAACTTTGCCCGCCGGGGCCAGAAATCCCGGCACAATTTGAAATACTGGACCGGCGGGGAGTACCTGGGCTTCGGCCCCGCCGCCAGCTCCGATTTCGCCGGCAAGCGCTTTACGGTTGCGCCGGATTTGCACGGCTACATCGAGGGAATGAAAACCGGCGGCGCGGTGCTCACCGAATGTCAGGAGATCCCCAGCCGGGAGCGGGCCGGAGAGTACCTAATGCTGCGCCTGCGCACCACCGAGGGAATCCAGGCGGAGGAGTACACCAAGCGGTATCTGCTGCCCTTTGAGCCCATCGAGGCCCTGCTGAAAAAGTACCGGGCCCAGGGCCTGGCCGCCCCGGACGAGGATCGCTGGCGTCTGACGCCCCAGGGATTTTTGGTGAGCAACCGGCTGCTGGTGGAGCTGCTGGAGGTTCAGGAGCGGTCCGCGCCGCTGGCCAAGCGGCGCTGAGATCGGTGAGGCGTCCCGATGATGACATGTAGGAGCGACCTGTGGTCGCCCGCAGGCGTGCGAAGCACGCCCCTACCGGGGAGGCGATGGGCGAGCGCAGCTCGCCCCTACGGGATAAAGATCGACGGCGGGGGTGTAGGGTGACCTATGGCCGCCCGCCAGGCTGCATTCCAGAATGGAACCCAAATACCGGGGTGTGGGGAACGGCCACTGGTCGTTCCGCGGGCATGCGGAGTACGCCCCTACCGGGGAGGCGACGGGCGAGCGCAGCTCGCCCCTACGGGATGAGGATCGACGGCGGGGCTGTAGGGATGACCTGTGCTCGCCCGCCAGAGCTGCATTCCAGAATGGAACCCAAATACCGGGGTGTGGGGAACGGCCGTTGGTCGTTCCGCGGGCGTGCGGAGTACGCCCCTACCGGGGAGACGACGGGCGAGCGCAGCTCGCCCCTACGGGACGAGGATCGACGGCGCGGTTGTAGGGGCGACCTGTGGTCGCCCGCCTGGGTGTGCTATCGGAACGGAAAACCGAAATCGGAGCAAAATTGACTTTTCGACAAAAAGGTATTGAAATTTTTGGAGCCCTATGCTATTATAAGACCAATATGCGGGTATAGTTCATCGGTAGAATGCGACCTTCCCAAGGTTGATAGGTGGGTTCGACTCCCATTACCCGCTCCACGCCGGAGTAAAGCTTGCTTGCTCCGGCGTTTTGTCATGCTCGCGGTATTAAAAAAGGACGCCATCCTCGCGATGGCGTCCTTTTTATGTACAATCGCTGGGCATTGCAGACGGCGCGGCTTTGTTGTTACCGCGCGTTGACCCGGGTCATGTCCCGCTCCGGGGCAGGGGGTTGGATATCCCCGGATTTGGTCAGGGCGATCTTGGTGAGGATGGGACCCACCAGCTCGTAAACCAGGACAGAGAACAGAATGATATCCCGGATAATGGCCCCCTCCTGACCCATCTGGGCCGCCACGGTGACGGACATGCCCAAGGCCACGCCGGCCTGAGGCAGCAGGGTGATACCCAGGTATTTGCACACGTTATCGTCGCACTTCATGAGCCGGGCCCCGAAGGAGGCGCCAAAGTACTTACCCGCAGACCGGGCCAGGATATAGGCCACGCCGATGCCCACGACCGCCAGCTCCGCAAAGACCCGCAGGTCCAGCTCCGCGCCGCTGAGCACAAAAAAGAGCACGTAAAGCGGCGCGGTCCAGCGGTCTGTTTTGAACATGATCTCCTCAGAGAAGTCGCACAGGTTACAGAAGATGGTGCCCACCATCATGCAGACCAGCAGGGGGGAGAAGCCCAAACGCAGCTCACCGCCCAGGGGCAGCTCCAGCTTGGACAGGGCCGCGGCCAGAATGACGAAGGTCACGGCCACGCTGAGCCGCTTGGAGTTGGAGTGGAACAGCCGCTCCACCCCGGAGAACAGAACGCCCAGGGCTGCGCCCAGCAGAAGGGACCCCACGATTTCCAGCAGGGGATTCACCAGGACGGCCAGGAGGCTGAAGCTGCCGCTGGTCATGGTCTTGGCCACGCCGAAGGAGATGGCGAAGACCACCAGACCCACGGCGTCGTCCAGCGCCACGATGGGCAGCAGAATATCCGTGAGCTTGCCCTTGGCCTTATACTGGTTGACCACCATCATGGTGGCGGCGGGGGCGGTCGCCGTGGCCACCGCGCCCAGGACGATGCAGGTGGAAATGGGCAGCTTCTCCCCCAGGACCAGGTGCAGCAGCAGCAGGACCACGTCCACCAGCACCGTGGCGGCCAGGGCCTGAATCACCGCCACCACCGCGGCCTGGCGGCCGGTCTTGCGCAGGGCGGAGAGCCTAAATTCATTGCCGATGGAGAAGGCGATGAACCCCAGCGCCACGTCGCTGATGAGGCTCAGGGCGCCCACGGCGTCGAAGCTGGCAAAGCCCAGGCCCGGCACGCCCAAAAGGCCCAGGCAGTTGGGGCCGATGAGCACGCCCGCCACCAAATAGGCCGTGACGGCGGGCAGATGCCATCGCTTGACCAGCCGGGTCAAAAGCAGACCAGCCAGAAGCGCAAAGGCGATTGAAAGCAAGATTTCCATACCAATTCTCTTCTTTCCTATTGAATATCAAAACGCGCAGGTTCTATTATAGCACCTACGGCAAAAGATGCAAGGGCAAAAGCGGTCCTGTTCGGATGTAGGGAACGACCTGCGGTCGTTCCGCGAAACAGCGTCCCATTTCGCGGGACTTTCTGGGCGAGCGCAGCTCGCCCCTACGGGATGATCATCGATGGTGCGAGGTAGGGGCGACCTGTGGTCGCCCGCGAAGGGAATTGGCTGGCTTCATGGGGCTTTGCGGGCGAGCGCAGCTCGCCCCTACGGGATGATCATCGATGGTGCGAGGTAGGGGCGACCTGTGGTCGCCCGCGGAGGGAATTGGCCGGCTTCATGGGGCTTTGCGGGCGAGCGCAGCTCGCCCCTACGGAGGCGTTCCAATAAAAATTGGGCCCGCCGCCGGAACTTCGGCGGCGGGCCCAATGGACCCGGTGGGCTCCATCAGCCCTTGGGCTCGGGAACCAGGAATTTTTGTAAAGGGGTCTTGGTCAGCAGCCACCCGATTACCAAAATGAGAATTGTGTCGATCGCCATGTAGAAGCCGTTGTACAGAGCCGAGTAAAACCAGGGGCTGGTCATGGTCAGGCCGAAGAAGATTTCCGGCATGTATTCGGCCCAAAGGGTGGCGCCCACCACGTAGTGGACCAAAAAGCGCAGGCCGCAGGCCGCCAGGGTGCCGAAATAGAAGCCGTTTTTCCGTCCGCTGAACAGGCCGGCCACGCCCAGCACCGCGTAGGCCAGGAGAAAATCGCCTACAATGCTCTGCCAGCCGATGACGGCTACGCTGCTCTCAAACAGGGTTTGAAGCAGGGCGTGGGCCACGCTCACCAGCATGCCGGGCCCAAAGCCCCAGCGCAGGCAGTAGATCAGCACCGGCAGCATGGCCAGGTCGATGGACCCGCCCCAGGGCATCTTCCACAGGGGCAGAAAGCTCAGGATTTCCGCCACCGCGATGAGAACCGCGCCCTCGCACAGGGCCCGGAGCTTGCGGTGGGACTTGCGGTGGGATGCTTGCGTTTGTTGCATGGTGATACCTCCATTGGGCAAATGCCCAAAAAATAAAACCGCATTGCAAACCAGCCGAGGCAGCAATGCGATTTCTTTGGTATCACATCTTTCCCTACGACGGCATGACCCGTATCAGGTTCGCGGGTTAGGGCACGCACTGCCCAATCTCAGCCGGAAGCGTCCGACTCCCCGAAGTATGATTTGTTCTGCGATTCGCACTTAGTATAGCGAAACCTGGGGAAAATGTCAAGCGCTCAGACTCTGAATTTCATTTGAACCGGCGGGGCCCGTCGGCTCCCAAATCGGCCGGTCGCGAGATCCAAAAGCCTTTGCATCAGACAATGCGCGCATGGGCCGTGCTTCGGTCAAGGCCTTTCCGGCCGGCGGCCGGAACGCTCTGCTTTCATAGCTTGCCCATGCCGTGCCGGGTCATTCGTCTCTTGGGCGGCACCTGCCGAACCGTTCCAAACGCGGCAGATTTCCCGGGAAATATCCGGAAAGGACCCAGACTCGCGTTTTTGCTCCGAAACGGCGCGGAATAACGGCCCAGCCGCCGGGCGTAGAATATCTTCCGGCAGGCTGCGGATACTAAAAAGAAAAAACGAGAATGTACGCGCAGGAGGTTGCCATGAAACGTCTATGGACCGACGGCATTACGCCGCCCCAATTCCCCAAACTCACCGGGGACGCCAAAACGGAGGTGCTGATCATCGGCGGCGGCATGGCCGGGGTGCTGTGCGCCCGGGCTCTGCGGGAGCGGGGGGTGGAGTGCCTACTGGTGGAGGCCAAAACCCTGGGCAGCGGCGTCACCCAGGGCACCACCGCCGTGCTCACCGCCCAACACGACACCCTGTATTCCGACCTGATCCGGAAATTCGGCCAGGAGAAGGCCGGGCAGTATCTCCGGGCAAACCTGGCGGCCGTGGAGAAGTTCCGGTCCCTGGCGGAGGAAATTCCCTGCAATTTTGAGGAGAAGCCCTCCTACCTATACGCCCAGGGGGACGCGGATTTTCTCCGGCGGGAGGTGGGGGCTGTGCGCAGCCTGGGCTTCCCAGCGGAGTTCACCACCCAGCCGCCCCTGCCTTTTTCCGTGGCCGGGGCCGAGCGTTTCCCGGGCATGGCTCAGTTTCACCCCCTAAAGTTTCTCTATGGCGCGGCCCAGGGGCTGCCCATTTACGAGCACACCATGGTCCGCAAGATCGAGGATGGCGCCGCCTACACCGAAACCGGGCGCATCGCCGCCCGGAAGATCATTGTGGCGACCCACTTCCCGGTTTTAAACCGCAGGGGCCTGTACTTTATGAAGCTCTATCAGAAAAGGTCCTTTGTCGTGGCCCTGGAAAACGCGCCGGACCTGCACGGCACCTACGCCGACACGGCTCCCAGCGGCATGTATTTCCGGAATTACAAAAACCTGCTTGTGGTGGGGGGCGGGGACCACCGGACCGGGGGAAAGGGCGGCGGCTTCGATGCGGTCCGGGACTTTGTGCGGCGCCAGCTCCCCCAGGCCCGGGAGCGGTACGCCTGGGCGGCCCAGGACTGCATGAGCCTGGACGGAGTGCCCTATATCGGCCCTTACAGCCCGGCCACCAAGGACCTGCTGGTGGCGTCAGGGTTCAACGAGTGGGGCATGACCTCTTCCATGGTGGCTGCGTCTATCCTCGCGGACCTGGCCACGGGGCGGGAGAATCCCTTCGCTCCCGTGTTTGCGCCGCAGAGGTCCTCCCTGCGGGCCCAGCTTTTTTCCAATTTAGGGCATACCCTGGCCGATTTTGCCATCCCCACCACCCGGCGGTGCCCTCACCTGGGCTGCGCCCTGCGGTGGAACAAGGACGAGAGGACCTGGGACTGCCCCTGCCATGGGTCCCGGTTTGCCGCGGACGGCGCGCTGCTCAACGATCCCGCCCAAAAGGACGCCCGGGTCTAGTGATATCTGACAAGCCCGTAGAGAACGGTTGTTTGGTTCTCTGCGGGCTTTTGCGCGTTCCGCCTGCCATCCCCCAATTTCTGCATACCCCGATTCCGCTCATGCCTTGTAGGAGCGAGCTGCACTCGCCCGCCGTTTTCCCTTGTAGGGGCGTGCTTTGCACGCCCGCGGAACGGCCACAGGTCGTTTTCAACAGTCCCGTTATTAAGAACGTTTCCCCACACGGGCGACCGCAGGTCGCCCCTACAGGAGGGAGGGACCGCAGGTCGTTCCATACACCCGTGATCGGCGGATTCCCCCACACGGGCGACCGCAGGTCGCCCCTACAAAGCGCCGACGATCGTCATCCCGTGGGGGCGAGCTGCGCTCGCCCGCCGTTTTCCCTTGTAGGGGCGTGCTTTGCACGCCCGCGGAACGGCCACAGGTCGTTTCCAACAGTCCCGTTTTCAAGAGCGTTTCCCCGGCGGGCGACCACAGGTCGCCCCTATAGGAGGGAGGGACCGCAGGTCGTTCCATACACCCGTGAGCAGCGGATTCCCCAACAGGCCTCCCCAACAGGAGGGAGCGCCACAGCCGTTCCCTCCCTCCACCAATATCATTTGCGCTCTGTAGGTATAGGCGGTTCGTTTGTCGGCATCCCACAAACATAGAAAACGAAAAGAGAAAAAATTTAGTATTTCCCAACAAAGCCTTTGACAAATGCCTCTAAATATTATAGTCTTAATAGTGGATGATTCCGCATTCTGAACCAAGCATGAGGTCTTGGAAGGAGGTCTTTCTCAGAATGAACAGAAAGAAAACCATGGACGGCAACGAGGCCGCGGCCTATGTGGCCTACGCGTTTACCGAAGTCGCCGGCATCTACCCCATCACGCCATCTTCTCCCATGGCGGAAAAGACGGACGAGTGGGCCGCCTCCGGCAGAAAAAATATCTTCGGGCAGACGGTCCGATTGGTGGAAATGCAGTCCGAGGCGGGCGCAATCGGCGCCGTCCACGGCGCGCTGGAATCCGGCGCCCTGGCGGCCTCGTTTACCTCGTCCCAGGGGCTCATGCTCATGATCCCCACCATGCACCGTATTTCCGGACAACGGCACCCCGGCGTGCTGCACGTGGCCTCCCGCACCGTGGGGACCCACGCTTTTTCCATTTTTGGAGACCATTCCGACGTGATGAACTGCCGGCAGACCGGCTTTTCCATGCTCTCCTCCGGCAGCGTGCAGGAGGTCATGGACCTGGGGGGCGTCGCCCACCTGGCCGCCATCGAAGCCAGCCTGCCCTTTCTGCATTTCTTCGACGGGTTCCGGACCTCCCATGAGATCCAGAAGATTGACGCCATCGATTACGAGGACTTCCGGCAGATGCTGAACCGGGAGGCCCTGGAGCGGTTCCGCAGCCGGGCCCTGAACCCGGAGCATCCCGTGCTGCGCAGCATCGTGCAGAATCCGGACGTGTACTTCCAGGCCCGGGAGGCGGTCAATCCCTATTATGACGCGGTGCCCGGCATCGTGGAGCGGTACATGGAGAAAATCAACCGCCTGACCGGCCGGAATTACCGCCTGTTCAACTACTACGGCGCGCCGGACGCCCAGCGGGTCGTCATCGCCATGGGCTCCGTCTCCGGCACCATCCAGGAGACCGTGGAGGCGCTGTGTCGGCAGGGCCAGAAGGTGGGCTTTGTGCAGGTGCACCTGTACCGGCCCTTCTCGGTGGAGCACCTGCTCTCCGCCATCCCCGAAACCGTGCAAAGCATCGCGGTGCTGGACCGGATTAAGGACGCCGGCGCCGCCGGCGAGCCCCTGTTCCTGGATGTGTGCGGAGCCTTCGTCAACCGGCCCAACGCCCCGCGGATTTACGGCGGACGGTACGGCCTGTCCTCTAAGGACACCACCCCCGCTCAAATCAAGGCCGTTTTTGATAACCTGCTGCAGGCGCAGCCTAAGAGCCCCTTCACCATCGGCATCGTAGACGACGTGACGGGTCATTCTCTGGAGGCCAGCGACTTTTTCGTGGAGGACCCCCAGACCAAGAGCTGCAAATTCTGGGGCCTGGGCTCCGACGGCACCGTGGGGGCCAACAAGAGCTCCGTCAAGATCATTGGAGACCACACCCCCATGTTCACCCAGGCCTATTTTGAATACGACACCAAAAAATCCTTCGGCATCACCAAGTCCCACCTGCGATTCGGACAAAATCCCATCCGCTCCACCTACCTGGTGAGCCGGGCGGACTTCGTGGCCTGCCACAACCAGACCTACATAGACAAGTACGACATCGTCTCCGAGCTCAAGCCCGGCGGGACCTTCCTGCTCAACTGCGCGTGGAAGCCGGAGGAGCTGGAGCAGCGGCTACCCGGCGCGGTGAAGCGCTACCTGGCTCGGAACCAGATTCAGTTCTATATCATCAACGGAAATCAAATTTCCCAGGACGTGGGCCTGGGCAACCTGGCCAATATGGTCCTGCAGGCGGCCTTCTTCCGGCTGGCGGAGATCATCCCGGTGGAGGAAGCCGTGGCCTATATGAAGGAGGGCGTGCGCAAGACCTACGGACGCAAGGGCGAGGACGTGGTGCGAAAGAACCTGGCCGCCATCGACCGGGGCGTGGAGGGCGTGGTGAAGATTTCCGTCCCGGCGGATTGGGCCCAGGCCCCGGATGTCAGCGCCCCCTGCCAGCCGGTCCCGGAGATCATTGAGAAAATTCTCAAGCCCATCAACGCCCAAAAGGGAGACTCCCTGCCGGTGAGCGCCTTCCGGGGCCTGGAGGACGGGCACATGCCCCTGGGCACCGCCGCCTTTGAAAAGCGGGGCATCGCCACCCATCTGCCGGTTTGGAATCGGGAAGCCTGCCTGCAGTGCAATCTGTGCTCCTACGTCTGCCCCCACGCGGCCATCCGGCCGTACCTACTCAATGAGCAGGAGGTGCAGGCGGCCCCCGTGGGCTTCGAAACCGTGCCGGCCAAGGGCAAGCTCCAGCACTACCAGTACACCGTGCAGGTCAGCGCCCTGGACTGCGTGAGCTGCGGCAGCTGCGCCAGCGTGTGCCCCACCAAGGGTGCCGCCCTGTCTATGCGGCCCGTGGCCCAGGTTCAGACGGACCCGACCCACTGGGACTACGCCCAGACCCTGCGGGAGAAGAAGGACGCCGTGGACTTTAAGAGCGTCAAGGGCAGCCAGTTCCGCAAGCCCCTGCTGGAGTTCTCCGGGGCCTGCGCCGGCTGCGGCGAGACCCCCTACATCAAGCTTTTGACCCAGCTTTACGGCGATAAAATGTACTTTGCCAACGCCACCGGCTGCACCCAGGCCTGGGGCGCTGCTATGCCCAGCATCCCCTACACCACGGATGAGACCGGACGGGGCCCCGCCTGGTCCAACTCCCTGTTTGAAAACAACGCGGAGTTCTCCCTGGGCATGTGCCTGGCGGTGAAGCAGCAGCGGGAGGCGGCGCGCCTGCAGGCGCAGGAGCTGCAGGGCCTTTTGGAGCCCGGCTGTGCGCTTGCCCAGGCGATTGCGTCCTGGCTGGAGCGCTTCGACGATTTGGAGGGCTCTCAGGCCCCTAGCCGGGCCCTGGCGCAAGCTTTGGAGGGCGCGCGGCTTACCGGCCGGGCCCAGGAGCTGGCGGAAGACCTCCTGCGGCACAAGGATCAGTTCACCAAGAAGACCATGTGGATGGTGGGCGGCGACGGCTGGGCCTACGACATCGGTTACGGCGGCCTGGACCACGTGTTCGCCTCCGGCGAGGACGTAAACGTGCTGCTGGTGGACACGGAGGTGTACTCCAACACCGGCGGGCAGTCCTCCAAGGCGACGCCCCTGGGCGCGGTGGCGCAATTCCAGTATTCCGGCAAGAAGAACCGGAAAAAGGATTTGGGCAAGCTCCTGATGAGCTACGGCAACGTCTACGTGGCCCAGGTCTCCATGGGCGCCAATCCGGCCCAGGTCCTCAAGGCTCTGACGGAGGCCCAGGCCCACAAGGGCCCCTCCATCGTGATTGCCTACGCCCCCTGCATCAACCACGGCATCAAGGCCGGGATGAAGGCGGTGCAGGAGGAGATGAAAAAGGCGGTGGACGCGGGCTACTGGACCCTGTACCGCTACAACCCGGACCAGCCGGAGCATCCCTTCACCCTGGACTCCAAGGCGCCTACCCTGCCCTATCGGGACTTCCTGAAGGGTGAGGTCCGGTACGCCTCCCTGGAACTGACCTTCCCGGAGAACGCCGAGGCGCTCTTCGACGAGGCGGACCGGGATTCCCGGGCCCGGTACGAGGAGTTCCGCAAGCTGGCCGGTCAGTCCTAAAAATCCGCAAGGAGAGAACATCATGGGATATCAGACGGAATATCAGCAGAAATTGACCACCCCCCGGGCGGCCGCCCGGCTGGTCCAGGACGGGGACTGGGTGGAATACGGCCTGGGCCTGAACATTCCCGAGCTTCTGGACGCCGCCCTGGCCCAGCGGGTGGGCGAGCTGCGGGACGTGAAGGTCCGAGGGTGCCTTTCCATGCAGCCCATTGCCGTGGTGGAAAAAGACCCGGAGCGCCGGAGCTTCACCTACAACAGCTGGCACATGAGCGGCATCGAGCGCCGTTATCATGACAGAAATCTGTGCAATTACATCCCCATGACCTTTCGCAACGAGCCCGTGCTCTATGCGAGATACTTAGACGTGGACGTGGCCATGATCCAGGTCACTCCCATGAACAAGCACGGCTACTTCAACCTCTCTCTTACCTGCGCCGCCACCCGGGCGGCCCTGCGCAAGGCCAAAAAGGTGGTCCTGGAGGTCAACGAGAACCTGCCCTGGGCCATGGGCGGCTATGACGAATGCATCCATATTTCCGAGGTGGACGCGGTGGTGGAGGGGCCCCACGGGCCTCTGCCCACCCTGCCCCCGGCCAAGGCCACGGAAACGGATGTCACCATCGCCCGCCTGATCGTGGAGCAGCTCAAAGACGGGTCCGTGCTGCAGCTCGGCATCGGCGGCATGCCCAACACCGTGGGCCAGATGATCGCGCAGTCGGACCTGAAGGACTTGGGCATGCACACGGAGATGTTGTGCGACGCCTACCTGGACCTGCATCGGTCCGGCAAGCTCACCAACCGCTGCAAGACCATCGACCGGGACAAGGGCCCCTGGACCCTGTGCCTGGGCAGCCAGGAATTGTACGACTGGGTGGACCAGAACCCGGGCCTGGCCCTGACGCCGGTGGATTACTGCAACTCCCCGGCGGTCATGTCCCAGCACGAGCGGATGGTCTCCATCAACAGCTGCATCGAGGTGGACCTGTTCGGCCAGACCTGCGCCGAGTCCTCCGGGGTGCGGCATATCAGCGGCTCCGGCGGCCAGCTGGACTTTTTGACCGGCGCCTTTATGGCAAAGGAAGGCCAGTCCTTCATCTGCATGTCCTCCACCTTCTATGATAAGAAGGAGGGCCGGGTGAAATCCCGCATCGTGCCCACCCTGCCCGCCGGCGGCATCGTCACGGACCCCCGGAGCCAGGCGTTTTATCTGGTGACGGAGTACGGCATTGTGAATCTGGCGGGCAGAAGCACTTGGGAGCGGGCGGAGGCCGTCATCTCTCTGGCCCACCCGGACTTCCGGGAGGAGCTTATCCGGCAGGCCGACGCCATGAAAATCTGGAGAAGAAGCAATAAGAAGGAATGACCCCATGAGGCAAACCATAGAAAACCGCCGCATCACCCTGATCACCGGCCACTACGGCAGCGGGAAGACCGAATTCGCCGTGAACTATGCTCTGGCCCTGGCCGCCCGGGGGGACAGAACCGCCCTGGTGGACCTGGACATCGCCAACCCCTATTTCCGCAGCCGGGAGCGGCAGGCGCTTCTGGAGGCACAGGGCATCGCCGTGTACAGCAACGTCTATCACACGGAGATCACCGCGGAGCTGCCCGCCATCACGGCGTCCATCCGCGCCCCTTTGGAGCACCAAGACGTGACCACCGTGGTAGACGCCGGCGGGGACGCCGCCGGGGCCATGGTGCTCATCCAGTTTCGAAAATATTTCCAGGGGGACGATTGCGAGCTTTTGTGCGTGATCAACGCCAACCGGCCGGACACCGCCACCCTGGAGGGGGCCCTGGAGCACGTGCTGGCCATCCAGCGCATGGTGGGCATCCCCGTCTCCGGCCTGGTGAACAACACCCACATGCTCCGGGAGACCCGGCCCCAGGACATTGTCAAGGGCCAGCGGCTGTGCGCCCAGCTCTCCCGGCGGCTGGAGGTCCCCATCCGGTACACCTGCTGCATGGCGGATCTGGCGCAGGAGGTTCAGGGCCTTTTGGAGGGGGAGTTCGGGCCCGTGAATCTGTTTCCCATTGAGGAGCTGAAAATGCGGGAGTCCTGGCTGGACGTGGCGGTCCGCAGGCCCCACCGCTCCCCGATTTTCTGACCGGGGCGTTTCCCCCGGTGAGACCCAAAACCGGCCTTGCTGTTTCCATATAAAATAGGCAAAGAAAGCCAAATATCAGGAGGAGTTGAATATGGCCAAATTCAAAGTCGTCTTTCGGGAGGACCACTGTAAGGGCTGCGAGCTCTGCGTCACCGTCTGTCCCAAGCACATTCTGGAAATGCGCCGGGACGTGACCAACGCCAAGGGTTACAGCCCCGCCGGGATTATGGATCCCGACGCCTGCATCGGCTGCGCCAGCTGCGCCCTCATGTGCCCGGACGGCATCATCAACATCTATTCCATAGAAGAATAAGGAGCGGGGATCATGCGTGAAAAAGTTTTAATGAAAGGGAACGAGGCTTTCGGCGCGGCGGCCATTCTGGCCGGCTGCGACCTGTATTTCGGGTATCCGATCACGCCTCAAAACGAGCTGCCGGAGTATATGTCCAGAGAGCTGGGCAAGGCCGGCGGCACCTTCACCCAGGCGGAGAGCGAGCTGGCGGCGATCAACGCGGCTTACGGCGGCGCTCTGTGCGGCAAGCGGGTTTTTATCACTTCCTCCTCCCCCGGCATCGCCCTGATGCAGGAGGGCCTGTCCTTTGCCTGCGCGGCCCACGTGCCCTTTGTCATCATGAACGTCTCCCGGGGCGGCCCCGGCATCGGCGGCATCCAGCCCGGCCAGGCGGATTACCGCCAGGTCACCAAGGGCGGCGGCAACGGCGACTATCACCTGATCGTCTACGCCCCCGCCTCCATCCAGGAGTCGGTGGACCTGATCGGCAAGGCCTTCGAGATCTCCATCGAGTACCAAAACCCCGTGATGATCTTTGCCGACGGTATGATCGGTCAGATGATGGAGCCCGTGCTCCTGCCCGAAAAGCGGTTGGTGGAGACCGAGGAGGACATCGCCCGGCGGAAGCCCTGGGCCCTCACCGGACATAAAAACCAGCGGGAGCGCAATTACATCTGCTCTTTGTACCTGCAGCCGGACGAGCTGGAGGCCAACTGCGAGGCCATGGCGGAGAAATACGCCCGGGCGGAGCGGGAGCTGCCGGAGTACCAGACCCAGGGCCTGGAGGGGGCTGAGGTGGTGTTCACCGCCTTCGGCACCGTGTCCCGGGTGACCCTGGAGGCCATCGATCTGCTGGAGAAGGAGGGCATCCGGGCCGGACTCATCCGCCCTGTGACCCTGTGGCCCTTCCCGGCGAAGGCCTTTGACGAAATTGACCCCAAGACCACCAAAATGGTCATCTGCGCCGAACTCAGCATGGGCCAGATGATCGAGGACGTGGACCGGGTGCTGAAGGGCAAGTATCCCCTGAAGCTCATCCAGCGCAGCGGCGGCATGATCCTGACCCCCACGGAAATTGTGGAGAAGACCAAGAAGCTGTTATCGGAGGCGAAGTGAGATGAAAGCGATTTTTGAATACACCAAGGGCATGCGGGATCAGGATACCCACTACTGTCCCGGCTGCACCCACGGCATCGCCCACCGGCTGATTATGGAGGTTTTGGAGGAGCGGGGCGCTCTGGGCGACACCATCGGCGTGTGCCCCATCGGCTGCAGCGTCAACGCCCACCGGTACTTTAACGTGGACGCCTGCGAGTCCGCCCACGGAAGGGCTCCCGCGGTGGCCGCCGGCGTCCGCCGAGCCCGCCCGGATAATTATGTCTTTACGTACCAGGGCGACGGCGACCTGGCCTCCATCGGCGCCGGCGAGATCGTGCACGCCGCCATGCGGGGGGAGAAATTCACTACCTTTTTCATCAACAACGCCATTTACGGCATGACCGGCGGCCAGATGGCCCCCACCACCCTCATCGGCCAGAAGTCCACCACCGGCGTGGAGGGCAGAAAGCCCGAGATCTCCGGCATGCCTCTGCGGGTGGCGGAGATGCTGGCTACCATCGACGGCGCGGTGTTTGTGGAGCGGGTAGCTCTGAACAGCCCCGCCAACGTGCGCAAGGCCAAGAAGGCCATTGAAAAGGCCTTCGACGTGCAGGAAAAGCGGCTGGGCTTCTCCTTTGTGGAGATTTTGTCCACCTGCCCCACCAACTGGGGCCTGGCCCCTGCGGACGCCCTGCAATGGCTCAAGGAGAACATGATTCCCTATTACCCGCTGGGCAACCTGAAATGTCCCGAGGAGGTGAAATGAGATGCGCACGCAGAAAATGATTTTCGCCGGCTTCGGCGGCCAGGGCGTGCTGCTCATCGGCCAGATGATCGCCTACGCCGGCATGTTCGAGGGGAAGGAAGTCACCTTCATGCCCTCCTACGGCCCGGAAATGCGGGGCGGCACCGCCAACTGTACGGTGATCGTCTCCGACAAGACCATCGCCTGCCCCATTGCGGATTCCATCACTACCCTCGTGGCCATGAACTACCCCTCCTTGGTGAAATTCGCTCCCATGGTGGAGCCGGGCGGGGACATCTTCCTGAACGCCTCCCTGATTCCCGAGAACCCGGACCGGCAGGACGTAAAGGTCCACCGGGTGGATGCCACGGCCTTGGCTCTGGAGCTGGGCAACGCCAAGTGCGCCAACATCGTTATGCTGGGAGCCATTTTGGCGGAGACCGGCGTGGTGAGCCGCGAGAGCATCGAACGGGTCATGGAGGAGAAGGCGTTCACCGGCCGGAAGGCCCAATTCCTGCCCCTGAACAAAAAGGCGCTTGCCGCCTGGAAGGCGTGAGCCGAGATCTCCCTGCAAGCCTGCGCTCGGGCGCAGCAGAAAGGAATGGTAAAGTATTATGAAATACGAGTTTTCCATCACCAGAACCGCCCAGCCGAAGCCGAAGCCGGAGCCGGACGATTTGGGCTTCGGCCGCTACTTCAGCGATCACATGTTCCTCATGGACTACAACCGGGAGCAGGGCTGGCACAACGGCCGCATCGTGCCCTACGGCCCCTTGAGCCTGGACCCCGCCGCCGCGGTGCTGCACTACGGCCAGGAGATGTTCGAGGGGCTTAAGGCCTATAAGACCCCGGGGGGGAAGATTCAGCTCTTCCGCCCGGATATGAACGCCAAGCGCACCAGAAGGACCAACGACAGAATGTGCATCCCCGATATTGACGAGGACCTGCAGGTGGCGGCCTATAAGGCCCTGGTGTCCATGGAGCGAGATTGGATTCCCGAGAAGGAGGGTACCTCTCTGTACCTGCGGCCCTTCATCATCGGCACGGAAGCGTTCCTGGGCGTCCGGCCCGCCAACGAATACCTGTACGGCATCATCGCCTCCCCCTCCGGCTCCTATTACAAGGGCGGCCTGGCCCCCACCCGGATTTTCGTGGAGGACGAGTACGTCCGCGCCGCCCCCGGCGGTACGGGCTACGCCAAGGTGGGCGGCAACTATGCCGGCGCCCTGAAGGCCCAGGAGAAGGCCCACGAAAAGGGCTGCTCTCAGGTCCTGTGGCTGGACGGGGTGCAGAAGAAGTATGTGGAGGAGATCGGCACCTCCAACGCCTTCTTCGTCCTGGGCGACGAGGTGATCACCGCGCCCCTGGACGGCACCATCCTACCGGGCATCACCCGGGACTCCGTGATTCACCTGCTGCGGCACTGGGGCGTGAAGGTCACGGAACGGAAGCTGAGCATCGAGGAGGTCTTCCAGGCCCATGACCAGGGGAACCTGACCGAGGTCTTCGCCACAGGCACCGCTGCGGTGATCTCCCCCGTGGGCGAGCTGATCTGGAAGGACCGGAGCATCGTGATTCATGACAACGAGATTGGCGCCCTGGCCCAGAAGGTCTACGACCAGATTTACGGCATGCAGTGCGGCAAGGCGGAGGACCTGTTCGGCTGGCTGGTGCCCGTGGAATAAAGGAAATTTAGCTGACAGCAAAATTCTAAGGGGCTTTGCCGTCAGCCGAGAGACTTTTTGAAACACCATATAAAGTTTCAAAAAGTCGTTCGATTGCACGGGAAAGAAAACCCGGACGGTTTTCTTTCATACGATCTTTCCCTCCGAAGCCTTCGGCGGGAGGATTTGGCGACAGTCTGAATTTTATACGCCTGCAATTCGACAGAAACCCGGCGCGGCGGCCCATTTGGGCCGCCGCGCCGGAAGTCTATATCGCACCATCGATTTTCATCCCGTAGGGGCGTGCTTTACACGCCCGCCAAACCCCACAAAATCGAAAAGTCCCTCCGCGGGCGACCGCCGGTCGCCCCTACAGACGTACCATCGATTTTCATCCCGGAGGGGCGAGCGGTGCTCGCCCGCCAAACCCAACGAAACCGGAAAATCCCCCAGCGGGCGACCGCCGGTCGCCCCTACAGACGTACCATCGATTTTCATCCCGGAGGGGCGAGCGGTGCTCGCCCGCCAAACCCAACGAAACCGGAAAATCCCCCAGCGGGCGACCGCCGGTCGCCCCTACAGACGCATCATCGATTTTCATCCCGGAGGGGCGAGCTGTGCACGCCCGCCAAACCCTAC
Organism: uncultured Eubacteriales bacterium; assembly: GCA_958402445.1. Taxonomy (GTDB): domain Bacteria; phylum Bacillota; class Clostridia; order Oscillospirales; family Oscillospiraceae; genus Faecousia. The sequence goes on from CATXTO010000021.1 coordinate 27,199, forward strand.
GAAACCGGAAAATCCCTCAGCGGGCGACCGCCGGTCGCCCCTACATCCCGGTATCGATGGTTTCCCCGGCGGGTGACCGTAGGCGGCCCGCACACTTGTTTCCCTAAATTATATTGAGACAGACTAGGATGATATGGGCTTGACAAGGAAGCGTAACTATGTTACAATCTATTTATAACACTGTTACGAAGCAGGCTTTGCAAGCTGACGCTGCTGAAAAAAGAAGTTTTGTGCTTTTTTCCCTTTCTGGATTGACAAACGGGACGCCGAATGGTACAATGCGTTTTAGTATTTTAAAGGAAGGGAGCGAGACACATGGCCAAGTTGCGCATCGAAAGAAATTTGTGGGCAAATTTGGGGAATAATGCCGGGCAATGGGGCTCGCACGCGCTCTCGCCGTTTACTTTGCGGTAAATCTGCGGTTTTTGGCGGTTTTAGCGGTGCAGCCTCGGCTTGCGCCGTATTTTTGCGCCCTTTGTAAGACAAACAAATGTTTACATAAAAAAGAAGGGTTGGCGCCGGCCGGATTGGAGCGTCCCGCACGCGGTGCGGGAGATGGAAGGAGGAATGCGTGTGAAACGAATTTTTTGTTTTTTGCGTCCCTATGTGGGGCAGGGCCTGGTGGCCGCTATTTTAATGGCAGTGTCGGCGGTGAGCCAGCTGCTGCTGCCCACGCTGATGGCCGGCGTGGTGGACAATGGCATTTATCAAAAGGATTTTCAGCGGATTTTGCTGTATTGCGGCCAGATGCTGGCCATCGCCCTGGTGGGCCTGGGCGCTACGATTTTGGGCCGGAGGATGGGGGCGAAGATCACCGCCGGCTTCAGCGCGGACCTGCGGGCCGGGATTTTTAAAAAGGCCATGGGTATGAGCCACGCGGCCTTCGGCCAGATGGATACCGGGGCCCTGGTGACCCGCTCCACCCAGGACGTGAACACCGTCTCCTGGGTGGCCGAGATGCTCTCCGGCGGCATCATCTCGATTCCCGCCATGTTCGTGGGTGGCGTGGTGCTCTCCTTTTTGATAGACCCGGTGCTGGCGTCCATCGTTCTCACCGCCGTGCCCCTGGTATTTCTGGCGGTGTTTTTCATCGGCAGGAAAATCGCTCCCCTGTGGGAGCAGTCCGACGCCTACATAGACCGGCAGAACGAGCTCATGCGCCAGCGGCTCCGGGGCATCCGGGTCATCCGGGCCTTCCGCCGGGAGCCCGGCGAGCAGAAGAAAATCGCCTCCGCCACGGAGGTCATGGCGGAAAAGCTCATCAAAGCCAACGTGTCCATGGGGGCGCTGAATCCCTTTGCCTCCTTTTGTCTCAACGCGGCCACCTTGGTGATCCTGTTTGTGGGCGCGAGCCGCATGGAGTCCGGGGTCTCCGCCGCCTCCGGCGGCGACATCCTGGCCCTGATCCAGTATGTGGCGCTCATCATGAGCGGGGTGCTGTCCGCGGCCTTCGCCGTGGTCATGGTGCCCCACGCCGCGGTGGCCTGCCGCCGGATTCTTCAGGTCATGGACCTGCCCGACGACGTCCGGGAGGCCGGGGACGAGGCGGAGCTGCATGGGGGCGTGGAGCTGCAGCATGTGAGCTTCTCCTTCGAGCCCGGGGCCGAGCCCGCGGTCCGGGACGCCAGCATGGAGATTTACCCCGGCAAGCGGGTGGCCATCATCGGCAGCACCGGCAGCGGCAAGAGCACCTTGGTAAAGCTTTTGCTGGGCTTCCAGCATCCGGGAGAGGGAAAGATTCTCTTTGACGGCCGGGACGCGCAGACCCTGTCCGGCTCCTGCGTCCGCCGGCAGATCAGCTGCGTGCTGCAAAAAACCGCCATCTACGCCGGCACCATCCGGGAGAACGTGGCCATGGGCAAGTCGGACGCCACGGAGGAGGAAATCCTCCGGGCCGTGGACATCGCCCAGCTCCGGGACTTTGTGGATTCTCTGCCGGAGGGCCTGGACCATACTTTGGAGCTGTCCGGCTCCAACCTGTCCGGGGGACAGCGGCAGCGCCTGGCCATCGCCCGGGCCCTACTGAAGGACGCGCCCATTTACATCTTTGACGACAGCTTCTCCGCCCTGGACTTTTTGACCGAGTCCAAGCTCCGGGCCAGACTGCGGGAGGAGCTGCGGGGCAAAACCCAAATTGTGGTGACCCAGCGGGTGACCACGGCCAAAAGCTCTGACTGTATCTTCGTCATGGACCAGGGCCGAATCATCGACTGGGGCCGGCATGAGGAGCTGCTGCCCCGGTGCCAGGTATATCGGGAGATCTATGTCTCCCAGACAGGAGGTGAGGCGTCTTGAGTCAAGTACCCCAAGAACAACTGTCCATGGAGAAGGAAAAGGCGATCAGGGGCAAGGACCGCATGAATCTATACAAGCAGCTTATACAGGAGGCGCGGCCCATCTGGAAATGGCTGATTTTCAGCTGCTTCCTCTGCGTGATTATCATTACCTGCGCGGTGCTGGGCCCCAAGCTCACCGGTCAGGTCACCAACATCATCAGCGATTATTGGGAGGGCCTGGGGACCGGGGCCGGCGCCCTGGGCAGCCTCACGGCTCGGATTCTGCCCACCCTGCTGACGCTTTTGGGCGTGTACCTGCTGGCTTCTATCGTCAAGTACATCAACATGTATCTCATGAACAATGTGGTCAGCCGGCACTATACCTGCAACATTCGCATCCGCATGTCCGACAAAATTCAACGCCTGCCGGTCAAATTCGTGGACGGCACCCCGGTGGGGCAGATTCTGGAGCAGATGACCGACGACGTGTCCGCCATGGGCAACTCCATTCACCAGATTATCGACACGCTCATGCAGGGCGTGTTGCAAATTCTCTTCATCGCCGTGGCCATGCTGGTGGAGGACTGGCGGCTGGGCCTCATCGTCCTGGCCACCACGCCCTTTTCCGTTCTGCTGTCCATTTGGATTTCCAACGCCAGCGAAAAGTATTACCGGGCCATGTTCCGGGAAGAGGCCGCGCTGTACTCCGTGGTGGAGGAGGGCTACACCAACTTTTCCACCACCAAGGCCTACAATTTAGAGCCGGATATGCAGCGTAAGCACCAAGCCGTGAATCAGCGGGCCCGGCGCGTCCAGCAAAAGGCCGCCATCATCGGCGGCCTGGTGCAGCCGGTGATTGTCCTGGCCAACGCCCTGACCTACATCGCGGTGAACCTGGTGGGCGGCTATCTGGTGGTGAAGGGCGCGCTGCCGGTGGGCGTGGTGGTCACAATCGTTCTGTATGCGCGGCAGTTCTCCGCGCCCCTGGAGCAAATTGCCGAGGGCTTCAGTCAGATGCAGCGGACCACCGCAGCGTCCAAGCGGGTCTTCGACTTGCTCAACCACCCGGAGGAGGACCCCAAGACGGGAGACGTGGACCCCGCTACGGTCCAGGGCCAGGTGGAGTTCCGGCACGTGGCCTTCTCCTACAGCCCGGACCGCCCCCTGATCCGGGACCTGAGCTTTACCGCCCACGAGGGGCAGACCATCGCCATCGTAGGCCCCACAGGGGCCGGCAAAACCACCATCGTCAACCTGCTCATGGGCTTTTACGATATCAGCGGCGGGGAGATCTTTGTGGATGGCAGGCCCCTGTCCGATATGAACCGGGATCAGGCCCGGGAGCTGTTCGCCATGGTGCTCCAGGAGACCTGGTTGTTCCGGGGCACGGTGGCCGAGAACGTGGCGTACGGCAGGCCGGAGGCCACCCGGGAGGAGATTGTTCAGGCCTGCGACGAGGCCTACTGCGACCATTTCATCCGGACCTTGCCCAAGGGCTACGACACGGTGATCGGCGACGAGAGCACCACCCTGTCCGGCGGGCAGAAGCAGCTTCTGACCATCGCCCGGGCGGTTCTGTCGGACCGCCGCCTGCTCATCTTAGACGAGGCCACGTCCAACGTGGACACCCGGACGGAAATTTTGATTCAGAAGGCTATGGATAAGCTCATGCGGGGCAGGACCTGCTTTGTCATTGCCCACCGGCTCAGCACCATTGTCAACGCGGACCGGATTCTGGTCATCAACGACGGGGATATTGTGGAGCAGGGGACCCACCGGGAACTTCTGGCAAAGGGCGGGTTCTATGCCCGGCTCTACGAAAGCCAGTACGACAAGGCGGTGTAAGCCCGGCGGCTCCAGTCAAAACGGGCTGGACGCAGATTACCTCGGAGAATTACAAGGGGACAAGGCGCCAGGAATTCGGCCGTACGGCCGAATTCCTGGCGCTGCGCTTCGGGATGCACGACGCTGGCCGCCCGATGCCTCGCCGCTGGGAGATTGCCATGGGCCATTCCAAAATGGGGGGCGACCTGTGGTCGCCCGCGGGCGTGCGCAGCACGCCCCTACAGGACGCAGGGCAGTTCAGGGGAGACGTAGGGGCGACCTGTGGTCGCCCGCGGGCGTGCGAAGCACGCCCCTACAGGACCCAGGGCAGTTCAGGGGAGACGTAGGGGCGACCTGTGGTCGCCCGCGGGCGTGCGCAGCACGCCCCTACAAGACGCGGGGCAGTTCAGGGGAGACGTAGGGGCGACCTGTGGTCGCCTACGGGCGTGCAAAG
>CATXTO010000022.1 GCA_958402445.1 uncultured Eubacteriales bacterium
CTACAGCGCAGGATCGACAGAGGTCTTGTAGGGGCGAGCTTTGCTCGCCCGAAAACCCAGCGATGCAGAGAGCATGCTCGTGCGGGTGAACGCAGGTCGCCCCTACAGCGCAGGATCGACAGAGGTCTTGTAGGGGCGAGCTTTGCTCGCCCGAAAATCCAGCGATGCAGAGAGCACGCTCGTGCGGGTGACCGCAGGTCGCCCCTACAGCGTACCATCGATAGAGCTCCTGTAGGGGCGAGCTTTGCTCGCCCGAAAATCCAGTGATGCGGAGAGCATGCTCGTGCGGGTGACCGCAGGTCGCCCCTACAGTGGCGCCCCAGAGAATAGCGGCAGACCGCCCCTGTATTTTGCCGCCGCGCCTACCCGGGCGGTTCCTCCACCAAAACCCCATGGAAAATCGGGAAAATTGTGAAAATTCTCCTTGACACCCGGTATTTTCAATGATAAAATGGACGGGCCGCATTAAAGGGGCCATAAGCCGGCGCAGGCGCGCCGCGCCCTCAGAGCGAGACTACAAGGAAAGTAGGTGCAAAGTGTGAAAGCAGTGATTGTAACCGGCGGCAAGCAGTACACCGTGGCCCAGGGCGACGTGATTTACGTGGAAAAGCTGGGCGTAGAGGCGGAGGAGACTGTGAAATTCGATCAGGTCCTGGCCGTCCTGGACGGGGAGAATACCCAGTTCGGAACGCCTGTGGTGGCCGGCGCCGCCGTAGAAGGCAAGGTCGTGAAGAACGGCAAGAGCAGGAAGATTACCGTGCTCAAGTACCGGCCCAAGAAGGACTCCAAGTCCGTCCGCGGCCACAGACAGCCTTATACCAAGGTCGAGATTACCAAGGTCGGCCTGTAAACCATGACAAAAGTGGAATTTTATACCCAGGGCGACAGAATCACTGGATTCTGCTGCTCCGGGCACAGCGGCCTTGCGCCGGCGGGGGAGGATATCCTCTGCGCCGCCGTCTCCGCCGCAGTCAGCCTGACCGAGTGCATCATCAACGACGTGTGCGGCACCCGGGCCAGGGTCAGAGTCCACGAGGCGGACGCCGCCGTGGCTCTGCAGCTTCCCGCAGCCTGCGACGAGGAGGACGCCATCCAGGCGGCCTTGTCCGGTCTGCTGGTCTATTTGGCCGACCTGCGGGATCAGTATCCTGATTATCTCGATGTTTTGGAGGTGTAATTATGCTGAAAATCGGCATTCAGTTCTTCGCCCATAAAAAAGGCGGCGGTTCCACCAAGAACGGCCGTGATTCCGAGTCCAAGCGGCTGGGTGTGAAACGGGCAGATGGGCAGTTCGTCCTGGCCGGCAACATTCTGGTCCGGCAGCGGGGCACGCACATCCATCCCGGCAACAACGTGGGCATCGGCAGCGACGATACGCTGTTCGCCCTGTTGGACGGCACCGTCCGTTTTGAGCGCAAGGGGAAGGATCGGAAGCAGTGCTCCGTGTACGCGGAACAGTAATAAGGGACTAGGGGCTGTTGCATACTATCTGCAACAGCCTTTTTCTCCGCCCGGCCGGGTCTTCGCGGCGCAGCGGCAATTTTGGCCAGAGGAGGCCCTACGATATGTTTGTAGATAAAGTAAAAATTTCCGTTGCCGCCGGAGGCGGCGGCAACGGCGCGGTTGCCTTTCACCGGGAGAAATATGTGCCGGCCGGCGGACCGGACGGCGGAGACGGCGGAGACGGCGGCAGCGTCATCCTGCGCATCAACGACCACATGACCACCCTCATGGACTTCCGGTACAAGCGGAGCTATACCGCGACGTCCGGAGGAGACGGCCAGGGAGGCCGCCGCTCCGGCAAGCGGGGGCAGGACCTGGTCATCCAGGTGCCCCGGGGCACCGTGGTCCGGGACGCGGCGAGCGGGCAGATTATTGTAGATATGTCCCGGGACCAGGAGTTTCTCCTGGCCCGGGGTGGCCGGGGTGGCTGGGGGAATCAGCATTTTGCCACCGCCACCCGGCAGCTGCCCCGGTTTGCAAAGGCGGGCCTGGCCGGGGAGAGCCGGGAGGTGATTTTGGAGCTGAAGCTCCTGGCGGATGTGGGTCTGGTCGGCTTCCCCAATGTGGGGAAATCCACCCTGCTGTCCGTCACCTCCAAGGCCCGGCCTAAAATCGCCAACTATCACTTCACCACCCTGCATCCCAACCTGGGGGTGATTTATGTGGACGAGGGCGTTTCCTTCGTCATGGCGGACATCCCCGGCATCATTGAGGGGGCCGCGGAGGGCGCGGGTTTGGGGCACGATTTTCTGCGGCATGTGGACCGGTGCCGCCTGCTGGTTCATGTGGTGGACGTCTCCGGCAGCGAGGGGCGGGACCCGGTGGAGGACTTCGACCGGATCTGCCGGGAGATGAAGGCGTACTCCGTGGACCTTTCGGACCGGCCCATGCTGGTGGCTGCCAACAAGTGCGACCTGCTGGATCCGGATTCGGACAACCTGCAGCGGCTCCGCCGGCATGTGGAGGCCCGGGGCTGCCCTTTGTATGAGATTTCCGCTGCGACCACCGCCGGCGTCCGTCCGCTGATGCAGGCGGTGGCGGAGCGGCTGCAGCATCTGCCGCCCATTGCCGTGTATGAGCCGGAATATGTCAAGCCTCTGATCCAGGCGGGCAGCCCCCAGGAGCTGGATATACAGCAGTACGGCAGCACCTGGGTCATCTCCGGCCCGTGGATGGAGCGGCTGCTGGGGGATATCAACTTCGATGATTTCGAGTCCCGGAATTACTTTGACCGGCAGCTGCGCAAATGCGGCCTGTTTGACCGGCTGGAGGAGTTGGGCATTCGGGACGGTGACACCGTGAGCATCTATAACTGGGAATTCACCTACGAGCGGTGAGACCCGCCAGCCGGGTTGGCCGTCGCCGAAAGGAGCTGCGCCGTGGTAAAGAATCTCAATGCCCTATCCTTTGCGCCCTATGGGAGGATTTTGGCGGAGCATCCCGCCAGTACCCGCTTGCCCCAGGGCGAGGACTGGGAGGAGGCGGTGCTGTCTCTGTCGGGCCCTGCGGAGCGGCTATACCGCGGGGAGAGTCCGGTCTATCTGGATTTTGAGTCCGGCATGACCATTTTGTCTGTGGCCCGGGATGCAGGGGCGTTTCAGCATTTTTATTTGGATAAACCCGTGTGCATCCGTCCGGAGGTCTCCTTTTTCGTCGCCCCCTACCAGGGCATAAGCACGGCGCGTATGGTGGCGGGCCGCGGGCTGTGGCCCGGGTCGACGCCCATGCAGGAGGCGCCGGAGGATCTGACCCTGTCCCGCCGGATACAGCCGGTGCGGGTGTATACCTTTTTCTACCACGAGAAGGAGCGGGGCTTCTTCTTCCGGGGGGAGGCCCACCCCATGCTGGAGCTGACCTATGTGGATAAGGGCTGCATCCACAGCGTGGCCGGGGGCCAGGACCTGCTGCTGGAGCAGGGCGATATGGCCATTTACGGGCCGGAGCAGTGGCATATGCAGTATGCGGAGCAGGACTGCGCCCCCAGCTATATTACCATCACCTTTGATTTGGAGGGGGACAGCCTGCTCCGGCTCCTGGACCGGAAGTTTCGCACGCCCCAGAGAGCCGTGGCCATCCTGCAGCAGATGCTGCGGGAGCGGGATCGGGAGGACCCTTACGCCGGGGACATGCTCCTGTGCCTGCTGGGGCAGCTGCTGCTGACGGTTCTGCGGGAGGCCGACGGTGGGGAGCCCGCGCCCCTGCGCACAGCCAACGCCATCCGGAGCGAGAACGACATGGTGGGCAGGGCCCAGCGGTTTATCAGCGAACACGTGCGGGAGAAACTCAACGTGCCTATGGTTGCCAGGGAGGTGGGGGTGAGCCCCTCGTATTTGACGGCTCTGTTTCACAAAAACCTGCAAATTTCTCCCGGCGAGTATATCCGCCGGGCAAAGCTCCAGGAGAGCAAGCTGATGATTCGGGAGGGGCGGATGAACTTCACGGAGATCGCCCAGCTTTTGCAGTACTCCACCGTGCATCACTTTTCTAGGCAGTTTAAGGACAAGTTCGGCATCACGCCCACGGAATACGCCAAATCCATCCGCTGAGCGCCCGGCGGTGGAAAAATGGTGCAAGGACCCCGTCTTGAATGACGTTTCCATCCGTTTGCAATGTATTTAAAAGTCCCAGGCGCCTTGCAGGGTCTCCTGCAAGGCGCCTGGGACTTTTAAGGTCAATCTGATCCGAGAAGCCCGAGGCATGGAGAGGGATACAAGCCATACCTTATGGGAAAACAATTGGAAAGTAGGCTTGCTTGTGACGTAGCGTCATGCATTATACTATGGAACGAGGTGATTGGCGGATGGGAAAATACAAAGCGATCCCCCAGGGTTATCTGACCGTGGGTGAAGTGGCGAAGAAAGTGGATATTACGGTTCGCACGCTGCAGTATTACGACAAAATAGGCTTGCTCTCGCCGTCGGCACAGAGCGAGGGTGGACGCAGGCTTTATACCGACAAGGATGTGATTCGGCTGCATCAAATTCTATCGTTGAAGCATGTTGGGTTTTCCTTGGATGATATCAAAAACCGCCTGGTTTCTCTGGACACGCCCGCGGACGTAGCTGTGGCGCTCGCCGAACAGGCCGCTGCCTTACGGGAGAAGATAGACGCCCTTACGGAAACGTGGAATCAGATTGAGGCGCTGAAGGCGGAAGTGCTGCAAATGCAATCGGTGGATTTTAAGAAATACGCCGATATTATCATGAACCTGCAAATGAAAAATGATTACTACTGGCTGATTAAGCACTTTGACGACCAGACCCTGGACCATATCCGCGGCCGTTTTGATAAAAAGAGCGGTTTGGCTTTTCTGCAAAAGTTTATGCGCCTGCAGGATCAGGCGATCCAGCTTCAAGAAGCCTGCGTACCGCCCGGAAGTGAAAAGGGGCAGATGTTTGCGCGAGAATACTGGGACATGATTCTGGAATTTACGGGCGGGGATCTGCGTATGCTCTCGAATCTGGTGAGACTTGGACGATTCGACGGCTTGAACTCGGAATGGAAAGAGAAACAGGCGGCCGCCAACGCCTATCTAGAGCCGGCCCTAGAGATCTATTTCACCGCCCTGGGAATCAACCCGATTCAGGAGGATACCAAATGAATATGGCCATCCAGATCGACCACCTGCGGAAAAGCTATGGAGCCCACACCGTGCTGAAGGGCTTGAGCTTCCATGTGATAAAAGGTGAGATTTTTGCCCTGCTCGGCGTCAACGGAGCGGGAAAGACCACAGCCCTGGAATGCATCGAAGGGCTGCGGAAATACGACAGCGGCTCTATCGTGGTCCATGGAAGAATCGGCATACAGCTGCAATCAGCCGGCCTTCCCGCGCATATCAAGCCCATGGAGGCTGTCCGGCTCGTCGCGAAATGGAACCGCGCAAACATAAATCTGGCGATGCTGGAGGACCTTGGAATTCCAACGTTTGCGAAAAAGCAGTATACGGAGTTGTCGACCGGCCAAAAGCGGCGGCTGCATCTTGCCCTTGCTTTGATCGGCGACCCGGATCTCGTATTTCTGGACGAACCGACGGCCGGACTTGACGTGGAGGGTAGGATCTCCCTTCACGCCCAGATCCGCGGCATGAAAGAGCAAGGAAAAACCATCATATTGGCCAGTCACGACATGGCGGAAGTGGAGAGCCTGTGTGACCGCATTGCAATTTTAAATGACGGCGACATTGCCTTTCTGGGAACGGTTGCGGAACTAGCTGCCCAAATCGGCAGACGCTATACCATTTCCATCCAGACCGAAAGAGGGACGGAAACGTTTGAATCGGATCACGTGGCAGAGACCATGCTGGCCTTGCTGGAGGATTTCAAGCAAAGAAACGAAACGATACTGGATCTCAAAATTGACCGGGGAACACTGGAACAGCAATTTATCAAAATCGCAAAGGGGGAGAAAACATGAGCGCGTTTCTATATGGCGTGGCGCTGCAATGGAAGCTGGACATCCGCAGCAAAACATTGCTCATCACCTGTTATATCGTACCCCTCCTGTTTTTTGCCGTCATGGGCGGAATTTTCACCGCCTTAATGCCGGAGGCCCGAGGTACGCTGATCCAATCGATGACCGTGATGGGCGTCTCCATGGGCGCGCTCATTGGCCTGCCTCCCTCCCTGGCTGAAACCTATGGGAGCGATATTAAAAAGGTTTATCAGGCCAACGGCGTACCGCTGTATCTGGGGCTGGTGTCCATGTACCTGTCGGCATTTGTCCACTTGATGCTCATGAGCATCCTCCTGTACCTTGTGGCGCCCATTGCTTTTCACGCGGCGATTCCGGCGAATCCGCTGGCCTATTTTGGTGCGCTTGCCGTTTTCATTGCCGTCTCGTTGAGCGTTGGATGCGTCCTGGGACTGGCGGTAAAAAGCCAGGCAAAGCTCACTATGATTTCGCAGCTGTTTTTCCTGCCGTCCATTATGCTCTCGGGAATCATGTTTTCGATTGCTTTGCTGCCGAAGGCCTTTGAGCTGGTTGGGAAGTTCTTTCCCGCTTCCTGGGGATTTCGATTGATGGTGGAAGGCAGATTCCGGCTCGGTACGTTGTGGCCCTTGTTGGTCATCTTCCTCCTCGCGGCGGTTCTGTGCGGCATTCTCCTGCAAAGGATGCAAGCAAAGCGATGAAACGAACGACCGCTCGCCGCACTGAATCCACATAACACGAAACGGCCCCGAATTGGGGCCGTTTTCTTTTCCATTGTGTCTTCCGGCGGTCAGTAAGACCGGAATACGGCCTTCACCAGCCCCAAAAGCTGGGCCTGAGAGCCATCGATGGGGTCGTAAGCTGGATTTTCCGGCTGGAGCCAGACTTCGCCCCGGCTTCTGTGCAGGCGCTTCACCGTAGCCTCCTCCCCCAAGAGCGCCACTACAATCTGCCCCTCCTCCGCCGTGGGCTGGGGCCGGACTACCACCAGGTCTCCGTCTAAAATGCCGGCTCCCAGCATGCTGTCGCCCCGCACCCGGAGAGCGAAGCAGCCCGGGTCTCCGTCCCAGGGAAGGGCTCCCTCCCGGTTCTCCACCGCTAAAATGGGCAAGCCCGCCGTCACCACGCCTAAAATAGGGATTTGACCTGAGCGGCCGGTCTGCGTGGTAATGGCTCGTTTTTTTCCGGGCTCAAAGGAGAGAAGGCCCTTTTCCTGCAGCTGATTCAGGTGATAGCTCACCGAGGCCGTGGAGCGCAGCCCCACGGCGGCCCCGATCTCCCGCACGGAAGGGGCGTATCCATTCTCCGTCACAAATTGCTCAATATAGGCCTGAATTTCCTCCTGCTTGCTGCTGGTTCTGGGCATGGCGGTCCCTCCTGGTTTGCGGCCCGGCGGATGGGGACCCGCCGGGCCTTTTCTGGCATTGTAACACAAAGGGAGGGAAAATGCAAACAAACGTTTTGGTGCCGCCACCCTTTGGAGACTTCAACGGTCCACTGAACCTGAAAAGTCGGGAATAAACGCGGCGGAGGCGGCGTCCGCCTCCTGTACAAAGCCCTCCAGCCGGTTCAGATATACCCAACTCAACACCGCCTGATACTCCTCCTCCGAGACCCGGCGATCCAACGGGGGAAGGCCTGCCGTGCGGGGCATGGGGGTGTACTGCCGCATGAGGGACACCAGCACCGTCCCCGGGGCAAAGGCCTGCCCGATCCAATCCAGCACCCGCAGGGAATTTTCTATGTGGCCCGGCAGAATCAGGTGCCGGATGATAACGCCCCGGCGCAGCCGCTCCCCGGCCCACTGGCAGGGGCCGGTTTGCCGGACCATTTCCTCAAGGGCACGGGTCGCAACCGGAAAGTAATCCTGAGCCCCGGAGAGCCGGGCGGCCAGGGCAGCGTCCGCGTATTTTAGGTCCGGCAGGTACACGTCCACCAGGCCCTCCAGGGCCCGCAGGGTCTTTACCCGCTCGTAGCCGCCGCAGTTATACACCACCGGCACCGGCAGCTTGGGCCGGAGCGCCGGCACGATCCAGGGCAGAAAGTGGGTGGGGGTCACCAGGTCGATGTTCTCCGCGCCCTGGGCAATCAGGCGCTCCAGCTCCTCCCGCAGCGCCGCGGAGGTCATCTCCCGCCCCGCCCGGTCCTGACGAATGGCCGCGTTTTGGCAGTACAGGCAGCCCAGGGTACAGCCCGAGAAGAAGACCGCGCCGCTGCCGCCCGGACCGGCCAGAGCCGGCTCCTCCCACTTATGGAGCATGGTCCGGGCCACCCGGAGGCCGGCCGGCATGCGGCAGAACCCCAGCTCCCCCTCCTGCCGTTTGACCCCGCAGGCCCTGGGGCACAGCGTGCAGGGGGATTCCTGTAAAAGCTCCATCCGTTTTTCCTCTCCGTGTCCAGAGCCCCGTTTGGTCCCCATGAAACAAGGGTCTCACAATTTTTTGATCAAGCAAATAATCCGATTCGCCTCTGAAAAGCCGGCCCTCAGATGGAACCGATAGCTGGCTTCGTTGTCCAACTGGCAGTCGCTGGCGAATTCCTTGCAGCCCATCGCGGAAGCCCAGTTCTCACAGGCTCTCAGCAATTCTTTTCCATAGCCCCGCCGGCGATATTCCGGTTGAACGAAAATTCCCTCCAGGTATCCAACCGGACTGCTGCCCGTGCCCTCCACATAGTCGTGCCTGAGCTGGCACTGGGCAAAGCCAACGGGCTTTTCCCGATCCAATTTTAGGAAAAATACGCCCCGCGCCGTTGCCAACACCTCTGAGAATTCGTTTCTCAACGCCTGCACGCTGTGCTGACTCCAAAGCAAGACAGCCAATTGCGCCAGAATCTCCAGGTCCTCTTTGCCTGCTTTCCGAACCATCGCTGCATGCTCCTTTCCGATTTACGAAATGTGTTTCAGTTTTGGGCCAAATCCCCGGCGCGGCCGGGGACATATGGAGAAAAACACAATCTCAAAACACAGACGCTATCCCCGGCTGCTTTGTTCGCTGGCCGATATATGCTTTCGGATTTCCTTTTCATGCGCAAGGCAATATGCATAACTCTCTTTCATAAACGTCTGGATCCCCAGGGTCCGATACATCTCATCGATAACGGCAAGGACGGATTCTCCGTCTGCCGTCATCGTAAAGAAATAGGGGTAGATACAGCCGCCCTGTTCTCTGGGGAAATATGGGTTAATCCCACATAGGCGCGGGTCCCGCATGATGCTCTCTACGACCATTTCGCTCAAAATCCATTTTAGCGACGGACGCTCATACTGGTCATAGGAATCATGAAACAACCGATTCCACACATAAAACCAAACAAAATGAATGATCTCATGAATGGACGTCCCAATCGCGCCCTGGGGGCTGTTTAAGTAAAAAACCTCAAAGCGTTGCTCCTGCAAAAACCGCGGCGACACGGGATTCAAAGATACGTCGCATCTCATTTGGTTGAAAAGGGCGGTGCAATCCAGCGCAAAGGCTTCGGATAAGGCATCTTCAATCTGCTTTCGATGGATGCCCCAGGCCGCCTGATAGGCTTCGGCCTTTTGATTGAGTTCGGCCTCCAAGCCCTGGTACAGATCCCTGATCGTCTTCTCGATATAGCGTTTTCTATCCGCAAAAGCGAGGCCCTTGGCTTTTTCTCTGTCTAACTGGGGATAAAAATAATACAGCGAATCCGACCAGAAGGCGGCCTCGTCGTCGGTTTGAAACATCAGAATACTCCGTACCATGGAGTCGATCCCCGGATTGTGAAAAATTAAATTCATTTGTTTTCACTCCTGACTGCCGGTTTCTTTTCGCGGCCATGCAATGGCCGTGTGCATGGAAAAAGAGGTATAAACAGTATTTTCCCATTATACATCCCTTTGCCCCGCCGGGCAAGACCTGTATGGATTTTCCTGGACAAGCAGGTTTTGATATTATATAATCGAGCATAGTACAACTATATTTTTCCTTATTCAGGCCGGTAGGCGAAATTTGCCGCGTGACCGGTCATGCGTGTTAGGAGGCTTCCCTATGAAACGATTCGCCGCAGTCGCACTGCTGCTTGCTCTGCTGCCGAGCCTTGCCGCCTGCGCCCCAAGGTCCCCCCAGGAGACGGCGCCCGCCTTCGCCCCCCAGTCCCCCGGGGCGACCACAGAGCCCCGGGGCACCACCACCCCGGCGTCCCAGACTACGGCCCCGCGTAGGGCGGAGGACCTGGTGGAGGTCCGGCAGCAGGTGCACCTGCTGGGCGCCGACGGCGTAGGCAACACCTATGATTACACCTACACCGTGCCCGGGTTTACTCTGGACAGTCAGGACGCGGCCGCATGCAATCAGGCGATCCTGGAGACCTGCACGTCCTATATTGAGGAGAGCCAGGAGGCAGACCGGGAGGGCTACAGCGTTCTGTGCATGGGGATCGGGTACGACGCCTGGCTCTGGGAGGAGGTCCTGACGCTTCTGGTGACCGTCGACAGCGATTGGGGCAACACGGAGTACCTCCTGTACCAGTTGGACGCGGATACCGGCGCGCGGCTGCAAACCGGGGATTTGGCAGCTCGTCTGGGCCTGAGCCAGGCGGATTTTGCCCAAGCGGCCCGGGCCGCTATGGAGTCCACCTTCCGGACCATGTTCCAGGGGGCAGAGGAGACTGCGGGGGATTTTTACCAGACACAGCTGGACAAGACCGTGGCGGGGGAAAACGTGAGCAAGGCGCAGCTTTATCTGGGGGAGGGCGGCGCTCCCTTCCTGCTTTGTACCATTTACTCCCTGGCAGGAGCGGAATCCTACGATTATTGCATTCCCCTGGAGCTGCCTGAGAGCGGAGGATGAGGAATGCTGCGGAAACAGGAGCTTTACACCGGGGAGATCATCGACTACACCGCCGAGGGACAGGGCGTGGCCCGAATCGAGGGCTGCGTGGTGTTCGTGCCCAACGCCGTGGCCGGGGAGGTATGCCGGATTCAAATCACCCAGGTGGGCAAGACCTGGGCAGCGGGGAAAATTCGGGAAATCCTGGTCCGCTCCCCTCATCGGATCAGCCGGTCCTGCCCCCAGGCGAAACGCTGCGGCGGCTGCGCCTTTCAGCACCTGGACTATGAAGAAGAATGCCGTTTGAAGGCGGAGCGGGTGCGCCAGGCCCTTAACCGCATCGGGGGCGAGACCCTGAACGCGGTGGAGCTGCTTCCGGCCCCGGCCTGCTTTGCCTACCGGAATAAGGCGCAGTACCCCGTCTCTTCCCAAAAGGGCCGGGTGTACGCGGGCTTTTATCAGGCCGGCACCCATGCGGTGGTGGCCTGTCCCCGGTGTGAGATCCTGCCCAGGGAGGCGGATCTGGCCCGGGATGCTGTGGTGGAGTACGCCAATGCCCTGGGCCTCAGCGCTTATGACGAGGCCACGGGAAAGGGCCTTTTGCGGCACATCTATGTGCGGAAGGGCTGGGTCTCCGGGCAGCTGCTGGTGTGCGTGGTGGTCTGCGGGGACGCGCTCCCCCAGGCCCATACCCTCGTGGCCCGGCTGCGGCGGATTCCCGGCTTCACCACCCTGGTGCTGAGCCGGCACAAAAAGCCGGGCAACACGGTGCTGGGGGATTCGTTTCAAACCCTCTATGGCCCCGGCTACATCGAAGATACCCTCTGCGGCCTGCAATTTCGGCTGTCTCCCCGGTCCTTTTACCAGGTCAATCACCCCCAGGCTGAGAAGCTGTACCAGAAGGCCATGGAACTGGCGGACCTGAAAAGCACGGACACGGTGCTGGACCTGTACTGCGGCGTGGGTACCATCACCCTGGCCATGGCCGGCCGGGCCGGCCGGGTCCTGGGGGTGGAGCTGGTGGAGCAGGCGGTTCAGGACGCCTGGGACAACGCCCGGCGCAACGGCGTGGAAAACGCGGAGTTCTTCTGCGGCGACGCGGGCTCGGCCACCCTGGAGCTGGAGCGCCGGGGCGTGCGCCCGGACGTGGTGGTGGTGGACCCGCCCCGGAAGGGGCTCAGCGCCGACGTGATTCAGGCCTTGGAGGCCATGGCCCCGAACCGGCTGGTGTACGTGTCCTGCGACCCGGCCACCCTGGCCCGGGACGTGGCCCTTCTGAAAAAGAGGGGATTTCACTTAGAAAAAGTCCTGGCCTTGGACCTCTTTCCCCGTTGCGCCCATACGGAAAGTATTGTCCTGTTACAGAAGATTGTTAAATAATGAAGTGGTGAAAATTTGGAAATTAGAGGTGTTGTGAGGCGCAGAGGCTTTTAGCTTTTGCGCCTTTTCCTTGGGGAATATGATGAAAATATTATTAAAAATAGAATAAAGAGAATGGATGTTTATGAGACGAAGATGATAATTTGTTATGCAGAAACAGGGAGATATCAGACGTGTGAATTTGAACAATAAATAGATGAAATTGTTATGTTTAATTGATGTGAGGGGAACAAAATGTCTTTTAGATGGTAATAGTGGAGGGAGTATGGTACAATTAAAAAGTAAGGCAAAGGCGAGGATTTGAAAAGAAATGGAGGCTACGTTGGTAGAAATTATAACAATTTCTCTAAGGCCGAATTCTGCCTTTTGGAAATCCAAATCACGATCTCAACCCATATGGAAACGGTTGTTTTTCTTGCCCACGAAAAACAGACAGTAATATCAACATGATTCATTAAGGAAAACAATCTATCAATTGGGCGAATCATAAACTGTGCGCTAAGCGAAGCCAGTGCCACAAACTTTTCAATAGAAGATGGAAACCATGCGGCGGCTATTGCTAATTCTGTTTATAATGCCATAGCACAAAGGGCTACTGTAAAACGGCGAGCAACACTACATATTTTTGTTTCTGCGCCAAACGCTTTTATGTTTTTTAGGACAGAATTCACTGGGATTTGGTAAATGTGTTTTGTACGAATATGATTTTGAACAACGAATTTCTTGCTCATATACATCGTCAATAGAATTTACAAAGAAAGGAGCGTGTAAGAGAATACTTTGAGTTGAAAGAACGAACATATGAGGCAACATACGGCTTAAAGGTCCCGTTTAATATATTTAATGCATGGTTTGGATTTATGAGAAAGGACATATCATCAGAACATTTAATAAAGTTCAAGCATGATGTATTTAAACAATTAAAGGCTGAACTTTAAAAATAAGCATGACCATATCTATTGCATCAGAAAATATGCTGTATTGTTTATAGGAAACTTATTATAGAAAAAACGTAGGGCGTATTGAAAAAACTATTATAATTTTGAATTGTGTAAAAATCTATAAATGTTTATTGCAATTATTTGTAGAACTATTTTTTAGTAGAACTATATTGAGAAATATTGTCTCCATCAAGGATCTAATAAAGGAGAATCTGATTGTGACGGAACAAGAGGTATTTGATTTAAAATACTTGCCACTTAAAATTTCAATGATTTCATTGGAACAGGCTGAATTGCCACCGTATCTTGGATCGACGTTGCGGGGAGTGATTGGACAGGCTTTGTCTCGGATAGACTGGGAGGCTTATGATTATCTCTATGGGAATGGGGAAAAAAGTGACAATCAGCAGGATATTGTAAAACCTTATATCATTATCCCTCCGGAGTTTCATGGTAATAAATATATAGTGGATCGTGATAAGGAATTAGTTTTTGAGTTTGCACTTTTAGGTGACGCCGTAAAATATGCTTCGTCATTGGCATTGGTGTTACAAAATATTGGACAATATGGGTTAGGAGCACAAAGATATCCATTTTCTTTGCGAAAGATCGTCAATCGGGAAGAACAGCGGATCCTATGGCGGAGAAACGTTTATTATAAAACTGGGGAAAATGAAATAATTATTCCCTGCCGAAGGCTACAGAAGATATCAGGAGTGGAGATTGAACTGCGCACGCCGCTTAGGATTCGTCGTAACGGCCAGTTATTAACAGAGATTCACTTTCAGACGCTGATTCGGAATATTACCAATCGGATGATAGCTATAACGGAGCGATATGGAGGCTGGGTAGATCGGGAGGAGGCGGAACGGCTTGTAATGCTTGCAGGTGAGGTTAAAACAGTCAGGGAGGATTTGAGCGTACTCCATTTAGAACGGTATTCCAACCGTGTAAAGGAAAAGATGGATTTTAGCGGCTTAATGGGAAGCCTAGAATATGAGGGGGAGCTGACGCCTTTTGTCCCGTGGCTGTCGGCGGCACAGATTTTACATATTGGGCGTAACACAACATTTGGAATGGGAAAAATTGAGGTACAGTTTCTTTGACAAGCAGGTAATAGAGTTTTATTGGGAGGTACACATGGAGAAAAAAACAAAAAGAAAAACGAAAGCTTTGAATGTCAGTCAGACAACAATACGAAACATTAAAGAGAATTTTGAACGCATGGAAACGGATATTGTAAATCAACTAAATTTAAAAGCACCTCACGGCGGTACCATTGGATGGTATCGGGAAACGATATGGGGCGAAATGTTTGAAAGGATTATTCCGCGTAAATTTGTGGTAGCGCATTCCGTGTCGATTATTGACTCTTATGGCAGTGTCTCGAAAGAGGTGGACTTGGCCATTTTTGACGAAACCTATACACCATATATTTTTAGCTACGGTGGGCTGAAATTTATTCCTATTGAAGCTGTATCGGTGGTGGTTGAATGTAAAAGTACCTCTATGAACCAAAAAGAATTAATGGAGTGGGCAAGCAGCATGAAGTCTTTGAAGACTTCAAAAAAATCTTGTGTTAGAACATTAGATAAAATTGCCAGAGGAGAAATCAACTCAATACCAACGCAGACAGCGACACGTCCGCTGCGCATTTTATGCTGTCTAAATAAACGCATTGTCAACACTACATTGAAAGATAATGAAAAGATGTTTGATGTTGTCATGAGGGTAAAAACCGATGAGAGGAAAATGCATATTGAATTAGATGAGGGGAAGAAGAGCTTATATGATTGGTTTCTATCATTAAATCACGCCGAGGGACTGGGGGAACGTGAAGAGAGGAGCAAAGCTGACTGGGAAACGGCAGTGGGAGATGTTGGGTTAGACAAATATAGGGTTTTTCATAAAGAGAAAGAGCTTTCGCTGCTCACCTTCAATTTTCAATTAAATCAGCTTTTAATGCTGATTAATAATCCGATGCTTTTTCCGCACATAGCTTATGTGGAAATGTTTAACGGGAACGGGAACAAGAAAGGGGATAAAAATGAATGAGCAGATTGTCGCCGTATCGGTAGATAAAATTCAAACCTTTTTGACTGAGGTCATTCATTCGCATATTCAGGAGAAGCAGACGGAAGAAGCTACTCTTAGTAAGATTAAACGCTCTTCCCATCAGATATCCAGAGGTTTTTATAAATCCATTCAAGACATATTCCTGAAATCGGTTCAGGAGGTACTGCTGCAATGCTCTGGCGTATTTATTTTTTGTTGTTTATTATCAGAAGCAGAGCTGGAAAAACGCCTGAATACTCTGTTTGCGGATTATTATCGGGAATCACAGGGGCAAAAATTGATTCGCTGGGTGTATTTCCCGGCAGATGGATTAGAGAAGATTGAGGCGATTCAGGAAGCGAAAAAACGCTTGAAGCAAACAAAATATTGGAGTCATATACTCGAGAGAAATCAAGATTTACTCTTTTCTTTTTGCCAGGTGCCAAAGGATGAGGAGGATCAAGGCAATATCTACAGAGAGCAGGTCGATTATCCTGCATTTGCCCGGGATATAAATGCGCTGTATCAAAATGGCAGCGAGGCACTGGAGAATAAAAAACGTTTCCGCATTGCTGTTTTTAAAGCGGACTTAAACGGAATGGGAGCGATGTTTCAAAAGATTCAAAAGTTTGAGGATTATCGGAAAATCAGCCAGGTTTTGAACGAATACATATCCTTGAGCGGGTTACACCAGGCAGCTGACAAGTTGGCGCCGGAGGGAAAGACGGGATGGCTTTTTCCGCTTTATATTGCAGGGGATGACATCTTCTTTGCAGTTGCGATTGAAGATTTGATCTGTGGCATCAATGTCTGCAGAGAGCTTATGTGCACAGTCAATCAGAAAATTAAGGAAAATGGAATTCCAACAAAGTTAGATATGAGTATTGGTGTTGAAATTTCATTTAACAGACAACCTATCCGGTATTATATGGATATGGTTGAGGCTCAACTGAAAAATGCGAAATCAGAAGCCGTTCCCCCGCCCCTAAAGAAATTTTTGATGCTGAAGATTTCCATGGGAAACCTGACTTTTTTTGATATTAATTATGGTCAGATGAAAGACCAGAAAAAATTACTTCGATGTAAAATTGGAAAGGGGAGACCAGGATGCGGATGTAAAAATTGTAGAGAGAAAATGGAAATAAATCGGCAGCTGCAGAATGTCCCGATTTGGGATTTCTTTATAAATGATTTAAAACTTCTCACTTTTATCAGAAACAGCGCGAGCGGCTGTTCTGAATTGTTGGGGAGAACAAACTTTTTCTACGCATTGTTGAAGGATATCACGGATGACGATGTTCGCAGTGATAATATAAAATATATCAATCACGTCCTGTATCACCTGGTTCCAAGCCACTTCGAGGATTCGGATCTGAGGGTGCGAGAGATGGAAATGCTTTTAAACAGCAGGCTAATTAAGCAGTTGTGCAAAAAGGGTGAAAATGGTGTAAAGATTATTCTGGAAGAGGGGACAAAGCGCAGATTTGAGGCGTATCTGCGATTAATGCTCCTGTTCTGTGACGCCCGCTTTCATATTCTTACAAATGAAGAGTCTGATGAAAGTCATAAGTGGTATGAGCAGAGTAAAGCAGAGATATACCGTTATTTGCTCCGTCAACCAAAAGAATATCTCTTTGAAGAATGTCTAAAGAAAGTAAATTCAAGCTTAACAGGCGTTTTTGTGAAGAAAGTAACGGTTCCAGAGAAGCGCAAAGAAGGATATCAGCGACTTAATCTTGACAAGTCTATGTTTTTCCGTTTAAGGGACGTGGAGCATATATCGTTAGCTAGGGCTGCCGATATGATAAAAATACACAATCCATCAACAGAGGAAGAGAAAAAGAAATTGCAGGATTTAAATGAAGAGCGTATAAAGGAAGGGAAATTTCCAAACCGTTTGTTTTTTGACAATAAGAATTTCTGCAATATTGCGCAAAATGCAGGGAAATGGACGCCGGATTTCGTAGATTCCCTTATGTTGTTTTATGAATATCATGAACTGGTTATGCAATTTAAGAATTCGAAGCGCAAATAGAAGGAGGTTTTGCAAGATGAGACAGGTTATCAGATTAAGAATAAAAACACTTTCAAATCTTTTTATCGGAGGAGCTCCCATGCCCTTTGAGATAGGCGGAATTGACCAATGGACAGCTGTGGATCATGAGGGATATCCCTGCATTCCCGCCTCGTCCTTGAAAGGGGCGCTGCGTGCAATCATAATGGAGGATCGGAGTGCGGAGGCGTTTAAAATTGGACAGTGGTATGCGCAGTTCTTAAAAAAAGAGTGGGAAGAAAATAGGGAGCAGATTCTGAAATGTGTTGGGGAAGAAGAGGCATGTATTCGAATCGAGAAACGTTATACGGACGCAATCGAGCAGGCTTCAGCAAGAGATCTTTTCGGAATAAGGGAGTTTAACAATACGCCCAAATTATTATTCAATGATTTACGTTTAAAGAAAGAACAACGGATTTTAGAGGAATGTTTTTCTATTGATACGAAAACCTCGATTCATTGTGATGGAGAGGAGCCGAAATCAAATCCACGGACATATAAGGCGGCAAGGGCCGGACTTGAGTTTGAAGGCGAAATCGAGTTATATCGTTTTGGGCAGATGTGTTTTGATAAAAGTACAATTGATGTGTGTAAAGCATATGTAATTAATAATCTGAAAAAATTTGACGAGGGCATTTACCGGCTTGGAAATTCGAAAAGCCGTGGTTATGGGAAGATATGTCTGTCGATTATAGAAGAAGGTGAGGGCGTGGGATGTGATGAAAAATTATAAAATTGTATTGAAATCCACCGGTGCAATCACACAACTTCCAGATTCGCAAAAAGTATTTGGGGCGTTGATCACTATGTTTGCGGAAGCAAACGGAAATGAATATGCCGCGGAGCTGGTAAAAGCAGTAATTGACAAAAAGTTTCATCTGGCATTGTCAAATGTAAATCCCTTGGACTATTTTCCAATGCCCCAAGATTATGTTGTGGATATGTTGGAAAAAATGGCGACAGATGGCGGAAATTTAAAGGAAAAGCGTGCCGCTATCAAGGAGAGAGCCTATGTAAGGTTAGAAGATTTGAAACGCGTGATTGAGAATCCCGAGATAGGTGGAAAAATATATCCATACATTAAACAGACTGACGAACAGCAGCTTCGCGCTTCTATGGAAAGTGTTATGTATAATATTCAAGGTCTGGAGACGAAGTTGTACACAGTCCCCCTTTTAAAGTTGACGGAAAAGAAATGGATAGAGGGTCAGGAAACAGATCAGTCGGTATCCAGATTTTGTTTCTATTTGCAGATGGTTGAAAGTGAAATGGGGGCAGCCATATTTGATTTGATTGAGGAATTGATGCAATCGGGGACATCATTGATTTTGGGCAAGCGGGCGTCACAAGGATTAAATACGTATCGCGTGACTGCAGTGGAACCGATAGAGCTTTCAAATGAAGAACACTATCTAAATTTAGGTATGTTGTTACCGAATAGGATTGATTTTGGTGCTTCTGTCTTAAAATTATTTACCTCTGAGAGACGTCCGTTTGCAATGCAGGGTGGATGGAATCGGGAGCGCGGAAAATATTTCATCAGTTTTGTGGCCGCGGGCAGCGTTATTGCCTTGTTGGATGGTGTTGAGCAGGCGGGAAAATGTGTACTTTCTCCATTTAATAAAAGCAGGGATATTGTATTTGGGAATGCGTTTTTATATCCCATTTCTTTAGAAAAGAGGGATGCGGAATGAAAAAGATTACATATACGATGTATCTTTTATCGAGTTTGATAGTGTCTCCGAGGGCTGGGATGGCATTATATAAAGGAATTGATAAATTTTGCGAGGCACCTGAACTGGAGCAGATTGATCCGGCAAAAATAAAGACGGATAAGGTAGGAGTTATCTATCCGTTTTACCAGTATGGAGAATACAGAAAGTATGATCCAAAGCGTGCAAGATATTATATTCCTGGAAGTTCGATAAAAGGTGCCTTACAGCCGAAGAATGCTGCTTTGGAGTCTTTTATGGTAGATGATATGATGGTTCCAAATGTTAGTGTAAGCCTACGGAACTTATACAAGGCCCAATATCTTGAAGATAAGGAGGCTGCTGAATTCGGAGTTTTTTTTGATAATGTTGGCGTTGAGATGGTACGAGGTAAAACAGAGCTGCGGGGGGAATTGTATTTAGAAGAAAACATGGCGTTTTCAGACATAATAAAGTCAGCAAATAGAGATACAAAAGGAAAAATGAATCAAATGATGACATATCTTGAAATGCTTTTAGGAAGAAATTATAAAAATAAAGATTTAAATAGCATTTTGGTTAAAATAAAAGAAGGATTGGCTTGTTGTTTAGAAGAAGATGACATTATTCTGGTTGGAGGTTATAAGGGGCTGCTCCATTCTATCTTACTAGATCATCCTAGGGAAGAGCGGCTAGGGGGATTGTTCATTGATTTTAAAACAATGTTGCCGCATGGGATTGTAAAAATCAGTAATGTCAGGAACGGATAAGTTGCCAAGCAACCCCTGCTGAACAAAGGCTGCTTAAGGAAAGAAAATGGCAATCAAACCGTAGGTTTATTAAATTGCAGAACAATTAATAATGTACTGGCAAAATATGCTGTAAACATAATAAATGATCCTTTGGGCATTTCAGAATAACCTTATCCCTGAAAACTATATGAATTCAATGCCGGCGATTGTTCCGTTGCAGCGGGAAGCGGCTTGTTTTAGTTGCTGCTTTTTCCACAGGAAAGAAAATATTAGATCGCTGGATGATGTTTGAAGCTGTTGGTATTCTCCAACGGGTAAAGAAATAGATATTCCATTGCCTGATATAACGTAGGTAACGGAAAACGAACCATCTTCATTAGTTCCTTCCTGTATTTCTTCAATGGTATAGCCTAATGATGGAAGATAAGCTTCGAATACTCTAAGTTCCTTTCCTTCTTTCCCGATATTCGGATTTATTGAATGTTGAACAGAATGCTAAATACGGTTGGACGAAAACAACCCTGAATGATGAAGCGAAAGCCTTTGTTCAGAGTATGGCAGATACAAAGTTCCAGCTTTTCAGGAAACAGATTCCCCAATTTGGGGCTGGTAAAACTTCCAAACAGGCAACCCGCAAATACATTTGCCCGGTGTGCGGCTGCAGTGGTACCACAAGACGTAGTGGCTAAATCCATTCCTGTATCAATGGGGCGGGACGGGATAGAAGCAGTCGCAAAATCGAATCTCGTATTGCTCGATTTCGGCCT
Organism: uncultured Eubacteriales bacterium; assembly: GCA_958402445.1. Classification (GTDB taxonomy): domain Bacteria; phylum Bacillota; class Clostridia; order Oscillospirales; family Oscillospiraceae; genus Faecousia. Next base: position 20,364 of record CATXTO010000022.1, read on the forward strand.
AACACCATGACTACGAAGCAGGTCGGATAGGTTTTCGAGGTTTATGGCAATAGATGCTAAGTCAATCACTTGCTTTTTTCATTAGCTCATCGAAAGTTATTTGATTATATTTTGTTACTTCTCTAAAGTTTCCTCTTGACACAAACACCGTGTCGTGCCTTATACTTGAGTTAAAGGAGGGTACAAACACAATGAACCAAATGCAGACCGTCGGCACAGTATCAAAAAGCCTTGGTATCTCAAGCCGTATGCTTCGCTATTATGAGCAAATCGGCTTGGTTAAAAGTCAACGCATGGAGAATTACGCCTACAGGGTTTATGATGAAGATGCAATACGAAGGCTTCGTCAAATCATCATATTGCGAAAACTTCGTGTTCCCGTTAAGCAAATCCGAGAGATATTCGGCAATAGAGATGCCGCAGGTATAATCGAGCTATTTGAGCGCAATATCAGCGAGCTTGACGAGCAGATTATTGCTTTATCAACTGTTAAGTCCATACTTAGCCGTCTTGTTCGGGATCTGCACGAAAAAGCTAATATGCGCTTGCAGCTTAATTATCTTGGAGATTGCTCTGTATTGGCCATTGTGGACAGCATCTCCTTCCCTAAAAACACAATCCAGGAGGAAAAATCAATGGACGACCTTAACAAAGCAAACGAGACATTGAGCAAGCTGGAGGACAAAGACGTGCGGATTGTTTACCTTCCGCCTATGACAGTAGCGGCTGCTTACTTTTCGGGAAAAGCTGAATATGGTGTGGGGCCGGAAGCCACCAGTATGATAGAAAAATTTGTATACGAAACGGGATTGTTAGATAAGAAACCCGACGCCAGAGGAATGGGCTTTGATTGTTCCAATAAAAATTTAAAAGTTGAAGTTGGAACAACTCCAACCGCGTATGAGGCATGGGTATCAATCCCTGAGGATATGGAAGTAAAGCCGCCTTTAGTAAAAAAACCTTCAGCGGAGGAACGTATGCCGCCCATGTATTAAGAGACTGGAATTTTTACGATTGGTGGTTACTCCAAGAATGGGTTAGGGCAAGCGTAAAATATGAAGAAGCCGAGGGCCCATGTTTTGAGGAAACATTAAATTATTACAACCTTATGAAAAATGGTGCGAAAATGGAAGATACTCAGTTTGATTTGCTGTTGCCTATTAGGGAAATAACAGGGCAAGGGACAGAGAAATGAGTACAAATCACGGCGACGCGGTAATGCAAAAACCAATCAGTGAATATGCCGCTTACGTAACAAGCTTAATACCAGCAAACATACCTGATGCTTATGCGCTGAAATCCATGTTTGAAAACGTTGCAAGCGAAGAGAGTATACGAATCGGCGTTGTGGCCTTCCGGGATTTTTTATATTTATTCTGCGACCGTTTAATCTCAGACGGGCATTTATATACCAAGCCGCAAAAAACGAAGAATCCGACAGACTATCCGTTTTTAAATAATATTAATCACCTGTTAATTGACATAGGTTACAATAGCAAACTGAATGAGAGTGGCGAGTCATTATTAATAGCTGAAATACCGTCGTTTACGGCCCCGAAGCCCAAAATACCTGTTTCTAAGCAAATGGAATGCTTACAATTTTTAGTTCTCTGCGGTTTTGCTTTTACTGGTATTGATTTAGAAGCAAAAAGGTTTCATATTTCAGAAGGCTTTTTACGAGTATCCTATCCGAATGCTCCAATTTTGCTGACGGGTTTAAAGGCTCTGTCAATTGCAGCTATGGAATTGTGGGTGAGATTTTATAATAATGCCAATAATCTTGTACGGTGCGATTATAGGGTATTAAAAGCGGAAGATACAGACGTACTTGATGTGTTGAAAGACATGATACATTCATTACCTGAAAAAATCCAAAGATTTGTTTTGGATCTCCATCAGCGTTATATGGATATGGGACTGACCTGTGGGATAATCAACGACGACGCAGTTCATTTTGCTTATTCGTATATAAAAAACAGTCCGCGGGCTTTATCCCCGCGGGATATATATTCTCGTAGAATATGGGAGTTTGCTGTATCTATGAAATATGGTTTTTGTTTGGTTGTAAGATCCAAAAAAACAGATCAATACGCAGATGCGATTGAGAAATTTCCTTTCTATTTACAGAAAAAAATTGCGGATGGATATGGCTGTGATCGGAAGCTGCGTAATGAAATCTGTCAAGGTGGCTGTCAGGGGATTCGCCTACCTTTGGATGACGCAATAGTGAATATGAAACGGGATATTGAGACATGGCTTGATTATGAGGTGCCCTGTTCATTAAAACAATAAGCATTACCCTCAGAGTAAAAGGGGCGTGTGTGCCCTTGTACTCTGGGGGTGTTTTCATGAATACAAGATAGATACGGATAGCATAGAAAGAATATGCGTTTTGCGCCTCTGATTTATTTTGAGGGCCTTTCTTTTTTCTTGTTCTATGGTATACTCTAAAGCAGAACAGGACAGAACCGAGTGCCCCCAAAGAAGCTTGGTATCCATTCTAGGGTAGAAATAGTAGACCGAAGAAAAGAAATCAGATGGAGGACGGACTCGTATGGCGGTTCATTTTTATGAGAGCGTGGAAGACGATTTATTAAAGTTTGCCGTGATTCTTGCAGTACATCATGGAAAGTATGTATTTTGCAAGCACAGGGCCCGCTCAACATGGGAGATACCCGGCGGGCATCGGGAAGCGGGGGAGGCTATCGCGGATACGGCGCGCAGAGAGCTGTACGAAGAGACCGGCGCGGTGGATTTCACGATACAGCCAATCTGCGTATATTCCGTCCTCGCGGAAGATCGGGTTGACAGCGCGGAGAGCTATGGCATGCTTTATTTTGCAGACATTCAATCGTTTGAGACGGAGCTGCACAGGGAAATAGAAAAAATAGTGGTGACGGACCAGCTCCCCGCGCGCTGGACCTACCCCCAGATCCAGCCGCTTCTCATGGACGAGGCAAGAAGACGAGGCGTGCTGTAGCGAATTGCCGGAGTAACGTCGCCATAGGTCGTGGGGACACGATTGTGAAAAGGAGAAAGCATGACGAAATTTGAGATTGTACATCTGCCCAAGGCGCAGTGGCAGGGCCATATTGTTCCCATCGGCTACACCACGGAAGCGGCCTACGACGTATCGGTGCGGCAAAACGAGTCCGGCTTTGCCGTGGACATACAAAAAAAGCGACTGGAGCAGCCCCAGGTCCACGCCCCGGAGGACTACGATTTTTCGGACAAGCTGTATCAGGAATTCTGGCCGGGCGCCTGCGCCTGGGGCGTGCTGGAAGGCGGGGAGCTGGCTGCAGCCATCGAGACCTGCCCGGAAATCTGGTCAAACCGTCTGCGGGTGACGGAGCTCTGGGTGCGGGAATCCCATCAGAAAAAGGGCCTGGGCCACGCGCTGATGGAAGTGGCCAAGGAGCAGGCCCGGCTGGAGCGGCGCAGGGCGGTTATCCTGGAGACCCAGTCCTGCAATGTAAATGCCATCGGCTTTTACCTGCACGAGGGGTTCACCCTCATCGGCCTGGACACCTGCTGTTATCACAACGACGACCTGGCGCGGAAGGAGGTGCGTCTGGAGCTGGGCTGGTTCCCGCCCCGGCGGAAGAGGCTCTCCCCGGGCGAGGTGGAGATCCGCCCGGAGCGCCCGGAGGACCAGTATGCCGTGGAACGGCTCACCCAGCTTGCCTTTTGGAACAAGTATCATCCCGGCTGCGACGAGCATTACCTGGTGCACCGGCTGCGAACCCACCCGGACTACCTGCCCCTTATCAGCCGGGTGGCCTGCAAGGACGGGGAGGTCTTGGGGGCGATTTTTTACTCCAGGTCCTGGGCGCTGGACGGGGCGGGCCGCAGCGAACTCGTGACCTTCGGCCCTCTGTGCGTCAGCCCGGCATGGCAGGGCTGCGGGGTGGGGGAGCTTCTGCTCCGTGAGACCATGCCCCTGGCGGCCCGGGCCGGGTACCCGGGGATCGTGATTTTCGGGGAGCCGGATTATTATCCGAGAATCGGGTTTCAAACCTGCGACCGGTTTGGCATTACCACCTGGGAGGGGAAAAACTTCGACGCCTTCCTGGGGATCGAGCTCATACCGGGGGCCATGGCGGGAATCCATGGAAAATTCCAGGAGTCAGAGGTGTTTACGGACCTGAAGCTCGAGGCGGTGGAGGCCTACAATCAAAACTTCCCACCCCTGCAAAAGCAATATTTTCCAGCGCAGTGGGATTAAAACTGAAAGGAGCGGCCATGTACCCGATCACAGATTCTCTGCGCCTTGCGCCTCTGCGGGAGGCCCCGGCCCTGATAGAGCCTGCCGCGGCCTGGTTCCACACCCATTGGGATGTGCCCGAAGAGGCTTACCGGGAGAGTATGGCGCTCTGCGTCAGGGACCCGGATTGCATTCCCCAGTGGTATCTGGTTCTGGACCAGAAGGACCGAATTGTGGCTGGCCTTGGGATCATTGAGAACGATTTTCACGGGCGGAAGGACCTGACGCCCAACGTGTGCGCGGTTTTTGTGGAGCCTTTCTGCCGAAAACGGGGCGTGGCCCGGGCCATGCTGAATTTTGTCCGGTACGACGCCGGCCGGCTTGGCCTGAGCAGGTTGTATCTCGTCACAGACCACGACCGCTTCTATGAAAGATGCGGCTGGCGATTTTTGTGCATGGTTGCCTGCGACAGCGGGGAAATCAGCAGGATGTATGAGGCCGAAACGCTCCCGGATCTTCCGGCGGCGGGGTCTGACGCTGGCGCCGAGGGTTTGACGGAAAGAATCCGGCAATACCTGTCCTTTGTGCAGGAAATCGAGCAGCTAAAAAACGTCCTGCGGTGCTCCTGGACCTCCGCTGGACGGCGGGAGAGCACGGCGGAGCACACCTGGCATCTGGCGGTTCTCGCGGCAGTGGTGCTGGAGGAATTCCCCGGGCTGGACGCAAATAGGGTCCTGACTATGGCCTTGCTCCACGACTTGGGGGAGCTGTACGACGGAGATCTGTCCGCGGCTGCGCGCCCTGACGCAGAGGAAAAGCGCCGGAAGGAGGCCGCCGGTATGCAAAGGGCCCTGGCCCCCCTGCCGGAGCGGACGGCGGGCAGGCTGTATGCTCTGTGGGAGGAATATGAGCAGGGGTCCACGGAGGAGGCCCGCCTGGTGAAGGCCCTGGACAAGGCGGAGACCATCCTCCAGCACAACCAGGGGCAAAATCCTCTAGATTTCGACTACGCCTTTAACTTAGAATACGGCAAGGCTCTGTTTCAGGAGCCGGAGCTGTTGCGACGCATGCGGTCCCAGCTGGACGACGGCACCCGCAGGAGCCTGGAGCGTCAGGCGGGGCTGTCCGCACCGTTTGGGAGAGAGGAGGAATGACATTGCAGTTGGAAACGAAACGGCTGCTGCTGCGGCCCTGGCGGGAGGCCGACGCGGCAAAGCTTTACGAATACGCAAAGGACCCGCGGATTGGGCCCGTGACTGGCTTCCCGCCCCACACCAGCGTGGAAAACAGCCGCCAGATCATTCAAGGGGTGCTGTCCGCGGCCAATATGTTTGCGGTTGTTCTGAAGGACACGGGAGAGCCGGTGGGAAGCATCGGGTTGACGGTGGGCAGTGGCAGTCACCTGCATTTGAGTCCGGACGAGGGCGAGATCGGCTATTGGATTGGGGTGCCCTACTGGGGAAGAGGCCTGATTCCCGAGGCGATCCGGGCGCTGTTGCGCTATGGCTTTGAAGATTTGCACCTGACCACGATCTGGTGCGGGTATTTTGAGGGAAACGAGAAATCCCGCCGCGCCCAGGAGAAGTGCGGGTTCCGGTATCATCATACGAACCGAAATATCGTGTGGAAGCTGATGAACGATATCAGGACGGAGCACGTCACCTGCCTGACGAAGGAGGCGTGGGGGAATAGCCGAATGATTTAGCGCACATGCCGGCAGCCGGAGGCTCCCTCCGGGGCATTGGAAAGGAGACACTATGGAATATGGACGGGTGTGCCTGCGCAGGGGCGAGGAACGGGACCTGCTGCAGGGAAAGCAATGGATTTATGACAACGAGGCGGCCTGGGTGGACGAGGCCTGCGCCGACGGCGCCGTGGTGGATGTCATCAGCTGCGAAGGCCGGTTTGTGGCCCGTGGATTTTTCAACAGCCGCTCCAAAATCCTGGTGCGGGTCCTCACTCGGGACTCGGAGGTGCTCATTGACCGCGCTTTTTTCAGCGGCGTCTGGCCGAGGCCTGGCAGTATCGCAGGGCTCTGGGCTTTTCGGGCGCCTGCCGGGTGGTCTTTGGGGATTCCGACGGCCTGCCTGGCCTTACTGTGGACAAGTTCGGGGATTACCTCTCTTTTCAGATCGTCAGCCTGGGACTGGAGACCTGGAAGCAGGACCTGGTGGAGCTTCTGGCGGAACTCCTGCATCCGCTGGGTATCTTTGAGCGGGACGACGTGCCCGTTCGAGAGAAGGAGGGCCTGCCCCTGGTCACCGGCTGCGTTTACGGCCATGTGCCCCAGCTCGTACCTTTTGTGGAGCACGACGCGCAGATGCTGGCGGACCTGCGGCAGGGCCAGAAAACCGGCCACTTCCTGGACCAGCAGGAAAACCGGGGCCGCATCCGCCCCTACTGCCCCGGGCGGACGGTCCTGGACCTGTGCTGCCACACCGGGGGCTTCGCCATTCACGCGGCGCTGTACGGGGCGGCCGCAGTGGAGGCGGTGGACGCGTCCCAGACCGCCCTGGAGCTGGTGCGGCAAAACGCCAGGCAAAACGGGGTGCAGGATCGCATCACCACCACCTGTGCCAATGTGTTTGACCTGGTGAAGGCGTACAGCCAGGAAGGCAGGCGTTTCGGCCTGGTGCTGTGCGATCCGCCGGCCTTTGCCAAGACCCGCAGCTCTTTGGACCGGGCCTACCGGGGCTACAAGGAACTGAATCTGCGGTGCATGAAGTTGGTGGAGCCGGGGGGGGTATCTGGCTACCTGGTCCTGCAGCCAGTTGATGACTCCGCCCCTGTTTTTACAGATGCTCCGGGAGGCCGCCGCCGATACCGGGCGGCAGGCCCGGCTCCTGGAGACCATGATGCAGAGCCGGGACCACCCGGCGGACCTGGCGGCAGAGGCCGCCTGGTATCTCAAGGGATACATTTTACAGTTGATTTGAGGCAATGCCATGAAAAAAGCGATTCTATGGGACCTGGACGGCACCCTGCTGTACACCCTCCAGGACCTGACCAATGCCACCAACCAAACTCTAGCCGCCTTCGGCTACCCGGAGCTGAGTCTGCAGCAGGTGCGGCGCATTGTGGGCAACGGCGCCCGGCGGCAGATCGCCCGGGCCCTGCCCCAGGGGGAACAAACCCCCCGGTTTGACGAGATCTTTTCCTTTTACCGGACATACTATCCCCAGCATTGCAACGAAACCACCCGCCCGTACCCGGGCCTGGAGCAGGTTCTTGCGGGCCTGCGGTGCCAGGGTTACCAAATGGCAATTGTCTCCAACAAGCCGGACGGGGCCACCCAAGCACTAAAGCAGGCGTTTTTCCCCACCTTCGACCTGGCCATGGGAGAGGCCCCGGGCCTGCCCCGGAAGCCGGACCCGGCCATGGTCCTGCGGGGCTTGGAGTTGCTGGGGGTCCGCCAATTCCAGGCGGTTTATGTGGGGGACTCCGAGGTGGATGTGGAGACCGCCCGCAACGCTGGCATTCCCTGCATCAGCGCCTTGTGGGGCTATCGGGACCGGGAGGAGTTGACAGCCGCCGGGGCGCGGTATCTGTGCGATGCCCCTGCCGCGCTGCCGGAGGTTCTAAAAAAACTGGAACAGGAGCGTGCCTGCCATGGCCAATGAATTTTACGCCCTGCTCTCCCGTATGCGGTACATCACCCGCTGGGGCCTAATGCGTAACACCTTTTCTGAAAACGTGCAGGAGCACAGCCATATGGTGGCCGTGCTGGCCCACGCCCTGGCGCTGATCCGGCGGGAGCTTCTGGCCCTGCCGGGACCGGACCCGGACCGCTGCGCCGTGGCCGCCTTGTACCACGACGCTTCGGAAATCCTGACAGGGGATCTTCCCACACCGATCAAGTACTACAATACCGAGATGAGGGCGGCCTATAAGCAGGTGGAGCGGGTCAGTGGGGAGCGGCTGCTGGCCATGCTGCCGGAGCGTCTCCGGCCCTGCTATACCCATCTGGTTCTGGAGGACGACCTGGAGGTGCTGCCTCTGGTCAAGGCCGCGGACAAGCTGTCCGCCTACATCAAGTGTGTGGAGGAGCTGAAAGCCGGGAACCAGGAGTTTGAGTCCGCCGCCCGGCAGACCCGGCAGGCCCTGGCGGCCATGGGCCGGCCGGAGCTGGATTATTTTATGGAGCAGTTCCTGCCCCCCTTCAGTCTAAACCTGGACGAACTGGAGGAATAAATTCGCGCCGCCCTTGGACGGCTGGAAACGAGGAAGCGAGTATGAATCACGGATTTGTCAAGGTGGCGGCGGCCTCCCTCCCCCTGCGGGTGGCGGACTGCGCCTACAACGCCCGGTGCGCCGTGGAAGCGGTGGAGCGGGCCGGCGCCCAGGGGGTGCGAGTGCTTGTTTTGCCGGAACTGTGCCTCACGGGCTATACCTGCCACGACCTGTTCGGCCAGGAGCTTTTGCTGGCTGGGGCCCTGGAGGGCCTACGCGCCCTGCGGGACGCCACCGCCGGCAAGCAGATGCTGGTCTTCGCGGGCGTGCCGTTTCTGCAGGACGGCAGGCTGTACAACTGCGCCGCGGCCCTGTTTCAGGGTCGAATCCTGGCGCTGATCCCCAAGACGTATATCCCCAATTACGGCGAGTTTTACGAGGCCCGGCAGTTTTCCCCGGCCCCGGCGCAAAGCGGTGATGCGGACCTGCTGGGTCAGTCGGTTTATTTCGGGACCAAGGTGTTGTTTTCCTGCCCCGAGCTGCCTGCGCTTACCGTGGGCTGCGAAATCTGCGAGGATTTGTGGGCCCCAAAGCAGCCCTCCGTGGATTTGGCCCAGGCGGGCGCCACGGTGTTGGTGAATCTGTCCGCCTCGCCGGAGGTGGTGGGCAAGCGGACCTACCGACGGGAGCTGGTCACCGGGCAGTCGGCCAGGCTGACCTGCGGCTATGTGTACGCCTGTGCCAGCAGTCAGGAATCCACCCAGGACCTGATCTATGCTGGGCACAACTTGATTGCCGAAAACGGCGTCCTGCTGGGGGAGTCCCCGGGCCTGGACCCGGACCTTTTGGTGACGGAGCTGGATGTGAACCGGATGGCTGCGGAGCGGGCCAGAAAGAGCATTTGCAGCGCCCAGGGCTTGCCCGCCGGCTTTATCCGGTTGCCCTTCTCGCTGCCTTTGACCCAGACACGGCTGACCCGTAGCTTTCCCCCCGCGCCCTTCGTTCCGTCAAACGAGCAGGACCGCAGGAGCCGCTGCGAGGAGGTCCTGACGCTGCAGGCGACCGGCCTGCAGAGGCGTCTGGAGCATACGAAGGTGAAAACGGCAGTGGTGGGCCTGTCCGGGGGACTGGACTCCACCCTGGCCCTGCTGGTCATGGTCCGGGCGGCGGACCGGCTGGGTTGGGATCGGAAGCGGCTCCTGGCCGTCACCATGCCCTGCTTCGGCACCACCGGCCGCACCCGGAACAACGCCCAGCGCCTGGCCCAGGGCTTGGGCGTCAGCTTCCGGGAGATCTCCATTGGAAAGGCCGTAGCCCAGCACTTCCGGGATATCGGCCTGCCGGAATCAGACCGTTCCGTTACCTATGAGAACAGCCAGGCCCGGGAGCGCACCCAGGTGCTCATGGATCTGGCCAACCGGGAAGGTGGTCTGGTGGTGGGGACCGGGGATCTCAGCGAGCTGGCCCTGGGTTGGGCCACCTACAACGGCGATCATATGAGCATGTACGCCGTTAACGCCGGCGTGCCTAAAACCTTGGTCCGGCATATGGTGGATTATGTGGCGCAGGAGTCCTCCGGGCCCATGGCCGCAATTTTGCAGGACATTCTAGCCACGCCCGTATCTCCGGAGCTTCTGCCCCCTGCCCAGGGGGAGATCGCCCAGCGGACGGAGGATTTGGTGGGCCCCTACGAGCTCCACGACTTCTTCCTGTATTACGTGGTGCGCTGCGGGTTCCGGCCTTCCAAAATTTACCGTCTGGCACAGCTCTCTTTTGCCGGGACCTATGAGCCGGCTGGGATCCTGCATTGGCTGAAAACGTTTTACCGCCGCTTTTTTCAGCAGCAGTTCAAGCGGAGCTGTCTGCCGGATGGCCCCAAGGTGGGTTCCGTGGCCCTGTCGCCCCGGGGGGACTGGAGAATGCCCTCGGACGCCCAGGCCGGCTTATGGCTGCAGGAGCTGGAGACCCTGGAGGCGCCGCCGTCTTAATAAGGAGAATAAAAAAAGGAACCCGCAGGATCGAAAGTCCTGAACAGCCCCAGGTTGTACGGACAGCCCAAAAAAGGCCCCCGGTAGGAAAAAGGAAGGATTATGCGGAGAGGCGGCGCGCGAGC
>CATXTO010000023.1 GCA_958402445.1 uncultured Eubacteriales bacterium
CGGGATGTGTATCGACGCTGCGGATGTAGGGGCGAGCTGTGCTCGCCCGCTGGGGGAAACTGCCGGTTTTGTAGGGTTTGGCGGGCGTGCGAAGCACGCCCCTACGGGATGTGTATCGACGTTGCGGCTGTAGGGGCGAGCTGCGCTCGCCCGCTGGGGAAAACCGCCGTTGTCGCGGGGGTTGCGGGCGTGCAAAGCACGCCCCTACGGGATGTGTATCGACGCTGCGGATGTAGGGGTAGCCTATTTCTCTTGTTCTAAATGGTCAAGGGCATACTGGCAGCATTGCAGAACCAACAGGTTGAAGGAAATATTATTTCCCGTGGCTGTGGTGGTCAGTTCATGGAACAAATTATCTGTAAACCGCACGGTACGGGAATATTTCCGCCGGAAAACTGCGTGCCAACCTGGAACACATCTATACCGCCTTGTCACCTGATTTTGAAGGTCAATCCGTAAGCTGTGAATTCTTTTAAATTTCAGAATTTCATATCGCATTACAGATCACCCGCTGTAACAATGAAATATCTGAAAATAAGATATTACATTTTATCTTGTTTTCGGATAAAATTCCCACAATCGGAAAACCCATTCGCCAAAGGTGCAAGGAAAAAATGTGAAAGGGAACCGTAAGTAGTTCCCTTTCCCGTTCTATCAAGGCTTTTTCAAATCTTTTTGGAATCAATTTCCGCCCGGCATCGGGACAAAAAGGCATCCAGCTCCATGGCTCCCTCGTCCCCCCCGGAACGGGTCCGCACCGCGACTGCGCCGCATTCCGCTTCCTTGTCTCCCACTACCAGCATATAGGGAATCTTCTCCAACTGGGCTTCTCGAATTTTCTTGCCAATTTTTTCGTTTCGCAGGTCCGTCTCCACCCGAATACCAGCGGCATCCAGCTTCTGGGCCACCTGCTGGGCGTAGGCATGGGCCCGGTCCGTGATCGGGAGCACCTTCACCTGCACCGGAGAAAGCCACAGCGGGAACGCGCCGGCGAAATGCTCGGTAATGACGCCGATAAACCGCTCGATGGATCCCAGAAGCGCCCGGTGGATCATCACAGGACGGTGCTTTTCCCCGTCCGCGCCGATATACTCCAGCTCAAAGCGCTCCGGCATCTGCATATCCAGCTGAATGGTCCCGCACTGCCAGGTCCGGCCCAGGCAGTCCGCCAGATGGAAGTCCAGCTTGGGGCCGTAGAAGGCGCCGTCGCCCTCGTTGACGGTATAGTCCTTCCCCATCTCCTCCATGGCGGCCCGCAGGGTCTGCTGGGCAAAAATCCAATCCTTCTCGTCTCCCATATGATTCTCCGGCATGGTGGAAAGCTCAATCTGATAGGGCAGTGAGAAGGTGGAATAAATCTCATCGAAAAGCCGCACCACGTTTTTGATTTCGTCCTTCATCTGGTCCCAGGTCATGAAAATGTGGGCGTCATCCTGGGTGAAGCAGCGAACCCGGAACAGGCCGTGGAGCGTGCCGGAGAGCTCATGCCGGTGCACCAAGCCCAGCTCCGCCATCCGAAGCGGCAGGTCCCGGTAGGAGTGTGGCTCACTGGCATAGACCAGCATACCGCCCGGACAGTTCATGGGCTTGATGGCGAAGTCCGTATCGTCGATGACAGTCGTATACATGTTGTTGCGGTAGTGGTCCCAGTGCCCGGACTGCTCCCACAGGCCTCGGTTGAGCATGATGGGGGTGGAAATCTCCACATAGCCATAGCGCCGGTGGGCCTCCCGCCAATACTCCAGCAGGGTGTTGCGCAGCACCATACCCTTGGGCAGGAAAAAGGGGAACCCGGGGCCCTCGTCCATCAGAGCGAACAGTCCCAGCTCCTTGCCCAGCTTCCGATGGTCGCGCTTCTTGGCCTCCTCAATGCGCTGTAAATAGGCGTCCAACTCCTCTTTCTTGGGGAAAGCAACGCCATAAATTCTTTGAAGCATTTTCCGGTTGGAATCGCCCCGCCAATATGCGCCGCAGCAGGTCGTTAACTTCAGGGCATTCGCCTTAATCCGGCCGGTGGAGTCCAGGTGCGGTCCGGCGCACAGGTCCGTGAATTCCCCCTGGGTGTAAAAGGAGATCACTTCATCCTCCGGCAGGTCCTGGATCAGCTCCACCTTATATGGCTCATTTCGGTCCCGCATGTAGGCAATGGCCTCTGCCCGGGGTTTCTCACTGCGTTCCAGATGCAGGCGCTCCTTGCAGATCTTCTTCATCTCCGCCTCGATCTGCTCCAGATGCTCCTGCGTAAAAGGAAAGGGGCTGTCGAAATCGTAATACCAGCCCTCGTCGATGGAAGGGCCGATGGCCAGTTGCACCTCAGGCCAAAGGCGCTTGACGGCCTGTGCCATCACATGGGAACAGGTGTGCCAATAGGTCTTACGGTATTGTGGATTTTCAAAGGTGTACAGATTTTCTTCGGACATGGTTATGTCCCTCCTTCTGAATCGGGGCGGGGAAAAGAAATCCCACCCCTGAAAAATCAGGGGTGGGATACAAAGCGTATTCCACGGTTCCACCCTGCTTGCGGCGCAACGCGCCGCCGCTCGTTGCCGCTGTAACGGGCGGACCCGTCCCAGCCTACACGTAGGTTCAGCCAGGCGGCTCGGAAGCGGTACAAAACCTGACAGGGGCGAGGACTCTTTCAGCCGGGGAGTCCCTCTCTGGTCGTCTTTTCAGGTTTTAGGTCTTCGTCATTGCCATTTTGTCGAGTTAACTATAGCACAATTCCTCCCCTATGTCAACGTGGTTTTCGAGGCCGTCGTCAGGATTCGTCTTATGTTAACTATTTTGTAACTTTTTCACTATATCTTGTGTTTTTCCGACCCTTATCGGCAAATATCTAGCCATCGGTTTCCAATAATTATCCGTGAAAAAATTGTCATTTTGTGGAGTTCAATATAAAATCCTTGACATTTACAGATAAATAGTTATAATATTAAAATAGTTTCAATATGGTAACAATGTGTAATCAATTGAAACGGCGGATTACTAAAACTACAATCCTGTAACCATTTGGAAAGGAGGTACTCCGATGCGAAGGATGCAAAAGGCACTATGGGGCGAAAGATCTCTGCTGACACGGTTCGGCGCCGTAGCCCTGATGCTGCTTCTGGCGACAGGGCTGCTCTCGCAAGCGGCCTTGGCGCAAAACACCTACGTCATCACCGACGGCAGCCGGGTACTGGTCCATACCACCTACGCAACAGACCCCTCTGAGGTTCTCAGTGAAGCGGGACTGCAGCTGGGAGAGGAAGACACCTTCACCACGCAGGAGGAAAGCGGCTTTTCCGAAATCACCATCAATCGGGTCCAGCTGGTCACCGTGAACAACGGGGGCGAGACCCAGGAAATTCCCACGTATGGCGGTACCGTCGCTGAAATCCTACAGCAGCTAGGCATCTCCCCTGGGGAAGACGCGCAAATCACCCCGAATCTGGAGGCGCAGACCTACGACGGCATGGTCATCGAAGTGGTCTACCTGAGCTACCAAACCGTGGAGTACATAGAGACAGAACCCTATGATACGATATACTGTACGGACGCCTCGCTGGAACCCGGCGAAGAGCAGGTCCTGACGGCCGGTCAGGAGGGCAGCGTTCGCCGCACCGCCCGCGTCACCTACGAAAACGGCGCGGAAGCATCCCGGACCATAGTCCGGGAGCAAGTTTTGAAAGCCCCGGTAACCGCCATCGTGGCCCGGGGCATTGACCGCTCCAACAAAGAGCAAGAGGGCAAGGATCGGAACTATGTACCGGAGACGGAACCCACAAAATTAGCGCCCTCTCAAGGCTCCGGCGGCACGAGCCGTCCAGACTCCTCCGGTGGCGACACCATTCCGCCTGCCAACACCGGTAAAACCATCACCACCGCCTCTGGGGAGGTCATCTCCTATAAAAAGGCGCTCAGCGTCACCGCAACCGCCTACAGTTGCGAGGGTTACACCGGCACCACCGCCACGGGAACGGTAGCCCGCTACGGCGCAATCGCGGTGGATCCCACCGTGATTCCCTACGGCACTCGAATGTACATTGTCTCTGACGACGGGGCTTACATCTACGGCTACGCAACCGCAGAGGACTGCGGCGGCGGCATAAAAGGCAACAAGATCGACCTGTATTTCAACACCGTGGCCGAATGCTTTGATTTTGGCCGGCGGTCCTGCACCGTGTACATTTTAGACTGAGATTCTTTCCTGTAAAGCCCGGTTTGACGAAGAGATCATCGTCAGGCCGGGCATTTTTTACGCTTAATTTCATGGGAACCCAAGCAGTCTCTCTCACGCGATCTTCCCCGTAGAATCCCTTCCCACGGCAGCGAAAGGCAACCTGAGAATTTTGATTGCACATCCGCTCCTTTTCTGCTAAAATAGCGGAGAAAGGCGGATTTTACTATGCTTGATTTGTGCAATCCCCAGGTGGTGCAGGCGCTGCTGCGCCGCCATGGCTTCCACTTCTCCAAATCCAAGGGGCAGAATTTTCTCGTTGCCTCCTGGGTTCCCCGGCAAATCGCCGAGGCGGCCGGCGTCGGACCTGACTGCGGCGTTTTGGAGGTAGGCCCCGGCCTAGGCCCTTTGACCCAGCAGCTCTGCCTGCGAGCCGGTAAGGTAGCCGCCGTGGAGGTGGACCGCTCCCTGGAGCCGGTCCTGGCCGAAACTCTGGGAGAATTTCAGAATCTGAAGCTCCTTTGGGGCGACGTCCTGAAGCTGGATTTGGCGGCAGTGGTCCGGTCGCAGTTTCAGGGGCTGCGGCCCGTGGCCTGCGCCAATTTGCCCTATTATATCACCTCCCCGATCCTGGCGGCGCTGCTGGAGGCCCGGTGCTTTGAAACGGTTACCGTCATGGTGCAAAAGGAGGTGGCCGCCCGCATCACCGCAGGGCCCGGAACCTCGGACTACGGCGCCTTCTCTCTGTTTTGCCAGTATTTCGCGGAGCCGGAAGTTCTTTTTGACGTACCCGCCTCCTGCTTTACGCCCCGGCCGAAGGTTACCTCCGCTGTGGTGCAGCTATCCGTCCGGTCCGGTCCCCCCTGTCCGGTTTCCAGCGAGGCTCTATTCTTTCGGGTGGTTCGGGCCAGCTTCGCCCAGCGGCGCAAGACCTTGTGCAACGCCCTTGCAGCCGGTTTTCCGGAGCTGGAAAAGGGAAGCCTTGCGGCCCTCCTCTCCGGCTGCGGGATCTCCCCCACGATCCGGGGCGAAAAACTGGACATTCCATCCTTTGCCGCCATTGCCAACCGAATTGAGGAGGTACAAAAGAGATGAGCACTGAAGTCTGCCTGCGCCCCTACACTCGAGAGAGCTGGCAAGTCTTTTGGCGCGGATATAAAAACGACCCCATGATGGATGAGACGCCCTATACCTACGACCCACAGCAATGTGACCGTGCCTTTGAGCTTCGAATGCAAGACAAAAGCCGGCGGTATTTTGCCATTTACGCCGGCGCGGAGCTTGTGGGAAACATCTATCTGAAGCATATCGACTGGGAAACCAGGTCGGCCTCTTTCGGCATCGCGCTGCAGTGCGATGCCGTCAAGGGAAAGGGCTACGGCTCTGCCGCCATCGTGCGGCTGATTTCCTATGCCTTTGAGACCTTGGGCCTGGAGGTCCTGCTGGCTGACGCCGTCCTGCGGAACACCCGCAGCCAGCATGTCCTGGAAAAGCTTGGTTTTGTTCACCTCCGGGACGACGAGGTTTTTCGCTATTATGAGCTGCGGCGCCCGCGCGCCGACGGGGGAGGAAAGCATGTACCAGTTTGTGTTCTTTGATTTAGACGACACGCTGCTGGACTTTCAGAAGGCGGAGGCGATTGCCGTTGCCAAGGCCCTGCAGTCCGTGGGAGTGTCGCCCACGGAGGCCCTGATTTACCGGTACAGTCAGGTAAACAAACAGCACTGGCAGCGGCTGGAGCGGGGGGAGCTGACCCGGGAGCAGGTCCTGGTGCAGCGGTTTGCCGCCCTGTTTCAGGAGCAGGGCATAGACACGGACCCGGCCATCTGCCGGACCCACTACGAGGACCTTTTGTGCCAGGGGCACTATTTTATCGATGGCGCCCAGGAAATTCTCTCCTATCTGGCTCCCAAATACCGCCTGTACCTAGCCAGCAACGGCACTGCGAAGGTGCAGGATTCCCGGCTGCGCAGCGCGGGTATTTCTGCCTACTTTCAGGATATCTTCATCTCCGAGCGGCTGGGCGCCAACAAGCCCTCCCTGTCGTTTTTTCAAAAATGCTTTGCCCGCATTCCGGACTTCCGTCCGGAGCAGGCGCTCATCATCGGGGACAGTCTGACCTCCGATATCCAGGGGGGCAACAACGCTGGAATCTCTACCTGCTGGCTGAATCCCAAGGGCGCGTCACGGCCGACCGACCTGCGCATCGATTGGGAAATCCGCAGGCTCTGTGACTTGAAAACCATTCTTTAATCTATTTTTTAGGAGCAGGAGGTGTCCTTCATGTCTATGCGGTTCCTCGACCTGGACCATTATCCCCGCCGGAGCCATTTCGCCTATTTTCAGTCCATGGCATACCCATATGTGGGTCTTACGGCGCCTATGGAGGTCACGGAGCTAAAGGCGGCTTCCCAACGCAGCGGCGGTTCTTTTTTCCTGGCCTGCCTTTACGCCGCTTCCAAGGCGGCCAATCAGGTGCCCGCTCTGCGGCAGCGCATTGTGGCAGGCCGCATCGCGGAATTCGATCACTGCGACACCTCCCATACCGTTGCTTTGGACGACGGCACCTATTGTTATTGTCAAATGGACTGTCGCATGCCCTTTGCTGCGTTTTTGCGGGAGGGAGAGGCGAGGCAGGCGCAGGCGAAAACCGACCACGGCATCGACGGAGCAGGTGACGAGACCTCACACTTTTTCGTTTCGTGTATCCCATGGGTTACTTACACCGCCTTAACTCAGCCGGTTCCCTACCCCGCCGACAGCAATCCCCGCATTACCTTCGGCAAATATGAGCAGCGGGAGGGCGGGCTTTGGATGCCGGTGACCCTCCTGGCGCATCACGCCCTGGTGGATGGGCTTCATATTGGACAGTTCTTCTCCGCCTTTGCCGGGCAGATTTCCCGCATTGCGGCGGAAGCCGCCAGCGCCTCCACAACATAAAAACCGCCTGGCGGTCGGAAATATCTTCTCGACGGCCAGGCGCACTTTATAACCTAACAAATGTTCAAAAAACGCTTTCATTGAACGCGAAAGAGAGTCTTAGCGGTTTCCTTTCACACTTATCTTCCCGCCGAACCCTTCGGCTTGCAGGTTTTTTGACCGGCTGACCGCCCTGGCCGTAAAAGGTGGCCGGGGCGATACCTTTCTTCCGTCAATTAGAAAACGCCGTCGTCTTTTCCCGATGCTTCCTGCGCGTCCAAAACGACCGGCACCGGCTTGCGCAATTCCATAGTTGCGGGCGTCACCGCGCAGTCCATGGCCAAAATCTGTACCCCCGCCTGGACTGCCTGCCGCAGGGCCTCACCGAAGGCGGGGTCCGTGTTATCGTTGGGCTCCAAATAGCGGACATTCTCCATCTGCACCACGAACAGCACATAGGCCCCTAGACCCGCCTGGGCCGCCCGCTGCAGGCCGTGCAGATGTTTTACCCCCCGAGCCGTCGGCGCGTCCGGGAACCGCACTATCCCCTGGTCCTCCAATGTGACCCCTTTCACCTCCAGAAAGCAGCGCCTTCCCTCTTTCAGGAAGGAAAAATCAAAGCGGGAATCCTCAAACGTACATTCCGGACGCAGCTCTTCCAAACGCCCCAGCCCGCCGGACGATAGAAACGCATACGCGGCGCCATTGGGCGCCTGGGCATCCATATTGATGAGCCTGCCGTTTTTCTCCACGCAAATGAGGTCATAATGGGTTTTCCGCCGAGGGTTGGAGTCGTACCGGCACCAAACCCGCGCGCCCGGCGGCAGCAATTCCCGGCACCGGCCTGTGTTCTTCACATGGCAGAGCTGCACTCCGCCGTCTATCTCAATTAGGGCAATAAACCGGTTGGGCCTCTCTCGGAAAATTCCCCGCACCATGCTTCCATAGTTTACCATGTCTAGCCTCTCCCTTTATGGCTATACTATAGCAGGTATGGCAGGAAAATGCAAATATAGACCGTACGATCCAGGACCTTCCCTCCCGCTTTTCCGAAAAAATCCCCCATAGCAGGAAATTTCTGCTTGACTTTTTCCTGTCCGTGAGTATAATAATAAACGCTGCTTGCAGCCAATACAGCGGGTTTGTGTAACGGTAGCACACCGGACTCTGACTCCGTTTGCGGGGGTTCGAATCCCTCACCCGCTGCCATAAAAACACCTCTGGATTGATGAATCCAGAGGTGTTTTTATGGCATTCCCCGCACAATCAAGTATTTGCAAACATTTAGGTGGTTGAATTTGGGGAACAGATTCCAGTATTTTGGACGGCAATCCGCTCAGGATAAAACAGCAATGGAATTGACAACAACAAAGTTGGTAAATCTTACCTTTAAATAATTTTTTCAGTTTATCATGATTTTTAAAAAATAAAGCTTGCAATTTATAGATTTCTCGTGTATACTAAGCAAGTATTCTAAATGTACTGATTGATTGTCACAGGTTGTAAGTCAATTTTCATTTTGACTTACCGGCCTGTGATTTTTATTTGCACTGTTTTGGAATAACATCATTATGGAGGTACCGATATGAATAAGGGTACTGTTAAGTGGTTCAACGAGAGCAAGGGTTTTGGCTTTATTACCAACGATAATGGCAGCGGCGATGTATTTGTGCATTTTTCCGCTATCTTGGGCGATGGTTTCCGCAACCTGATGGAAGGCCAGCGCGTGTCCTACGACACCGAAGCCGATCCCAAAAACAGCAGCAAACTGCGTGCCATCAACGTCAGCGTCGCCTAAGCTCGATACCATTTGGATTGCCGTCCCTTAACCGGGGCGGTTTTCTTTTTGCCCGGGCGTTTCCGACCGGCTTCTGGCGGGTTGTGCTTTGCTTGCATATACTGACTTAAGAGGTGATCTTTATGTCTTGCCCCGAATCATTGCCCGCCACAGTGGGAGCATTGGCGGCTGCCATTACGCAGGGCCGTTCCGAAGAGGAGATCGCATTGCTGGCGGCGCTTTTTACCCAGTTGGGCGACAGCCTGGCCGTCATTCTGGCCGCGAAAGCCTGCGGGTCAAACAAACTCAAGTCTTAAGCGGTTTAATTGTTTCCTCCTGCTGCTCCCACAGTTGACGGTTATCTGCCCGCCGCTCCAGGTCGCCCAGGGCCCAGGTTCCCATTGTACGCGGTCCATAGCCGCATCAGTCTGGGGCGTGGGCCCGCAGCCTTGCCCGCCAGCACCTTTTTGAAAGAAATCGCGAAAGGCTGCGATGGCGCCGCGTCAATGGATTCCTTGGCTAACTGCCCTCTGGCTGTCAATAACCGATATTGATTTTTAAGCCGCGCGAAAGTAAAATGAAATTATGGAAAAAAGATATAGCTTTTCTTTTTACTCCCCCATTCCTCTGGGACAAGCCATCTTTTTTGGCCCTCCGATGCCCCCCCTGCGTGATGGGCTAAATTTATGGGACCAATCTCACTCTATCACAGGAATTATGCCGGAGTGGCGGCGGTAGCCAGATCGCAGATTTGGCTTCTCCCCCGCGCCCTTGGGTCCTTAACGGCTGGTAAGTAAGCAGTGCCGCTTGTATCTGCTATGCGATTTCTGTTCTGATCAAAGCAGCTAAAAATGACTTTTATGTTTAAGTTGCTCCAATGGATGCAACTTTTCCGTTGCTCTCCCCTTTATGTAGAACCGCAATGCTGCAAATCTACGAAAAGGGGGGAAACGATGTGACCAGCGAAGACTTTAGAAGCGACCCCATGTTTCTGCGAAATCAGTTCAGAGGAGACGGGGTCTTTAAGCTGCCCATCATCAGGCGTCAGGAGATTGACTTGAAGGATGTGGCGTTGATTGGATACGATCATACAAAACCCACCGACAGCAAGAATGCAAACCGCTTCGTCCATTTTTTTCTGGACGACTACAAGTTTGAAGCCATCGTACTATCCCCGCAGTTCTCCGCGTATTACATTATGCCGTACGCCTCGCAAATCTATCATACCTTCCGCTCCCGCTGGTGCGGCGCGTATTTTCAGTCCAAAGGTTTGACGGTCATTCCCACTGTCTACTGGGGAAAGCCGCAGAGCTACTGGTACTGCTTTGACGGAATCGAGGCGGGCTGTGTCGTGGCGGTGTCCACGGTCGGAGTGAGAAAAGAA
Source organism: uncultured Eubacteriales bacterium (assembly GCA_958402445.1). Classification (GTDB taxonomy): domain Bacteria; phylum Bacillota; class Clostridia; order Oscillospirales; family Oscillospiraceae; genus Faecousia. The sequence goes on from CATXTO010000023.1 coordinate 10,240, forward strand.
AAGGACTTTTTCCTGCAGGGATACGGCGAAATGCTGCGCCGCATCAAACCGAAAGCAATTCTATGCTACGGCGCGATCTTTCCGGAGATGCAGGGCAATGTGATCGAAGTCAGCTACGCGGACAGCAACCATTTAAATGCGCATAAAAAGTTTTGGACTACGTCCTTGCACAGTGCTTTTAAGCAGGAGGTTCAAGCAGTTCAAACAACGCCGCGATTGGCGGCGGGCAGTCTGTATGTTGTAAAGTTCGGTGGCCTTATCCTCTCAGGTTACGGCGGCGGACGCGTTCCCATGGGGCGGCGGAGAGGAAACATGCCGGGTGACCACGAGCGGCAGAATAAGCAATCTGACGATGTCGTGAGGGATCTAGGGTTAAATAAAGATCAGGCGCAGGAGCTTCATCGGTTGATTGGCGGAGAAGGTATGGGCTATCAAGAAATACTGGAATTTGCACGGCAGTGGTTCGGAAAATAATCTAAAGAGGTGTTAACATGACAAATGCAGATAAAATACATATTTTAGAGTTTATGGACATAGCGAAGGGGGCGCAACTATCGAAAATAGCACGAGCCGCCGCCATGGGAATCGTTGTTCTCACCTCTGGGGACAAAAAGGAGTATATTTTACACCTCCAATGCGCCTTTCGCTTCCGCACCGTCCGGGAAGTGCTCATCGCCAATCTGGATATGTTTGAGCCCACCAGGGCGATGGAGGAAGCCCCCTCTTTCGACTGGCACACCTTCGACTGGGATGTGCAGGGCTTCAACCGCTTTGACGAATGGGCGCTTTTATGGAAAAAGGACGGGCGTGAAGCCACGGTGGAAGCAATTGAAATCAGCGATTTCGGGGACCTGACCATCCGATTCAGCGGGGAGCTCATTTTGGAGGTCTTCACCAACAACGCGTGGGACGAATGCTGGCGTTTTTTTGAGCGCCGCGCCGGGGAGCATCTCGTCGTCACCGCCCAAGGCATACAGGATTAGCCCGCTGTCAAAAAAGGCTTCCATGCGCAAAATTTTTCGTTGTTGTTTTGATCCATAAAAAGCCGCATTTTAATAGTGTGGCGATTGTACTGGATAACGGCTTGATTTGGGTGCGGCGAAGGAAGCGGCCTGGCTTCCATGCGTTTCTTCGCGGCCTGTGGCGGAAGGGGCTGCGCACGTTTTTTTCTTGAGGAATGGGACAATCTAACCCTTGAGGTGATATAAGATGAAATTTCAACAGGAGCCGGAACGTATTTTCGCGCTGGATTCCGCGGGAAACCTGATTGCGGAAGTCACGTTCCCCATTTCGCGGGGCGTCGCCGCCATCGATCACACATTTGTGGACCCTTCTCTGCGGGGCCAGGGCATTGCGGACCAGCTTCTCTGTGCGGTTGCGGAACACCTTCGCGCCCAGGGCCTCAAGGCAAATCCCACCTGCTCTTACGCGGCGCATTGGTTCTCCAAACATCCCGAGCAGGCAGACCTGCTTTGCGCCAATTGCTAAATGAGCCGGGGCAACGCCGTTGCGAACCGATGCAAACTATGTTATACTAAGACGAAAAAGCGGGCGGCCTTCCCCGATTCCCCGCTGGGCAAAGGCGCCGCGTTTTTAAGAAGTGTAATTCATAAATTAGGCAATTACGCGCAACGAAATAGGAAAGAGGCATTCTGGTTTTAGTCTGTGCTTTCCTGGCAAGGAGGCGGTCTCATGTCCGCAGCGGTTTCCGTAGTACCCTGCCCCGATTACACGGAGGAAACCTGTCTAAAGGCCCTAGAACAGGTATTGGCTCCCCTGGGTGGACTGTCCTGGGTGAAGCCCGGCATGCGGGTGGTCATCAAGGCCAATCTGGTGGCCGCGCTGGCGCCGGAGGCAGCGGCCACCACCCATCCCATGCTGCTGCAGGTTCTGACGAAGCTTCTGTTGGCTCAGGGCGCCCAGGTGGTGGTGGGCGACAGCCCCGGGGGACTGTACACCGCCCCGTTTGTAGAGCGGATTTATAAGGCCACCGGCATGGATCAGGTGGAGGCGGCGGGGGCCCAACTGAACCGGGACTTTTCCCAAGTCGAGGCTGTCTTCCCCGAGGCCATGATTGCCAAGCAATTTACATACACCCGCTACCTGCAGGACGCCGACGCCATCATCAATTTTTGTAAGCTGAAAAGCCACGGCATGATGGGCATGTCTGCAGCGGCGAAAAATATGTTTGGGGCGGTCCCCGGCACCAGGAAGCCGGAGTATCACTTCCGCTATCCCAACGCCCGGGACTTCGCCCGCATGCTGGTGGACTTGAACGATTACTTTAAGCCGGCGCTCTGTCTGGCCGACGCCGTGGTGGCCATGGAGGGCAACGGACCCACCCAGGGCAGTCCCCGGTTTGTGGGCGCCCTGCTGGCGTCCCGCAGCCCGCACACGCTGGACCTGGCCTGCGCCCACATACTGGGCATGGCCCGCTCCCATGTGCCCACCCTGGATGCCGCCCTGGAGCGGGCCCTCATCCCGCCCCGGGCGGAAAATTTGGCCATTTTCGGGGACCTGTGGGCCTTGCGGGTGCCGGATTTTCAAAAGCTAGAGGCGCCCAGTAGTCTTCTGTTCCGGGGCCGCGGCGACGGCCCGCTGGCGAGGCTTCAAGGAAACTTTATTCAGAAAGCGCTTTGCGCAGAGCCCCGAGTGCAGGCCTCCGTTTGCATCGGATGCGGCAAATGCGCGGCCATCTGTCCGGCCAAAGCCATCGTCCTGCAAGATCGGCTCCCCCACATTCGAAAGAGTGCCTGTATCCACTGCTTTTGCTGCCAGGAGTTCTGTCCCGCCGGCGCCATGCGGGTGCATCGGACCGCTATCGCCCGGCTTCTAAACCGCTAGCGGCATAGCGTGAAACTGCCGTGAAAGGTACTGCCATCCCCCAAGCGTAGAGGGCTGTTGGGAAATCAATCCAGTTTAAAGAAAACCCGGCGTGGCACAAGCCACGCCGGGTTTGTTGCGTTGGGGCGGACGCCTTTGCATTTTTCCGCGTGGCGGAGGGCCACGCCGTTCATAAAAAATACAAACGCCAGAATCAGTGGGACGGCGGCGGGTCCGGTCAGATTCCTTAGGTCCCCGCTTTCGTTACAGGCGAAGCCTGCTCACCCACGCAGTCAACGTGTCCTTTGTCACGCCGCTGTTGAGCAGCTTGCCCGGACGCCAGACAGCGGAAGCGGCGCAGCTGCCACGCAGCTTTTCTTCGGCTTTGCCCAGGCCGCTGCCGCCGGAGGTTGCAAAGGGGATGATGATTTTACCGGAAAAATCACACCGTTCCAAAAAGGTGTTGATAATCCGCGGCGCCACATACCACCAAATCGGGAAGCCGATAAAAACGGAATCGTATTCCGCTAAATTGGGGAGCTCCCCGGCGAGTTCCGGGCGGGCGGAGGGATTGTTCATCTCCACACTGCTGCGGCTGCTGGGATTGTTCCAATTCAAATCCGCGGAGGAATACGGCACTTTTGGCCGAATTTCATACAAATCCGCCCCGGTAACTTCCGCCAACGCGCGCGCGGCTTTTGCCGTTACGCCGCTGCAGGAAAAATAAGCGACCAAAATTTTGTTATCATGTAGCATAAATGATCCTCCTGTCTGTGATTGTCATGCCTTTGATTGGGTTACACCGCCTAAATCCAACTCACTGCTCCATGCTACAATCGTTTCTCTCGGGGTCCCTCCCGCAAAGCGCGTGCCGGGAATCCATGTCGTGGAGTCCGAACAAAGCCCATGCAGGCTGGTATCGCTGGTACCGACGCCGCTGCTGCCGGAGGTACAAAACGGAACGATTGTTTTGCCTGAAAAATCATAGCTTTCGAGGAAGGTGCTGATGATCCTAGGCGCCTGTCCAAACCAGATCGGGTAGCCCAGAAATACAATATCGTATGCTTCCAGATTGGAGACCTCGCCGGAAATCTCGGGTCTTGCACTGGGGTCGTTCTGTTCACGGGCGGCTCTTGTAGACGCATCACTGTAATTGAGGTCTTCGGAGGTATAGGGTGTTTCCGGCACGATCTCATACAGGTCCGCGCCCAGCGCATCCGCAGCGAATTCCGCCAGCTGCTTCGTGCTCCCCGTGCAGGAAAAATATGCTATCAATATGTTCGGCGTATCATCCGTAGGACCGGGCTCTGGTTTTAAAGACGTGGAGGGCGGTTCTGTCGAAGCGGCGCTCTGGCCGGCTTCTTCGGAATTCGCCGCCGCCTCAGACGTGCCCGGCGGGACATCCGGCGCGGTTGCCCCGCCCGCAGCAGCGCCGCAGGCGGGCAACAAGACCAGGAGCATCAGCGCAAGGGCCAGTAAAAGAGTTCTTCTCATCCTGACCTCCTTATCGATAGGATTTATCGAAGATCGCAGCGCAATCCTCGTCGGTCATCTCGCAGGGGTTGGCGAGGAACAGCCCGCCTTGCATGGAACGCGCGGCTTTCGCCAGGGTCATGGATTCCTCCGGCGTAAAGCCGTAGTCGCTCATTTTGAGATCGGCCACGCCGCAAGCCTCCTGCAATTTTATCAGCGCCGTCATAAAATCCTCCGGCTTTTCGGCGCCGTGAACGCCCATTGCCCGAGCCATTTTGATAAACTGTTCATCACAGGCATGCCGTTCAAGAAAGAATGCATAGAACGCTCGGGAGATCATAATCAGTCCAGCGCCGTGGGGTAGATTGGGATGATATGCGCTCATGGCGTGTTCCATGGAGTGCTCCGCCGTGGTGCTGGTGAGCTGCATAGTCATGCCGGCTATCGTGCTGCCGTAGGCGACACGCTCCCGCGCCTCCAGATCGGTTCCATCCTTGACCGCGCGGGGCAGGTATTTCGCAATATTCTCAATGGCTGAAAGTGCCAGCGTCTCGCTGAGGATGTTAACGCCATTGGAGATCATTACCTCCGTGTTGTGGAACAGGGCGTCGAAGCCCTGATAGGCGGTGTACTTGGGCGGCACGGTCCTCATCAACTCCGGGTCTACGATGGCCAGGACCGGGACCAGGGCCGGGTCCCCAAAGCCAATTTTTTCGTTGGTTTCCAAATTGGAGATGACGCCCCAGCAGTTGATTTCGGAGCCGGTGCCGGAGGTGGTGCAAATCGTGACAATGGGCAGGCCCTTGTTTGGAAGCGGTCTCCCCTTGCCGGTACCGCCGCAGACATAATCCCACAGGTCGCCGTGATTGGTGGCCATTGCGGAGATTGCCACGGAGGCATCCAGCACCGCGCCGCCGCCCAACGCTACAATAAAGTCGCAGCCGTTTGCTTTGGCATATGCGGCGCCCTCCATAATCACCTCCTTTCTAGGATTCTCCATAATTTTGTCAAATAGGACGTAGTCTACGCCGGCCTTTTCCAGCTGCTCAATCGTCCGGGCAAGATACCCGTTGGCCTTTGTGGAATTGCCGTTAGAAAGGAGCAGCAACGCTTTTCTTCCCGGCATTGGCTGGCTGCTCAGCTCGCTTAGCTTTCCGCTGCCAAACAGAATTCGCGTAGGGTTGTAAAACTCAAATTTCATTTCCATTTCAATATCTCCTTTCATCAGCTTGCCCCTGCAAAAGAATATTGACAAGCTCAATCAAATGGTATAGTATGATTATAAAACCTAAAGTTAGGTTTAGGTCAAGAGAATTTTTAAAAAATTTTGAGGAGTATTCCTTATGTGCTATTCGATTGGTGAAGTTGCCAACCAGACAGGTATTACGATCTCCACATTGCGTTATTATGACCGCGAGGGTATGTTTCCGGAAATCGGACGTTCCAATGGGGGTATCCGCGTTTTTTCTGAAACGGAAATTGCCACGCTCCGGGTCGTCGAGTGTCTGAAAACTGCGGGCATGTCAATTAAGGACATAAAAGAATTTTTGCGTTGGTGTAAGGAGGGTGACTCATCCCTACAAAAACGGAGGGAAATGTTTTATAAACGCTTGGACGAGGTGAGAAATCAAATTGCCACGCTGGAAAGGACCATGCATACGCTCCAGTACAAATGCTGGTATTACGACACAGCAATCGCCGCTGGTACAGAAAAAGCCGTGAAAAACCTGTCAGAAGATGAAATTCCAGAGGATTTGCGGGATTTTCGGATTTAAGCGGCGCAAATTGGTAAGCCAGGAAAACGTTTGATATTCCCGCCTTAACAGCTTTCCTTCCCGTAACCATAAAATGCCGGCTGAGGGCGGGTCTCCACAGGTCGCTGCCGGCGATAACGTGTTCATCGAATTCAAAAAACGTAGAAACAAACCGTTTTAAATAAACCGAAAAACTTCGTGTGATGCAGCTACATCACACGAAGTTTTTTGGTTTACCCGGTATCAATCAGAGCTTTAATTGTTTTCTGTATAGCCTATTGCCAAGAGAACGGCGTCTCACCCTTGAAAAGATCGAGAAGGCATGCTTTCCCGCATGCCGCTCTACAAGTTAAAAAATCACCGCAGGGCCTCCAGGGGTTATCCCGGCAGCGCAATTTTGAAAACACATGGTCTTTGTCTGATTTAGACCCCGTAACCCATGGGATTCTTGCTCTGCCAATTCCAGGCGTCCCGGCACATGTCCGCCAGGGTTTTCTCCGCAGTCCAACCCAGCAGCCGCCTGCTCTTGGTGGGGTCGGCGTAGCAAACAGCGATGTCGCCCGGACGGCGCCCCGCAATTTTATAGGGGATCTTCACTCCTGTAGCCTGCAGAAAGGCATCCACCATCTCCAGAACGCTGGAGCCCCTGCCGGTACCCAGATTGACGGCCTCGGCGCCCTGGTGAGAAATCGCGTATTCCACCGCCGCCAAGTGACCCCTGGCCAGATCCACCACGTGGATGTAATCCCGGATGCAGGTGCCGTCCGGAGTGGGATAGTCGTTCCCAAATACGCTCAAATGCTCCCGCCGCCCGATGGCAACCTGGGTGATGAAGGGCATCAGGTTGCTGGGAACACCCTGGGGGTCCTCTCCAATCTGCCCGCTCTCGTGGGCGCCGATGGGATTGAAATACCGAAGCAGCACCACAGACCACGCAGGGTCCGCAGCAGCCAGGTCTAAGAGAATTTGCTCGGTCATAAATTTGGTCCAGCCGTAGGGGTTGGTGCAGCCGCCGGTGCGGCTGGTCTCTTGCAGCGGCATTTTATTGTCGGCGGTATATACCGTGGCGGAGGATGAGAAAATGATGCGCTTCATGCCCACCTCCCGCATGACCTTGGTCAGAACCAGGGTGGCGTTCAGGTTATTGTCGTAATATTCCCAGGGCTTGGAGACGCTCTCGCCCACCGCTTTCAGTCCAGCAAAGTGAATCACACAATCTATGCTGTTTTCTGAAAAAATCCGGCGCAGCAACGCCTCGTCCCGTACATCGCCCGTGTAGGTTTGCACCGTCCTGCCGGTGATCTGCTCTACCCGCTGGATGGAAACCGGGCTGCTGTTGCATAGGTTGTCGATGCAGACCACCTGGTAGCCGTGCTCTAAGAGCTCCAGACACGTGTGGGAGCCAATGTAGCCCATGCCGCCCGTCACCAACACTGTCATAAAAATCCCTCCCTGTTCAGGTCCAAATCATAAATTGATGCGCTATTATAGAATAATTATACCCCATTCTAGAACAAAATGCAAGAGGGCCTTCGTTTCTCTTCTCTTGACGCGGACAGAAGTGTTTAAAAGCCTGATTCGGGCCTTCCAACCCCATGGGACCAGCCAAAAGGCCGCTGTTTAGCGCCGGTTCATACGATTTTCCTTGCGTTTTTGAGCCTCTTTGGGCTATAATAAGAAAAATCGACAGCTCTCAGGAGGTCTTTTTATGAACAGGCGTGAAAAGAAGCACATTCTGCTCATCACCACAGGTGGTACCATCGCCTCCCTCCCCGGCGGAGAGGGCCTGGAGCCCCGCCGCAGCGAGGTCATGGATCGGGAGCTGAGTCAGCTCCGGACCTATTATCAGATTGTAGTCCAGGATCTGATGTGCCTGGATTCCTCTAATATCCAGCCAGAGGAATGGGTGGCCATCGCCCAGGCCATCTTCGCAGCACGGGGCGTATACGACGGGGTTGTGGTCTCCCATGGCACGGATACCATGGCATATACCGCCTCCATGGTCACTTACATGTTGGAAAACATCGACCTGCCCGTGGTATTTACAGGCTCCCAGCTTCCCCTGGCGGATTTTTTGTCCGACGGACCGGCCAATCTGCGGACCGCCTTTGCCATGGCCGCCACCGGGCAGCCGGGCGTCTTCCTGGCCTTTGACCGAAAGGTGATGCTGGGCTGCCGGGCCGTGAAGGTGCGGGCCTCCGGCTTCTCCGCGTTTGAGAGCATCAACAGCCGCTATGTGGGGCTGGTCACCGCCGCCGGTCTCGAGCTGGACCTCCAGGTCCTCCCAAAGCGGACCGGTCCCGCCCGCCTGCGTACGGAGGTCAGCGCAAAGGTATTCTTGCTGAAGCTGGCGCCGGGCTTGGACCCGGAGATTTTTGACGCCCTGGCGGGAATGGGGTATCGGGGTATCGTAGTGGAGGCCTTCGGCCTGGGGGGCATGCAGTTCCTGCACCAGGACCCCGGGCATGGGATCCGGGCCGCCGTTGAGCGGGGTGTGTCCGTTGTCATCTGCACCCAGTGCCTTTACGACAGCAGCAACCTCAGCGTTTATCAGGTGGGCAAGAAACTGTTGGACATGGGGGTCATCCAGGGCAGAGATATGACCACAGAAGCCGCCACCACCAAGCTCATGTGGGCTCTGGGCCAGGGTTTGTCCCCAGAAGAGGTCCGTGCTCTGTTTCAGCAGAGCCTGGCGGGAGAAATCACGCTGGAAACAAAAAATTAAGATTTCTTTTCCGGCATTTTACTTGTGCCGCAGTGGAAAGGGTGATAAACTAGGACAAAACCGTTTCACCGCTGTTCCCAATCGCATCCATTTCCTTGCGGCGGTGTTGAAACCTGGATTCTGGGAGAAACTATGCAAGAACACACTTGGAACCAAACCATCAAGCGCTGGGGAATCTGGCTGTTCCGTATCGTCCAGGGCGCCCTGATTGGCAGCGGTGCAATTTTGCCGGGGATATCCGGAGGCGTGCTTTGCGTGATTTTCGGTATTTACCAGCCTATGGTGGAAACGTTGGCGCATCCCAGCCACATTAAAAAATATTGGAAGCTGTTTTTGGCGGTGGGCGCGGGCGGCGTTCTCGGCTTTTTCGGTCTGGCCGGCGCGATCAATTGGCTATTCCTCCGTTCTCCGACCTTGGCCACCTTTTTGTTTCTAGGCCTGATCGTGGGCACCCTGCCCGGGCTGTTCCAGACTGTTGGCAAACAGGGCAGGCCCAAAAGCGCCTGGCTTTATATGGCGCTTGGCTTCTCTCTGATGCTCAGTCTGCTGCTGTTTCTGCAGCACGGTCAGCGGGCCGCCATCACCCCTACCCCGTTCTGGTATCTGATCTGCGGCGCGCTCTGGGGCGTGAGCATTGTGGTGCCCGGCCTCAGTTCCTCCTCCTTCCTGATTTCCCTGGGCCTGTACCAGCCTATGACGGCGGGTATCGCAGCCCTGGAGCCGACTGTAATCGGCCCCATGCTGGCAGGCCTGGTGATCACGGTACTGGTGCTGTCGAAGGGTATGGACCGCCTGCTGCAGCGGCACTACACCAGCATGTTCCACACTATTTTCGGGGTGGTCGCCGCTTCGGCGGTCGCCATCATCCCTTTGTCCTATGGGTCGTTGCACGAGGTCGTGCTGTCTTTGGGATGCTTGGCCGCGGGCTTTGCCGTGGCCTTTTGGATGGACCGCCTGTCCGCCAAGCTCTCCCCGCAGCGCTGAACCTGTGCTTGAAAGGAGCCTGCCTATGGACCCCATTTATGTCACCGGGCATCGGAACCCGGATACCGATTCCATCGTCTCCGCCATGGCTTACGCCGCTCTGCGCAACGCCCTGGGAGACCGGGAGTACCAGCCCGCCCGTCTGGGCCACATCAGCGACGAAACTCAGCTGGTGCTGGACCGGTTCGACTTCCAGCCCCCGGTGCGCATCAACTCCATGTACACCCAGGTGCGGGATTTGGAGTACGACACGCCCCCCGCCCTGGGCACGGCGGTAACCGTGGACCGGGCCTGGTCCGTGCTCCAGGAGGATAAAAATCTGCCCGCTCTGCCGGTTGCCAATGAGGACGGCACGCTGTTCGGCATTCTGACGCCAGAGGACATCGCCGCCTATGACGTGCAGACCGTGAATCGTCCCAGACTGGACCAGGTCCCCGTATTTAACGTCCTGAGCGTCCTGGAGGGCAAGCTGCTCAATGACGCCGGGAACTTCATTGACACCATCTCCGGCGAAGTGACCATCGCCCTGCCCCAGAGCCGGGAAAACCTGCTGTTCTCGCAGACGGATTCCATTGTGATCTGCGGCCACCAGCCGGACATGATTCGCAGAGCTTTGGAGCTGGGGGTCAACTGCCTGATTCTCTGCCAGGCCGAGCTGGATGAGAGTCTGCGGACGCTGGAAACCCGGACCTGCGTCATCTCTACGCCTCATGACGCCTATCGCGCCGTACGACTAATTTTTCACTCCACTCCCATCGGGCGAATCTGCGGGACGGAAAACCTGGTTCACTTTCACTTGCGGGACCTGGTGGACGACGTCAAGGAAGTGGTTCTCAAGCGGCGGGATCGCTGCTACGTCATTTTGGACGAGCGGGAACGGGTGGCCGGCATGCTGTATCAAAATCATCTGTTGCGTCCCCGCCGGAAACGGGTGGTCCTGGTAGACCACAACGAGACCGCCCAGTCCGTCCCCGGTCTGGACGAGGCGGAAATTCTGGAGATTATCGACCATCACCGGCTGGCGGATATCCAAACCACCAATCCCATCTATGTGAGAAACGAGCCCGTGGGCTCCACCACCACCATTGTGGCCAGCATGTTCCAGGAGCGGGGCCTCATGCCCTCTGAAAAAATGGCCGGACTCATGGCCGCCGCCATTGTCTCAGACACGGTCATGTTCAAATCCCCCACCTGCACTCTGCAGGACCGGCGCATGGCCGAGCGGATGGCCCGCATTGCAAAAATCTCCTTGGACGAGCTGGGGCAGGCCATTTTCTCCGCCTCTTCGGGGGAGGACCGCTCTCTGGAGGACCTGCTGTTTACAGATTTCAAGGAATTCCACATCGCCGGGCACTATTTCGGCGTCAGTCAAATCACCTGCGTGGATTCCCCCCGGCTTCTGCATCGGAAGGAGGAGTTCCTGGACTTGATGCGCACCACCATGCAGGAACGGGGCTACAGCATGATGATCCTCATGCTCACGGACGTACTGCTGGAGGGAACCCAGCTCATCTATCTGGGCGACGATGAAACCATCAAGCAGGCCTTTAACGCCGTCGCCCGGGACAATACTGTATTTTTGCCAAAGGTCATGTCAAGAAAAAAGCAGATCATTCCCATGCTCTCTGCTTTGTGGGGGTAATACAATGGACGAGATTCTCTCCCAGGCCCTGGAACAGATCCGTCAGGGCGACTATAGCGTAGCGGTGCTGCAAAACGGTGCGATTTCCCAAACTGCCCCGGGCCGAGGCATTCGGCCTATTCTGGACCTCTACGACGCGGGGCTGCTGAACGGCGCCGTAGTCTGTGACCGCATCGTGGGAAAGGCCGCCGCCATGATCTTTGTCCTGGGCGGTGTGGAGGCGGTGTATGGCCTGGTGGTCAGCGCCGCCGCCCGTACATATCTGCTGGAGCGGGGTATCCCCGTGTGGCAGGAGTCCGGCGTCGCACAAATTATCAACCGCACTGGCACGGGCATGTGTCCCATGGAGGAAACCGTGCTGGCCTTGGAGGACCCAGAGGTGGGCCGGCAGGCGCTGCTTGAGAAGCTGGCGCAGCCGCAAGGCGGCGCTCCAGGACCGTCCTGACCCATATGGAACAAGATAAAAAACGCCGCCCTGTGGTCTATGCCACAGGGCGGTTTAAGGCTGGTGAAAGCTTTCTTTTGGTGCGTGGCATGCACGCCCCGCCGTGCGCTACTGCGGCGCCAAAGGCGCATAAAGCACGCAATCCACCATATTGGGAAGCTGAGTGCGGCCCTCCTCGGCATAAAAAATGCGCTCCGGGCAGATGTGTTCCATTTCAGGGCCGTATGGATGCGGTTACCAGGCAGCTCTTACAGGAACTTCTTCGCAAGGTCCACCACAGCGGCGAACGCCGCGGGATCCTGCACTGCCATCTCCGACAGACTCTTCCGGTTCAGCTCCACGCCGGCTTTTTTCACGCCGTTCATAAACCGGGAGTAATTCATTCCAAAGGGCGCCACCGCCGCGGAAATCCGGGTAATCCACAGGCTGCGGAAGTTTCTCTTCTTCTGCTTCCGGCCCACATAAGCGTACACCGCGGACTTCTTTACGGCCTGCTTGGCCATCTTGAAATGTCTGGACTTGGAACCCCAATAGGATTTCGCCAGCTTCAGGGTCTTATTTCTTCTCTTGCGCGTCATCATTGCGCCTTTTACTCTAGCCATTGCTCACAATCCTCCTATTGTATTCCAATTATTTGTAAGGGATCATCTTTTTGATGGTCTCCACGTTGGTCACGTCGGCGTATGTCGTGCTGCGCAGACGGCGGGTACGCTTGGTGTCCTTTTTGGTGAGGATATGGCTTTTATACGCATGCGCTCTTTTTACCTTACCGGTTTTGGTCAGGTTAAATCTCTTTTTTGCACCACTGTGGGTTTTCAGTTTTGGCATGTTGAAACTCCTTCCATATCGTAAACGTCGCTGAGGTTATTTGGCATTTTTGGGGGACAAAAACATCGCCATAAATCGACCATCCAGCTTGGGGTTTTTCTCAACGTTGGCGATTTCCGAGCAGGCGGCGCCAAACTCCAAAAGCAGCTTCTCGCCGATGTTGGTATGCGCCATTTCACGGCCCCGAAACCGCACGGAAACCTTCACCCGGTTTCCCTCGTTCAGGAATTTCTGGGCGTTTTTCAGCTTGGTGTTAAAGTCGTTGGTATCGATGCCGGGAGACATCCGAATCTCCTTGATCTCCACCACTCGTTGATTCTTTTTGGCTTCCTTCTCCCGCTTCTTCTGGTCGAAGCAGAACTTCCGGTAATCCATGATTTTACACACAGGAGGAACCGCACTGGGCGAAATTTTCACCAGGTCCAGCTCCTGCTCCTCTGCCATGCGGTTTGCCTCCACACCAGTGACGATGCCCAGCATGGTACCGTCCGCGGCGATGAGCCGGACTTCCTTGTCCCGGATTTCCTCGTTGAGTTGATGATCAAATTTGCCGATGGGAAAACACCTCCAATTTCCGAATCCAAAAGAAAAAGCGGATGCCAATGCACCCGCCACAAAACACAGATCTCCACAAGGAGGTTCTGGAATGTTGACCTCTTAGCCGAAGCGGGAGGTGAGGCGGGAGTCCGGCCTTCTTTGTTTTCTGATACATTTTAGCACAGATATTATCTCCTGTCAATACAATTTTTTACCTTCTACAGCCCGCAAAAAAAGATTGACACATCGCTTTTTTGGTGTATAATAAGCAATAGATTATATCTTAATAAATGTTTAGGAGATAGCCATGACGCAACGGGAACGGCAAATCCTGCAATGGATTGAAGCGGACCCTATGATATCCCAGGAGGCCCTGGCGGAGCGCGCCGGCATCACCCGGTCCTCTGTGGCGGTCCATATTTCCAACCTGATGAAAAAGGGCTATATTGCCGGCAAGGGCTATGTCCTCCGCTCCGGCACTTATGTGGCGGTGGTTGGGGGCGTAAACATGGACATTGGGGGCCAATCCTTTGACCCCCTGGTTCCCCGGGACTCCAACCCAGGACGGGTCCATATGAGCCTGGGCGGCGTGGGCCGGAACATTGCCCACAATATCGCCCTGCTGGGCGCCGATGTGCGGCTGCTCACCGCTTTTGGAGACGACCTATACGCCCAACGGATCGCCGCTTCCTGCGGGGAGCTTGGTATCGATATCAGCCACGCTCTCCAGACGCCCGGCGGAACCACCTCCACCTATCTTTACCTCAACGGTCCGGACGGCGATATGGCCCTGGCGGTTTCTGATATGGATATCTGTGCGAAGATCACGCCCTCTTATCTGCGCGCGAATTTGAGTCTTCTTAACAACGCGCAGCTTATCGTCGCAGATACCAACCTTCCGCCGGAGTCGCTGCAATTTTTGGCGGAAAGCTGTACTCCGCCCATTTTTGTGGACCCGGTCTCCACTGCCAAAGCAGCAAAACTGCGCAGGCTGCTGGGCAGGCTTCACACACTCAAGCCCAACCGCTTGGAGGCGGAGCTGCTGTCCGGGGTGCCCATTACCGACGAAGTCAGCCTGCGCCAGGCAGCCGACCGGCTATTAGAAACCGGATTGCGCCGGGTTTTCCTCTCCCTGGGCACCCGGGGCGTTTTTGCGGCGGACCACAGGAGCCAGGCGCTGCTTCCCTGTCGTCCAGCGAACCCGGTGAACGCCACAGGGGCCGGCGACGCCTTTATGGCGGGACTGGCCTGGGCCTACCTGCAAGGTGCGGACCTGGAGGAAACCGCCCTGGCGGGCCTCTCCGCCGCGGCCATCGCCCTGGAGAGTGCGGAAACGATTAACCCCAAGCTCTCCGTTGCAGCCTTGCGGCAGCGGATGGAACTGTAAACAGACTGATATTTCGCATACCCCGCCGCTCAGCGGCGCAATCTATTGATAGTTGGAGGATATATGATGCAACTGAATCAGTATTTAGAGGTCAAACCTGAGGTGGCGCAGGCCATCGCTCAAGGAAAGCCCGTTGTCGCCCTGGAGTCCACCATTATTTCTCACGGCATGCCCTACCCACAGAATGTGGAAACTGCGCTCCAGGTGGAGCAGATCATCCGGGATAACGGCGCGGTGCCCGCCACCATCGCCATCATCGGCGGCAAGCTCAAAGCCGGACTGACCCCGGAGGAAATTGAATACTTTGGTAAAAAGGGTCAGGCCATCGCCAAGGCCTCCCGCCGGGACCTGGCGGTGCTCTGCGCCAGGGGCTCAGACGGCGCCACCACGGTTGCCACCACCATGATCATCGCCCATATGGCCGGCATCGGCATTTTTGCCACCGGCGGCATCGGCGGCGTTCATCGGGGCGCGGAAACCACCATGGATATTTCCGCTGATTTGGAGGAGCTGGCCCACACCCCCGTCCTGGTGGTCTGCGCCGGGGCCAAGAGCATTTTGGATTTGGGTCTCACCCTGGAGTACCTGGAAACCCACGGGGTTCCCGTCATCGGCTTCGGCACCGAGGAACTGCCCGCCTTTTACACCCGGACCTCCGGCTTCGGCGTGGACTACCGCATCGATACGCCCCAGGAGCTGGCCGCCGCTTTCTCCGCGCAGAACGAAATGGGATTGGGCGGCGGTATGCTGGTAGCGAACCCCATTCCCGCTGCATACGCCATGGACTCGGCGGTGATCAACCAGGCCATTGACCAGGCCGTAAAAGAGAGCCGGGAACAGGGGATTCACGGCAAGGCCACCACGCCTTTCCTTCTGGCCCGGGTGGCGGAGCTCACCGGCGGCGACAGCCTGGCTTCCAACATTCAATTGGTTTTCAACAACGCCAAGGTTGCAGCGCAGACCGCGGCGGCCTATTGCAAGCTGTGAGAAAAACAGCAATCGCATAAAACAGCAGCCTGTCGAACGGTAGCTTCGACAGGCTGCGTTGTTTCTTTAGCTTCCTTTGTCGGACGGAGTCGTAGGGGCGAGCTACGCTCGCCCACCGATTTCTCTTGTAGGGGCGTGCTTCGCACGCCCGCAGCATCCCCGAAGCATCCCGCAATGGTCGGATTTTTCATGCGGGCGACCGCAGGTCGCCCCTACATCCCTATGATTGGAAAATCTCTGTAGGGGCGAGCTTTGCTCGCCCGTTGTCCTCTTACAGCGAGTACCTGCGATGGTGGGAAGATGTACGCGGGCGACCATAGGTCGCCCCTACATCCCCATGATTGGAAAATTTCTGTAGGGGCGAGCTTTGCTCGCCCATTGTCCTCTTACAAGAGATACCCGAAATAGAAGAAAGATATACGCGGGCGACCGCAGGTCGCCCCTACATCCCTGAGTCACACCGCACAATTAAAAACAAAAAACCAAACCGGAGCCCAGTGAAGCGGGTTCGGTTTGGAGAGGAGGGGCAAGGGAGTGGTGTGGATGGTGGCCGAGTAGGCCGCCGGATCAAGAGCGGACTTTGCCCCGACGAGGCGTGCTGTGCTCGCCCGCGTACATCTGCGTTTTCTCCTGATGTGCAATTTCCCCAGCGTTCATAAAAAATTTACATTTCATCATATATCAGCTAATAAACGAAACAACTTCGTTTATCAACGTAAAGTATTCGTTAATAAACGAACAATTTCAACTGGTTTTTAACACCTTTACGGATCTTATTCGTTTGTAGTTTGACTATTTCCGAAAAAACACATAGAATATGGAAAAAGAGGACGATACGTTGTCCGCCGATAAAAACTATTATTTAAACATGAAATTGCGCTTACAGAGTTGTTAAGAGAGCTAAATAATGGCCTACCACTATGAATGATAAAACGAGAGATAGGCCGAATACGGGCGGATTGACCTTCAAAATCAGGTGACAAGGCGGTGTAGATATGTTCCAGGTTGACACGCAGTTTTCCGGCGGAAATATTCCCCGTACCGTGCGGTTTACAGATAAATTGTTCCATGAACTGACCACCACAGCCACGGGAAATAATATTTTCTTCAACCTGTTGGTTCTGCAATGCTGCCAGTATGCCCTTGACCATTTAGAACAAGAGAAACAGGCTACCCCCACAGCCGCAACGTCGATACACATCCTGTAGGGGCGTGCTTTGCACGCCCGCCAAA
>CATXTO010000024.1 GCA_958402445.1 uncultured Eubacteriales bacterium
ATTTTCCTACATCAAGGGGGCTTTGTCTATTGTCCGTTTTTTCTGGTCCTGTTCAACAGTTCCGGGGGGCTTTCGATTTACACGCCCTGGGCCTTGAAGTATTCGTAAATATCCATATCGGCCTGGACGTAAACCGGGTTCCGTAAAAGCTGGCCCAAAAAGCCGCGTTTGAGCGTTTTTCCATATACCAGAATGTTCTGCGTGGTGAAGTACCGGGTAATGTCGCCGTATGAGGTTTCCGGCTCCGCGTACATTTCAATCATCATCTCAACGTAATCCATCTCCGTGTTTTCCACCAGCTTTTTTGTCTTGATCCCGTCCATAACGATGGGCTCCAGGTCAAAACCGTAAGCCGCCCGGCCCCGCATATAGTAGCCTTTGGCGCACCGGGAATAGAAAGCGTCCGTCACACGCATTTGGATGCTTTCGCGTTCCAGCTGCGCGAACACGATACAGATGTTGAGCATTGCCCGGCCCATCGGGGTTGAGGTATCAAATTTTTCCGTGCAGGAGACAAACTCCACATTGTACTGCTTGAATATTTCCATGAGCTTTGCGGAGTCTACGATGGAGCGGCTGATCCTGTCCAGCTTGTAAACGACCACCCGTTTAATCAGCCTGGCCTTAATATCCCCTAAAAGCCGCTGAAAGTCGGGGCGGTCAATGTTCTTGCCGGAATAGCCCTTGTCTTTATATTCCTTTCCCTCACCGCCTTTTAATTCGTACCGGCAAAATTCAAACTGGCTTTCAATGCTGATACTGTCCTTTTTGTCAATGGATTGTCTGCCGTAAATCGCGTCTATTCTGTTATCCATAATTAGCTCCTTTTCCGTTGGAACAGGAGCCAACCTACAAGTATATTATACCTCTGCCGGCCATCTTCAACAAGGATGCCGCTGCAAAGGGGAACGGGCGACCTCTGGACATTTTGTCCAGAGGTCGCCCGTCCTGTGTCAGGGGAAAGAAAAATATCCCTCTATCAATCAACCGCACATTAGGGCCGAAAGTGCCCCCCCTAATGATAAATACTGTGTAAACTTTCAGTCCCGGTACTACTTCTGGACAAAATGTCCAGAAATGACAGCAATGTAACAATACCACGATTAGACGTTTGTTATTCCTTTTTACGTTTAGGGTCTATAAAGTGATAACCCACGCCTCGGACGTTTTCAATGCAGTCCCCGCCGTCCAGCTTTTGCCGCAGGCGGCTCACGCTAACAAGGATGGCGTTGGTTTCGTCACCAGAAAAATCATCCCCCCATACATAGTAGCGCAGTTGTTCATGGGTCAGCACCCGCCCTGCCTGAGAGGAAAACACATATAGAAGATCAAACTCCCGGCGGGGCAAGTCCAATTCCCGCCCATTGTATACCACACGGCGGGTAAGGGGATCGATCAACAGGTTTTCAAACGTGACGATGGTGTAGCACCGCTGGCCGGGCAGGGGCGGCGGCGTTATAGCGCCGGAGCAGGGCCTGGGCTCGTATCAGACACTCCCGCAGTTCTAGGGGCTTTTCCATGAAATCGTCCGCGCCCATATGAAAGGCCCGTTCCCGGCGGTCAATACCGCCCTGAAAGGACAGCACCAGGATCGGCATATTCCTCATTTGCCGCATGAACCGGAGCAGTTGGAGCCCGTCCGTTTCCGACAGGTAGATGTCCAGGATCACAAGCTCGTAGTTATGGCGGTTAAGGCGCTCGATGCCGTCTATCACAGACAGGGTATAATAAGCACCGATGCCGTATTCAGTCAAGGAGTACTTGATGGCTTTGCAGTTTTTCAAGTCGCTGTCAATAATCAAAACTCTCTGCTCCGCGTTCATAGCGAGGCCCTCCTTTCCGATTGTTGGCCCCTATCACCTCTGGACAAAATGTCCAGAGGTGATAGACAGCCTTGTTTATAAAATACTTCCGTACAACTCGTTAACCTTTTCTGCCCCTCTCATCTTGAATACAATAGACTGCTCGCAGTCCTTGGTACATATCAGAAATCATTTCACTAATTTTGCTATCTTCTAAGTCAAGGCGTACTTGATGGCTTTGCAGTTTTTTAAATCGCTATCAATAATCAAAACTCTTTGCTCCGTGTTCATAGTGTAGCCCTCCTTTCCGATTGCTGGCCCGTCACTTCTGGACAAAATGTCCAGAAGCCACCTGGTTTAATGTTAAGTACAGCCTTATTCTGCTTTTTTCAATATCCATAGTGCATATCCAAGAGAAATAACGCACAATACAATGGAGTTAATAATACTGATCATTTGCGTTCTTTGAACAGCAAAGATAGATAGTGAATTCAAAGTGCTATGCGCAATGATACACGGCAAAAGGCTCTTTCCCTTATAGAAAATAATCGTAAATAAAAAGCCTATTGCAGTTGCATAGCAGATTTGTAAAAGCGTGGGTATCAACTCTCTGCCGTTCAGCAAGTTTACAATATGCCCCAAGCCAAAGGTAATACTTGAAATGAAAATCGCTAACTTTACATTATCTTTGCACATCGCTTTGAAAAGAAAACCACGGAAGATAACTTCCTCAATGAATCCGACACAAAGCATACTCAGAATAAATAAAACGGTTTCCAGCGCAGCAACATTCATTGTAACGCCGTTCCACAAATTAACGCTTATCATCAAAACAAGCGGAATAAAGTACAGATAGTTTTTTAGGCCCCCCATGAGAGAACATAAGCCGTATTGTTTTGATAAGTCGTGCTTTTTAATAAAACCGAAAATAAGCAGAGCAAAGGCTATACTCACAGGTGCGGTGATTATCTTTTTAACGCCGAGCGAAGCCGAAAAGTTGTCAGCAACACTAAGCAAAACAACATAGGCAATAATCCACGCCAACGAAAAGTTCAATTCATTTTTCTCATATAAACGATACATTTTACGATCCTCCCTTTAACGCATATAGCGTACCGTCAAATATCAAATCCAAATCCGATAAAATGGTTTCTTCATCGTATTCCATATCGTTGTTTGCAAACATACTGGCATATCCATGAGCAAACAAAAATAGAGATTTGAAAATTACCCGTGCTTGTTCAATGGGGATATTTCTTGTTTTTGATATAGTCTCAAAAATAAATTCTGCTTCTTCGGCACTTGTCAAATCAGAAACACTTTTTCCTGAAAATTCATTTGTTTGAAACAGAAAACGAAACAGATGCTTTTCTTTTGCCCCAAATCGGATATATTGCAGCCCGATACTTTTCATAGGGGATTGTCCTTGAATATCAGCGATGTACGCCGAGTGAAATTCATCTGCCTTGACGTACACAGCCTTTTTCAATTCCTCTATTGTTTTGAAATGATACATAACAGGTTGAGTGGAACAATTCAATTTTTTTGATACAGTTCGAGCATTGATAGTTTCGGCACCATCATTTCGTGCTATCTCAAATGCTGCGTCTATAATCATATCCCTTGTAATTTTCGCCTTTGGCGGCACTTAGTACACCTCCGAACTATAATCATTGTTATATAACAATGATTATAGTCTGCTTTTGGCCTATTGTCAATAGCTTTAGCATAAAAGTTACAAATGCAGACATAAGTGAGTTTGCACTACCGGCAAGCAGGGAAAGCGTATAACCCTTGCGATTTTTGCGGCCCCGGCAGGCCCGAAAAAATGCTTGTTGGGGAGCCTCCCCAAACCCGGCACTTCTGGACATAATGTCCAAAAGTGATGGCTGCGTCCCCGGCACTATCGCGCCTGCTCCTTATCCCTGCCGGGGGCCGTGATCCCCAGCAGATGGTCGATGTTCGTCTTGACGGCCAGGGCCTCCCGCATATCCCGCTGGGCCGCGTGTTACTTGGCATAGAGGGCTCTTTTCTTCTCCTCCAGCTATTCTCTGGACAATATTTGGGCAAAACCGGGATATGGCATGGAAAGAGACCAGCCACACCGGAACAGGTTTCACGGAGCCTTAAAATAAGCTGGGTTCCAGGGGCCTGACTATCCACACCCATGCCTCAAATGTTACGCTTTGAAGCCCAAAACAGGGGCAGGCCATAGAAAGATACCAGCCCCCACCAAATCGAGCCCGCTAAGCCTTGAAATAAGCGGCTTTTTTAGAGCTAAAAGCTAACAGGTCAGCCCTCGGTTCCGTGTGTGTTTCGTTTCCATGCGATTCGATTTTTTAGTTTGCGTATTCAACCTTATTCCCCCGCCTTTTTCCAATCATGGAAAAGGGGGCGGCTCTGGAGGATATATCCCCCGCCGCGTCCCTGGTGGATAGCACAGTCAGGGCCGCCCGTCAAGGGTAAACCGCCGCAAGCGGCGGCGCATTCGCGCCCTTGACAGACAACCCTGCTGTAATGCAGCTACGGGGGAAATACACCCACAGGAGCCATGTTGACACGATACGTCAACCTCTGGACAAAATGTCCAAAGGTACGCGGGGTAATGCTATCGACAGGACGATCCTGCCTTGCCCAGTAGTGTCCACTGCAGTTTTCCCATGCACGCAAAAAGCCACCCATTGTCTCCAATGGCGGCTTTTTGTTGTAGGTTGGCCCCTGTGTTTTCAATTGTTTTATTATGCCCTTGTCAAGAACCTTTAACTATTTCGAGGAACGGCAAGACCACTTTGTATGCTCCAACTACAAGAGCAACACGGGGACTTGCTCGGCCCACTTTATCCGGGCCGTGGTGCTGGAAAAGCTGGTGCTGGAACACCTGCAACGGACAGTCCAATACGTGCGGGAATACGAGAATGAGTTTGTTCAATCTATGGGGGAGAAGTCTGCGGCAGACCGCCGCAAGGAAATCTCCGCAAAACGCCGGGGGCTGTCGCAGGCCCAGCGGCGCATGGAGGAACTGGACAGGCTTTTCCAGCGGCTCTATGAGGACAATGTTTCCGGGAAAATCTCTGACGAACGGTTTACAGAGCTGTCCGGCGGCTATGAAGCCGAACAGAAAGAGTTACAGGAAAAGGTTGCTATCCTGCAAGCGGAACTGACGGGGCAGGAGGAACGGTCATGAACCTTGACCGCTTCCTAGCCATCGTCAAGAAGTACACCGAAATAGAAAAGCTGACGCCCACCATCTTAAACGAGTTTGTAGAAAAAATCATTGTCCACGCCCAGGACAAGAGTACCGGGAAACGGGTGCAGCAGGTGGAAATCATTTATAACTGTGTCGGTGTGATTGACTTACCAGATACCAACGAAACGGACAGAAAACGGCATAGCCAAAATGACTATGTCGCTTGCTGTAACATTACTCCTTTATTGGGGGCCGCCAAAAGGGGCGCCGTCATCGCGCCTGTTCAGCGCTGGGTTCAAAGCTGCGGCGGCTAGGCCGCGTATTTTTTGTGCTTCTTCTCACAGGCTGTCTCCGCATTCCTCTTTTTCGGCCTAACTCCAAATAGTCCAGATGAAACGGGATAAAATCAAAGAGACAGGCGGGAATTCCCGCCTGCCTCTTTCCCTGATGCACCGGTGTCCCTTTTGCCAGTAACATTTTTTCAAGCAGAAGAGAGTTCCCGGGCGCTATAAGCTAATTTTTTATTCAATTTCCAGTGTACGGGTCTGGGGCGTGATCTCCGCCCGCTTGGGAAGGGTCAAGGTCAGGACGCCGTTCTGATAGGCGGCTTTCATTTTGCCGGTATCAATATCAGACACGTCAAAGCTGCGGCTGTAACTGCCCCAGGTGCGCTCTCTGCGGATATAATTGCCCTTTTTATCCTTTTCGTCGGACTGCTCGCTATGCTCGGCTGAGATGGTCAGGTTGTTGTCGCTGAGCTGGATCTTAATGTCTTCCTTGCGGAAGCCGGGCAGCTCCGCCTCCAGGATGTAGGTGTTGCCCTCCTCCCGAATATCCGTTTTAAAGGAGCTGAAGGTATCTCCGCCAAAGAATCTGCGTTCCATTTCGTCCATAAAGCGGAAGGGATCATAATAGGAAATGTCGTTGTTTTTCCGGTAGGGTGTTAGATTAAACATACTGAAAACCTCCTGTTGTTCTAGGTGCGGGCCCCCGGTTTTGCCAGGACCCTGTGTTTTTTCTTTGTCTATATCCTACACCGCTTCTATGAACATTTTTATGAAAATCTATGAACGAATTGTGAATTTTAGCACTCTTCATTATAGAGTGCTAAAACGAAGCAAAAAATAGTGCCGCAGGCCGCTGGCGCAGACCGATCCGGGTGTATGAGGTGCAAACGGAACGGCTGGTGGATTTAACGCAATGAAAGCAAGGAATTAGGAATCATAGGATTTTTGCCTTAAATCGGCCACTTTATTGCAAATATCCCGATTGAATTTTCCCCGCCAGGCAGCCGGATCCGTTTTGACATTGCGCAGCAGTTCGTCCACAAAAGTGGCGACGTCTTCGCCAGTGATTTCCAAAACAGGCTTTCCCTCCGCGGCGCCTTCTTCAAATAAATCCAGCAATCCATAATGAAGCTCCAGCATGTCATAGCCGTCCCCTGTTACAGAACCCCACGTTTGCTCCTGCATTTTCTTATATACATACTGATAGTCTTTGGGAAGCGATTTGACTCTAGCCATTTGCAGCCTGTATTCCCGTTTTCCTTCCATCATTTTCTTAATATTAAAATATTTATTCCAAAAATCATTCACTTGCCGTGATCTCCTTTAGCTTATTTATTTTCGACGTAACGAACTCCCACTTCGCCCAAAATCGTTGCAATTCTTCACGACCCTCATCGGTAAGCGTATAGAATTTGCGCGGCGGTCCAAGCGAGGAGGATTTCTTTTCTATATTCACAAGTTTATTTTTTTCAAGTCGTACTAGAATAGTGTATACAGTTCCTTCCACAACATCCGAAAAGCCAAGCGTATTTAACTGCCGCGTAATTTCATAGCCATAGGTCTCTTTACGGCTTATAATTTCAAGAACGCACCCCTCTAGTATTCCTTTGAGCATTTCGGTTAAATTCTCCAACTTGTTAATCTCCCATCTACTATGTGTTGCAGGTATACAGTGTTACAAACTACGGCTATATAATAACACTTAATAGTAGGGGTGTCAATGGTTTTTTCCGGTAATCGACATATGGCCATGGATGCCTGCTGGATGGAGCACAAGAACCGGATGATAAGGGCCGGGGCGGGCCCGAAGGGATCCGAGTCCTTGAGCGGGGCAGAGTGGTCTTTCACAGCAGGGAACTGATGCGGTTTCCATGGACGTGAGAATCAATGTGCGTGCGCCCGCGCGCAGGCAACGCCGGCAGCCGGCGCCGCTAAAAAACCTAAAGTAACTTGCTGATTCGCCAGAAGCCTACACCCGCAGGACGGCGCGTTGGTCCTCGCGCGATAAAAAGCAGGGCGGCGTAGCCATTTGGCTATGCCGCCCTGAACAACATTCTTTCTGCGCACCTGTCATGCGTGTACGCGGGGAAACGGTTCTGACACTGTCCCGCCAGAATTGGCGGGGATTACTCAGATATAGTAAAACTCAAAGCCTTGACCAATTGACTGTTAAAATAAATCTCCAGTTGATATTCCCCCGGTGTCTGCGGGGTTCGCTCCAGCTGTCCGAGGTATTGATTGTGGGTCCACATGGTGTGCCATTGGGCGGTGCCGAAGTAATAGTCCACGGGAACCCCTGCGGAGTCCCGCACCACCACTGTGGTCAAAATTTCCGCGTCATCCGTCTTGAAATCCTCGGTCGCTTCCAGTACAAAGGCGATTTTGGAGGTGGGGGTAAACTGCGTGGTCTGGATGTCGGGATCAATGTCCTTGGTCGCCCAATCTGGATCGTCTGGCGTTGGGAACGTGGCCATAAATACGTTGGACGCGGTCACACCGTAGGCATCAAACGCTTCGGCTTCCGGCGTGGCGCCCTGGAAGCTGCCTTGAAACACGGTAGCCCCGTTGGAGGCCTGAATCTGGAAGGTATAGGCGGTGCCTGGTATGGCGGGCTGAAGGGTGGCGGTGGGCTCGGACGTTGGGATGGCCTCCGTGGCCTCCGGCCCTGCGCCAAAGGAATAGAGCAGAATCCAGCCGCCCTCCGGAGCGTCTCCCGAGAACTCCCAGGAGACGGTGACGGCGCCGGGCGTATCCGTTTGCACCGAGGTGTTTGTGATGGTAATTGGGTTGGCGGTGACGGCAATCCAGCTTTTTTGCGTCATACCCTCCGCCGTTACGTCAATGGTATAGGCGGAGGTGGGATCAATTCCTTCAAAACTGGCGGAGCAAGCCTCCACCTGAAGCGTCTGGTCGAAGCCATCATTGTTATAGCACCGCACGGACCAACCGGTCACAGGCGTCTCTGGCTCGTCCCAGGAGACCGTGAGCGCAGACCCGCCGTAGGCGGTTACGGCTAGGTTATTCGCGGTAACTACAGGGCTGACGGTATATTCCAGGGTGTCGCTGCCGGTCAAATCGATCTCGTCTCCGGCATCGAGCTGAAACGTGTAGGTTTTTCCTTCTGTCAGGCCTGTGACGGTAACGCTGTGTCCGGAGAAGGAGCGAGTTTGTTCCGCCTCCTCCGGAGCGGTATATCGCAGGGTCCAGGTCGAAGGCTCGGTGCCGTTGGCCGTAAAGCTCAAAATTACGGAGCCGTCCTCCTGGCCGACGATTGCAGTAAAGCTCACGATTTCCGTTTGTGCGCCTGTGGTGTAAGCAGCGGTGGTCCGTCCGGTGACCCGGTGAAAGCCTTCGATCTCTACAAAAATTGTATACTGTGTGTTGGGGCTCAGGCCGGAGAAAGTCGCCTTCCCATCGGTGAGGCCGGAGCGGTAGGCGTTCCCGTAGGTGTCCTGACAGACCAGGGTGAGAAGGCTGGGGTCTCCGGATGTGGTCAACTCAACGGTAAGGGTATCTGTGTTTCCGGAGACCACGGAAAGCTGGTCGATATTCACGCAGTAGTAATTGGCGTAGTAGTAATACCCTCCCGCGGCCAACGCCGCCAGAACCAAAACCACGGCCAATAGAACAATCCAGCCGGTATGCGATTTCTTGGGGTGGAATTCCTGGGGGGAGGCCGCCTCCGGCGCCGGCTCCGTCTGTGCGGCCTTGGACAATTCCGGCATTTCGGGTGTGGTTTCTTCCTCGACGGGGTCCGGCTCCGGGGCTGGTAAAGCGGCTTCAGGCTCCGCCGGCCCTTGTAGCAGGGCCTCCGCCCGCGCGAGAATTTCCGCCGTTTCATCGTCCTGCACAGTGCCATCCGCATCCGCTTCACTGGGCAGGGTTTCGTCGTTGTCCGCAGAAGGCGCAAGCGGGTCCTCTGCAGACGCGGAATTGGATGAAGCGAGAGGTGTTTGGTCGGTTGGGGCCGGCTGAGAGGCCGATTCCGGGATAGAGGAATCTGACACGGCATCCGGATCCTCCGTCTTTGTTTTGGGTTCCGGCATTGGAGAGGCGGCGTGTTCCGCCCTGGCTTGAATTTCAGCGCTGGCGGCGTCCAGCAGAGGCTCCGAAAGAATGGGCGGGGCGATAATGGAATCATTTACCTCGTTACGCTGCATGTAAGCGACTAGGGCTTGGCCCATCTCCTCGGGCGAGAGCCAGCGGTCCTCCGGGCGAAAGGCGGTGGCTTTTAAAATAATCGCGGCCATCTCATAATCAGCGTAAATGGGGGCGGGGAGCGCCTCCCCGCCGCAACGGCGGGCTTCAGCGGCTTCCGGGGCGCTCTCGTCCACAAAGGGAAGTCTTCCGCCGTTATAGACCTGATAGAGCACCATGCCCAGCGCGTAAATGTC
This sequence comes from uncultured Eubacteriales bacterium, assembly GCA_958402445.1. Classification (GTDB taxonomy): domain Bacteria; phylum Bacillota; class Clostridia; order Oscillospirales; family Oscillospiraceae; genus Faecousia. Next base: position 9,671 of record CATXTO010000024.1, read on the forward strand.
AATGGTGGGGTTGAGACCGGCAAAGTCGTCGGAAAGCTCCGGCGCAGCGTAACAGCTGCGGTAGCGATCCGGAAATGTGGCGTATGTAAGCTCGTCCAAGGGGAAAAAGCCCAGGTCGCTGATCTGGAACTGCTTCTGGGACGTCAAAAAAATATTTTCCGGGCGCAGATCCTGGTAGAGGTAGCCGACTTTCCGGCAGCTGGACAGCGCCGCACACAAATCAATGCCCAGGTTGACGGCGCTGAGGTGCGTCATGGCATTGCGTTTGGTATACGCTGCCAAGGAGGTTTTGTAAGGGCTCAAAATATAGAGATCAAAGCCCACCTGGCCCTCCTCTTTGGGAACCAATTGTTGGCCGTAGAACGGAGCGAAGCCCCGGGATTTCGACAGCTTTTTTAAGATGGATATCTCGGCCTGCAGTTCTTCCGCAACACCACTATAATAGGCCTGCGCGGCATCCCGGTCCGCACAGGAGCCGGTTAAAAGCAGCGCGTCTACCTGAATTTGCGACGCGGGGATCGAAATCTGTTTTAAAATAAATTTTTCTTTTGTGGCGGTGTGGAGCGCCGGGCGGCAGGTGACGCCGTAATGGCTGCTGAAGGACTGACCCAGGGAAAAATCGTCCAGCAGGGGAGATACCGTCTTGAGTTCCGACAAACTCATCGCCTCCTTTGAATCAGTCGTTACCTTATATAATAAGCGAAAAAACAGAAAAAAGCAACAGGATTGTAGTTGTTTTATCCGTGAGAAAATGGTATGATATTGTCGTAGTTTTTACACATAGAAATCCCAAGGTCGAAAGGGAGGGAAACTCTTGCGCCAAATTACTTGCTCCTTCTGCGGCGCGGCGTACGATCCCACCGAGGGTACTTGCCCCGTGTGCGGTACTGCCAACACGCTGCCCCAACAACCAAGAAAAAAGGAAGGGCCCACAGAGCGCGCACCAGCGCCCCAGGGTCCCGACCCCATGGAAGATACAATTTTGGCCACAGATCTTTTGCCTAAAATGGAAAGCCCCCGCGCATCTACTCGACAAGCTGCTGCACCTGAGAGAGGGCCGTCTCATCCGCGCCAAAGTTCGCCGGTGGAACCACCCCATCCGACTGCCGTTGGAAAGAGACCGCAGGAGCCAGCTTTAAAGGGTAAAAAGCCCAATGGGAGACGGGACAAGACTGTTTGCATCGTCCTGGGCGTGGTTGCGGCGATTCTGGCGCTCTACATCGGCTACCGGTTTCTGCGGCCCACGCTGGCGGACCGGCTGGGCGGCCAGACACCTCCTTCTACCACAGAGGCCACGGTGGCAGAGTCCATACCCTGCCAGAAGCTGACCTTGGACACTGGGGCGATTGTTTTTACTAAGCAAGGCGACGCCAGGCTCCTCAACGTCACCCAGGAACCGAAGGACACCACAGAAGCCCTGGCCTTTACCTCTGCGAATCCGTTGGTGGCCAAGGTTTCCAACACAGGACGCGTGGAGGCGGCGGGACAGGGGAAGACCCTGATTACTGTGACCTGTGGAGAGGCGCAGGCTGTTTGTGAAATCGTCTGCGATTTTGGAGAGAGCACAGAGCCCTCCACCACGGCACCCACGGAGTCCACGGCGCCCACAACGGAGCAGACCGGCAATTACGCCCTGAGTTCAACGGATTTTACTCTATTTAAGAAAGGAGAAACCGCTCGGCTCACCATCAGCGGACTATCCAACGTACAGGTGAGCTGGACCAGCGACGACCCGGATATCGCCACCGTGGACAATGGAAAGGTGACGGCAGTGGGGCCGGGTACCACTAAGGTCCGGGCGAAGTTTGAGAGCCAGGAGTTGGTGTGTATTGTACGGTGCAACTTCCCGGGTGAAACGGAGAAACCCAGCGATGAAAACCGGGGATCTTCCGATTCCTATTCCCTCAGCCATACGGATGTGACCATCGACGTGGGGGAAACGTTCACACTCCGGCTCCGGGATGGCGACGGAAACAGTGTTTCCGTGACCTGGTCTGTGCAGAACAGTGGGATTTGTTCGGTGGATGGCAGCGGAAAGGTGACGGGTGTATCCTCCGGCTCCACGGAGGTATCCACCAGCTATCAGGGCAGCACCTATACCTGCATCGTCCGCGTCCGATAGATCGGCAAAAAACAGGCGCCGTCCCAACCCAATGGACGACGCCTGTTTTGATTTGTCAATCGGTGATGCTCGCCTGGCTTCTTTTTCGAAACAGCAGGGAGATGCACCAGATGCCGGCCAATCCCACCAGGGTGTAGATAATCCGGCTGATGATGGCGGTCTGACCGCCGAACAGCCAAGCTACCAGGTCAAACCGGCAGATGCCGACCAGCCCCCAATTGACCGCGCCAATGATGGAGAGAATCAATGCGATGGTATCCATGTGTGTGCCTCCATTTCTTTCTAGATGGCACTAGTATGAGCGGAAAGACCGGGGATTATTCTTGCGTCGTGTATGCGGATGGCGACGAAGGTTCTATTTTGGTTAACAAGGGGTGTTTTTGCTGGAAAAATGCTTTTCTTTTTGAAAAATTTGTGTATAATGATAATAACAGTCGGGCCCGAGGCCCGACCAGAACAAGAGGAAAGGTATGAGCGCAATGAACGCATTTTTGCCGGCCGATATTTTGCTTCCCGAAGTAGATTCCATGGAGAAGTGGGCGGTAATCGCCTGCGATCAGTTTACCTCCGACCCCTCCTATTGGGAACGCGTGCGGACGTTTGCGGCGGACGCGCCGTCTACAATTCATTTGATTTTGCCAGAGGCGGAGCTGGGGACGCCCCAAGAGGCGGCGCACACCGCGGAGATCAATCAAAACATGGCGTCCTATCTGGAGCGAGGCGTATTCCAGACTTATCCGCATGCCTTGGTGTACGTAGAACGGGTTCTGCACAACGGCACTGTGCGCAAGGGCCTGATCGGTATGGTGGACTTGGAGACTTATGACTATCGTCCAGGTTCTACCTCTGCCATTCGCGCGACGGAAAAGACGGTGACGGAGCGGATCCCGCCCCGCCAGAGGGTGCGCCGGGATGCGCCCATTGAATTGCCTCATATTCTCATGCTTTGTGACGATCATCAAAAGGTCTTGATTGAGCCCATTGCAGCCAAGCGAAACAGCCTGCCCAAGCTCTATGATTTCGACCTCATGGAGGACGGCGGACACATCACGGGTTGGCTGGTATCCGGCGAGGAGGCAGACGCCTTTTCGGAGCGTTTGCAGGCCTATACCGCCGCTTGTCCGGAAAAGTACCGGGATCTGCCGGGAACGGCCATGGTCTTTGCCGTAGGGGACGGGAATCACTCTCTGGCTACGGCGAAGTCCTGCTACGAGGAATTAAAGGCCAAGAATCCCGGCGTGGACCTGTCCAACCATCCTGCCCGGTTTGCGTTGGTGGAGCTGGAGAATATTCACGACCCGGCGCAAAAATTTGAACCGATTCACCGAATTGTAACCCAAACGGAGCCGGAGAAGCTGTTGGCTGCCCTGGAGCCGTGGTGCGCGCCGGATGGATATCCGGTGCAGTGGTTTGCGGCGGATCAATCCGGTACGGTATACTTGGACCGCAGCAAGAGCCAGTTGGCGGTGGGCGTGCTGCAGGCTTTCCTGGATGCGTATTTGCAGGAGAACCCCGGCCAAATCGATTATATCCACGGGGATGACGATTTGAAAAAGCTGGCCTGTCAGGAAAATGCAGTGGGTTTCCTGCTCCCGGCTATGGAGAAAAGCCAGCTGTTCCGTGGCGTCATTGCCGACGGCGTCCTGCCGCGGAAAACCTTTTCCATGGGCCACGCCAAAGAAAAACGGTATTATCTGGAGGGTAGAAAAATCCGGTGAAACAAACCTTATATGAAGGCGCCTTTGCCAAGGTGAATTTGACCCTGGAGGTGCTGGGAAAACGGAGCGACGGATACCACGATATCCGGTCTGTGATGCAGACCATCTCCATCCGCGACGACGTGGAGGTGGATGTGGGAACAGGCGAGCCGTGGAAGCTGCAATGCAGTGACGAGACCATTCCCCAGGATCAAAATAATCTGGCATGGCAGGCCGCAGAGGTGTTTTGCCGGGAGACGAAGCGGGACCCCCAGGGGCTGGAAATCCGCATCAACAAGCGAATTCCAGCCCAGGCGGGCCTGGGCGGCGGCAGCGCGGACGCGGGAGCCGTGCTGCGCGCGCTGAACCGACACTACGGCTATCCGGTTTCGGCCTATGCCCTGGCGGAATTGGGGGCGGAGGTGGGGAGCGACGTACCCTTTTGTACCCTCTGCGGTACGGCCCTAGCGGAGGGCCGGGGAGAAAGGTTGCGCAAGCTGCCGGACCTGCCGGAGGCGTTTTTCGTGGTTTGCATGCCGGATTTCTCCGTTTCCACGCCGGAGCTCTACCGGCGACTGGATAAAACCGCCGTTGCGCAGCTCCCGGACCACAAGGCGATGGAGGCGGCCATTGTGCAGGGGGAGCTGGGCTCCGTGGCAAGCCAGCTCTGCAACGTTTTCGAGCCGGTGGTAACGGCGGAGCATCTGGAGCTCAACTATATCAAGTCTCTGATGAACTCTTACGGCGCCCTGGGCTTTGCCATGACTGGCTCCGGACCTGCTTTGTATGCCATGGCCGCCACCTTTGAGTACGCCGCAGTCATCTGCTCTATGTTGAAGGAAACCTACCCGCAGGTTTTTATTGCCAAAAACGTATAATTTTCGTGTTCATCGTCCATACTGTGAGAAATTGTGGATGGACGGTGACGTTTATGGCAAGAAAAATCAAAAAGCTTGCGGTTTTGGCCTTGCTTGCCGTGGCATTGACCTACGGCGCCGGCCTGCTGCGGGACAGTTCAGCCCTGAAGGAGAGCCTGGTCCGCCTGCACGTGGTAGCAAATTCCGACGACCAGACGGACCAGGACCTGAAGCTGCAGGTGCGGGACGCAGTGATCGGCCGGCTGGGCAGCGTGGTATCTTCGCTGGGTTCTGCGGAGGAGGCCAAGGCCTATTTGGCCGAGCATTTGGAGGAAATTCAGAAGCTGGCGAACGAGGCTCTGCAGCAGGCGGGGTCTCAACTCAAGGCGACCGTAAGTCTGGCCCTAGAGAAATTTCCCACGCGGGATTATGAAACCTTTCAGCTGCCTGCGGGTTTATATGAAGCTCTGCGCATTACCATTGGGCAGGGTGAGGGCCACAATTGGTGGTGCGTCCTGTTCCCCTCCTTATGTGTGCCCGCTTCCTCACAGGGATTCACGGAGGAGGCCGAGGCCTCCGGACTCTCCGATGACTTAGCCAGAACCCTGACCCAGGACGGAGTTGGGTATGAAATCCGGTTCAAGCTATTGGACTGGATTGGAGAACTGAAAAATCTTTTTGCCTAACCCGGAGCGAGGAAAAGTTCTCTGGTGGGCCCTCAAACGGTTGTAAGCCGAAGCTGGGAAGCGGATTGGATGAAAGGACTCCCAAGGGGGGTATCTTGCGCGTTAAATTAAGCCGTTTTTCTGGCCTCCCGGCAGGCCTGAAAAACGTTTAGCGTATGGAAAAGCTTTTGTTACGCTACCTCCCCTTGCCATAGGCAAGGGGAGTATTTCTCCTTATCCCAACGAGAAAGGAGCCCTACTATGCTGCAGCTCATTTTAGGAGAAAATTGGATTGCGAACCGGGACGAGATCCTGCGTTTGCTACATACGGATATCCAGCACAGACAGGGGCACCGGATTCTCCTGGTGCCGGAGCAGATTTCCCACGATATGGAGCGCAGACTCTGCGCCTTGAGCGGGGACGAGACAAGCCGGTTTGCGGAGGTCCTCAGCTTCACGCGCCTGGCCACCCGCCTTGCCGCGCAGGCCGGCGGCATTGCCCGGCAGACCTTGGACGCGGGTGGAAGATTGGTAGCCATGGCGGCGGCAGTGGAACAGCTCCAGCCGCACCTGAAGGCCTACGCCGCGGCCGGAGGGCAGCCGGAGCTGCTACAGGCCCTAGTTCAGGTGGTGGACGAGCTCAAAAGCGGCTGCGTGAACGCCAAGGCGCTGCAGGCGGCTGCAAAGCAAACCCAGGGCGTTCTGGCGCAGAAGCTCCAGGAGCTGTCGCTGCTGCTGGAGTGCTACGATACGGTCTGCGCAGGATTTGGTCAGGATCCCCGGGACCGGATGACCCGGCTTCTGGAGCAGTTGGAGGAGACGGATTTTGCCAAAACGCATTGGTTTTACATAGATGGTTTTTCTGATTTTACCGGTCAAGAGATGGCAATTCTAACGCATTTCATTCAGCATGCGCCAGTGGTTGTCATCAGTTTGACCTGTAGCCGGTCCCACATTCAGGCGACGGGCATGGAGCTGGCGGGCGACACGGCGCGCTCTTTGCTGGAACTGGCAAAGCCTGCCGGTGTTTCCACTGCAATCCGGGAGATCCCAGATGAGCGGGGCCCAACCGACCTGCTTCGCAAGCACTTGCTAACAGGTACGGCGGTTCCGTTGCCAGGTTTACACAGCTGCGCGCAGGCTGTCCGGCTATCCGGCGTGCAGGAAGAATGCGTTTACATTGCCGCAAGCTTGCGGAATTACTGCGCCGCAGGCTGCCGCTACCGGGATTTGGCCGTTGCGTGCTCGGATCTCAGCCGGTATGGACCGGTGCTCGCCCGCGTGCTTTCCCAATATCATATCCCCGCCTATTTTGCAGGGACGGAAGGGGTTTTGCAAAAGCCTGTGATCGCCATGGCATTGGATGCTTTGGAGGCGGTGGTGGACGGCCTGGACCGGGATGACGTTCTGCGATATTTGAAGTCCCCCCTGTCCCCGCTGACCCGGCCAGAATGCGACCAGTTGGAGAACTATGTGATCCGTTGGGGCGTCCGGGGGCAGGCCTGGGGCAGGGACTGGACCTGGCACCCCCAGGGCCTGGGCGTGGATTGGTCGCAGGAAGATAAGGCCAAGCTGGAGGAATTAAACGCCTGCCGCCGTCGGGCTGTAGAGCCCCTGGTGCATTTAAAAAACGGCTTGCAGGCCGCCGGGAATACCAAGCAGCAGCTCCAGGCCCTGTATGACTTCTTTCAAGCAGTGGACCTGCCCCGCCGCATGGACCAGCTGGCCGCCTATTTTGATGAAAACGGAGAGGCCCGGCGTGCCCAGGAGCAGGAACAGCTCTGGGAAATTTTGATGCACGCTATGGACCAGTTGGCGGAGCTGCTGGGCGATACGGTCCGAGACGCGGAGTCTTTTCTGCGGCTGTTGCGGCAGCTTTTGATCCAGTACAGCGTGGGGACCATTCCCCCGGTGCTGGACAGCGTATTGGTAGGCGGCATTCCGGCCATGCGCCGGACCCAGGCCAAACACGTGTTTCTGCTGGGGGCCCAAGAGGGGCTGCTGCCCCAAATCGGCGGGGGTGGCAGGGTTTTGACCGAACAGGAGCGGCAGCAGCTCGCGGGAATGGGGCTGCCGCTGCATGCGGACCAGTACCGGCAGCTGGAGCAGGAGATGGCTGGACTCTATGCGGTGATCTCCGGGGCGGAAGAGAGCCTGTGTATGACCTGCAGCGGACAGCCGGCTTTTGTGTTTGAGCGTCTGTGCCGCCTGCTGGGGAGGTCGGGACAGGACAGTGTGGAGCTAAGCCCCATGCAGCGGATGCCGGACGCCTGGGAGACAGGAGCGCTACTGGCCCGGTTGGGCCGGCGGGATTACGCGGAGGCTTTGGCGCTGCCGGAGGCGGTAAGGTCCTATGAGCAGGTACTGGAGAGAGCGGGGTATACTCTGGGCCGGCTGCGGCCGGAGACTGTGCGGGCTCTGTATGGAAACCAGCTCAAGCTCTCAGCCTCACAGGTAGACCGCTTGGCCACCTGTCGCTTTTCTTACTTCTTACGCTATGGCCTGCAGGCGAAGGAGCGAAAGGAAATCACGGTTGACCCTGCGGAATTTGGGACCTTTGTCCACTTTGTGCTGGAGCGAACCGCCCGGGCGGTTTGCAATGCCGGCGGGTTTCAGAAGGTAAGTCTGGAGCGGACGGAGGAATTGGCTCTGGGCTATGCGGAGGTCTATCAGGATACCTATTTCAGTGCGCTGGGGGAGCGGAGCAGCCGGGAGACCTATCTGTTTCAGCGCAATCTCATGGAGCTCCAGGCGGTGGTCCAGGAGCTCTGGGAGGAACTGTGCGTAGGGCAGTTTCAGCCTGCGGGCTTTGAAGTGGAATTTGGGGAACACGGGCAAATGCCGCCGGTGGAGATACCGGGCGCCGAGGTGCCCGCGCAAATTCGGGGCTTTGTGGACCGGATTGACCTGTATCAAAAAGAAGGAGAGACCTACCTGCGGGTTGTCGATTATAAAACGGGCCGCAAGGAGTTTGATTACTGCGACGTGCTCCATGGCGTGGGTCTGCAAATGCTGATTTACCTGTACGCCTTGGAGCTGGAAGGAGCGCAGCTTTTGGGCGCGCCGCCAAGCCCTGCGGGAATCCTGTATTTCCCGGCCCGAGTTCCCGTGCTCCCAGCGGAGGGACGACTGGACCCGGAGACTGCCAAGCGTCTGCGGCAGAAGGAATCCCGCCGGCAAGGTCTGCTGCTTCAAAATCCGGAGGTTTTGCAGGCGATGGATCCAAGCGGGGAACCCAGATTCCTCCCCTGCAAACAGGGAAAACAGGGGGAACTCACAGGGGATTTGGCGACTGCGGGACAGCTGCGGACGCTGCGATCTTATGTGTTTGATACCCTGCGGCATCTGGTGCGTGACATTGCGGAGGGGGACGTGACGCCAAATCCTTACGTCCGGGGCAATCATGACGCCTGCCGCTACTGCCCATATGCCAGCGCGTGTTCTCTGGAGCTATGGGGGGAAAGGCGGGTCAGGCGTGCGGTAAAGGCCAAAGAGTTCTGGGCGCAGGTGAGCAGGGAGGAGAATTTCCATGGGAAGTGATCAACTGACGGCGGCCCAGCGGGCCGCGGTGGAAAATCGGGGCGGCGTGCTCCTGGTCTCTGCTGCAGCGGGTTCCGGCAAAACCAAGGTGCTGGTGGATCGGCTGATGGGCTATCTATGCGACCCAGTAAACCCAGCGGAACTCAATGCGTTTTTAATCATTACTTATACCAAGGCTGCGGCCGCGGAGCTGCGGGAAAAGATCGCGACAAAACTGGCGGAGCTCCTGGCGGAGCAGCCGGGAAACCGGCACCTGCAGCGGCAGTCCCAGCGGCAATATCTGGCCCAGATTTCCACAGTACACGCCTTTTGCGCGGATCTGCTGCGGGAAAATGCCTTTTCCCTGGAATTGCCGGGGGATTTCCGGGTGGCGGACGAGACCGAGTGCGCGGAGCTGCGGCAAAGCGCCATGGAGTCGACGCTGGAGGAGGCTTATGCAGGCATTGGGGAAAATCCAGACCTGCAGGCGTTTGTGGATACCCAGGGGTTTGGCCGGGATGACCGGGCGGTGCCAGAAATTGTGGCCCAGGTCTATGACAGCGCCCGCTGTCACCTGCAGCCGGAGGCCTGGCTGAACGACTGCCTGGAGCAGGCGGACGTGTCCGCCATAGAGGATGCGGCGCAAACGCCCTGGGGGGCTGATTTGCTGCGGCGGCTTCAGGACTATCTGGGTGAGCAAATTCCGGCCATGGAGCGGGCGTTGGAGCAAATAGAACCGGACGAGACCCTGTGCCGCCAATATGGCCCGACTTTTCAGCGCAATTTGGAGCAAATGCGGTCCTTGCGCACGTGCGGGAGCTGGGATGCGGTCCACCATGGCAGAATTTTGGATTTTGGTCGTCTTGCTGCGGTGCGAAAGCCGGAGGACCCGGAACGCTGCGAGCGTATCAAGGCAGTCCGGACCCAGTGCTGGGAGGGGCTAAAGGCGCTGCAAGAGCCGTTTTCCACGCCGTCTAGTCAGGTGCTGGCGGATTTGCAGCAGGCTAATCAGGCGCTCCGGGGCCTGCTGGAGCTGGTCCGGCTGTTTGCGGCGCGGTTCCAGCGGGAAAAAAGCCGCCGTCATGTCCTGGATTTTGGCGATCTGGAGCATCGGGCCCTGGACTTGCTTCTTGGAAAGGGGCGGACGGGCCCGACCAGCGCGGCGCGGGAAATCGGCCGCCGGTTCCGGGAGGTGATGGTGGACGAATATCAGGATACCAACGAAGTGCAGGACCGGATCTTTGGGGCGTTGACCAGTCAAACCAACTGCTGCTTTTTGGTAGGGGATGTGAAGCAGTCTATTTACCGCTTTCGCCTGGCTGACCCTCAGATTTTTCTTCAAAAATATGAGACCTTCGCAGACGCAGAACAGGCGAAGCCCGGGGAGGGCAGGCGGATTTTGCTGTCGGAAAACTTTCGCTCCGGCGCTGCCGTGCTGGAGGCAGCCAACTGTGTTTTCCGCTGTACCATGGGCCGGCCTGTGGGAGGACTGGACTACGGAGATGCCGAGGCGCTGCGGGAGGGCGTGCCCCATGTACCGCTGACGCAGCCGGCGGTGGAGCTGCACGGCATCCAGCTGGAGCAGGAGGAAGCAGGCGAGCTGCAGTCGAAATATGAGGTGGAGGCGGACTTCGTGGCGGCCCGAATTGCGCGGCTCCTGCACGATGGAACGCCCATCCGCGCGGGCGCGGAGCTGCGTCCGGTTCGCCCGGGGGATATTGTGATTCTGCTGCGGTCTCCGGGGAGCTGTGCGCAATTTTATATCAACGCGCTGCAGGCTCGGGGAATCGCTGCGGAGTCCGGCGCCGCAGGCAGCATCCTGGAAACTGCGGAAATCCGCATACTTTGGTGCCTGCTCCAGGTACTGGACAATCCCCTGCAGGATATTCCGTTGGAGGCGGCCCTGGCGAGCCCTATATTTGGTTTCTCCGCCGATCATCTGGCGTGGATCCGCGGCGCATGGAAGGGCGGGCCGCTGTTTGGCGCGCTGGAGCGGGCGGCGGAGGCCGGAGACCAGGACGCGCACGCCTTTCTGGAGACGCTAAGGCACCTGCGTCGGGTGGCGCAGCTGGAGAGTTTAAGCCGGCTTCTGGAGCGGGTTTATGCCGAGACGCACATGGAGGCAATTTTTGCGGCAATGCCCGGCGGGGAGAGCCGGCGTCGCAATCTGGCGTTTTTCTTCCAGACTGCGGTGGAGTTTGAGCAGCGGGGATGCCGGGACCTGGCGCAATTTTTGCAGCATTTGGAACGGCTGCAGGAGCGGGGCCTTCGTCCTGAGGACGGCCCCACGGCCCAGGAGGCGGTACGAATATTGAGTATTCATAAATCCAAGGGGCTGGAGTTCCCAGTTGTGGTGCTCTCCAATTTATCCGCGGCCTTTAACCGGGAGGAGCTGCGCTCCAACGTGCTGATTGATCCGGAATTGGGAATTGGCTGCAGTGTGCTGGATCGGGAGACCTGGGTCCGCTACCCCACGGTAGCCAAGCGGGCCATCCGGGAAAAACGGAAGGCGGAGAGCACCTCCGAGGAACTGCGGGTCCTGTATGTGGCGATGACCCGGGCAAAGGATATGCTTATTATGACCTATGCGTCAAAATACCTGCAGACAGAGGTGCAGCGGATTTCCCGGGAAATGGAGCTGCCGCGGAATCTCTCCCTGTCCCGGCGGGCCAATTGCCTGGGACACTGGGTATTGATGGCGGCGGTGACGCGGGCGGAAGCGCAAGCGCTGTTTCATTTGGGAGGGAAACCGCGAGAGATACAGGAAAGCCGATTCCCTTGGCTGATACAGGTCCATAAGAGCGGCTCCTGGTCAGAAGAGCAGCCGCCGCTTACCCAAGAAAAGACGCCAGAGGCGGGCTGGGAGCTGCCGCCTGTAGAAGCGGTACGTGCAGTGCTGGGGGCTCGGTATGCGCACCTGGCGGCGAGCCAGGCCCCCTCCAAACTCACCGTCACCCAGCTGAAAGGGCGGGCTCTGGATCAGGAGGCGGCGGAGCGGGCAGCGGTGCGGGAACCGCAGCGACCCCGTGCCTGGCGCAAGCCTGCGTTTGTTGAGCCGTTGGCGTTGGACGGCCGTGAAGTGGGAATTGCCACACATCTTGCCATGCAGTTTTTGCGGTATGAGTGCTGCAAAAGCTTGGAAGGTGTACAGGCGGAGCTGGAGCGCCTCCGGGAACAGGGTTTCCTTGAACCGCGGCAGGCGGGGGCAGTGGACCAAGAGAAAATTGCTGCATTTTTTCAAACGGAGCTGGGCAAGCAGCTGCAAGACCAAAGGCGAGTGCTGCGTGAGTTCAAATTTTCGATTCTGGAAGATGGACAAATCTGGGACCGGGCTTTGGAGGGGGAGTCTATTTTGCTGCAGGGCGTAGTGGACTGCTGCTTGATGGAAGACGACGGCATGACCATTTTGGACTTCAAGACAGATCGCGTTCGGCCCGGCGGAGAGGCTCAGGCCGCCGCCCGGTATGCGCCCCAGGTGCAGGCCTATGGCAGAGCCATGCAGCGGATTTTTAAGCTGCCGGTAAAGAGGCTGTATCTGTATTTTTTTGCGACTCAGTTTTTGTACCCCGTGGCCCTGGAGCCGCTAGCAGAGTGAACCCACAACGGAACGCTGCCCTGGCGGCGAGCCGCGCCTGCCCACAGAAGAGACGGGCCGCGCTGGAAGCGCGCGAGGCTGCCGGAGGAGCCTTCAAAAACAGAAAACCAGGCGGCAACACGCCGCCTGGTTTTCTGTGCATATTTACTTGTTAGCGCTGGTTCTGATTGTTCTGGTTGTTCTGATTCTGGTTGTTCTGGTTGTTCTGGTTGTTCCGGTTCTGGTTGTTCTGATTCTGGTTCTGGTTCTGGTTCTGGTTCCGGTTCTGATTGTTCTGATTGTTCTGGTTTTGGTTATTGAAATCCATTTCAATTTCCTCCTAGTTTCGTTTGCGGTGCTTCCGCAGGGGTAGTTTACCCTGGCATTGCAATTTCATTCGAAAATTAGCTTTTATCTTTAGGCTTGAAAATCAGAGCGGCCAAAAATGCCGCGACAATCGCTACGGTGATTCCGCCGGCTGCCGCCTTAATGCCTCCAGTAAAAATACCTAAGAATCCGTCGCTGGCCACAGCCTCCCGCACGCCCTTTGCCAGATTATAGCCGAAGCCTGTCAGGGGCACCGTTGCGCCGGCGCCGCCAAATTTGACAATTGGCTCGTAGATTCCCAGCGCGCCCAGGATCACGCCCGCCACCACGTATGAGACCAAAATACGGGCGGGCGTTAAATTCGTTTTATCGATGAGAATTTGTCCGATGAGGCAGAGGACTCCGCCAACCAGGAAGGCCTGCAAATACTCCATATCGTCACATCCTTTCCGAGGAAATTGACACCGCGTGGCAGACGCCGGGGATGGATTCCCCTTGCTGGCTGGATACGGGAGACAGCAGCGCGCCTGTGCCGCAAAAGAGCAGCCGACGAATTTTTTGCTTTTGCAGCTGGTTTAAGAGGTAGCCGCACAGCACGATGGCGCTGCAGCCGCAGCCTGACCCGCCCGCATGCACATCCTGTTTTTCCGTGTCAAACACCAAAAGGCCGCAATCGTTGTAGCGTTCGCTCAGATGAATGCCGGCGCTGTTGAACTGATCTAGTAAGATTTCTCTTCCGATCTTCCCCAGGTCCCCGGTGACGATCAGGTCGTAGTCCTCCGGCGCGGCGCCCAGATCATCCAGATGTGCGCGGATGGTCTCAAAGGCCGCCGGTGCCATGGCGGCACCCATGTTATTGGCGTCGGTAATGCCCAGGTCTACAATCGTGCCGATGGTGGCCGACTCGACCACGGGCCCGGACCCGGTCGAACGCACCAGTGCCGCGCCGCTTCCGGTGACGGTCCATTGGGCAGTGGGCGTACGCTGCCCGCCGTATCCCAGGGGATATCGGTACTGCCGCTCTGACGAGGCGAAGTGCGACGAGGTCATGGCCACGGCGCTGGACACGAAGCCGCCGCCTACCGCCATGGCTGCAAGCAGCAGCGATTCAGCCATGGTGGAACAGGCGCCGTAGAGCCCAAGGGCCGGCATACCTGTATTGCGAAGGCTGAAGCTGGAGCTGATACACTGGTTCAGCAGGTCGCCGGAACAAACTAAATTCACATCACTCTTTTTCATGCCAGCCTTTTGGAGCAGTGTATCCATGGCCAGTTCCTGAAGGTGAGCTTCCGCCTTCTCCCAGGTTTTTTGTCCAAAGTAGGTATCTTGATCGGTTTGGTCGTAATATGCCTGCAGCGGACCTTCCGACTCTTTTTTTCCGGCAATGCTGGACCAGGCCGTGATAACCGGTGGCGTCTCCAGCTGAAAGCTTTGGCGTCCGCGTTTCCAATTTGCCATTGTCTCACCCTTTCTTCCTTGCGTGCCGAGCAGGAAATGCCAAATTCCGCTTCGGCGTCCTTATTATGCGCAAAAAGGTGAAAAAATTGCAAAGCAATGCAAAATAGGGCGGCGCTTCCTGAGGCTGTCATCGAAATCGTACTGCATATCCTGGGCATTGCACGGCAGGGGCAAAAAAACGCCGCCAGTTTTGAAACCAGCGGCAGAATCATAAGGTCAACTTGCAACAAATGCGCATAGAACGCCCCTTCGAGCGGCAATCCAGAGGGACGGAAAACGCTTTTTTATGTAATTTCTTGCAGGCACGCCGGGTCTTCTCTTTCTTCTGTTTCGGCCTGAGGCTCCAACGCAGCCAAAAGCTGGAGGGCATGCTCCGCCGGAAGGCCTTCTCGCGCCTCGTTGATTTCTAAAAACCGCACCAGCATTTCAAAATACGCCTGGTTTAAAACCAAATTTGTGAGCAAGTCCACCGGGTTTATCTGCAATCGCTCCGCAATGTGCTCCACTGTACCTAGACGCGGATTACCACGAGCGGACAACAGGTTTTGCAGATTGGATTTGGAGATGTAAAGTTCATCCGCAAAGCGTTGAATAGACCAGCTCTTATCCGTCCGAATCTGCTGCAGGGCTTTGCTCAGGTTTTCCTGTAAGACCATGGTTACAACCTCTCTTTTCCATCTATCTGTAATACCAGTATACCGGCTTTACGATAATCTGTCAAATCAAATTGATTTGCGTCGATTTATTTCTAGGTGAGAAGGCTGCTGCTGACTGCCCCCTGACCTTATAATGAAAAAATGAACAACACGGTTTCATATAGAAAAGGGCCCTGCCAGACGGCAGGGCCCTTTTCGTTTGCGTAAACAAAATCAGAGAGAGAAAAAGGAAGCACGGGAAGAAAATAAGAGGAGGTGGATGGTAAAGGCTGCGGCTCACGGCTGCCGCATTTCCTTTACGCTTTTATCCTAACGGACGAATTTGAACGCATTATGAATGAAAAGAAAATAAATCGAGTCAGAACTGTGAATAAAATGGGGAAACGGACTCATGTTAAGCATGTTCCAGCAGACGGGCGGACATTGCCAGAATTTCCCGGGATTTCAGGCTGTTTTGCAGCTCTACTGAGCCGGTCTCACCCTTGCGCAGGAGCCCCGCCGCCTGAAGCCGACGCAACGTCTCCCGGGCAGTTCCCGCGCCACCGTCTAATATCTCCACGGCTGGTCCGATAATTTCCTGGATCACGGGCCGCAGAAATGGATAGTGGGTACAGCCGAGAACGATAGCGTCGGGTTTATCGGAAAACTCAGGCGCCAACAGCGCCTTCAGATGGCTGTAAACCTGGGGCGTATGCAGGTGCCCTGCCTCCACCAGTTCCACCAGGCCCGGACAGGGAAGTGGCGTAATTTGGCAGGTTTGAGAAAACCGATTCATGAGGTCACAGAATTTGCGCTCTCGGAGCGTGACATTGGTGGCCATCACTAAAATTCGTCCCCCGCCATGCCGTTCCGCCGCCAGCTTGATGGCGGGCTCCATACCGACGATAATCATCCCTGGGTAAGCGGCTCGCAGTTCCTCAATGGCGGCGGCGGTCGCGGTGTTACAGGCCACCACCACAGCCTTAATGCCCCGCCGCATCAGAGACCCGATGCGCGCCAGAGTCAGCGCGCGGACCTCCTGCGTAGGGCGTGTGCCGTACGGGGCCATTTGGGAATCTCCAAAATATAAAAAACGTTCTGCGGGCATCCGCTTGACCAACTCCCGCAGGACGCTAATGCCTCCGATTCCGGAGTCAAACACCAAAATAAAGTCATCTTTTTTATACATGCGCTCACCTTCTTAGTCTATTATACCAAATTCAAGCGCTCCATGCAATCAGCCCAATTGACTTTTCCCCGGGGATTTGCTATGGTAAAGAAAAGCAAGCGGCAAGGGAGCCAGAAGCGGACCGGCCGCGGCAGAAGGAGACGGCAACATGCAACGTTATTTATTTGTCATTGATTATCAGGTGGATTTTGTAACCGGCGCATTGGGATTTCCCGGTGCAGAGGCGTTGGACGCCGGAATTGCAGAGCGAGTCCGGGCATACGGACCGGGCAGGGTTTACTTTACCCGGGATACCCACCTGCCTAATTACCTGCAGACCCGGGAGGGAAAACTGCTCCCAGTGACGCACTGCGTCCGGGGAACCCAGGGCTGGCAGCTCTATGGGCAGACGGCGCTCGCCCTGCAGGCATGCGGCGCCAAGGGCATAGACAAGGAGTCCTTTGGAATGAACTGCACGGACCCGGAGATACAAGCTGTTTTGCCGGACCATGCCGACGAGGTGGAGCTGATTGGCTTGGTTTCCAACATTTGTGTGATCAGCAATGCCGTCGTTCTTCAGAGCCGTTATCCAAACGCGCGGATCATAGTGGATGCCGCTTTAACTGCAAGCGCAGATACAAGGCTGCATCAGGCTGCGCTGGACGTGCTGGAGGGGCTCCAAGTGGAAGTGCGTAATCGATGATGAGGCGGCTTTTGTATGTGGACTGCTGCATCCGCGGGCGCGCGTCCAGAACCCGTCAGCTAGGCGAGGCGTTTCTTGCCGCGCTGCCGGCAGATTGGTCTGTTTCAAGGTTGGAACTGATGCGGGAGGACCTGCGCTGCCTGCAGGGGGAGTTTTTTGAGGCAAGACAGTCGCTCTTGCAGCGCGGGCTGCGAAATCATCCCCGCTTCCGCTACGCCTGGCAATTTGCCCAAGCCGATGGTATCGTCATTGCCGCCCCGTTTTGGGACCTGAGCTTTCCGGCCCTGCTGAAAGTGTACGTGGAGAACGTTTCTGTAGAGGGGATCACCTTCGGCTGTGATGCCCACGGCTGCTATGGCATCTGCCGCGCGCAGCGTCTAGGGTTGATCACAACCCGGGGCGGCTGCTATGCGCACTCGCCCTTGGAGATGGGGAGCCGATATCTGGAGGCGCTGTCCCATTTTTTTGGAATCGGTGGGTATGACTGCGTAGCGGCCGACGGGTTAGACGCCCAGGATGCAGATCCTGTCGCCGTGTTGGCGGATGCTTGCCGAAGAGCGGCAGAATTGGCGCGGACCTTCTAACTGACTTGACAAAAGGGAGCCCCTGCGGCAGTGAACAGGACCAGAAAAAACGGACAATAGACAAAGCCCC
>CATXTO010000025.1 GCA_958402445.1 uncultured Eubacteriales bacterium
TTTGCACCATCGGGATACATCCCGTAGGGGCGAGCTGCGCTCGCCCGCTAGGGGAATTCTCCGGTTTTGTAGGGTTTGGCGGGCGTGCAAAGCACGCCCCTACATTCTGTGATAGGGGAGGTTTGGCGGGCGTGCAAAGCACGCCCCTACAATTTTGCTATAGGGGGGAATGGCGGGCGACCACAGGTCGCCCCTACATCCCGTAATCGATGGGTTTCCCACGCGTTGGGGGGCTGGCGCAAAAAATAGGCGCGCTGCAAACGCTGCAACGCGCCTATTTTTCCGGCCTTTGCGCCGGGAAAAAGGGGCGGGCCGGAAGGAGGGCCGGCCCGCCCGGCCGCCTCAGGTCGCCGCGCCTAGACCGGCGCGGCGGCGCAAGGGGATGTCGAATTCAGCTGCGCCGCCTGGCAGGCGTCCCATAGGGCCTGGAAAGCGGGCAGGCTCCGGGTGATCATCTCGGGGCTCACGCAGTAGCAGATGCGGAAGTAGCTGGAGCAGCCGAAGCTCTCCCCCGGGACCACCAGCAGATTATAGGCCTTGGCCATCTGAGAGAAGGCCGCGCCGTCGCCGTTGGGCGCCTGGATAAACAGATAGAAGGCCCCGTCGGGCTTTGCCATGGTGTAGCCCATGGCGGTGAGCGCCTGGTACAGGGTCGCCCGGTTCCGGTCATAGGCCGCCAGGTCCGGCCGCACCGTGGCGCACCGGGCGATGACCTTTTGCAGCAGGGACGGGCAGCACACGTGGCCACTGGCCCGGCCAGCGCCGGCCACGGCGGCGTACACCGCCCCGCTGTCCTCCACGCAGTCCGGCACGCAAACATAGCCCACGCGCTCGCCGGGCAGGGACAGGGACTTGGAATAGGAATAGCAGATGATGGTGTTTTTATAATACTTGGGCAGGAAGGGTACCTGCACCCCGCCGTACACCAGCTCCCGGTAGGGCTCGTCGGAGATTACGTAAATGGGATGGCCGAATTCCCGGCTCTTTTTCTCCAGCAGCGCCGCCAGGCGGGTCAGGGTCTCGGCGGTGTACACGGTGCCGGAGGGGTTGTTGGGGGAGTTGATGAAGACGGCCTGGGTCTTGGGGGTCAGCCGGGCCTCCAGCTCGTCAAAACGAATCTGGAAGTGACAGGTGTCCGCGGGCACCACCACCAGCTTGCCGCCGTTGGACTCCACAAAGGGCCGGTACTCCGGGAAATAGGGGGCGATGACCACGTACTCCGCGTCCTCGAACACCTTCAGCGCCCGAATCACGGAGACCAGCGCGGGGGCCGCGCCGCAGGTCATAAACAGGTTTTCCGCCCGGACGCCGGCTTGGAAGCGGGCGTTCAGGTCGTCGGCAATGGCCTGCCGGGCCTCCAGGTCGCCGCCGGCGGAGGTGTAGCCGTGGACCAGGACGCTGTCCTGCTCCCGCAGCACGTCTACGATGGCCTGGTTCACCTGGGGCGGGGCGGGGATGGAGGGGTTGCCGATGCTGTAATCAAACACGTTCTCGGGCCCCACGATTTTCGCTTGCTCGTGGCCGTACTCAAACAGGTCCCGGATGCAGGACCGGTTGGCGCCCAGGGCGTACATTCTGCTCTCTACCATAACGGGGCCTCCTTCTCAAACGGCCCGGGCGGCTTCCAGACCGGCCCGGAAGGCCCGCAGGTTCAGGTCCAGGAACTTGGGGGGCACGGTCTGCCGGATCACGTCCTCCCAGTCGATGGTCTCCAGGCCCAGCACGTGGGTCAGGGCGCCGAACAGGACGATGTTCATGCACTTGGCGCTGCCCAGGGAGATGGCGATGTCCCCGGCCTTCAGGGGGAAGGTCTGGAAGGCCTTCTGCATGGCCTCCAGGCAGCCGGCGGGATACTCAAACTGGCCCGCCGCGATGGTGGCGGAGGCCACCTCGTAATCGTTGATGACGGCCACGCCGCCGGGCTTCAGGAACTCGGCGTACCGGACGGCCTCCATTTTCTCAAAGGCCACCATGTAATCCGCCTCGCCCTTGCCGATGAGGGGGGAGTAGACCTTGTCGCCCCAGCGGACCTGGGTGGACACGGAGCCGCCCCGCTGGCTCATGCCGTGGACCTCGGACATCTTCACATCAAAGCCCGCCCGCATGAGGCCGTTGACCAGGACCTTGGCCGTCAGGATGGCGCCCTGGCCGCCGACGCCCACCAAAAGGATGCTTTTCACGTTGCTCATGGCTTACTCCTTTCTCTCAATGGCGCCCACGGGGCACACCTGGGCGCAGACCGTACAACCCACGCAGAGAGTGGGGTCAATGGAGCTCTTGCCCTCGTGCATCACCACGGCGGGGCAGCCCACCTTCAGGCACTTCTTGCAGCCGATGCATTTGTCCGGGTCCACCACGCACTGGCCGATGTCGTGCTTCATGCGCTTGATGAGCAGGCAGGGACGGCGGGTGATGATGGCGGCGGGCTCCGTGGAGGCCAGGGCGTCGTCCACGGCCTTCTGCATGGCCTTCAGGTCCTGGGGGTCCACGATGATGATATTCTTAAAGCCGCAGGAGGCCAAAACGTCCTCCACGGCGATGCGCTCGGCGATGTCGCCCTCCAGATTGTAGCCGCTGCCGGGATTGTCCTGGTGACCGGTCATGCCGGTGATGGAGTTGTCCAGGACCACGGGGATCATGTTGCCCTTGTTGTAGATGATCTCCGCCGCGCCGGTCATGCCGGAGTGGAAGAAGGTGGAGTCGCCCACCACGCCGAAGACCTTCTTGGACGTGTCGCCGGCCACCTCGAAGGCCTTGGCCATGCCCATGGCTACGGTGAAGCCGCCGCCCATGCAGACCACGGAGTCCAGGGCGTTGAGCGGGGCGGCGCAGCCCAGGGTGTAGCAGCCGATGTCGCCGGCCACCACGAAGTCCTTCCGCTTGGACATGGTGTAGAAAAAGCCTCTGTGGGGGCAGCCGGGGCACAGAACCGGAGGACGGGGCACGGCCTGGGCCTCCACGGCCTTGGTCTCGGGCTGCACGCCGAAAATCCGCTCCCGCAGGAGCTGGGGATTGAATTCATATAGAAGACCCGTGAGCTCCTTGCCCACGCAGTCGATGCCGGCGGCCTTGATCTGCTCCTCCATAAAGGGGTCCAGCTCTTCGATGATGTACAGTTTCTCCACCTTGGAGGCGAAGTCCCGAATCAGGTCCATGGGCAGGGGATTGGTCAGACCCAGCTTCAGGAAGGAGGCGTCCGCCGGGAAGGCCTCCTTGGCGTATTGATAGGAGATGCCCGCGGTGATGACGCCGATTTTCGTGCCGTTCATCTCCACCCGGTTCAGGGGGCTGTTGCAGGCGGCCTTGGCCAAATCCCGCATCTTCTGCTCCAGAATGGGGTGGTTGGCGTAGGCGTTGGCAGGGGTGCTCACCCGCTTGCGCACATTGCGGACAAAGGGCTCATAAGACGGCTCCTGCCGGTCGTGAAATTCCACCAGGCTCTTGGAGTGGCAGATGCGGGTGGTGACCCGATACAACACGGGGATCTCGTACTGCTCGGAGAGCTCGAAGGCTGCCTTCATGAAGTCCACGCACTCCTGGGAGTCCGAGGGCTCCACCATGGCCAGCCGGGCCGCGCGGGCGTAGTGCCGGTTGTCCTGCTCGTTCTGGGACGAGTGCATGGAGGGGTCGTCGGCGGAGACGATGACGAAGCCCTTGCCCACGCCGTTGTAGGCCGCGGTGAAAATGGGGTCCGCCGCCACGTTCACGCCCACGTGCTTCATGGCGGTCAGGCTGCGGACGCCGCCCAGGGAGGCGCCGAAGGCGACTTCCGTGGCCACCTTTTCATTGGGGGCCCACTCACAATACAGGCTGTCTTTGTACTGGGGCAGGTTTTCGAAAATTTCCGTGCTGGGGGTGCCGGGATAAGCGGAGCACACCTTGACGCCCGCTTCGTAGGCGCCTCTTGCCGCGGCCTCGTTGCCGGAGAGCAAGTGTTTCATAGGAATCCCACCTTTCAAAATATTACAATCTGTCGCGCTATGCAGAGGGTTTACTGAAAAAGACTGAATGTAGGGGCGAGCTGTGCTCGCCCGCCAGTGCACGGGCCAAAGCCGGGATGTAGGGGCGAGCTTTGCTCGCCCGCGGAACGACCGTAGGTCGTTCCCTACAGGGGTGCGGCGATTTGGTTGGGGTCCCGCGAAACCGGAGGGCTTCGTGGGGGGCTGTAGGGGCGAGCTGCGCTCGCCCGCCGGGAGATGTCTGGGATTTGCGGGGTAGGCGGGCGTGCAAAGCACGCCCCTACAGGGGACGGGGATGGCCATGGGCGTTCCCCATGGGGTTGGGCGGAACGATCACAGGCCGCCCGATCAGGAGCACCGGCCCAAACCGGGATGTAGGGGCGAGCTGTGCTCGCCCGCGGAACGACCGCAGGTCGTTCCCTACAGGGGTGCGGCGATTTGGTTAGGGTCCCGCGAAACCGGAGGGCTTCGTGGGGGGCTGTAGGGGCGAGCTGCGCTCGCCCGCCGGGAGATGTCTGGGATTTGCGGGGTAGGCGGGCGTGCAAAGCACGCCCCTACAGGGGACGGAGATGGTCACGGGCGTTCCCCATGGGGTTGGGCGGAACGATCACAGGCCACCCGGCCAGAGGTACGGCCCAAACCGGGATGTAGGGGCGAGCTGTGCTCGCCCGCCGGGAGATGTCTGAGATTTGCGGGTCCGCGGGCGACCACAGGTCGCCCCTACATTTTGAAGCGACCACGTTGAAGCGACCACATGGAAGCGGCCAGGTTGAAACGGCCCAGGCCGATCCCTACATAAATATATGGGCGGCGGGGCTATACCTTACCCGCGGTGAGGGCGCCCAGGGCGATGGAGGCCAGCTTGCTCTCGGAACTGTCCGCCCGGGACACTAAGACGATGGGCACCTTGGCCCCCAGGATAATGCCGGCGTTCTTGGCCCCGCCGAACAGGCTCATGGCTTTGCCGATGCCGTTGCCCACCTCGTAGGTGGGGACCAGCAGGATGTCCGCCTCCCCGGCGCCGGGGGCCTCAAAGCGCTTGTGCCGGCAGGCCGCGGGGCTCACCGCCAGGTCCAGGCCCACGGGCCCGAAGACCTGCATGCGGTAGGGGGCCCACCGCTCTGCCATGGCGGACAGGGCCTGGGCGTCCAGGGTGGACTGAATCTTGGGATTGACCACCTCGGCCCCGCAGATGCAGGCGGCGTTCATGGTCTCGTAGCCCAGGGCCTGCAGGACACGGGCGGCGTTTTCCAGAATCTCCGCCTTCTTCGCCAGGTCCGGAAATGTAATCATGCCCCCGTCGGTGAGGGCCAGCAGCTTGTGGCCCTGGGGCTCGTAGAGCATCACGTGGCTGATGAGCCGGCCGGTCCGCAGGCCGGTATCCCGGTCAATGACCGCCTTCATCAGGTCCCCGGTGCCCAAAAGGCCCTTCATCAGGAAATTGGCCCTACCCAGCCGGACCTGCTCCACCGCCAGGGCGGCGCACTGCCCGTCGTCCTGGGCCTCCAGAATCGCGTAGGACCCGGGGTCCTCCCCCAGGGTCTCCAGAATGGCGCGGATGTCCGCCCCCCGGCCGGTGAGCACCGCCTGGGCCACCCCGGCCCGCCGGGCGCCGGCCACCGCCTCCAAAACGTCTTTGTCATGGGCCGCGGCCACGGCGATGGTCCGGGGTTCGGGACTCTGGGCGGCGGCGGCGAGCAGCTTGGAAATGGAATCGAGTTTCATGGCGTTCCTCCTTGCCTCAATATTCCTTGGCGGCCTCGCCCCGGAGCACCCGCAGGGCGCCCTCGGCCAGCGACCGCATCTCTTCCTCGCCGGGCAGGCGCAGGACGGGAGCCAGCGCCCCCACGTAGTCCGTAATCGCCTGGGTGAGCCGGTCCGAATAGGCCATGCCGCCGGTGTAAACCACGGCGTCCACCTGGAAGCGCAGCACCGCGGCCATGGCCCCAATGTCCTTGCTGAGCTGATAGGCCAGGGCGTCGAACACCAGCCGGCAGTCCGGATCCCCGTCCTCGAAGGCCCGGCGCTCAATCTCCTTGAAATCCTTGGTGCCCACGTAGGAGTACGCTCCGGCCTCGGTGCCCAGCAGCTTCTTGACCTCTTTTTTGCTCCGGCCGGAGAAGCACAGATTGATCACCGCGTTCACCGGCAGGCTGCCGCCCCGGTCCATGCCGAAGGCGCCCTCGTCTTTGACGTTGTAGTCGTCGATGGCCAGGCCGTTTTCGTGGGCCGCCACGGACACGCCGCCGCCCATATGTACCACGATGAGCCGGGCCTGCTCATAGGGCTTGCCCAGGAGCGCGGCGGCCTTCCGGGCGGTGGATTTCTGGTTCAGGGCGTGGAAGAAGCTCTCCCGCTGCATGCCCTGAAAGCCCGTGACGTGGGCCACCGGGGACATCTCGTCCACGGACACGGGGTCCACGAAGAAGGAGGGAATGCCCACCATGTCCCCCAGCTCCCGGGCCAATAGGACCCCCAGGTTGGAGGCGTGCTCGCCGTAGGGCGGGTCCATCACGTCGGCGATGGCCCGGTCGGTGATGCGGTAGGTGCCGGAGGGGATGTGCCGCAGCAGGCCGCCCCGGCCGCACACCGCGTCGAAGTCCGACATGGCATAGCCGGCCTCCTCCAGGGTCTTCAAAATCAGGGCCTTGCGGAAGCCGCCCTGGTCGATGACCCGGGCGAAGGGGGCCAGGTCCTGGGCCGCGTGCACGATGGTTTTTTTAAAAATTTCGTTCTCGTCCTCAAACACAGAGACTTTGGTGGAGGTCGCACCGGGGTTCAGGATCAAAACCTTCATAAAAATCCTCCTGGCGTCCAAATTTTCCGCTTTTCACGGACATTTGTCTGTCTGTAAATTTGTATGACCATATGCAGACACGTATGATGTCTATTGCTTCCATCTTAGCATGTAGCAAAACCGGTGTCAAGGAGGCTGTAAAATTTTGTAGGCCCGCAGCGGGCCCCGAACGTTTCGCGCCGCCGCTTCGCTTTGGGTTGATTTGTTCTGAATTTTATGATAAACTAATGGCATCGCAGGTGGGAAGCCCATCTGTAAAACTACAAAAAGGGGAACTTGTTATATGAAGCGTATCGGTACCACGGAGGCTGTAGGCTGACCGGGAGGTCGTGCGTACAGCTTCGCATTCGGCCTCCCAAAAAGTTCAATTTAACTTTTTAGGAGGACACCCCGTATGAATCGGGAGAACAAGAGAAAAACATTTGAAAAGGGCTATTATAAAACGCATACGTGCAGCGATGCGTTTACCTGTAAGTCGTGCGGGTGGTTGGTGGTTTCTGCGGGCGCGGGTAGCGAGCATCGGAACCACTGCCCCAATTGCCTGTGCAGCCTGCACTTGGACCTGGAGCCCGGCGACCGGGCGGCGGACTGCGGCGGCCTGATGGAGCCGATCGCGGTCTGGGTCCGCAAAAACGGCGAATGGGCCGTCATCCATCGGTGCCGGGTCTGCGGCGCGCTGAGCTCCAACCGAATTGCCGCCGACGACAATCCCATGAAGCTCATGAGCATTGCCATGAAGCCGGTCGCCCAGCCGCCGTTTCCCTTAGATCGGCTGCAGGATATGACGGATTAAGCGCCCAGCCCCAGGCCGGAGACACGGCCTGGGGCGTTTTGCATGCTTTTTCAAAGAAGGGTCGGGCCGAATCAGTGGGTGTAGGGGCGACCTGTGGTCGCCCGCGGGAGGGTTACTAGTTGTTGTAGGTAGGCGGGCGTGCGCAGCTCGCCTCGTCGCGGAGGACTGCGCTGCCGCAAATCCCCGCCCGAATGGGCGGGGATTCTTGTTCGCTCCGTCTCCGCTCCTCCCCAAACCGAATCCGCTGCGCCGGGCTTCGGTTTGGGTTACAATATTCGGTGATAAATGTAGGGGCGACCTGTGGTCGCCCGTGGGAGGGTTATTAGTTGTTGTAGGTTGGTGGGCGTGCGAAGCACGCCCCGACAGGAGCGGGCCGAATCAGTGGGTGTAGGGGCGACCTGTGGTCGCCCGCAGGAGGGTTATTAGTTGTTGTAGGTTGGCGGGCGTGCGAAGCACGCCCCTACAGGAGCGGGCCGAATCAGTGGGTGTAGGGGCGACCTGTGGTCGCCCGCAGGAGGGTTATTAGTTGTTGTAGGTTGGCGGGCGTGCGAAGCACGCCCCTACAGGAGCGGGCCGAATCAGTGGGTGTAGGGGCGACCTGTGGTCGCCCGCAGGAGGGTTATTAGTTGTTGTAGGTTGGCGGGCGTGCGAAGCACGCCCCTACAGGAGCGGGCCGAATCAGTGGGTGTAGGGGCGACCTGTGGTCGCCCGCAGGAGGGTTATTAGTTGTTGTAGGTTGGCGGGCGTGCGAAGCACGCCCCTACAGGAGCGGGCCGAATCGATGGGCTGTAGGGGCGACCGGTGGTCGCCCGCGGGAGGGTTATTAGTTGTTGTAGGTTGGTGGGCGAGCGCAGCTCGCCCCGACAGGGGAAACGGCGAATCAATACACATGAATTGGTTGCAAGAATCAATGCCCACGCGATTCAAAAACATGGGATCGAGGAAAAGGGGAACAGGTTCACACCGGAAGAACAGAGGAAGCCTTGGGGCGGAGCCAAGGCTTCCTCTGTTCTCTGGGACGAGGAGGATTTCGTGATCGTAAATTCGGCGGCTTTTGATCCGAAATCCAAATGAGAACTGGGATAAAAGATTTGAGTCCTTGCAATTCAGGACATTTTATGCAATAATAATCTATAACACCTTGGAAAGGGGGGGAGGACCCATGTGCGCCCAGGCCTCTCAGAAATTGACGGACCAAACCGCCGACCGGCTTTTGCAGATGATCGCCGCCGATGCGGAATACGGCCCCGGCGCCCGGCTTCCCAACGAGCCCCGGCTGTGCGAGATGTTCGGGGTCAGCCGCACCACCCTCCGGGAGGCGGTCCGGTCCCTCTCCGCCCAGGGCTACGTGGAGGTCCGGCGGGGCAGCGGCACCTTCGTCACGGACCGGGCCATGTTCCGCACGGACATCGGCCTGCGCCGCTTGGAGTCCGTCCGGGTCCGCCTGCGGGACCTGTGCGAGATCCGCATGATCATTGAGCCCCAGGCGGCAAACCTGGCCTGCCGGCGGGGAACCGACCAGGAGCTTGCGGAGATCGCGGAGCGGGCCGAGGCGGTGGCCCAGTACATTAGAGCCGGCCGAGATTTTTCTCAGCCGGAGCAGGCGTTTCACAACGCCTTCGTGGCCGCAGCTCACAATCAATTTATGGAGCAGCTCATGCCCATGATTAACAGCGCCCTGCATGAGACCTGGGTGACCCTGGACGTGGAGTCCCTGCTGGCCCAGGAGACCCTGCGGGACAACCAGATTCTGGTGGATTTCCTCCGCCGCCGGGACGGGGAGGGCGCCATGCACGCCATGGCCGCCCACATTCGACATACTATCAACGTGCTGAACTTAGCCGGCGCCGCCGACTAGCAGGCAGCCTTTGGACAGCCGGGGGTAGGCCCCGGGGTGAGACAGATGAAAAGAAAATGGTTTCGGGGGACCCTGGCGGTTTTAGCCATGCTGGCGCTGCTGGTTCCCCTGGCCCCCGCCGCCCAGGCCGCGGACCTGGCGGTGGAGCGGGCCGTATACAACTTTTTAACCCAGGAGCTGGGCCTCAATTCCGCCGCCGCCTGCGGCGTGCTGGCCAACATCGAGGCCGAGTCCAACTTCAGCCTCCGGGCCTCCGGGGACGGCGGCTCCAGCTACGGCCTGTGCCAGTGGCACGCCGGCCGCTTCCAGAATCTGCAGAGCTTCTGCCGGATGCAGGGCTACGATTATTGGAGCCTGGAAGGGCAGCTGCAGTATCTGGCCTATGAGCTGCGCGGCAGCTACTGGAATACATACGCGGCCCTGCGGGGCGTGGAGAACTCCTCCCAGGGCGCCTATGACGCGGCCTACGCCTGGTGCGTGCGCTTTGAGCGGCCCGCCGCCATGGAAGCGGCCGGCGCCCGCCGGGGCCGGACCGCGCAGTTTAAGTATTGGCTGCGATATGGCGAGGCAGCCGGGGAATTTGGTCCGCTGGAGACGCCCGCGGAGCCGGCGGCCCCGGACCTCTGGTCCGACACCATGTTCTATTGGCAGGACGACGAGCCCGAGGAAACCCAGGCGCCCGCCGCGGCGACCCCGGGCCCCGGCGTCGAACCGGAGCCGCAGCGGAATGCGCCAAAGGAGCCGGCGGCCGCCGAGCCCCGGACGCGAAGCTCCCTGCCCCGGCTTCAGTTCCGCTACACGCCTATGCACCAGCCGCCGGCCCAGACCGGCGTCTCCTGGGGACAGGCTCTGCCGGTTTCCGGCCTGTTCCTCAGCGCCGGGGACCCCAGGCGGCGGCGCCTGACGCTGCCCTTGCCCGCCCAGAAGGAGGCGGTCCCCGCGTAGGCGGGAACATTTGGTATGGATTGAGGTGACAACCATGCAGGATGAGGATTTACAGCAGACGCCTCAGGCGATGGAAGGGGAAGAGACGGTCCCCCCGGACCTGCCGGAGGCCTCCCGGATGAAGCCGGACCACTACGTCCCACGGCCCAGGTGGCAGATCGTGCTGGCCTGGATTTTCCTGGTTTTGATTGTTCTGGGCACCCTGCTCTATTACTATTGGATCGCCCACAAATATTGAGATGCGCATCTTAGGAATCGACCCTGGCTACGCCACCACGGGCTTCGGGGTGCTGGAGGCGGAGCGGGGGCTGACCCGGCTGCTGCAGTACGGCGTGATTACCACGCCCCCGGGCCTGGCCTTTTCCCTGCGCCTGGCTATGCTGCACCAGGACCTGGAGGCCCTGCTGACCGGGTCCAAGCCCCAGGCTATGGCCATTGAGGAGCTGTTTTTCGGGCACAATGTGACCACGGGCATCGGCGTGGCCCAGGCCCGGGGGGTGATTCTCCTGGCGGCGGCCCAGGCCGGCGTGCCCATTTTCGAGTACAAGCCCATGCAGGTCAAGCAGGCCGTGGTGGGCTACGGCGGGGCCAGCAAGCACCAAGTGATGGACATGACCCGGCGGCTGCTGCATCTGGAGAAGATTCCCCGCCCGGACGACGCCGCCGACGCCATCGCCATCGCCCTGTGTCACGCCCGATCCAGCACCTCCCTGCTGGGGCGGCTGAGCCGGTGAGGGGCTAAAGGTGAATGTTTGGGATGTGGGGAACGACCGGTGGTCGCCCGCCTGGGAAATTCCCCGGTCACGGGATGTAGGGGCGAGCTGTGCTCGCCCGCTGGAAGAGGCTATCAAAATGGGGGGTAGGGAACGACCTGTGGTCGCCCGCGGGCGTGCGAAGCACGCCCCTACGGGAGGAATTTCGATGGCGCGGCGTAGGGGCGACCTGTGGTCGCCCGCTGGGAGAGGCTGTCAAAATGGGGTGTAGGGAACGACCGGCGGTCGTTCCGCGGGCGTGCGAAGCACGCCCCTACGGGAGGAATTTCGATGGCGCGTCTGTAGGGGCGACCACGTCGGGGCAAAGTCCGCTTTTGCTCCGGCGGCTGATTCGCCGCCATCGGCACCGCTGCCTTGCCCCTCCTTTCCAAACCGAACCCGCTATCGCTGGGCTTCGGTTTGGGTATCGATTTTGAGAAACAAAATGTAGGGAACGACCTGTGGTCGTTCCGCGGGCGTGCAAAGCACGCCCCTACGGGAGGAATTTCGATGGCGCGTCTGTAGGGGCGACCACGTCGGGGCAAAGTCCGCTTTTGCTCCGGCGGCTGATTCGCCGCCATCGGCACCGCTGCCTTGCCCCTCCTTTCCAAACCGAACCCGCTATCGCTGGGCTTCGGTTTGGGTATCGATTTTGAGAAACAAAATGTAGGGAACGACCTGTGGTCGTTCCGCGGGCGTGCAAAGCACGCCCCTACGGGAGGAATTTCGATGGCGCGTCTGTAGGGGCGACCACGTCGGGGCAAAGTCCGCTTTTGCTCCGGCGGCTGATTCGCCGCCATCGGCACCGCTGCCTTGCCCCTCCTTTCCAAACCGAACCCGCTATCGCTGGGCTTCGGTTTGGGTATCGATTTTGAGAAACAAAATGTAGGGAACGACCTGCGGTCGTTCCGCGGGCGTGCAAAGCACGCCCCTACAGTGGGGAACGGCGGGCGAGCGCAGCTCGATCCTACAGAATTTTGCCGGTTTAATTGACCTGGGAAACAGAGGTAACGCTATGTTCTATTATCTGCAAGGAAAAATAGCCGTTTTGGAGCCTGGACTGGCGGTGGTGGACTGCGGCGGCGTGGGCTATGCCTGTCACACCACGGCCTTTACCGCCGGGGCGCTGCGGCTGGGCCAGGAGGCCCGCCTGTATATCCGGGAATCCATCCGGGAGGACGCCTTCGACCTGTACGGCTTCGCCACCCGGGAGGAGCTAAAATGCTTTCAGCTCCTTTTGGGGGTCTCCGGCGTGGGGCCCAAGGCGGCCCTGGCCATCCTGTCCGCCGGCGGCCCCCAGACCCTCACCCTGGCGGTGATGACCGGCGACGAGAAGGCCCTGACCGTGGCCCAGGGTGTGGGGAAGAAGCTGGCCCAGCGCATTATCCTGGAGCTGAAGGATAAGATCGGCGGAGCCTCCGGGGAGCTGGATTTCTCCGGGCCCGGACCGGCGATCCCGGCCGGGGACAGCGCCAGGGCCCTGGCCGTGGCCGCCCTGCAGGAGCTGGGCTATGCCCAGGGGGAGATCGCCGCCGCCCTGAAGGGCTGCGACCCCGCCGCCACCACCGAGGAGCTGGTCCGCTACGCCCTGCGGGCCATGGTGCTGAAATAGGCCCCGCCCATTTCCCAAGAGGAAGGAATCTGAGGTATGAGTATTGAATTTTCTCAGGAGCTGGAGTCCCCGATCATCACCCCCACCCTGACGCCCCAGGACGCCGGAGAGGTGAGCCTGCGGCCCAAGCTGCTGGCCGATTACACCGGTCAGGAGAAGGCCAAGGGGAACCTGGCCGTGTATATCGAGGCCGCCCGGCGGCGGGGGGAGCCCCTGGACCACACCCTGCTGTACGGGCCGCCGGGCCTGGGCAAGACCACCCTGGCCGGGGTCATCGCCAATGAGATGGGCGTGGCCATCCGCATCACCTCCGGCCCTGCCATAGAAAAGCCCGGGGATCTGGCGGCCCTGCTGACCAACCTGAACCCCGGGGATATTCTGTTCATCGACGAGATCCACCGGCTCAACCGGGTGGTGGAGGAGATCCTGTACCCAGCCATGGAGGACTACGCCATCGACATCATCGTGGGCAAGGGCCCCTCCGCCAACTCCATCCGGCTGGACCTGCCCAAATTCACCCTGGTGGGGGCCACCACCAGGGCGGGCCAGCTCTCCAGTCCCCTGCGGGACCGGTTCGGCGTGAGCCTGCGGCTGGAGCTGTACACCGTGGAGGAGCTGCAAAGCATCGTCG
Source organism: uncultured Eubacteriales bacterium (assembly GCA_958402445.1). Taxonomy (GTDB): domain Bacteria; phylum Bacillota; class Clostridia; order Oscillospirales; family Oscillospiraceae; genus Faecousia. The sequence goes on from CATXTO010000025.1 coordinate 13,348, forward strand.
CCCGCTCCGCCGCCATTCTGGGCATGGAGATCGCCCCCCAGGGCGCCCGGGAGATCGCCGCCCGGAGCCGGGGCACCCCCCGGATCGCCAACCGGTTTCTGCGCCGGGTCCGGGATTTCGCCCAGGTCTGCGGGGACGGGGTCATTACCAAGCAGGCCGCGGATCTGGCCCTGACTCGGCTGGAGGTGGACCAATTGGGGCTGGACGCCATTGACCGGCGGATGCTCACGGCCATCATGCAGAATTACGGCGGGGGCCCCGTGGGGCTGGAGACCCTGGCCGCCACCATCGGGGAGGAGGCCGTGACCCTGGAGGACGTGTACGAGCCGTATCTCATGCAGCTGGGTTTCCTCACCCGGACCCCCCGAGGTCGGTGCGTGACCCAGCTGGCCTATGAGCACCTGGGCGTTCCCTTTGCCGGGCAGACCCAGCTTCCGCTTTAATGAAGGCTGGTGTAGGGAACGACCACGTCGAGGCAAAGTCCGCTTTTGCTCCGGCGGCTATTCGCCGCCATCGGCACCCGCTTCCTTGCCGCTCCTCTCCCCACAAAGGCTTCTCCTTTGCGGGGGCCCCAATTGCGGGCGAGCACAGCTCGCCCCTACATCGTCGAGGCAAAGTCCGCTCTTGCTCCGGCGGCAAATTTGCCGCCATCCGCACCGCTTCCTTGCCGCTCCTCTCCCCACAAAGGCTTCTCCTTTGCGGGGGCCCCAATTACGGGCGAGCACAGCTCGCCCCTACGGGAAGAGAATCGGTGGTGCGGTGTAGGGGCGACCTGTGGTCGCCCGTTGGGAGAGGCTATCAAGATGGGGTGTAGGGAACGACCTATGGTCGTTCCGCGGGCGAGCGAAGCACGCCTCGTCGCAGAGGACTGCGCTCCCGCAAATCCGCTCCCAGCCGGGCGCGGATTCTTGTCCGCTCCGTCTCTGCTCCTCTCCAAACCGAACCCGCTATCGCTGGGCTTCGGTTTGGGTCCAATTTTGGGAATAAAATGTAGGGGCGACCTACGGTCGCCCGTTGGGAATCCTCCGGTTTTGCAGGGTTGGCGGGCGAGCACAGCTCGCCCCTACAGCCGGATTATGGGAAATTTTCAATGCAAGGGGCATTCGGCAGGGCCAGGGTCGCCTGCACCCTGGCCATATGTGAGGCCGAATCGTTTACCAGGGTTCGGAGGGGTTTCCCAAGGGGGCGTCTGGTAAAAAGCCCCCTTGGGCGCCCTTCTTTTCGTGTCTTTTCTTGGGCGCGCAAGAAAAGACACCCGCTGGAGGCGCATCGGGGCAAAGTCCGCTTTTGCTTCGGCGGCTATTCGCCGCCATCGGCACCCGCTTCCTTGCCTCTCCTCTCCCCACAAAGGCGAAGCCTTTGTGGGGGCCCCAATTGCGGGCGAGCGCAGCTCGCCCCTACGGGAGGAGAATCGGTGGTGCGGTGTAGGGAACGACCTGTGGTCGCCCGTTGGGAGAAGCTATTAAAATGGGATGTAGGGAACGACCTATGGTCGTTCCGCGGGCGAGCACAGCTCGCCCCTACGGGAAGAGAATCGGTGGTGCGGTGTAGGGGCGCCCATTGCGGTCCTGCACCGGATTCAGGTAGTAGCCCCCAAGCGTCCCGTTGACCAGGACCTGGGTATACGAGCCAATGTGGGCCTCCCGGTTCCGGCGCACCCAGTCCAGCGCCGCCGGCAAATCCACAGACCGCGGGTCCTCAAACCGATGGATCAGCCTGTGGCTGCCGCGAAACTCGTTTCCAGGTCCCGGCGACCGCCGGCTCGTAGGTAAACGTCATGGTGATTCTCCCATTTCCACGTTGTAGGGAGGCCGGATTCCTTCCGCTATACCGGTATCCCGTACCGTTTTAATGATTTGCAATTTTATATGTCCGCTTGCCCGCTTGTTGAAGACATATATTATATAGAGGGGAATTGATTTACAAGGGAGGGAGCGCAATGAAAACATGTTGTATTTCCGCGAATCTGGAGTTGCCGCCGGAGCAGGGGCAATCTGCCAAGCGAAGGCTGCGGAAGGAACTGGACCAAGCCATAGCTGATGGCTACACCCGGTTCCTCTGCACCCTTTCCCCCGGCCTGGAGCTTTACGTTGCACGGAATCTGGCCAGACGGCGCAGGGAGAATCCGGACTTGCGCCTGGACGCGGTGCTGGGCCGGCGGCGACGGCTGTGGGAGTTGGCCAATTCCGGCTCCACGTGGCGGCTGCTGAAGGCGTGTACGGCCATCTATTATCCGGACGCGCCCTACGACCCGAGCCTGGAGGCCCGCAGCCTGCAATATATGGTGGGACAGGCGGACCGGGTGATCGCGGTCTACGACGGCGACGAATCGGGCCCCACGGCGCTGGTACTGATGCTGGCCTGCATTTTGAAGAAAGAGGTCCGCCGCATCCGGCTGCCCGGCGCAGCCCAAGGCGGCGGCGAATGAGGAAAACCCCGCGGCTGCCTGGCCTTTGCAGAAGGCAGCCGCGGGGAGGGAAAACAGGACGTCTTATTGCGCGTGGTCCACGCGGTACATGTGCTTGATGAGCTCCAGGACCTTGTTGGAGTAGCCGATTTCGTTGTCGTACCAGGCGACCACCTTCACGAAGGTGTCGGTCAGGGCGATGCCGGCCTTGGCGTCGAAGATGGAGGTGCGGGCGTCGCCCAGGAAGTCGGAGGACACCACGGCCTCCTCCGTGTAGCCCAGGATGCCCTCCAGCTCGCCCTCGGCGGCCTTTTTCATGGCGGCGCAGATCTCCTCGTACTTGGCGGGCTTGGCCAGGTTCACGGTCAGGTCCACTACAGACACATCCAGGGTGGGCACCCGCATGGACATGCCGGTGAGCTTGCCGTTGAGGGAGGGAATGACCTTCCCCACGGCCTTGGCCGCGCCGGTGGAGGAGGGGATGATGTTGCCCGCGGCAGCCCGGCCGCCTCTCCAGTCCTTCAGGGAGGGACCGTCTACGGTCTTCTGGGTGGCGGTGGTGGAGTGCACCGTGGTCATGAGGCCCTCGGTGATGCCCCAGTTGTCATGCAGCACCTTGGCGATGGGGGCCAAGCAGTTGGTGGTGCAGGAGGCGTTGGACACGAAGTCCATTTCCTTGGCGTACGTGTCCTGGTTCACGCCCATCACGAACATGGGGGTGTCGTCCTTGGACGGGGCGGACATAATCACCTTTTTTGCGCCCGCGGCCAGATGGCCCTGGGCCTTTTCTTTGGTCAAAAACAGGCCGGTGGACTCCACCACGTACTCCGCGCCCAGCCTTGCCCAGGGCAGGTCCGCCGGGTTGCGCTCTGCGGTGATGGGAATTTCGTGGCCGTTGACGATAATGGAATGCTCCGTGGACTCCACGGTGCCGTCAAAGCGGCCATGCATGGTGTCGTATTTCAGCATATAGGCCAGGTAGTCGGCGGGGCAGAGGTCGTTGATCCCCACAATCTCGATTTCGGGGTGGTTGACGCTGGCGCGGAAGACCATCCGGCCGATCCGGCCAAAGCCGTTGATGCCAACTTGAATGGACATGGTTGATTTCCTCCAATTCTCGCCCGGGCCGCGCAAGCTGCGCGGGGGGCCTTTGTAACGATTGTACAAACTCATTATACAATAAGATATTCTGGCTGTAAAGCCTCTGTTTTACACAAAATACTGGCATCCACCCCAAATATGTTGGACATTTTCCCGCTTTGTCCGTTTTCCGCCGGCGGGGGCCCGCACCAGTTTTCCCCCCGGCGCATAGAATGGTCGGAGGCGATGTATATGGATGAATTGATTTCCCTGGCCCTGCGCAGAGCAGGCGCCAAAACCCTGGCGGAGTTCCAGACTAGAGAGGGCCTGCCCGTCACCGGGGAGGCGGACCAGGCCACCCGTCTGGCGCTGGAGCCGTACTGGCTGGGCTACCGGACGGTCATTTTGCAGCCTGGGGACAGCTTCTGGCGGCTGGCTCAGGCCTACGGCACTACGGTGGTGGCCCTGGAGACGGCGAATCCCAACTTAGACCCCACGCGGCTGCAGGTGGGCGCGCGGGTCACAGTGCCCCTGGGCTTTCCTGTGGTGCCCACGAACGTCCCCATGACGGCGGGACTGTGCAGCTACTGTATCCGGGGCCTGGTGGCCCGGTACCCCTTCCTGCGCACGGAGACCCTCACCACCACGGCCTTCGGCCGGCCGGTGGAGACCCTGACCCTGGGCCGGGGACCCCGCCGGGTGCTCTATACCGCGGCCCACCACGCCAACGAGTGGATCACCGCCCCGCTGCTGCTGGCGTTTGCTGAGGCCCTGGCCCAGGCCGTGGCCCAGGACGGGGTTCTGGAGGGCCGCAGGGCCCGGGATTTGACCGCCGCGGCCACCATCTACATGGTTCCCATGGTGAATCCGGACGGGGTGGACCTGGTGACCAGGGCGCTGCAGCCGGGCAGCGACGGGTATGAGTACGCCCGGGCCCTGGCCTCCAACTATCCCTGGATCCCCTTTCCCAATGGGTGGAAGGCCAATCTGCTGGGCGTGGACCTGAACCTGAACTACCCCGCCGGCTGGGAGACCGCTCGGCAGATCAAGTTCAGCCAGGGCTACACACGGCCGGGACCCCGGGATTTTGTGGGCGCCCGGCCCCTGAACCAGCGGGAGACCCAGGCCCTGGCACGGTACACAGAGCGGGTGGACCCGGCTCTGGTCTTGGCCTACCACACCCAGGGCCGGGTGATCTACTGGCAATTCCAGGACTACCAGGTGCCCGGCGCCCGGGAGCTGGGGGAGAAGTTCGCCGCCGCCAGCGGCTACGCCCTGGAGGACACCCCCTACAACTCCTCCTTTGCCGGGTACAAGGACTGGTTTATCCAGCAGTTCCGGCGGCCCGGCTATACCATTGAGGTGGGCGAGGGAGTCAACCCCCTGCCCCTGTCCCAATTTCCCCAGATTTATCGGGAGAACCTGGGCATTCTGCTGCTGGGCATCACCGGCGGCTGAGGCGCGCCGTCGGTTCCGACCCGAGGGCCGCGCCGTGGGGAATCCCCGCCCAGTTGGGTGGGGATTCTTGTTTGTACGGCTGCCCAGAGAATGGGGCCCCCGGATATGCCGGGCATTGGTATGCCCCTACATCGCACCGTCGAGATACATCCCGTAGGGGCGAGCTGTGCTCGCCCGCGGAACGGCCACAGGTCGTTCCCTACATCCCGTATATAAGTGGATTTTCCAGGCGGGCGACCACAGGTCGCCCCTACAGACGCACCATCGAAATTCAACCCGTAGGGGCGAGCTGTGCTCGCCCGCAATTGGGGCCCCCGCAAAGGAGAAGCCTTTGTGGGGAGAGGAGAGGCAAGGAAGCGGTGCCGATGGCGGCGAATAGCCGCCGGGGCAAAAGCGGACTTTGCCCCGATGCGCCTCCAGCGGGTGTCTTTTCTTGCGCGCCCAAGAAAAGACACGAAAAGAAGGGCGCCCAAGGGGGCTTTTTACCAGACGCCCCCTTGGGAAACCCCTCCGAACCCTGGTAAACGATTCGGCCTCACATATGGCCAGGGTGCAGGCGACCCTGGCCCTGCCGAATGCCCCTTGCATTGAAAATTTCCCATAATCCGGCTGTAGGGGCGAGCTGTGCTCGCCCGCCAACCCTGCAAAACCGGAGGATTCCCAACGGGCGACCGTAGGTCGCCCCTACATTTTATTCCCAAAATTGGACCCAAACCGAAGCCCAGCGATAGCGGGTTCGGTTTGGAGAGGAGCAGAGACGGAGCGGACAAGAATCCGCGCCCGGCTGGGAGCGGATTTGCGGGAGCGCAGTCCTCTGCGACGAGGCGTGCTTCGCTCGCCCGCGGAACGACCATAGGTCGTTCCCTACACCCCATCTTGATAGCCTCTCCCCGCGGGCGACCACAGGTCGCCCCTACAGACGCACCATCGAAATTCAACCCGTAGGGGCGAGCTTTGCACGCCCGCAATTGGGGCCCCTACAGTGGGAACGACGGCAGGGGGCTGGTCGGGAAAAAAGAACCGGAGCCGCGATTGCGGCTCCGGTTTGATTTGCGTTTAGGGCTTTAAGAGGATTTGGGCCAGGGGAGAGTCCTCCCCCAGAATAATGGTCTTTTCCCCGCCGCTGAGGGATTGCTTCAGCGCGTCCAGGGCCAGGGTGAACTGGTAAAACGACTGTTTTTCCTCGGTGTTGTAGGCCGCGGCCAGCCGCTTCATATACTCGGCCTCCCCCTCCGCCTCCAGTTTGGCCGCGTCGGCCTTGGCGTTGGACAAAAGGATATTCACCTGCTTATCCACGTCGTTGCGCAGGATGGACGCCTCGTAGTTGCCGTCGGCGGTGTATTTCTCCGCGATCTGGTTCCGCTCGGAGATCATGCGGGTATACACGGCGTTCTCGTTGGACTCCGGCAGGTCAAAGCGCTTGATTTTCACGTCCACAATCTGGATGCCGTAGTTCTCCGCCAGCCGGTCCACCCCGTCGGCAATGCCCGCGTAAATGTCGTTGCGGCCCGACGCGTCGTCCATGTTGATGATGTCCGACTGAGACAGGGTGCCCAGGAAGTTCTTCAGGGTGTTATAGGTCAGGGCGTCCAGCCGCTCCTCCGCCACCACCGTGGAGCCCAGGGACTGGTAGAACAGCAGAGGGTCCGAGACCCGCCAGAGCACGTAGCTGTCTACGGTCATGTTCTGCTTGTCGGAGGTGAGCACCTCGGAGGGCGGGATGTCGTAGAGCATGGTGGCCTTGGGAAAATACTTCACGCTGTCCAGAAAGGGGAGCTTGAAGTGGAGACCCGGGGTCTCGGTGGTCTCGATGATTTTGGAAAACCGGACCCGGCAGGCGTACTGGTTCTCGGACACGGTGTACAAAGAGCCAAACAGGCAGATGACCGCCAGGAGCGCCACAGCGCCCCAGATCAGTTTCTTTTTCATGGATTTTCGGTTCCTCCTTCCGTGGTCTCCGGGGGCGAGGTGGGCTCGGACCCGGCGTCGACAAAGCTCTCCAGGGGCAAAACCATGTTCACGCCGTTTTCCCCAGTGGTGCTGATGAACAGCTTCACCCCGGGCAGGGCCTGGGAGATGGCCTCATAGTACATCCGGGACCGGGTGATGGCCGGATTGAGCCGGTACTCCTCGTACATGGCCTCGAACATGGCCACCTGCTCCACGGCCTCGTTGATTCGCGCCTGCTTCAGGTATTCCGCGTTTTGCAGGAGCTGGTCCGCCTGGGCCTGGGCCTGGGGGAGCTGGGCGTTCTGGTAGGCCTTGGCCTGGTTCACCACGGTGTCGGCCTGCTGCTTGGCGGTCTCCACAGCCTTGAAGGCCTCGATGACCTCCTGGGTGGGGGGCTCGGAGTCCTGGATTTTCACGTCTACCAGGGTCAGGCCGATGTCATAGTCCTGGAGCACCTCCGCCACCAGCTCCTTGACCTGCATCTGCACGGACTCCTTGCCGTCGGTGAGCACCGCGTCCACCTGGGTGGAGCCCACCACGTTGCGCACCTGACTCTGAATCAGATTCCGCAGGATGCTCTCCGGCTGGTAGGAGCCGAAGAGATACCGCTCCGGGTTGGAGACCTTGTACTCCACAAAGAACTCCACATTGACGATGTTGTAGTCCCCGGTGATCATTTTGCTCTCGTTTTCCATCAGGTCGTAGCCCTCGGAAGCCGAGGGGTCCGTGCGGTAGCCCAGCTCGATCTTCTGGTACACGTTCACGTCCACCTTCTGGACCCGCTGGATGCCGAAGGGCAGCTTAAAGTGCACCCCGGCCCCGGTGACGTCCGTGACTCTGCCCAGGGTGGTGACCACCGCCTGCTGCTTGTCGTCCACGGTGTACCAGCAGGTGGACACCAGCAGCAGGGCCACTATGACCGCCGCGCCGATGCCCAGAAATTTTCCCATGCGCCGGGGGTCGGGCCGCCGCTTCTGGTCGCCGCCGGAATCCGGCTTCCAACGATAAGTTCCGTCTTGCATGCTTGTTATGCTCCTTTTTCTATCTCGGCGGCCCGCTCCTGGGCGCCGGCGAAGGCTCGGACCATATGGTCAAAGCCCAAACCCGTTCGTAAGTAAAAGCCCCGGGTCCGGTCCCCGGCGGTCCACTGCAACTGGATGGCGTCGTCGGAGCCCGCCACAGGCGCAAGCACCGCCGTGCCGCCGGGCAGATACAGGGTGATGGTCTCCTGGTGATCCGGCGCGCCGCCGGACCGGTACACGCTGCCGGCCATCAGATTGTTATAATAGGCCGACAGGGCCATTTGGTCCAAATCCACCACCTGGCCCTGGTACTTGGCCTGGGCCCCCTGGCTCCCGGCGTCCAGAAAGGCCGCGGTCAGCTCCTGCTTGCAGCTCTGCCAGGAACCGCTGGTCACCACAGAGCTGACCATCCAATAAAACACATAGCCGCACAGGGCCAGGCTTGCGGCCAGCAGGACGATCTTGACCGCCCGCTTCGCCGTCTTTCTTCCCGATTTTTTCTCCATGCTTCCGCTCCTCTCCGTCTACAGCCCCAGTTCCTGGAGCTGCTCCTCCGCCTGCTTTTGGAACTGGGAGGAGAGGTAGGCTGTCACCATCACCCGTAGCGCCCCGGCGATCCGGTCCCGGGCGCCGGCGCAGGGCTCCTGGTAGTCCGCCAGCACCGCCTCCAGCTCCCGGTCCAGCCTGGGCAGGGGCTGCTCCAGGCGACAGCCGGCGGCCAGACGGAGAAAATAAAGATAGAGCTGGCTGTCGTCGATGGTGTCGTCGCTCTCGTCGTTGAGCTGCCCGTTGACATAGGACAGCAGCCGGCAGATGGCCTCCATGGGCAAAGCGGTCTTGAGCATGTTGATCATCAGAATGCGGCAGAGCTGCCGGCGGTTGTACTTCTTCCGCACTGGGGGCGCCAGGAACCCCCGCTTCACCCAATTCTGCACCGTGTAGGGCTCCAGGCCGGTGATGCGGCAGACCTGGGACAAAACCAGGCCGCCCCCCAGGAACAGAGACGAAAATACTTCCTCCGCGGCCGTCGGCCGGTCCGGGTCCGCCTCCAGCACCGTCCCGGGCAAAATCCATCGCATTGTCATCACACCTCCATTTTTTATGATGACAAAATTATAGCATATGGTTATATGACTGTCAATATGGATCAAAAAATTATTTTTAGCTGAGTATGGACTGGAACCGCGCGCCTTCCCGCGCTGGGCCGCGGGGGAGACGCCTGCATTTTACACAGGTTTAACCAGGGCGCGGTAGGGGTTTTAACCGTCCCGGCCTATAATGAAGCCGAACCCGGAAGCCTGATAACCCAAGCGAAACGGGAAATACTACCGCTACAGGGTAGGAGAAAGGAAATGAATATGAAAAATACAAAAAGGCAAGGGGCACTGGCCCTGGCGGTTGTGCTGGCCGCCGGCATCCTGGCAGGCTGCGCCACCGGAGGCCCGTCGCCCGCCCCCGGCACGAATCCCGCCGACGCCCCAACCGGCGGCTCCAACCCGGGCCAGTCCCAGCAGGGCGCCATCACCGTAATTTCCCGGGAGGAGGGCTCCGGCACCCGGGGCGCTTTTGTGGAGATTTTGGGCGTGGTGGATTCCGAAGGCGACGACGCCACGGTGCAGACCGCAGAAATCGTCAACGCCACCTCGGTGGTGTCCCAGACCGTCGCCGGCAACAAGGCCGCCATCGGCTACGTCTCCATGGGCGCCATGGACGGCGGGGTGAAGGCCCTGGCAGTAAGCGGCGTGGAGGCCACGGTGGAGCAGGTGAAGGCCGGTGCTTACCCCGTGTCCCGCCCCTTCAACCTCTGCTACCGGGCCGACAAGATTACGGATTTGGGCAAGGACTTTTTGACCTTTATTCAGAGCGCCGAGGGCCAGGCCATTCTGGCGGAGAAGTATATCGCCGTCCAAGACAATGCCCCGGCGTATACCCCTGCGGGCTTGGGTGGTAATCTGAGCCTCAACGGCTCGACCTCCGTGGGCCCTGTGATGATGGAGCTGGCGGAGGCCTATATGGCCCGGAACGAAGGCGTCACCATCGACGTGCAGCAGACCGGCTCCGGCGCCGGCATCACCGCGACCATCGACGGCACCTGTGAAATCGGCATGAGCTCCCGGGACCTCAAAGAGGAGGAGCTGGCGGAGGGCCTGACCTCCGAACGTATTGCCCTGGACGGCATCGCCGTGATCGTAAATCCGGAAAATCCGGTGGATAACCTGAGCAAGGAGCAAATCCGGGATATTTTCCTGGGCCAAATCACCGACTGGTCGGAGCTGAGCTGAGAAATCCCCGCCGCCCGTCCGGGTAATCTATTGATTTCGGAATGTAGGGGCGACCGTTGGTCGCCCGCGGGCGTGCAAAGCACGCCCCTACGGGATGAAAATCGGTGGTGCGGTGTAGGGGCGGCCTGTGGCCGCCCGCCCGGGTAATCTATCGATTTTGAAATGTAGGGGCGACCGTTGGTCGTCCGCGGGCGTGCAAAGCACGCCCCTATGGGATGAAAATCGATGGTGCGGTGTAGGGGCGGCTTTTGGCCGCCCGTCCGGGTAATCTATTGATTTCGGAATGTAGGGGCGACCGTTGGTCGCCCGCGGGCGTGCAAAGCACGCCCCTATGGGATGAAAATCGATGGTGCGGTGTAGGGGCGGCTTTTGGCCGCCCGCCCGGGTAATCTATCGATTTCGAAATGTAGGGGCGACCGTTGGTCGCCCGCGGGCGTGCAAAGCACGCCCCTACGG
>CATXTO010000026.1 GCA_958402445.1 uncultured Eubacteriales bacterium
CGCCCGCCGTTGAGGCGGGAATTACCTGGGAACCGCGCTGCACCGGTCCCGTCGGATTTTCCAGCGGGGGGCCACAGGTGCCCCTACACCGCATCATCGACGCTCATCCCGTAGGGGCGAGCTGCGCTCGCCCGCCGTTGAGGCGGGAATTATCTGGGAACCGCGCTGCGCCGGTCCCGGCGGATTTTCCAGCGGGCGGCCGCAGGTCGCCCCTACACCGCATCATCGACGCTCCTCCCGTAGGGGCGAGCTGCGCTCGCCCGCCGTTGAGGCGGGAATTACCTGGGAACCGCGCTGCACCGGTCCCGTCGGTTTTCCAGCGGGGGGCCGCAGGTCGCCCCTACACCGCGTCATCGACGCTCCTCCCGTAGGGGCGAGCTGCGCTCGCCCGCCGTTGAAGCGGGAATTATCTGGGAACCGCGCTGCGCCGGTCCCGGCGGATTTTCCAGCGGGCGACCACAGGTCGCCCCTACACCGCGTCATCGACGCTCATCCCGTAGGGGCGAGCTGCGCTCGCCCGCCGTTGAGGCGGGAATTATCTGGGAACCGCACTGCGCCGGTCCCGTCGGATTTTCCAGCGGGGGGCCGCAGTCCGCCCCTACACCGCATCATCGACGCTCACCCCCACGGGGTGAGCTGCGCTCGCCCGCCGTTGATGCGGGAATTATCTGGGAACCGCACTGCGCCGGTCCCGTCGGATTTTCCAGCGGGCGGCCGCAGGTTGCCCCTACATGTTCTAGTACAGGAAAGATTTCACAGAAAAGCAAAATCCAAACCCCACACGGGAGGAATGCGTGTTGTTTGCCATGGATGAAAAATTATACGCCGGTCGTCCTTTATCGACGGCCGGGCGCACGTCGTTAGAACTGGCCTGCTATGATTTTTTAGACGCCCTGGGCGTCTTTTTCCATCGGGTGGACCACGACCCGGCTTTTCACCTGGAGACCTGCCGGGCGGTGGAGCGGGTTTTGGGAGCTCCCATTGCAAAGAACCTGTTCTTATGCAACCGGCAGCGGAGCCAGTTTTATTTGCTGCTCCTGCCCGGCGAAAAGGTGTTTAAAACCAAGTATCTGTCCGCGCAGCTGGGCTGCTCCCGGCTGAGCTTTGCTCCGGCGGAGGATCTGGAGCGGCTGCTGGGCGTCCAGCCTGGCTCCGCCAGCCTTCTGGCCCTGCTGCGGGACCGGGTTGGCGCTGTGCAGTTGGTCCTGGACCGCCCGTTGCTGTGCCAACGCGATTTTGGCATGCATCCCTGCCAAAATACCTCCACCCTGCGCATCTCCACGGAGGACCTGACGCAAAAGGTGATTCCGGCGCTGGGGCACCTCCCCGTTTGGGTGGATTTGCCGGAGGACCCGGCGTGATCGGCCGTTTTGCCCCCACCCCCAGCGGGCGAATGCATTTGGGCAACGCGTTTTCCTGCCTGCTGGCCTGGCTCTCCGTCCGCGCCCAGGGCGGGGAACTGGTGCTGCGCATGGAGGACCTGGACCCCCAGCGCACCAGCGCCGCTTTTGCCGACCAAATCCGCCGGGACCTGGAGTGGCTGGGGCTGACCTGGGACCGGGAGACCGCGCCCCAAAGCCGGAGGACTCAGGCCTACCAGGAGCAGTTTTCCCGGCTGCAGGCCATGGGGCTGATTTACCCCTGCTACTGCACCCGTAGCCAGCTGCACAGCGCGGACGCGCCTCACCCGGCGGAGGGCGTCTATGTCTACGACGGAAGGTGCAGGAGCCTATCGCCCGCTCAACGGGCGGCCTTTGACCGCGCGCCCGCCTGGCGGGTCCGGGTGCCGGACCAGGTCGTCTCGCTGGTGGACGGCGTTCAGGGACGCTATGCGGAGAATCTGGCCCAGGACTGTGGCGATTTCGTGGTCCGACGGGCGGACTCGGTTTTCGTCTATCAATTGGCGGTGGTGGTAGATGACCAGGACGCGGGAATCACGGAGGTGGTCCGGGGTTCGGACTTGCTGTCCTCTACGCCCCGGCAGATGTATTTGCAGAAGCTTCTGGGCTTTCCTCATCCCCGCTATAATCACGTGCCCATGCTCCTGAGCCCCCAGGGCCGGCGTCTCAGCAAGCGAGACCAGGACCTGGAACTGGGCGCTCTGCGCGCTGGTGTGGAGCCCGAGGTCCTTTTGGGGTACCTGGCGCATTGGGCGGGCCTGCTGGACGCGCCGGAGCCCTGCTCCCCCTGGGATTTGGTGCCTCTTTTTTCCTGGGACCTGGTTCCCAAAGGGGACATTCGCCTGCCGGCTCAGGCCTGAATCGGCTGGAAATTTAGGCCTTCGGCTATCCCGAACCGCGCTGTCTTAAATGACGATGTAGGGGCGAGCTTTGCTCGCCCGCCAAACCCCGCAAATCCGGAGAATCCCCCGGCGGGCGACCACAGGTCGCCCCTACACCGTATCATCGATATTCACCCCGTAGGGGCGAGCTTTGCCCGCCCGCCAAACCCCGCAAATTCGGAGAATCTCCCCGGCGGGTGGCCGCAGTCCGCCCCTACACCGCATCATCGATGCTCCTCCCGTAGGAGCGAGCTGCGCTCGCCCGCGGAATGGCCGCGGGTTATTCCCTGTATACCCGGCATCGGAAAGAACCGTGGAAAACACAACCAGACCGAAGCTCGGCGCCGGTGGGTTTGACTCGGAAAAAAGAAGACCCCGCGAAGCCAAAGCGCTTCGCGGGGAAAAGCGGGGTCTCAGACTCAGAATTCCGGACCTTGGGATACCGCCTGGGCGGGGACGGGCTGTTCCTCTGCGGTCAGCTTCCGTAGCTTTAGACCGGAGCGGACGCCGTTGACTAAAACCACCAGTACCCAGATATGAAAGACCGCATCAATTGCGACTTGCGCCAAATCCTCGGCAGGCAAGCCCACATAGGACCAAATCATGAAGCCGCAGTCGATGACGAACAGCGACAGTGCCGCAATACTCCAGGCCACGTGCTTTTTCCAGAAGGCCCAGCAAAGCAAATACGCCAGTATCAGGACGCCGGCGCCTGCATAGAGCCCAATCACCGAGGCCTGCAGGTCAGGCAGAACGCTGAAGAAGCTTCCAAACGCGACGAGGTAATAGGGAAGCGCCGCGGAAAACAGGAAATAACGATTCGCTTCCGTGATCAGCAGAACTATGTTGACGGCTGTAAATGCGATCATACCCAATAGGGTTACCCGGGTATTCCGGCTCTGCTGCTCCAGCCAGGGCCGGCTGCCCTTGACCAAAGCCTGGGTGTTGTTTGTCTGATGGTTGATTATTCCCATTGTCTACTCCCTTTCTATGCTCTCTTTGAACCGGCAAAGCAATGCCGTATTACTTCTATTATAAAACAAGCGGCGTAAAAAAGCAACAGTTTTTCCCCGGACCCGCCGATTTTAAGCTCCGCCGGTCCGGTGTTTGTAATTCGCAGCCCGGCGGGCTTGTACAGGCCCGGCGTGGCAAGCGGCTTTTGTCGCGCCCGCCGTATTTTTTTGATGCTCCAGGCAAAATGGAGCCATACTAAGCAGACAGGAGGGATCGCATGCTTCCTCAGGCGTTTTTAGACCGGGTCCAGCGGCAGCTTGGGCCGGCCTTTCCCGATTTTCTGACCTCCTACGACCGCCCTCGGGCGCTGGGCTTGCGCTTGAATCCCCTGAAAACCCCGTGCCCGCCGCCTCTGCCCTTTTCTTTGACGCCCATCCCCTGGGCAAAGGACGGCTTCTGGTATCTCCCGCAGGAGCGGCCCGGCCTGCATCCCTGGCACGAGGCCGGGCTGTATTACCTGCAGGAGCCCAGCGCCATGGCCCCGGCAGAGCTGCTGGCGGCCCAGCCCGGAGAGCGGATTCTGGACCTTTGCGCCGCGCCCGGGGGAAAATCCACCCAGCTGGCCGCGGCGATGGCGGGCCGGGGCCTGCTGGTATGCAATGAATACAACCCGAAACGGGCCCGAATTCTGGCTCGTAATTTGGAACGGATGGCCGTGGCCAACGGCTTGGCGCTGAATGAATCGCCCCAGCGCCTGGCGCAGCGCTTTCCCGGCTATTTTCACCGGGTCTTGGTGGACGCGCCCTGCTCTGGAGAGGGGATGTTCCGCAAGGAGGCTGCGGCGCTCACGGACTGGAGCCCGGAGCTGGTGGCCGGGTGCGCCCGGCGGCAGGCGGAAATTTTGGATGCTGCCGCCCAGCTCCTGGCCCCCGGCGGACGGCTGGTTTACGCCACCTGCACCTTTGCCCCGGAGGAGGACGAGGGCGTGGTCAGCACCTTTTTGCACCGGCATCCAGATTTTGACCTGGAAGCCGTGCCCGCGCCTTGGTTTGCCCCCGGGGACCCCGCTTTGGTTCCTAACCCTGCGCCCGGCCTTTCCCGCGCCTGCCGGCTCTGGCCCCATCTGCTCCGGGGGGAAGGACATTTTGCGGCGGTCCTGCGGCGGGCTGCCGCCCCTGCGCAGGTCGAGCCGGAACGGGAGCCCGCCGAAGCCCTACCGGTGGAATTTGAGCGCTTCGCCGGGGAGTTGGCATTCTCCCTGCCCGCCGGGAAAGCGGTATGGTTCGGTCAGACCTTTTATTGGGTCCCGAAGGAACTGCCGGAATTAAAAGGCCTGCGGGTTCTGCGGGCGGGACTGGAGCTGGGACAGTGCCGGGACCGGCGCTTTCTGCCCGCCCACGCCTTGGCCCTATGGCTGAGACGCTGCGGCAAAACGGAGGATCTAGACCCCCAGGGGCCGGAAATCCGCCGGTATTTGGCCGGCCAGGTGCTCCCCGGGACGCAGAGCGGCTGGACGCTGGTTACGGCAGGCGGTCTTTCCGTAGGCTGGGCCAAGGGCTCCGGCGGCGTTTTGAAAAATCACTATCCCAAGGGGCTGCGGCGCGCTGAATCCATTGCCTGAAAGAGGCTCTTCCGGGTTTAACCGGAGACGTGGAAGTGCCCCGGGCCCCGGCGGCCTGGTGGAAGGAGGTTTCGATTGGGCGGGATGGAAACCCTGCGCCGGTTTCTCCGTTCACATCGTATTTAGACGTTTCTTTTTCCAATTTTTCGACGGTCTGTATTTTTCCTTTACAAGTTCCTGGTTTCATGCTATAGTAAAAATTGGCTCTGTGTGGATTTTCCCCGGAGCACGTCTCATGGGAGAGGATATTCCATGCCAAGATATAAAATCGAGGGCGGTCGGCCGCTGGAAGGGACGATTACCATCAGCGGCGCGAAAAACGCCGCCGTCGCCATTATCCCGGCCACGCTCTTAGTCAAGGGCGCCTGCAAAATTGAAAACGTGCCGGATATCTCCGACGTGCAGATCCTGCTGGATATTTTGGAGCAAATGGGCGCCAGTGTCGTCCGGGGAGCCAACGACACCGTGGAGATTGACTGCAGCGCCGTAGCCTATGCCGAGCCCAATCCGGCGCTGGTGCGGCGCATCCGGGCCTCCTATTATCTCATCGGCGCCCTGCTGGGCCGGTTCGGCCAGGCGCGGGTGGCGCTGCCCGGGGGATGCAACTTTGCGCCCCGTCCCATTGACCAGCACGTCAAGGGCTTTATCGCCTTGGGCGCGGAGGTGGAGGAGACCAGCCAGTATGTCTGCGCGCAGGCGGGACCGGAGGGCCTGCAGGGAGGCCGGGTGAACCTGGACGTGGCTTCCGTGGGCGCCACCATCAATATCATCATCGCTTCCGCCCTGGTGCCTGGCTTGACGGTTATTGAAAACGCGGCCAAGGAGCCGCATATTGTGGACCTGGCCAACTTTTTGAATACCATGGGAGCCCAAATTTCCGGCGCCGGTACCGACGTGATCAAAATTCGAGGGGTACAGTCCCTGCAAGGGGGATTTTATTCCATTATTCCCGACCAAATTGAGGCCGGTACCTACATGGC
Source organism: uncultured Eubacteriales bacterium (assembly GCA_958402445.1). GTDB lineage: Bacteria > Bacillota > Clostridia > Oscillospirales > Oscillospiraceae > Faecousia. The sequence goes on from CATXTO010000026.1 coordinate 5,837, forward strand.
GGCGGTGGCGGCGGTGGGGGGCAACGTGCTGATCCGGAACGTCATTCCCAAGCATATGGACTGCATCTCCGCCAAGCTCCGGGAGATGGGCGCCAGAGTTCTGGAGTACGACGATTCCATCCGCGTCCAGAAGGTTCGCCGTCTGCGCCGCTCCACGGTGAAAACCTTGCCCTATCCGGGCTTCCCCACGGACATGCAGGGACAGATTTGCGTGTGCATGGCTCTGGCGGAGGGCGTCAGCCGCATCACGGAGAGTATTTACGAGACCCGGTTCTTCGGCTACTGTGAGGAGCTGCAGGCCATGGGCGCGAAAATCCAGGTCAGCGGGAAGTCCGCCGCCGTCACGGGCTGTGAGCAGCTCCACGGCGCTACCGTAAAGGCCCACGACCTCAGAGCCGGTGCGGCTCTGGTGATCGCCGGCCTGGCGGCACAAGGCGAGACTTGGGTGGAGGATATTCACTATATTGAGCGGGGCTACGAGAACCTCATTGGCAAGCTCACGGCTCTGGGAGCCGATATTCAGCGGCTTGGGGACTGAGGTCCCCCGTGGGGACCGGCGGCGGGCACAGCCGGTTCGCGGCAAAATCCAAAAAAAATCTTGACAACCCGAAAAACCGCCGCTATAATAAGCGTGTTCTATGCAGGACGCCGGTATAGCTCAGCCGGTAGAGCAGCTGATTTGTAATCAGCAGGTCGGGGGTTCGAATCCGTCTACCGGCTCCAATTTTACTTTGAATTTAATATGGGGGAATTCCCGAGTGGCCAAAGGGGACAGACTGTAAATCTGCTGCTTATAGCTTCGGTGGTTCGAATCCACCTTCCCCCACCATTTTTAAACGAAGTCGATTTGAATGGGTCGACTTCGTTTATTTTGCATGGCAAACAGTTGATTTGGGAAAAGATGGACATTGGAGAGGTGGCTTATGAGCAGATTGTCAGACGCAGCGAAAGCGGAGGCATTAAGATGCTTTCACGGCTATGTTATGAAGACGGAAGCGAATATTCAGGAGATAATAGCTTATTTTCCAGGTTGGACGATCGAAGAGGCGAATGGAAATTGGTGCGCCGCCTTCGTCTATCACTGCTGTAGGAAAGCGGAATATAAAATTCCCATAAGACCTTGCGAATGTGTGTGTAGTCATTTGGCCGGCTGCGGCGCTTGGGAAGAATGGGCAAAGGCAGATCCGAGAATAGAATATTATGATGCTCAGAAAGAAGATGCAACCCCCAAACCAGGGGATATTGTTTTATTTGACCGAGTATTCCGCGATTTAGAGCATGACCATATTGGAATCATTGTCGCAGCCGATGAAAATTCAATCACGGTTGCGGAAGGAAATATAAATAATATTTCTGGTATTATAAAACGGAAAAGAAATGAACATATACGAGCTTATATCAGACTTCCAGAGAACTTTTCATACGACGCAAAATAAACGTTGTCCGCATGCGGGACGTTCCGCTGTTGGAAATGTTGGAACGGCCTTGTCGTCGCAAAATCCGCTCTAGCTTCGGCCGCTCCCTTGCGCTCCGCTCCAAACCGAAGCCGCTGGGCTTCGGTTTATGCGCCGATTTCCAAAATGGAATGTAGGGGCAGCCTTCGTTCACCCGCTTGGGAGATTTCCCAATGTTGGAACAGCGTGAAATTATAAAGAAAACCTTATGAATACGGCGGGCGAGCGTAGCTTGCCCCTACAGGGGTGGTTCAGGGGGTGTAGGGAACGACCTGAGGCCGTTCTGCGAGCGTGCAAAGCACGGCCCTACAGGGTGCATTTTCATTTGGGCTGGACTGACCGGGCGCCTGCGTCCGGTCAGTCCAGCCTTTTGCTCGGATGCGGGCCCGTTATGCGGGGCGGTTCTGCATGGTTCCACCCAAGACGTGTCAATGTAACACAATTCCACATAGAATGCCAGAGATAGTGAGAATGTCAAAAACCGCTTATTGCGCGCTTGGAAAACGTGCTTCCTGTAGGCCATAAGCGAGACTCTATCCAAATAAGGAGTATGATAAATGGCAACGATATCTGGCAGGGTGATTTTCGACAGGGACAGAAGCGCCACCATATCCGCCGGCGATTCCGGCCTTGCAAATATTCCCGTGGTTCTGCAAAACGTGGCCACGGGAGCGAGACTCACCGTTTTAACAGACGCCGGGGGGAACTATAGCTTTCTCAACGTGCCCAACGGCAACTATCGAATCGTGGAATCCTACGGCGCAGCCGGTGGCGTCCCCACACCCGGCGACTTTACCAATGCGGCGGTGGGGAGCGTCCCCCCGGGCGTCAACCCGCCCATTACCGCCGCGCCCAATCCGCCCACTGGCGCAACCAACCTGGACTCGGTTACGCCGGATACGCTGCTGGTTACGGTGTCCGGCGCTGATCTAACCAACCAAAATTTTCTCAACGGCCCGGTGATTTACACGCCGATCCAGGCGATCCTGGACCCCTGCGCAATCATTTCCCCGGAGAATCTGATCCAGGCGGCGGACAACGGGACCTTCGGTACCTTTCCCCAGGGCACGCCGGCCAATACCGGCGCGCCCACCGAGCCCTATCCCGGGGTCACGCCGGACTTCACCTATGTGCTGCCCAATCCCGCGGTCTATACGCCGTTCGGTGGGGAGTACACCGTGCAGAACATTATGAACAACGCCCTGAGCACGGAGATCGGCGCATGGTGGCGCATCGCCGACCATACCCAGGGCAACGAGACGGGCCGGATGATGGTGGTGAACGGCTTTAATCCCGGCGCGGTCTTCTTTCGGGACGTGGTTGCGGTGCAGCCCAACACCAATTATCTGTTCACCTCGTGGATTTTAAATCTGTTCAGGGTTCCCGGCTACCCAAATCCGGAGCTGGGCGTGCGCATCCTGGATCAAAACGGCAACGTTCTCTATGACGCGACTCTGGGCATTTTGATCCCCGTGAATGTGAACGCGCCGGAGTGGAGGCAGATCGGCAGCGTTATCAATTCTCAGAACAACACCAGCCTGACCGTGGAATTCCTCAGCGAGGGTCCCGAGGTGGTGGGAAATGACTACGCCATTGACGATGTCTCCCTCAACGAGATCCAGGAGCCGCTATTCATCCCGGTCAAAACAGTGAATAGGCAGGTGGCCAACGTGGGCGAGACCGTCCGCTTTACGGTGAGCCTGACCAATACCTGCTCCAGCCCACTGACCGACCTGTTCTTTCAGGATATCATCCCCGACGGCCTGGCCTTCGTTCCGGGAAGCGTCGTTGTCAACGGAACAACGGCTCCGGCCGCCGATCCCAACGCCGGCTTTGCCCTGCCGAACGTAGCTGGCGGGGCAACCGTCACCGTCCTGTTTGACGCCACGGTGGAGCGCGTCCCAACGCCCAACCCGGCCCGGAACAGAGCCAGAATTCTCTACTCGTATACCCCGGTGGAAGGCGGCATTCCGGGCCGGTTCGACGTAATCTCCAACGAGGTGCCGGTGGCGGTAAACACCTTGGCGGACGTCTCGGTGGTGAAAACGGCCAGCCCCAGCCCGGCGGTGCCGGGAAGTACTCTGACTTATACCGTCACGGTGGCCAACGGGGGGCCCTCCCCTGCCGTCAACGTGGTGCTCACGGACGACATTCCCGCCAGCCTTTCCGGGGTGGAGTTCTCCATTGACGGAGGCGCGACCTTCTTCCCCTGGGTGAGTCCCTACGCCCTGGGTACGCTGACTGCGGGCGCCAGCCGGACCATTCTAATTCGCGGTACGCTCAGCTCCTCCGCGGTTGGCGAAATCACCAACACCGCCGTGGTGCGCAGCGATACGCCGGACCCGAATCCGGACAATAACACGTTCACCGTTGTGACGCCCGTGGCGCCCGTGGGCCCCTCGGCGGATCTGTCCATCCGCAAGACCTCCGCGCCAAACCCCGTGCAGCCCGGCGGGATTCTGACCTATACGCTCACCATCTCAAATGCCGGGCCCGACGCCGCCCAAAACGTCACGCTCCGGGACAACGTGCCCGCTGATGTGACGGGGGTGGAGTTCTCTCTGAATCAGGGAGCCACCTGGCAGCCCTGGAGCGGCTCCGTGAATCTCGGCACGCTGGCCGCGGGTGGACGGATTGTGGTTTTGCTGCGGGGGACAGTGGCCGCCTCGGCAAGTGCCAGTATCCTGAACACCGCCGTCGTGAGCAGCGACACGCCGGATCCCGACCCCTCCAACAATTCGGATACCAACCGGACGGACGTAGGGACCTTTGCCGACCTCGCCGTCACCAAGAGCGCCCAGCCCAACCTGGCCGTCCCTGGCGAGCGGCTCACCTATACCATCACGGTGACCAATTATGGACCGGCCAACGCGGAAAACGTGACGCTTTTTGATACGGCTGCGCCGGAGCTGTCGGCGGTGGAATTCTCCGTGAACGGGGGCGTCACGTGGAGCGCCTGGGAAAATCCGTATCTTCTGGGACAGCTCGCCGCTGGGCAGAGCAGGACCGTGCTGATTCGCGGAATTGTAATCGCCTCGGCCTGCGGCGTCATCTCCAATACGGCGGTGGCCACAAGCACCACGCCGGACCCCAACCCAGATAATAATACCGATACCGTGAATACGCCGGTTCAAATGGGCGCGGACCTGTCCATTCAGAAAACCGCGTTTCCCAATCCGGCGATGCGCTGTCAGCAGGTGGTCTTTACCCTGACCGTATCCAACGCCGGGCCGGGGACGGCGGAGCGGGTGGTGGTCTTCGACGATTTGCCGCCGGAATTGTGCAGGGCGGTCTATTCCGTGGACCAGGGCCGGACCTGGCAGCCCTGGACGGGGCGCTATACGGTGGGAAGCCTCCCCGCCCATACCAGCATCTCCATTCTAATTGCCGGCACGGTGAGCGCCTGCGCGAAATGCGTCATAGGAAACACGGCTTTGGTGTCCTCCTCCACAGCAGACCCCAATCCTGACAATAATACGGCCTCCGTATCGGTCAGCCTTTGGGTATGCGATTGCCGCGACACGAAGCCGGAGCCTTGCAAAAAAGAGAAGCCGTCCTGCAATTCCTAAAGGCAGTGCGTGCAGGCAGTGGCTGGAAGGCAAGAGGGGAAACCCCAGGCCGGAGCAAAGCTCGCTTTGCTCCGGCCTTTTTCCTGTGCAGCAAGCTTTGGGGTGAGCGCTGTTTACCCGAACAGGGTACGGCGTGATTCAGAGAATGTAGGGGCGGTCTTTGGTCGCCCGCGGGCGTGCGAAGCACGCCCCTACAGAATGATGATCGAAGGTACGGTGTGGGGGCGGCCATGGCCGCCCGCCGGGAATGTCCGTTCAATATGGGGATGAAGGGGCGAGCTGTGGTCGCCTGCGGGCGTGCGAAGCACGCCCCTACAAAATGATGATCGAAGGTACGGTGTGGGGGCGGCCCATGGCCGACCGCTGGGAGATTTTTCGAACTTGCTCGCCGGGGGACGAGGGCAATCTGCTCCGGCACGTCCACATGACCGTTCTCTCCAACTACAAAACAGCACCGGGGGTACCCCGGCCAGTTTTGGGCGAACCGGTGCCAGCCCAAATAAGTGGCCCCCGGGAGTAGCACGTTTGCCCGCTCGCGCATAAACTGCCACAGGAGGTATGCTATGATGCGAATCCATGTCGTACATGCAGGGGAATCGCTGTATTCGATTTCCAAACGCTATGGCGTCTCGGTGGCCGCAATCGCCCTGGCCAACCAGCTCAATCCCGCGGATACGCTGGTGATCGGTCAGGCGCTGGTCATCCCGGTCAACGAGACCTATTACTTTGTTCAGCCCGGAGACTCACTGTATCAAATCGCCCGGCGCTTTGGCGTCAGTGTGGAACGTCTGGCGGAAATCAATGGGATCGATCCGTCTGAGCCCCTTTCCATCGGGTTCCGCCTCTTTATCCCGCAGGCGGAAAAAACAGAGATTGAAACCAACGCCTATGCAGAGGCCCAGAACGGAGTCATCCCCGAGGGTGTGATCGCGTCCGTGGCGGAGCACGCGCCCCTTTTGACCTATGTGGCCCCCTTCAGCTTCGAGGCCAGAGCGGACGGGAGCCTTTCCCCGCTGGACGTATCCGCCGTGCAGGCGGCAGTGGCGGACAGCGGAGCCGTCCTGATGATGGCCGTGACCAACCTGGAAAACGGCAGATTCAGCGACACCCTGGGACAGGAAATTCTCGGCAGTGAGCAGGTGCAGGATACGCTGCTCGATAACATCGTGAACACCGCCAGGGAGGCGGGCTTCCGGGACATCCATTTCGATTTCGAGTATCTGCGGCCTGAGGACCGGGAAAACTACAACGCCTTTTTGCGCAAGGCCGCAGCCCGGCTCCATCAGGAGGGCTTGCTCATGTCAACGGCCCTGGCCCCCAAGACCAGCGACCAGCAAACAGGTCCGTGGTACTCCGCCCACGACTACGCGACCCATGGCGAGGTGGCGGACTTTGTGGTGATCATGACCTATGAGTGGGGCTACAGCGGCGGTCCCCCCATGCCGGTCTCTCCCATAGGGCCCGTGCGGGAGGTACTAGAATATGCCGTCAGCGTAATTCCCCCGGAGAAAATCATGATGGGCCAGAACCTTTACGGGTATGATTGGACCTTGCCCTACGAGAAGGGTGGGGAGTACGCCCGCGCCATCAGCCCCCAGGCGGCGATTGCCCTTGCCCGGGAGAACAACGCCGCCATAGAATATGACGAGACCGCCCAGGCCCCGTATTTCCATTACTGGGACGCAAACCGGAAGGAGCACGTTGTCTGGTTTGAGGACGCCAGGTCCATCAGCGCCAAGTTCGACCTGCTGCAGGAATTGGGACTCCGGGGCATCAGCTATTGGAAGCTGGGCCTGCCCTTCCCGCAGAACTGGCTTTTGCTGGAAAACCGGTTCCAGATCAAGAAGCAATAAAGCGCAGAGATTCAGGCCGCCCCTACAGTTCTATTTAAAGAATCTGTAGGGGCGTGCTTTGCACATCCGTGGGCGGCCACGGGCCGCCCCCACACCGTACCTTCGATCATCGTCCTGTAGGGGCGTGCTTTGCACGCCCGCGGGCGACCACAGGTCGCCCCCACACCGTACCTTCGGTCATCGTCCTGTAGGGGCGTGCTTCGCACGCCCGCGGGCGACCGCAGGTCGCCCCTACATCCCATATTTGACGGACTTTCCCAGCGGACCGCCCCCGCACTGCACTCTCGAGCTTATGCTGTAGGGGCGTGCTTCGCACGCCCGCGGGCGGCCGCAGGTCGCCCCCACATTCTATTACGGAAAGGCCGCCGCAGAGAAATAAAGCCCAAACCGCAGGAAAGAGCGTGTCAACCGCCTGGTTGACACGCTCTTTCCTGAGCAAGGCCGGCCACTGCGCCGTATGAAGTAGACAGGTTACAGGGCCTGGGAGCCGCAAGATCAATCTGGAAGCAGCTCATCGGGGAACTCCCCCTTGCAGACGATATCCGTAGGCCCGGTGAGGTAAAGGCCGGCCACCCGGCCCTGGTCCTGTTCCACGTCAACCAGCAGCGTGCCGCCGGGATTCTCTACCCGGACCTCCCGGCCCGTGACTCTGCCCTGCACGGTGAGCAGCGCCGCCAGAGACCCGGAGCCGGTGCCGCAGGCCTCCGTAAAGTCCTCCACGCCCCGCTCGTAGGTGCGCAGCGCCACATGGTCCGGACCCAAAATCTCGTAAAAGTTCACGTTGGCTCCCTTGGGAAAGGCGGGGTCAAAGCGCAGCGCCCGGCCCCGGGGCAGAAGCGCCTGCCGGGATAGCTGCGCCAAGCCGCTTACCTGCACCAGGGCGTGAGGCAGGCCGGGGCTGCCCAGCTCCACATAGCCGCAAACCCCGCCGCCTGTGGGCCGCGCCGGATCCAGCACCGTGGGATTGTTGAGCCGGACTCGGTATGTATTGCGGCCCAGCCGCCATCCCGTCACCAGGCCCGCCGTGGTCTCCACTCGCTGAATGTCCCCGGCCAGACCCCGCTCCCAGCCGTACCGGCAGATACACCGGGCGCCGTTGCCGCACATCTCGCCCGCGGAACCGTCGGCGTTGAAAAACAGCATCCGAAAATCCCCCCCCGCCAGGGGGGAATCCACGGCCATGAGGCCGTCCGCGCCAATGGACATCCTGCGGCGGCACACCAGCCGGGCAATCTTTTGCAGCCGGTCCGGACTGGCGCCCAGGGCCCGGTTGTCCACTAGGACAAAGTCGTTGCCCGCGCCGGTCATCTTCCAAAATTCCATTGCACACCTCCTGCAAGGCCGCCCTGTGCAAGCGGCCTACCGGGACTATCCTAGCACAGCCGGGAGAAATGTCCAGAGGATTTCCTGCCCTCCGGTGGGCAAATCCTGCGCAATCGGCTTCAAAGCTGGGAAAAGACCTCGCCCAGGCTCTGGTGCAGCACCAGGTTGGCATAGCCGTCATAGGGCGTGGGGTCCCGGTTGAGGAGCACCAAGCGGTCGCCCTGGTAATACTGAATTAGGCCCGCCGCCGGATACACCGTGAGACTAGTGCCCGCCACGATCATGAGATCCGCCCGCCGGATCGCGCTCACGCTCTGGGCCAGGATCTCCTGGTCCAGACTCTCCTCATATAAAACCACATCCGGCTTCACAATGCCTCCACAGGGGCACAGAGGGACGCCCCGGGCGTTCTTCACATACTCCGCCGGATGAGATTTTCCGCATCTTTGGCAGTAATTTCGCAGGACGCTCCCGTGGAGCTCATACACCCGGCGGCTCCCCGCCTTCTGATGAAGGCCGTCGATGTTCTGGGTCACCACCGCCAGGAGCTTTCCGTCCTGCTCCCATTGGGCCAGCTTCCGGTGGGTGATATTGGGCGAAAAGCCCAGAGGCAGCATTTTCTCCCGATAGAACCGGAAGAAGTAGGCCGGGTTCTGCGCAAAGAAGCTGTGGCTGATGATAGTTTCCGGGGGGTAGTCGAATTTTTGATGGTACAGGCCGTCCACGCTGCGGAAATCCGGGATGCCGGACTCGGTGGAGACGCCTGCGCCTCCAAAAAAGACGATTTTCCCGCTTTCATCGACCCACTGTTTCAGGGTCGCAATTGGGCTGTTCACGCTCTTCCGCCTCCATTTCCGCCAGGAGCTTTTGCTCCTGCTTGGTCTCAAACCGGACCCTGGCGTACAAATCGGGCCGCCTGGCCCGGGTCCGGCGCAGAGATTGCTTCCGACGCCATCTGGCCACTCTGGCGTGGTCTCCGGACAGGAGGATCTCCGGCACCCCAAGGCCGTGCCACAAAGCCGGACGGCTGTACTGGGGGTATTCCAGCAGACCGGAGTAAAAGCTTTCGTCCTCAAAGCACTCCGGGTCCGGCAGCACCCCGGGCACCATCCGGCACACGGCGTCCGCCACGGCCATGGCTGCAATCTCTCCACCGGTGAGCACGAAATCCCCCAGGGAGAGCTCCTCGTCCACGCACTCGTCCAGAAACCGCTGGTCCACGCCCTCGTAGTGGCCGCAGACCAAGACCAGATTCTCCAGCTTGCTCAGGCGAATGGCGTCGGCCTGGACGAAGGTGTGCCCGCAGGGAGAGAGGAAAATCGTGTGCACCGGCCCTGCGGCTTCGTCGCACACGTGCTCCCAGCAGCGGTACAAGGGGTCCGCCTGTAAAATTGCCCCCCGGCCGCCGCCGTAGGGGTAGTCGTCCACCTGGCACTGCTTGCTGGCGGTGTATTCCCGGATTTGGTGGGTCTCAATGCGGAGATAGCCCCGCTCCTGCGCCCGGCCCAGGATGCTCTCGGATAAAACGTCTCCCACGGAGTCGGGAAACAGGGTCATGATGTCAATTCTCATCGCTGCGCATGCCCTCCAGCAGCTTCACCCGCACAAATCCCTGGTCAATATTGACCTCCAATAGAAATTCGGACACCGCGGGAATCATGTATTCGTGCTCCCCTCGCACCACGTACACGTCGTTGCCCGGCAGGTCCAGCACCTGGGCAATCCGTCCGATTTCCATGCCGTCGGCCAGCACCGGCAGGTCCAGAAGGTCGGCAATGAACACCCGGCCCGCCGGCAGGCTGGCCTGCTCCCGGTCCACCCGGACCACCTGGCCCCGCAGGGCCTGGGCGTCCTCCACGGTAGCAACGCCCTGGAGCTTCAGCAGGGCGCAGGTCTTCTGAACCCGGGCCTGCTCCACGGAGTACGCCCTGCCGCCCACATACACCTGGGGAAAGCCGCACAGAAACTCCGGCCCGTCGGCCCAGGGCAGGACCTTGACCTCGCCCCGGACGCCATGGGTTGAGACGATCTGCCCCGCCTCCAAATACTGCTGTTTCACGGTCTCGCCTCCTTGAAGGGCGCTATGCGCCTGCGCCTGCCTTATATTTTTGAGACTCCGCCACGGCCAATTGGTCGCAGCGGTTATTTTTCTCGTTTTGGGCGTGGCCCTTGACCCAGTGATAGCGCATATCGTGGCGCTGCACCAGAGGCAGAAGCCTCTCCCAAAGGTCCACGTTCAGGGCCGGCTTTTTGTCCGCCTTCGTCCAGCCCCGCCGCTTCCAGCCCCAGACCCAGCCCTTTTCCAGGGCGTCCACCACATACTTGGAGTCGGAGTACAGCTCCACGATGCAGGGCTCCTTTAGCCGGCCCAGGGCTTCGATCACCGCCATGAGCTCCATGCGGTTGTTGGTGGTCTCAGGAGCGCCCCCGGAGAGCTCCAGCTCCCGGCCCTGGTAGGCCAGAATCGCCCCCCAGCCGCCGGGCCCGGGGTTTCCGGAGCAGGCTCCGTCGGTATAAATGGTGACAGTTTTCATAGGCTCCCTCCAGAACAGAACCAGCCGGGATAGAGGAAATGCGTGGCCGCCCGCCACGCATCCGCTATTGCAGCGCAGGGAGAACGCCCCTACGGGATGTCGATCGAAGACAGGCTGTAGGGGCGGCCTTCGGCCGCCCACGGGCGAGCACAGCTCGCCCCCGGGGCGATTCACCTCAAAGCTGATGATAGACGCTTTCCGAGCAAGCCCTCGCCTTAATCGACAATCTCCACCGTGACCCGTTCTCCCGTGCGCTGGGCGACGGTTTTGATAATCGTGCGGATTTCCTTGGCAATGCGGCCCTGACGGCCGATCACCTTGCCCATATCCTCCGGGGCGACCCGGAGCTCCAGCACGGTGCCGCCGTCGTCCTCGGTCTGGGTCACGGTAACCGCCTCGGGATGATCGACCAGATTTTTTGCCATGTAGAGCAAAAGTTCCTTCATTGCGATTCTCCTTCGGCGATCTTACAGCACGCCGGCCTTTTTCAGCAGGCCGCGCACGGTGTCAGTGGGCTGCGCGCCGTTCTGAATCCAGGTCTTGGCCTTCTCCGCGTCCACCGTAATGGTCGCGGGATCGGTCAGGGGATTGTAGCTGCCAATTTCTTCAATGCAGCGGCCGTCCCGGGGAGACCGGGAATCCGCCACCACGATCCGGTAATAAGGAGCTTTCTTGGCGCCCATTCTTCTGAGTCGAATTTTCACCATGGGGTTTCACCTCCAAAACAAATAGTATATCGTAACGCCCAGAGGGGCTGGTACGAACGGTGTCTACACCCGGGGATTAAAGCCCGGGGATGCCGCCGAAGCCGCCGGGCATACCCTTCATCCGGCCCATGCGCTTCATCTTTCGGCCCGCGCCGGGGCCGGAGAATTGCCGGACCATGCCCCGCATGGTCTCAAACTGCTTGAGCAGCCGGTTCACGTCCTCCACCTTCACCCCTGCGCCGGCGGCCACCCGCTTCTTCCGGCTGGCGTTGAGCGAAGCGGGGTTATCCCGCTCCCGGGGGGTCATGGACTGGATGATGGCCTCCGTATGAAGCATGGCCTTCTCGTCCACCTGAAGATTTTTCAGGTTGGCTCCCCCAGGGAGCTGAGCCAGCAGCTCCTGCATAGAGCCCATGGAACGCAGCTGCACCAGCTGGTCATAGAAATCCGCCAGGGTGAACCGGTTGCTTTTCAGCTTTTCCTCCAGCTCCGCGGCCTTCTTGGCGTCGTAGGCCTTTTCCGCCTTCTCAATGAGGCTGAGCATGTCCCCCATGCCCAAAATCCGGGAGGCCATGCGGTCCGGATGGAAGGGCTCCATGGCGTCCAGCTTTTCGCCGGTGCCCACAAACTTGATGGGCTTGCCGGTGACAGCCCGCACCGACAGGGCCGCGCCGCCTCTGGCGTCGCCGTCCAGCTTGGTGAGCATAACGCTGTCAATGTCTAAAAGCTCGTTGAAGCTCTGGGCGGCGTTAACCGCGTCCTGGCCGGTCATGGCGTCCACCACCAGCATAATTTCCTGGGGCTGCACCGCCGCCTTGACGGCCTTCAGCTCCTCCATCAGCACCTCGTCGATGTGCAGCCGGCCAGCGGTGTCCAGAAACACCATGTCGTTGCCGTGGCGCAGAGCGTGCTGCACAGCGGCCCGGGCGATGTCCACCGGGTTCTGCTGCCCCATCTGGAACACCGGAATCCCCAGCTTTTCCCCGCAGATTTCCAGCTGGCGGATGGCCGCTGGCCGGTAAATGTCACAGGCCGCCAGCAGGGGATTTTTGCCCTGCCTTTTCATCAGGCCCGCCAGCTTGCTGCCGTTGGTGGTCTTGCCGGCGCCCTGGAGGCCCACTAGCATCACCACCGTGGGGCCCTTGGGGTTGATGGTCAGGCGCTGATTTTCCACGCCCATCAGGCGGGTCAGCTCCTCATCCACGATTTTCACAATCATCTGGGCCGGGGTCAGGGATTCCAGCACGTCCGCGCCCACGCAGCGCTCCGTGACGGCCTTGACAAAGTCCCGAACCACCTTATAACTCACGTCGGCCTCCAGCAGGGCCAGGCGGATTTCCCGCATGGCCTCCTTTACGTCGGACTCCTTCAGGCGTCCCTTGCCCCGGAGCTTCTTAAAGGTCGCGGAGAGTTTTTCAGTTAAACCTTCAAACGCCATAGCTTACTCCTTTATGGTATCGGCGGCGGACAGGATTTCCTGAGCCAGGGAACGGATCGCGGTATCCCCGGACGCGGCCAGCGTTCGGGCCGCGGCCTGAATCCGGTCCAGAGCGCATTTGCTCTGCCGGTCCCGGCGCACGGCGCCCAACCGCGCCTCCATAGCCCGCAGCGCGGACTCCGCCCGGGTGATGGAATCGTATACGCCCTGCCGGCTGATCCCCACCTCCTGGGCGATCTCCCCCAGGGACAGGTCCTGATTGTAATACAGATCGAAGCAGAGCCGCTGCTTATCCGTCAGCAGCTCCCCGTAGGTATCGAACAGTAAGGTCAGTTCCAATGCGTCGGTCTTCATGGAAGCCTCCTGATTCAGGCCAGGCTGCCGAAAGGTTCTTTTCGGCTCATCTTGTCAAGGTTAATCCCTTGACGGTGATAGTAGTATACACGGAAAGGGGCCGTCTGTCAAGAGAAAGTTCAGGCTGAATGCCTGCTCAATGGGACGCGCCATTTTTGGGTCTTTTCGGTGGTTTTCCGCGCCGCAGGAGCATCCATGAGCCAACCAGCACCAGGGACCAGCCCACGATGCAGGCTGCCAGGACGGAGCAGGAGGCCAGAGGCGTGGAGACCAGGATCAGCAGGGTCAGAAGCGTCTGGTAGAGTCCGGCCCCGCCCTGCCAGGCCAGGAGCCAGGCGGCCAGCAGAACCAGAGAGAGGGCCATGGCTCCCAGTGCGTAGGCGCGGATCGCCCGCAGGAGCCGCTGGCTGCCCACGCGGTTGGCCAGCGCCAGGAGAGTGAAAATGGTGAGAAAAAATAGGCCCGCGGCCAGATTCCCCCAGGGCTGCCGGAGGAACGCCTCCTTCTGGACGATGCAAAGACCGTCCACGGCGCACAGCAGGTACAACCCGGCCCAAAGCCCTCCCAGCGCGGCAATTGCTTTCTTCATAGCATCAGCCCCCATGTCGTTTTCTCTAGCATAGCGCAGAACCCATGGGATTACAAGGAAAAAATCTCTTGCCGCCGTTCCCAAGCGGGCCCCGTTGTGATATAATAAGCTCATATGGTCATGCTGCGCTTTGAAATCAAGCCGCCGCCGGCCTGTACGGATGTCTATCTCGTGCCCGCTGGGCGGAAAAGGAAGGATCCAGATGAAAAAGCAGACAATCGGACCCATGCCGGTGCTGGGGCTCACCCTGGTCGGCGGCGCTGTGGGAATTGTCCTACGGCTGCGGATGCTGTCCATCGGTTATGATGGACGGGGGATACAAATTTCAAACAGCTGGACCTATGTGACGCTGTGGGTGCTGTCCGGCTTGTTTTTATTGGGGCTGGCCCTACTTTGCCGCAGGATGGGGGACCGCGCCGGCTGCGAGGAGAACTTCCCCGCTTCGCCCTTGGCGGCGGTGGGCGCGTTTTTGGGCGCGGTAGGCCTGTTGGCCTGCTCCACGGTGAAGCTGCTGGGAAATCCGGATATTTTTGATCTGATCGTCAATATTTTAGGCCTGGCCGCCGCCTCCGCCCTGGCGGTGTCCGGCTATCTGCGCCTGTCCGGCAGGCAGTCCGCCGCGGCGCTGATGGTGGTGAGCCTGTATTTGGCCACGTGGCTGGTGAGCCAATTCCGGCGCTGGAGCGCCGACCCCCAGCTGGGCGATTACTGTTTCCAGCTCCTGGCCTGCGTCTTCGCCATGCTGGCCAGCTACCAGCTGGCGGGGTTCCCCCTGAAGCGGGGCCGTCGCCGCGCCGCCATTTTCTGCACCATGGCCGCCGTATTCTTTTGCCTGATCTCCCTGGTGGATGGGGCCGCGTGGCCGTTTTACGCCGCTATCGCCCTGTGGCTTCTCACGGGAGGGTGCAGCCTTTCCCGGCCCGCGCCCCGGCGCCGGAAGCTGGGCGGTGGTTTTGAGGAGGAGCGGGAGCAACCCGCTTCGGAGGCGGAAGAAGACCCAGAGGAGCGGGACGAACCATGATTCTTTGGATCAACGGCGCCTTCGGTGTGGGAAAGACCCAGACCACGTTTGCCCTGTATCGCAGGGTTCCCGGCGCTTATGTGTACGACCCGGAGCGGGTGGGAGACTGGCTCCAGCGGAACTTGCCCCCGCAGCTCTCTCCCCCTGACTTTCAGGACTGCCCTCTGTGGCGATCCATGAACCGGGATTTGTTGTGCTATCTGGCTCAGCGCCAGACTGGTCTTCTGCTTGTGCCCATGACTGTCACCAATCCATCGTACTGGCAAGAGCTGACGGAAGGGCTGCAGGACCGTTTTGATTTGCGCCATGTTATTCTGACTGCCGGACGGCGGACCATTCACAGGCGGCTCCGTAAGCGGCTGGAGGGGCGTAATGCCTGGGCCGCCCGGCAGACGGACCGATGCCTGGCCGCTTTCGCCGGCGACATGCACGGCGTTCCAATCGATACGGAGGGCCGAACCGTGGATCAGGTAGCGGAGCTTGTGGCCGCTGCCTGCGGCATTTCACTTTCCCCGGACGTTAGGAGCCGGCCCCGCCGTTGGTGCGACCGGGCCCTGACGCAATTGCGGCATATCCGGTAATGTCCTGGCGCCCGGCTTCCCGGCGCGGGCGCCGGTCTTGTTTGTCCGGATTTTCAGTCGCCGCGGACGGGATGCGCCTTGTCCGCATAATCATCCCGGCAGATTCATAGGCTTGGACGGGGTGATTATTTTGAGAAAACGGGATGCTCTGATTTGCTTTTGTGTTCTGGTGCTGGCGGCGGCTCTGCTGCTGGCAAACTTCGGCCCCGGCGCTGTGGAGACCGGCTCCTGGGGCCTCAGCTTCCGGTCCGAGGGGCAGGCGCCGGTGGGCAACGCCTCCAAGGAGGCGCTGTCTGGCTTTGACGCGGCCTACTTGGGGGACACCTCGGAGCCGGTAATCTATTTGACCTTTGATGCGGGCTATGAAAACGGCTGCACCGCGCAAATTCTGGATGTACTGAAGGCCCACAAGGTCCCAGCGGCTTTTTTCCTGGTGGGCAATTACATCGAGCGCAATCCGGACCTGGTGCGCCGGATGGTGGAGGAGGGGCATATTGTGGGCAATCATACGGCCCACCACTATGACATGTCCAAAATTGGGGACTATGACACCTTTTCCAAGGAGCTCAAGGAGCTGGAGGATCTGTTCCGGGACTGCACGGGAAAGGAACTGGCCAAGTATTACCGGCCACCCCAGGGCATTTACAGCCAGGAAAACCTGGAGATGGCGCAGAAGCTGGGCTACCGCACGGTGTTCTGGTCTCTGGCCTATGTGGACTGGAACAACGACAGCCAGCCCAGCCGTGAGGAGGCTTTCTCCAAGCTGGTCCCCCGGATCCACAACGGGGCCGTGGTTTTGCTCCACAGCACCTCGAAAACCAACGCGGAGATTCTTGACGAGCTTCTGACCAAGTGGGAGGAGCTGGGATACCGGTTCGGGACGGTGGAGGAGCTTTTCGATTGACCGCCGATTTTATCAAACCATGCACACAATAGGGCCTCCTGAATACCATGGAATGAGCGGCAACGCCGCCAAAACTTACTTGGAGGTAACTTTTTTATGTGCTGCAACAATGGTATTTCTACTTTTGGTAACAATGGCTGCTGGTGGATTATTATCCTGATTCTCCTGTTCTGCTGCTGCGGAAACAACGGCGGTGGCTACGGCGCCAGTTATGCCAACAACGGCTGCGGCTGCGACAACAACTGCGGCTGCGGCTGCTAAATCAAAGCGCCGGTCCAACCGGTCCTTACAGAAATGGGGAGGCGTCCTGCGGGACGCCTCCTAACTGGTTTTATGACCGAAAAGGAAGGTGTGGCGACCACAGGTCGCCCCTACATTCTTAATAACGGTGGCCCGCCCAATGTAGGGGCGAGCTTTGCTCGCCCGCCCCGCAAAGGCCGGAAATACCCTGGCGGGCGACCACAGGTCGCCCCTACATTCCTATAGCAGTGGCCCGCCCGATGTAGGGGCGAGCTTTGCTCGCCCGCCCCGCAAAGGCCGGAAATACCCCGGCGGGCGACCACAGGTCGCCCCTACATTCCTATAGCAGTGGCCCGCCCGATGTA
>CATXTO010000027.1 GCA_958402445.1 uncultured Eubacteriales bacterium
ACACGCAACACCAAATAAAGCAATATAAATTGCTGGTCTATCGAGTGGGAATGATGGACTTGCACTGCAGTAGCTCGAATTTATATGGAGAGCAAGCAACCAAGGTTAAAGTTTGCGGATATCCTTGTGTCTTCCCGAAAGCATAATTGAGCGAGCCATGTTTGCGCGGAGGACTGCAGAAAGCCCGCTGGGCGCTTCACAGGGAACCCCGCCAGTCAGGCAAGGGCAGCGACTACGGCTTATTCACCCTTTATGGACTGGCGGGGATTTTGCTGTTTCTTCATTACCTTTAAGCGCAAGACATATACCTTTTACAGACAATCAGCACAGCGTTTCCAATTTCGCATTTACAGGAGGGCTATATGCAGAAAAATATTTTTAGAATTGCAGTTTTGCAAGAACGCGCCCTAAAAAGAGAATACGAGCGCAATACCCAAAAGGTTCTTTGCGAAATGGCCCATGCAAAGGAGAATCGCGCGGATATCCTGTTACTGCCGGAGGCGTTTCTTACAGGGTATGATTTGCCGATTAGCAAGGAAGAAGCGATTGATGAAAATGACCAGTACATCAAACGGATTTGTGAGAAGGCAAAAGAACTCCAGATTGGCGTTGTGGCGACAACCTTCTCAAAAGGCGTACAAAAGGCAAGAAATACCGCATACCTAATTGATCGACAAGGCAAAATTCTGATAAAGTATGACAAAGTACATACCTGCGATTTTTCACTTGAGCAATGTTTGGAGGGCGGCGACGGCTTTTCTGTTTGCGATTTTGATGGTGTGAAATTAGGCATCATGATTTGTTACGACCGGGAATACCCGGAAAGCGCACGAATTCTAATGCTGGAGGGTGCTGAAATTATCTTAGTCCCCAATGACTGCGGTTCCATGGCGCCGAGAGTCAAGGCCCTGTCGACCAGGGCCTATGAGAATATGACTGGTGTAGTCATGGCGAATCCGCCTGGAAAAAATGGCGGAAATTCCTGCGCATTTTCGCCAATATGCTGGGACGAAAACGGAATATGTGTGGATAATACTGTACTTTTTGCGGATGAAAGCTATCACGGTCTGCTTTTTGCAGATTTTGATATGGATAAATTGAGAGAGTATCGTAATTTAGAAATGATGGGAAATACATTTCGGAAAGTAAAAGCCTATGCCAAGCTTTTGGACGCCACGATTTCAGAGCCCTTCCTCCGATGAGGCTCCCGAAAGCCATACAGATCGCTTGATCGCCCCAGGATGTCTTGCCATAGCCGCAACCATCCATGATCTCCCGGTTGCTTCTGCGCCTGGATAGAGCATAAAAAATCACCTTTTTGCCCATTTCCTTTTGACAAAGACCAATTTGACTGTTATAATATTATTACAATGAGTAGCTGAAACGGCGTAAGTCCAATTGTTTTCAGCTACTCATTGTTTTTTATTTTCCATGCAGCGCAAAAAACTCCAACGCAAGTTATATATGGTTCTCAAAATCCAAGAGGGGGCTGTGACAATTATAATTTCATATTGAAATTCTAAAAACAGCGTGCGGCCGAATGGTTTAAGACCAGCTGATTCGATCGCGTGCTTGTTTTATTATTGGGAGGTAAAAATGGAAGATACTCAGATAAACGCATTTTTGGTGACCGAGAGGGTCGGCAAGCTTATACGGAAGTACGCCGTCCCCTGCGTGATCTCGCTTCTGGTAGCGGCGCTCTACAATATCGTTGACCAGATCTTCATTGCAAATGCCGACTATCTCGGCTCCTACGGTAACGCGGCCAATACCGTAGTGTTTCCGCTGACAGTCCTTGCCCTTGCCATCGCTGTAATGATTGGCGACGGCTGCTGCGCTTTTGTCAGCATAAGCTTAGGCAAAAAGGACTCCGAACATGCCCATCGCAGCATCGGTAACGCCGTGATCATCAGCATTGCTGCAAGCGTTGTTTTAACGGCAATTTATTTGTGTTTTTCAACCTCCATGCTCAAGGCCTTCGGCGGCGTGGTCAATGCGCGTACCTTTGCATACGCCAAGGAGTATTTCTTCTGGATTACCCTGGGCTTACCATTTTATCTGTTCGGTCAGGCTATGAATCCGATCATTCGTTCGGACGGTAGCCCAAAGTTTGCGATGGCATCTACCCTTGCAGGCGCGGTACTCAACCTCATCCTGGACCCCATATTTATTTTTCATTTCAAATGGGGTATGATGGGCGCGGCAGTCGCTACGGTGATCGGACAGGTCGTAACCGCCATCCTTGCAATCTGGTATTTATTTCATACAAAGGCAGTCAAGCTCAACAAAAGCAGCTTTCTTTTAAAAGGGAAGCTAATCGAAAGGTTCTTATCTCTCGGAATTTGCAGTTTTCTGGCACAGATTTCGCTGGTTGCCGCCATGGCGGCAATTCAGAATGCCACCGTAAAATATGGCGCTATGGACAGGATTTTCGGGCGGACTGCGTACGCGCAGATTCCCATGGCTGTACTTGGAATTGTAATGAAGTTCTTTCAGATCGTGATCTCTATCGTCGTCGGTATTGCGGCAGGCTGTATTCCCATTGTCGGATATAATGTGGGCGCGAAACGCGTCGACAGAGCCAGGGAACTGTTCACAGGGCTGCTACGAGCTGAAGCGTTGGTCGGCATCGTTGCGCTTCTGATTGTGGAACTGATGCCGCAGCAGTTGATTGCCCTGTTCGGAGCCGGAAACGAGAGCGTGTACTATACAGACTTTGCGGTCAAGGCCTTCCGCATTTATCTGTGCCTCTTGCCGCTTGCAACAGTGAATAAGGCGACCTTTATATTCCTGCAATCCCTTGGCAAGCCCTGGGCCTCTACTTTCCTGTCCATGCTGCGTGAGGTCGTCTTGGGGGTAGGGCTTGCCCTGCTCCTACCCTTGACGTGGGGGCTGGACGGCGTGCTTTACTCCATGCCCGCGGCGGATCTGATCACCTTTCTTGCATCTGTCGTTATCATTGTGTGCACGTACAAAGCGTTCGGCCGGGAGATCAGACAGGGGAAGATGGGATAGCTTTACAGGAAACAGAGTCGTCCCAATTCGGCGGAAGTTTGAAGCGGCGGCGGAGATGGAAGCAATATTTCGTATTGCTGTATTTTAGAAAAGAGATCGACCAGCAGAATATATCTTTAAATTTTATAAGGGCTAACTGATTTAAAATGTCAGGTAGCCCTTTTTATGCAAACTTCATTAAGTTTTCAGCAGTATGAATGTGGCTATGGGTTTTTACCCACATAAGACAGGGGATGCGGTCAACGCCTAATTTTTCACGCAGTTTGTTTGGTGTTCCGATTCTCCGCCGATATAAATTTGTATCTGATAATTCCATTGCAGTATGCCGGAGACGATGATTAACTGTACAGTGAACTTCGGGTCCGCCCCGTATTGCTCTGTTGCCCTTTTTATCAAATCGCTTCGTACTGCATCCCTGTTCTCCTCTGTACAATCCGCACATAAATACGTTCCCGCCGGCAATGTCTTTAATCCATCGGGATCTGCAAAACGGATGCACACGGCAAAAAGGCGGGATCTGCCGCCCTCCGTGTAGATCCCCGCCAAATCCTCAAAGGCATATAGCTCCTTGTCGGCTGGATCGATCTGTTCATAAAAATGACTCAGGTAGTTCCAGAGGTTTTCTAGGGTCGGGACCTCCAGCGTATCAGAGAGCATAATCACACGCGAGGGAAAATCCTGTGCGAACACCTGACTCTCGTTTTGCTGCCGGCGCCGCTTTCTTTCATAATCCGCCTTGGCCAGCTGAATTTTTGATTTGCTGGATTGGAGTTCTGCGATTTTTTTGTCCGCTTTTTTCTCAGCCTCCCCTAAAAAGCCGATGATCTTTTCCAGGTTGTCATATTCCAGCACCCTTTTTATCTCCAGCAAGGATAAGTCCATCTGCCGCAGGGCATGGACGGTGTTCAAGCGGACAATATCCTGCTGCGCATAATAGCGGTAACCAGTGAATGAATCCTTTTTGCTGGGCCGAATCAACCCGATGCGGTCATAATGGCGCAGTGTCTCGCTTGTCATATTAGTGAGCTTCGCCGCCTCGCTGATTGAAAAATATTTCTCCAAAATACTGAAATCTCCTCTTGACTTTTGTGTAACACAAGGGTTTATGCTGATTATAGCACGAGAGGCTGCTAGGGTCCATACCTTTCCAGCATTTATGTTCGGGGAAATGCAGCCCGCAATGGAGCAGCCTTGCAGTGCATAAAAAATTTTTGGGAGGAACTATGAAGAAAAGAGTTGTATTTTTTATTTGCCTACTGTTCGTTACGGCTTGTATCGCTGGGTGCTCTGATTCCAGCGAGAGCTTTCGGCCAGAAAGCTACGCGATAGACGGAACTCAGGTCAAGGCAATCACTGTGGATGTCCGGGACAGAAGGATTGAAGTTTCCATCTCAAAGGACGGCAAAATTCATCTGGATTATAATGAGAGCGACAAGGAGTATTACAATATTTCTGTTTCCGATGGCAAAATGCTGACCATGACGGCAGAGACCAACAAGAATTGGACGGACTACATCGGCGGGAAAGCCACGGTAGACAAACGAACCATTTCCTTACAGATACCCGAAGCGCTTTTGGACTCTTTGTCGCTATCGACTACGAACGAAGATATCTCTCTGCCGGCCTTAACGGTAGCCGACCAGGTCTTACTGTCCACAAACGGCGGCAATATTGTATTTGATCGGCTGGATGTGGGAAACGCTTTGAGCCTGCAAGCAAAAAACGGGGACATTCGCGGAACCGTTTTAGGCAGCTATGGAGATTATACGATTACTTGTCAGATCAAAAAGGGCGAAAGCAACCTGCCGTCTCATCTAAACGGGGGAACGAAGAATCTGCATGTATCAAATAACAATGGGGATATTGACATTCAATTTGTGAATTAATCCCCTTCAGAATAATTCAATCTCTTTTCCCTACCGAAATGCCCGTATTGTGTTAGAAATTGTCTGCCTTGGCCCGCTCGGAAGGTTACCGTAGGCTTGCGCCTCAAAAGGCAAGCGCGTTTGTTTGGAGGTTCCCCGATTCCGGCAACACGGTGGCTGGGCTTTTGCCATGAGCCACACGTCTTTTCTAATAACAGGCCGACCGGCATTGCCGCCAGCAGACCTGCCTAGATCGGATATTATCCATGTCCCTGGGCAAACTATTTTTGAGGTGAGAAAATGGCAAAAAAAGGAATGGCCCGCCCGGAATGGACCCACATTCAGCCCCGCAATGCCGTACCGCCTGTCCCTGAGCTGCAGGGCAAGGCCAAGCACGGGAAGGAACCTGCGCGCCCGATTATTGTCGGTACCGAGCCGCCGGCGCAAAAGGTCTACCATGGGACGCCGATCCCCAAAGCAGATAGACATTCGCCGGATGCGTATCAGATCCTGGACAATGATTTGGCGCGGGATAATCTGGAAAACGACATCCCAGCCGCTGATCTACAGGACTTGTGATCTCTCCGCCCCTTAGCCGGGGCGGATTTTTTGTGATTCGCAGCCCCGTTATTCCCGGCGAAAGCACGTTACAATACCCAGCGCCGTCCATCTTGGGTTGGAAGGGGAGCGCCCCAATATGGTTTCCCGTGGAATTCGCTTTTTGCCGGGTATCCGTTGAGGGAGAGGCAGCACGCTCCCTGCGCTATTTACATTTTGACTGATACTCCGTAATCAGACTTTGAAACTCCTTGTTTGCGCGCAGAAAGGAGTACTTCGGATTTTCCTCTAATTCCGCCAGTAGGGGCGGCAGGATGCGTTCCCAGGAGGCCTGAGCCGCCCCCTTTGCAATTCGATGGTACAAGGGGGAGTGATGCATATTCCAGGGTAAAAAGACAGCGGCGAGCAATCCGCTCAATTGCTTGATGCTTTCGCCCTCGTTTTTTTCCGCCAACGCAAGCTCCAAAGGCGAAATATAAGAGCCGTATTCCCACAAATCAAACAGCTCCACCGCCTTTTGGGATACCGCCGCAATTCTGTCTGCGGTCTGTTTTTCACCTGCCGCGAGTTCCATATCCGCCAATTTCGTCAGTGTAATTTGCAACTCGCCGACCGTCCCCAACAAAGTGTACTCCATAAGCTCAGCGGCTTTGTTCATTTCGTTCTGCTGCAAATATACCTCCGCCTGCAGCAGCCGTTTATTAATCGCGGTTCGCTCAGGCAGGCTGTCCAAAAGCTCCTGTGCCTTCTTATACTCCTTTCGATGCAAGTATTTGCTTGCCAACATATAAAGGGACGAATTCTTAATTTTCTCATCCTCGCTTTTCGCAGAACGCGCATACAAGGTAATAAGTTTGTCCTCATATTTTGGTTTCTCATCTGCTGACAAACCAGACATAAGGAGCGCGCCGTCCAGCAGAATAGCGATTGTGTGCAACAGAGGATCGCAGTTTGGATACTCTTGAATTTTCCTCTCAGCCCTTTCAAAACCGGCCTTAATGCCATTTTGCTGTATGGCTTCGGTGATTTCCTGGGAGAATCGGCCAATTTCCTGCTGAGATAAATCTTCCTGAAAGCAAAACAGGGTGTTCAAATCCACCTGGAGCAGGCGGGCCAAGGGAGGCAAAAGAGACAGGTCCGGACAAGTGGCCCCCTTCTCCCATTTGTTCACCGCCGGTGTGGACACACCCAGATACGCGGCGACCTGCTCCTGGGTCAATCCCAGCGCCTTTCGCTGCTGCTGAATCACAAGATTCATAGGCATAGGCAGTATCTCCTTCCTTCAAGTATTTTCAAAGGCCTTTGTTTGCTCTATTATAACAAATCCAGATTGACAACGGCAATTGAACGTTTGTTAATTTTTGAGACATAAAGTTGCCGCGGGGTTAACCCATTTTTAAAACTGTACCAGGATAGCAGGCTTTCTTTTTCTTTACATTGCATGGGAAAAGACGTACAATGAAGCTGTAAAATAAGGAAAAGAACTGGGGAGCGAAAATGAAGATACTGATATTAGGCGCCAGCGGCTACGCCGGGGCCTGCATCAAGAAGGTCCTTAAAAAAGGATTTGAATCGGTCCTGGGTACCTATCGGACATGGAAGGAAGAATACCGGGCTGACTCCACGATGCTGCAGTTGGAGCTTGGAGATGCCCGGCGGCTGCGGGAGGTTTTAAACCAGTGTCGGCCGAATGTGGTGATTTCCTGTGTGACGGGGGATTTTTCCCAGCAGATGGAGGCGCATAAGCTGGTTGCGGAGTACCTGGCGGCGCAAGGCGAAGGGAAGCTGATTTACTTATCCACCGCCAACGTGTTTGACGGGGCGCTGGAGGCCCCGCATTTTGAGCAGGACGCGCCCAAGGCGGCAAGTCCGTATGGAAAATTTAAAATTGCGTGCGAGACCTGCATCCGGGACCGGCTGGGAGAGCGCTGCGTGATTGTGCGGATTCCTGAAATTTGGGGCAGGGGTTGCCCCAGACTTCGGAAGCTGCTCCGCGCGGTACAGGAAGGGACCCCGATTCAGAGCTATGGAAATCTGTTTGTGAATTACACCACGAACGCGCAGATCGCCCAGTGGATCGCCTTTTTCCTGGAGCGGGATTTGCGGGGCGTCTTTCACATCGGAACCAGGGACCTGCGGGAGTACACAGCCTTTCTGCGGGAGCTCCTGCAAGCCCTGGGCCTGCAGCCCCCTGCTTTTCAGGTGGAGGAGTGCGGCGGACCGCTCTATCAGGCAGTGCTGCCGAGCAGAAAAGATATACCGGATTACCTGCAATTTGATGTGGCCGATGTGATTGCCTATTTGGTGGAAAACCGGCCGGCAGTTGGTTGACTGAGATTAATCCGGACCCCAAGGCGGTCCTGTTCAGGAGGGATGCCCAGCAAGGGGCGGGCGTGCCGACTGAGGAACTGGAGCAGGAGGCGTTTGGCGCGTCAAAGAACTGGAGAGACGCACCTGCGGTTGGGCTTGGAGCGCGTCATGTCGGCTTGTTGCCGGGATAATGACCCTTCACGGCGGACAATTTTGCGCTGCGGCGGTCAACTCCAGCGGGAGTCCTTACATACGGACGGCAAGATGGTATAGGCTTCCTGGAGAACCTTTTTAAACCGGGATTGGGCGCGCGGAGTTTTGCCGGTTGTCACAAGGGAAAAAGTGGGGTATAATGAATGTGGTATATCGATGCTTGAAAAAGAGCTGGATTGGAGCGACGGAGGGAGAAGGATGAGACGGTTTTTTGCCATCGCGCTGTGCGCGTGTCTGCTTTTCGCGGTTTTGCCCACCACGGCTCGTGCGGATATGGGCCCCAAGCCTTCGGTGGTGGTCAGCTTCGTGGGCCTGAAAAACGAAACCTATTACGCCACGCTGCTCTCCAAGTCCAAATCCACAGGCCCTAACAGCGCGGTGACGCCAGAGGAGGCTGCGAATTATCAGGGGAATAGCCCGGAGGAGCAGACCGCTTACCAGAAATTTGCGGCCTATCAGGACCCGGACGGCTACTATTTTCTCGACTTTATTCAAGATTGCAGCGCATCCAACCAGCTCCGCTGGGGCTATTTCCCACCCAGTGAATTTAAAATACTGCTGTATTTTCCGGCGCAGGACAGCCTGGCGGTCAGCCGGAGCGCCTATAGCACCTACGCCTTCGACAGCTATTATACAGCCGACCTGTCCGACTTATCGCAGGGCGGGACCTTCTCCGCGGAGCGGTCCTACGACCACACGGGGGAGCTGCTCAACCTTTTAGCTCGGATTGTCCTGACCATTGCCCTGGAGCTTTTGCTGGCGCTGCCCTTCGGCTACCGGGCCAAAAAGCAGCTTTTGCTCATCGGCGGGGTGAACCTGACGACCCAGGTGGGGCTGAATGTGGCGCTCAACATCATTCGGTTTCAGCATGGCCCCTGGGCGTTCCTGGGGTACTATATCCTGCTGGAGCTTCTGGTTTTTGTGGCGGAGGCCATGGTGTACGGCCTGTGCCTGCGCAGGCTCGGCGACAAACCCGCGCCGTCTTGGAAGACGGTGGCTTACGCCCTGGTGGCCAACGTGGCCTCCTTTGTGGCGGGCCTCTGTCTGGCGGCGGCGATGCCCGGCATTTTCTAGTATAAAGACGCCGCCCCGGAACGGTTACCGTTCCGGGGCGGTGTGCAATTGGATCAGGGCTGGACGGGGAGTTCTCCGTCATAGGGCACGATCCTGTAAATGCTCCCAATTTCCGGGACTTTTTCCGTGGGACCCTTTGTGTTGGTTACGTAGTTGATTTGAAAATTCACCAGCCAGAGCTCGCCGTCCATGGCGTAGACCCGGTAGGGGTAGGAGCCCTCGTCGTCGGTCAGCAGGTAGCAGTTCTGATATCCGGAGATGTCGGGGCCGGGCTCCACAGGGTGGAAGTCCTGCGCAAACGCCTCCGCGCTGACCGGCTCTTTCTGATAGGAGATGGCGTACTCCTCCCGGTTCCCATCGGCGTCCGTGATGATCAGCGTATCTTTCGTAAACGTGTAATACTCCCGGTAATCCCCGGGAAGGAGCCGATACCGAGATGTTGCCTGATATAGGGCCTGATCAAACACATAGTTCCCGCTAAGTCCTTCGGCGCCGCCGAGGGCATTTCTTACAAGCAAAACGAGGAGAAAAACCACCACCACAGCCAAGGCAAGGAGCAGAAAATAAAAATGCTTTTTCTGGATACCAATTTGTTTCGGCATAGGCATTTCCTCATCCAAACACAGTATGAACAGAAGACCGAAAGAAATTTTTGTGGTCCCGCTGGTTTCTTTATTAAAAGGCTTGTTTGCCCAAATTGGCCCTTGGCAAGAAAAAACGTTTACAATACTCTTTTTCTACTCGTACCGACGCCGATCTGCCTAAGATGGAATCTCCCCGTCATATGGCACGATTTGAAAGATACTTCCAATACGTGCTTTTTTCTCAGTCGGGCCTTTGGTATTGGTGATGTATGCGATTCCAAAACTGGCAAACCAGAGCTCGTCGTCCATGGCATAGACCCGATACTGTTGGGAGCCCTCGTCGTCGGTCAGAAGATAGCAGTTTTGATATCCGGAGATGTCGGGGCCGGGTAAAGGATAGAAGTCCTCCGCAAACGCCTCCGCGCTGACCGGCTCTTTCTGATAGGAGATGGCGTACTCCTCCCGGTTCCCGTCGGCGTCCGTAATGATCAGCGTATCTTCCGTGAACGTATAATACTCCACATAGTCATCGGTAATCATCCTGGAACTGTAGAGGGGTAAGTATATCGTTTTTTCAAAGATATAGTTCCCATCCGGTCGTGTTGTGTCCTGCCGGAAATACGGAAATAAGAAAATGAGAATAATTGCAACGACAGCAAAGGCAATGGATAGAAAAGAGAGACATTTTTTCTGGATGCTAATTTGTTTCGGCATAGGCGTTTCCTCATTCGTACACAGGATGAAACAGACGGCGGAAAGGGATTTTCATGACGCTGCTTCTTTGCAGCGTTTACAATACTCTTTTTTCTACTCGTACCGGCGCCGATCTGCCTAAGATGGAATCTCCCCGTCATACGGCACGATTTGAAAGATATTCCCAATACGTACTTTTTTCTCAGTTGGGCCTTTTGTATTGGTGATGTATGCGATTCCAAAACTGGCAATCCAGAGCTCGTCGTCCATGGCATAGACCCGATACTGTTGGGAGCCCTCGTCGTCGGTCAGAAGATAGCAGTTTTGATATCCGGAGATGTCGGGGCCGGGTAAAGGATAGAAGTCCTCCGCAAACGCCTCCGCGCTGACCGGCTCTTTCTGATAGGAGATGGCGTACTCCTCCCGGTTCCCGTCGGCGTCCGTAATGATCAGCGTATCTTCCGTGAACGTATAATACTCCACATAGTCGTCGGTAATCAATTTGGAACTGTACGCGGGTACGTGTATCTTTTTTTTAAAAATATAATTCCCATCCAGTCGCGTTGTGTCCTGCCGCAAATGCAGAACTAAGAAAATGAGAAGAATCAAAACGGCAGCCAAGGTTATGGCAATAAAACAAAGACGTTTTTTGTGGATATAAATCTGTTTCAACATAAGCGTTTCCTCATTTTAACATAATGTAAACAACTGCCTAGAAGCGCTTTCTTTGTCACTACGAAGCATTTTAAAAGAACGGAAAAGACAAGCTATAGCCAAGAAGAAACGCGCACGATACCTTTTCCCTAGCCGGGTCGGCTCAAGTTCGTTTTAGATGGAACCTCCCCGTCATATGGCACGATTTGAAAGATATTCCCAATGCGTACTTTTTTCTCAGTCGGGCCTTTTGTATTGGTGATGTATAAGATTTCAAAATCGGCAAGCCAGAGCTCGTCGTCCATGGCGTAGACCCGGTAGGGGTAGGAGCCCTGGTCGTCGGTGAGGAGATAGCAGTTCTGATACCCGGAGATGTCGGGGCCGGGCAACACGGAAAACTCATTTGCAAATGTTTCTTTGTCGACCTCGGACTTTTGGAACGCTATGGTATGCTCTTCCTTGCCACCGTAAGCATCCGTCACAGTCAGTGTGTCGTCCGTAAACGTGTAATACTCCACATAATCGTCTGAGATCAATTTGGGAGTAAGCAGCAAGTAAATTTTTTTCTCAAAAACATAGTTTCCGTTTATTTTCATAGGTTCTTTTTTGAACTGATTTGCAAATAAAATGATCAGAGTAACTACGAATGCTATAATAACCAGCAGTACGACATATAGCCAGGCTTTTTGCGGCCTGTTTTGTGGCCAGGTTAGCATTACAACTCCTCCTTTTCGAAGTAGCTATATCAATTTCCCATTGGAATCACCCTATTTCTCTTTTTCTGTCCTTCGTATAGGAAAGTTTTAAATAAACTGATCGCTGATATGCAGGTCCATGTATCATTACGAAAAGGGTATTTCCCCATCCTATGGCACGATCTTGTAAATGCGCCGAATCTCTGTACCTTTTCTATAAGCTCCTCGCTACTTTATTATATCATCAAGTAAGTAGAAAGGGAATAAAAAAGTAAATTCAGACGCAGAAAGATTTATATCGTTGTTTTGTTACCCATGATAATCTGTTTCTCTACAATACGGTTATAGCAATAGAGACAGATACCTGGAGCAGTCGAAAAAAGCTAAAAATTTTTAAATGAGACTTTTTAGATTGGCAGGTCGTTTAGTAGGTAGGAGGTGAGTGAATGGAGGACAATTCTTTATTGCGTACGGATAAAGAATTGGTAGAAATGTACCAACGGAATGTAGATAGAGTTTATAAGCTGTGCTATGTATACTTGAAAAACGCTGTTGATGCAGAGGACGCCGTTCAATCTGTATTTTTAAAGTTCTTGCAGTCAAATGTTTCTTTTTATGATTACCAGCACGAGAAGGCGTGGTTTATCACAACTGCAAAAAACTATTGCAAAGATATACTCAAATCTTGGTGGAAACGTCAACGCGTCGATTTTGAAACTCTGCCGGACATCGCGTCAAGCAATGAAGATCAGCAGGAGAAAGAGGTGATTTTAAAGCTTTTTGCTCTGCCTGAAAAATACAGGGTGGTTTTACATCTTTATTATCTGGAAGGATATTCGGTAAAAGAAATAGCAGTCCTATTAAAACGTAACGAAAGCACGATCCGGTCCCAACTGCAAAGAGGCCGTGAACAACTCAAAATTGATTTAGGAGGTAAAAATTTTGGACATAAAAGCTGTGCACAGAATATCTAAAATTCTGGAACCCACAGAAGAACAAAAAGAGCGAATGCTTAGCAATATTTTAAACAAACACAAAAATGAAACCACAAAGAAAAGAGGGCTTTCTCCAACCAAACGGTTAAAACCCGCCTTGGTAGCCGCTGTAGTGGCCGTCTGCTTGCTTACCACAACGGTTTTTGCCGCTGCATATATGGGCTTGGATCCTAACTTCCTTGCATTCCTAAAACCTTCCAGTCAGGAGCAGGCGGAATATCTAGCGAACGGAGCCTATATTGTTGATAAGCAAGTGAAAAATAAAAATGGCGCCCTGGATATTAAACAAGTGATAGGCGACAGTAATGTAACCTTAATTTTAATGGACTTCACAGCGCCAAAGGGAACCGTTTTAAATCAGGCGCATTATAGCTTTAAGGACATAGATATTGATTTTGGCTCCGGTTTCGCAAATTACGAAATTATTTCAATGAAGGATGGAAATGTCAACGATAATAAAATCAGCCTGGTTCTAAGGGTTAAAACAAACGACAGCTTAACGGGGCAAAAAATTAATCTGAAGCTCACAGATTTTGGCAGCTCCGATACGTGGCCGGGAGAACTGACAACGCTTTTCCCTGGAGAATGGAAAACGTCCTTCCAGCTTGACTTCAAGAATTATTCTACCGATTATCAAGTGGATAAAAAAATAAAAATGTTTGATCACGAGGCAAAGATAAAAACCATTTCGGTTTCTCCGGTTTCTGTTACATTAAAAATTGAAAGCAATTTTGCAGAAGAGATAAGCAAAGCCTCAGGAAATTGGGAGATTCTTGGCGAAAATAAATATTCCGATCCATACCCTATAACGATAAATTATAAGGACGGAACATCAGAAACAACAAATATCTTTCATGGCATGAAGGATATTTCATTTTCCCTCGGCGAGATGCTTTTTGTAAAAACATTTGAGAATGTAATAAATGATAAGGAGATAAAATCCATTGTATTCTTTGGTACAGAAATTAAAATTGCTCCATAAGTTTGGTTAAATAAATCCCCCCGGAAAAGCTTGGCTTTTCCGGGGGGCAATTTAACAGCATAGGGTTTCCCGCAGGGTATTTCGGACAGCCCCAGAACCGGCGGTCATGCGGGCGAAGAGCGCCTCCACCCGCGGGCCGAGGCCGGCCTGATACAAATCCACGCCGAAAATTTCCGCATTGGAGAGAATCGGCGCCAGCCGGTCGTGGAAGGGGCCGGGTTCGCCCAAGCGAATGCCGGCCAGCGCCTGCGCCAGCTCCGGACCCAAGGGGTCCGGGCTGAGCGCCATGGACCGTCCCTGGTCGTCCACGCCCAGGTGATACCGGCAGAACGCGGCGAATACCAAAGGCATGGCCCGGAGGCTTTCTATCCGTAAGCTTCTGCTGGCCAAATAGGCTTTGAGCGTCTCTCCAAAGCGCACGGCGAGCTTCTGCGAGGTGTCTGTGGCAATTCGCTGGGGCGTGTCAGGCAGATAGGGGTTGACGAAGCGGACGCCCACCACGGTGTCCAGAAATTCCTTGGGGTCCAGAATGCCGGGGTTCACAGCCACGGGCAGTCCCTCCGTATAGCCCACGGTCTTAATGAGTTCTACGATGTCCGGGTCCTGCATTTCGTCGCTGATGCGGGAATAGCCCAGCAGACAGCCGAATAGAGCCATGGCGGTGTGCAGAGGGTTCAGGCAGGTGCCGACCTTCATTTTTTCCGTCAGCTCCACGGTTCGGCGGTCCGTGAACATCACGCCTGCCCGCTCCAGGGGAGGGCGCCCGTTGGGAAACCAATCCTCGATCACCAGGTATTGCGTCTGCTCGGCGTTGACAAAGGGAGCCACATATGTATTCTTGGTGGTGACAATGGCCTCCGTATCCTCGAAGCCGTCCGCTTCCAGCATGGATTTTACCTTGGCGTCGGGCCGGGGCGTGATTTTGTCGATCATACTCCAGGGGAAGCCAATTTTCTTCGGGTCCTGGAGATAGGCGGAAAAGCCGGGCTGCACCAGGCCGCCATCCTCCCAGCGGCAGGCATATGCCGACACGGCCTGGGAGAGCCTGGCGCCATTGTGGGAGCAGTTGTCCATACTGACCAGGCTGAGGGGAGCCCCCCCGGCCAGGAACCGATGGTAGCACAGGGCCGCCAGCTTGCCGAGGTAGCTCTCGGGCGCCTGGGGACCGGCGGCAAAATCCCGGAGCACTGCCGGAAGGTAGGTCCCCTGAGGGTCGGTCAGGCAATAGCCCTTTTCCGTAATGGTGAAGCTGGCCAGTTGCAGGCTGGGCGCAGCAAAGAGTTCCAGAAGCCGCTGCCAGTCCGCGGTGCCGGGGGAGGCGACCCAGGATTCCGTCACGCTGCCCAGGACTGTTTTGTCGATGGAGCCGTCGGATTTGAGGGTGACGTTCAGAGACAGGTTGTCCATGGGACGGTAGGCCTTTTCGATAATCTCTCCGTCGTAGCCCTCAGCCACGATGATGCCACGGTCCATAACCCCCTGCTCCAGCAGGGTCTGGGCCAGCGCAGCGGGAAACGCCCGGAAAATATTGCCCGCGCCGAAGTGTACCCACTGTGGGGCGGCGGCTGTGGCGGCAGCCACGGCGGCCCGGTTAAATTTTGGCAGCTGATAGCCCCGGGCCAACCAGGGCACGGGGTCGGCAAGCGCGGCTTGCTTGAGTCTCATGCGGATATCCTCCTTTTTTGGTCAGGTGGAGCCCCGAAAAACAGGGGTACCGGGAATCTTAAAACACTGGTGGGAACGGTTCCCGGCGAAATTCTCCAGAAGCATGTCCACCAAGGCGGTGCAGAGCTGCTGCACATGGTTATCTACCGTGGTCAGCGCCGGCGTGCAGCAGCGGGCCAGCACGGAGTCGTTATAGCCTACAATTCGGAGCTGCTCCGGTACCTGCAGCCCGGCGTCCTGGGCAAATTTCAGGGCCGCGGCGGCCAGTAAATCGTCGGTGCTCATGACCGCGTCAAAGGTCAGCTGGCTGCGAAGCGTGCGGATATAGTCCCGGCAGGCATCGATGTCTCGGTGGGGGCACAAAACGGCGTACTTATCCCGAAACACGCTCCCGTACGCCTGATGGGCGTCCCGGATGCCGGCGATTTTATGCCGGACGGAATCGCTCATGGCGTGGTAGAGGAAGAGAATCTGCTCCGCGTCCCGCCGCAACAGGGAACCCGCCATCTGGTACGCAGCCTGATAGTCGTCACACAGGGCGCAGCAGATGTTTTCCCCCGCTACCTGGCCGCTGAGAATGCCCACGGGAACCTGCTGCGCGGCCTGCCGGATATAGGAGTTGTCCAGATCGCATTCCTCCACATAATAAGAGCCGGTTAGGATGATAGCATCTACTTTTTTTGACAATAGCCAGTTCACATACTTCTGTCGGTCCGCCAAATCGTACCCAGAGCAGCAGAGCAGGCAGTCATATCCTTTTTCCCGGAAGGCCTGCCCCAGATAATACACGGCATTGGCCAGATACAGGTCGGACGGATCGGTGTACAGAATGCCGATGGTGCGCATGGTGTTGAGGCCCAGGCCCCGGGCGAAGGCGTTGGGCGTATAATTTTCCTCCGCCATGACGCGCAGCACCTTTTCCCGGGTCTGGGGGCTCACATGGTCGCTGCCGTTGAGCACCCGGGAAACCGTTGCGATGGATACGCCGGATTTTTGGGAAATGTCATAAATATTCATAGGCCTTCTCCAAAATGTAAGTAGTTACATCTGAAAGTATTGTAACACAGAGCCCTGCGGATTGCAAGAGGCGGGGAGTTCAAAAAATTCACATCTTGCTTGTGGATTTCCAACAAAAAAGAAAGAATGGATCGGAATATCAAATCTCATATTGACATTTGGCTGAAGGCACAGTATATTGGATGTAAGTACTTACAAAAAGAACAAAGGAGCGAAGCCTTGCGATGATGGAATTACGAACGAACTGCCGGTATCAAATTGTGGCGCCCACCAGCATGGGGGTGCGGATTACGCCGGCCAATCGGCAGCCGGTGTCCGTGAGCAGAGACTACTTTCTCCAGGCCACCAGCGCGGAGAGCAACGTGCTCAATGTGGCGGCCTCTCTGGGCATGTCCACCAAGGCGCTGACCAATTTTGTTGCGGGCAGTCCCATTGCCGCCTTGATTCAGGCGGAGCTGCGAGGCCGCAACATCGCCTATGAGGGGCCGGAGGTGCCCCAGGGCGGTCCCTGGGGCTATCGGCACCAGTTTAATATCGCGGATTCCGGTTTTGGCGTTCGGGGCGCCCGGGTGCACAATGACCGGGCTGGCGAGGTGGGCCGGATTCTCAACAGCCGGGATTTTGATTTAGAGCGGCTCTTTCGACAGGAGGGGGTGCAGGTGCTGCACCTGTCCGGCCTGATTGCAGCCCTGAGCCCCCAGTCTGGCCAGTTCTGCCTGGATTTGGTCCGGGCCGCCAAGGCCGCCGGCACCCGGGTCAGCTTTGACCTGAATTACCGTGCCTCCTTTTGGGAAGGGCGGGCGGCGGAGCTGCGGCAGACTTTCACGGAGCTTGCGGGCCTTTCCGACATCCTGATTGGCAACGAGGAGGATTTTCAGCTGGCGCTGGGCTTCCCAGGTCCCGAGGCGGGGGGAAAGGATTTGCAGGGGAAAATCGCCGGCTTTCAGGCCATGATTGGCCAGGTCAAGTCCGGCTTTCCGGGAGTTTCGGTGTTTGCCACTACCTTAAGGCAGGTGCTCAGCGCTGGGAATAACCTGTGGGGTGCTATTTTGCTGGCCGGAGAGGACTGGTTTGTGGAGGAGCCCCGTCCAATCGAGATTTTGGATCGCATCGGCGGAGGGGACGGCTTCGTGGCAGGGCTGCTCTATGGGCTGCTTCGGGGCTGGGAGCCGGAGCGCTGGCTGCAATTTGGCTGGGCCTGCGGGGCGCTGGCCACCACGATGCTGACGGATTTCGCCACACCCTCGGACGAGGAGCAGGTTTGGAGTATTTACGCGGGCAACGCCCGGGTCAAGCGGTAAGGAGGAACCATGAAGAAAGCGGATATCGGCCTCATCGGCCTGGCTGTGATGGGGGAAAACCTGGCGATGAATATGACCGCCCACGGCTTCACCGTGGCGGTTTACAACCGGACCAGAGAAAAGGTGGAGCGATTTTTGGCTGGCCGGGCAGCTGGAAAAT
This sequence comes from uncultured Eubacteriales bacterium, assembly GCA_958402445.1. Taxonomy (GTDB): domain Bacteria; phylum Bacillota; class Clostridia; order Oscillospirales; family Oscillospiraceae; genus Faecousia. The sequence goes on from CATXTO010000027.1 coordinate 17,782, forward strand.
CGGTTGAAGGCGCGCGCACACTGGAAGAGCTCGTAGCGAATCTGGAAAAACCCCGGCGGATTTTTTTAATGGTCAAGGCGGGTCGGGCGGTGGACGACATGATCGAGGCCCTGCTGCCCCTGCTGGAGGATGGGGATATCCTCATCGACGGCGGCAACTCTCATTTTCCGGACACCATCCGCAGAACCCGATATGTGGAAAGTCAGGGAAAGCTGTACGTTGGCACCGGCGTTTCCGGCGGCGAGGAGGGGGCGCTGAAGGGTCCTTCCCTCATGCCGGGGGGCAGCCCCGCGGCATGGCCCCAGGTCAAGCCCATATTCCAGGCCATCTGCGCCAAGGTAGACGGCGCGCCCTGCTGCGACTGGGTGGGGGAGGACGGTGCAGGCCATTTTGTCAAAATGGTCCACAACGGCATCGAGTATGGCGATATGCAGCTCATCTGCGAGGCCTATCAGCTCTTGCGGGATGTGGGAGGACTCTCCGCCCCACAGATGCAGGAGGTGTTTGCCCAGTGGAACCAGACGGAGCTTTGCAGCTATCTCATAGAAATCACGGCGGAAATTCTGGGACACCGGGATGTGGATGGCGCGCCACTGGTGGATAAAATCCTGGACACAGCCGGCCAAAAGGGCACCGGCAAGTGGACCGGCATCGCCGCCCTGGAGGAGGGGGTTCCCCTGACGCTCATTGGAGAGGCGGTGTTTGCGCGGTGTCTCAGCGCCAGGAAGGAGGAGCGCGTCCGGGCAAGCCAGATGTATCCCCACAGCCCGGTAGCATGTCCGGAGGACAAGGCTGCCTTTGTGGAGTCGGTTCGGCAGGCCCTGTACGCGGCAAAAATCATCTCCTATGCCCAGGGCTACTCCCTGATGTCCTCCGCGGCTCAGACCTACGGCTGGAATTTAAACTACGGCGGTATCGCCCTGATGTGGCGGGGCGGCTGTATCATTCGCAGTGTATTTTTGGGGCGAATCAAGGAGGCTTACGACCGGAACCCCGGCCTGACCAACCTGCTGCTTGACCCCTTTTTCCAGGAGGCGGTGGCGAGCCGGCTGCCAGCCTGGCGGCAGGTTGTGGCTACAGCTGCACTACAGGCAGTGCCCTGCCCGGCCATGAGCGCAGCGCTGAGCTATTTTGACGGCTATACCAGTCAGCGCCTGCCGGCCAATTTGCTTCAGGCCCAGCGGGATTATTTCGGCGCCCACACCTATGAACGAGTGGACGCGCCCCGGGGACAATTCTTCCATACCAATTGGACGGGGCGGGGCGGAGACACCACGGCCGACACCTACAGCGTCTGAGAAAGGAGCCGGAATGATACCACAGGTCAAAATCGCCAGCAAACCGGAGGGGCTGGACAAAGAGGTGATTCGGCAGGCGGTGGCGGACTCCCTGGCGGACTGTCGGGACAGGCTGCGCAAGGTGCTGCTGATACCACCCGATTTTACGCGGCTGCACTCCAACGCGGGCAGAATCGCAAACCTCTATTATCATTTCTTGCAGGATTCCTGTCAGGTGGATTTGCTCCCCGCCCTGGGGACCCATGTTCCCATGACGCAGGAGGAATGCGCCCTGATGTATGGGGATATTCCGTTTGAGCGGTTTCTGGTTCATAACTGGCGCGAGGATCTGGTGAAGCTGGGCCAGGTGCCGGCGGCGTTTGTCAGGGAGGTCTCGGAGGGAATCCTGGACGAGCCCATTGATGTGGAGGTCAATCACCGGCTTCTGGATGGCGGCTACGACGCAATTCTGTCCATCGGGCAAGTGGTGCCCCACGAGGTGGTGGGGATGGCAAACTACTCCAAAAATGTCTTTGTGGGCTGCGGCGGCAGTCGGATGATCAACGCCTCCCATGCGCTGGGCGCCTATTACGGACTGGAGCGCCTCATGGGACGAGACCACAGCCCAGTCCGGCGGGTCTTTGATTACGCCCAGGACCATTTCTTGAAGGACCTGCCTCTGGACTATGCGCTTACGGTCACCACAGCCCCCGGCGGGGAAATCCGTACCCACGGCCTGTTCATCGGCGGCGGGCGGGCCGGTTTTGAGCAAGCGGTGCGGCTGAGCCAAGAAAAAAACCTCATCCACCTTGACCGGCCGATTGTCAAGGCGGTGGTGTATCTGGATCCCCAGGAGTTTAAAACTACCTGGCTTGGGAATAAGGCGGTCTACCGGACCCGCATGGCCGTGGCGGACGGGGGAGAGCTGTTCATCCTGGCGCCTGGGGTTAAAAAGTTTGGGGAGGATCCGGAGATCGACGGCCTAATCCGCAAGTACGGCTACACGGGACGGGAGCGGATCATGGGCCTGGCCCGGGATCAGTCGGATTTGCAGGAGAACCTGTCCGCCGCGGCCCATCTGATCCACGGCTCCGCCGACGGCAGATTTCGTATCACCTATTGCACCCGGCATCTGACCCGGCAGGAGGTGGAGGGAGTGGGCTTTGCCTATCAGCCCTATGGGGAGGCGGCGGCGCGTTACGATCCGGCGGCGCTGCATGACGGCTGGAACCGGCTGTCAGACGGGGAAGAAATTTATTTCATTCGGAACCCGGCCTTGGGTCTCTGGGTGGCACCCCGGTAAACCGGCCCAGAACAGATCATGCCCGGCGGCGCAGGAATGGCCTATCGTTCTGCGCCGCCGCAGATTTTTCCTCTAGCGGAATCAAGTTGAAGCGGCCTGCGGACTTGTAAATGCTTGGCAGATGCGGTATGATAGAAAAAACTGGGAGGATGCCTATGGAGCTTTTAATTCGCCAGCGCGTATTTTCATGGACAGACACCTATGACGTCTATGATGGGAATCAGCAACCCCGTTATTTTGTCCGCGCCGAGTTTTTGACGCTGGGTCACCAGATTCACGTCTTCTCTTCTGCTACGGGCCAGGAGGTAGGGACTATCCGGCAGCGGTTGCTGACCTTCCTGCCTAAATTTGAGATTGCATGCCAGGGGCGGGAGCTGGGCAGCGTGGAGAAGCGATTTACCCTATTTCGCCCCCGGTATGATGTGGCCTACCGGGGCTGGACCGTGGACGGGGATTTTCTGGGCTGGGACTACGAGGTGCGAGACGGCGCCCGGATGGTGATGCACATTGCCAAGGAGCCATTCCATTGGGGAGATACCTATGTGCTGCACTACGACAAGCCGGAAGACGAGCTGCCGGGCCTTCTGCTGGTCATAGCCATAGATGCGGCCAATTGCAGTGGTAACTAGTTCCGAGCTGGTTATTTTCTGATGGAGGAAGATGAGGCAATGGGGATGACTACCATTTTTTTTGACCTGGATGGTACTTTGACGGATCCCGGCCTGGGAATCACCAATTCGATTCTGTACGCGCTGGAGCAGATGGGTCGTCCTATACCGCCTCGGGAGAGGCTTTATCCCTGGATTGGACCGCCGCTTCAGGAATCCTTCCAGGCGTATGCGGAGATGACGGAGGAGGAAGCTAGGCAGGCCGTAAGCTGGTTCCGGGTGTATTTTGATCGCCAGGGAAAGTTTGAGAACGTGGTCTATCCCGGTATCTCAAAGCTACTGGCAACGCTGCAGTGGCAGGGGATACGTCTGGCGGTCGCCACCTCAAAGCCGGAGCAGTTTGCCCTGGAAATCCTGGCGCATTTTGACCTGGCTCCGTACTTTACCGGGGTTTTCGGCAGTGCCATGGACGGGAATCGGAGCCGGAAGGGAGAGGTGCTGGCCTATGCCCTGGAGAGCCTGCGCATACGGCCGGAGGAGGCTCTGATGGTGGGAGACCGGGAGCACGATGTGCAGGGTGCAAGAGAAAACGGCATGACCTGTGTTGGCGTTCTCTATGGATATGGGGACCGGGTGGAGCTGGAGTCTGCCGGGTCGGTTCATCTTGCAGAAACTGTGGAGGAATTGGAAGAAGTTTTGCTGCAAATAAAAGAAGAAATGGGATGAGCCATATATGGAGAAGATAGCCAGTTTTACCGTCAATCATTTGCTTCTGGAGCCGGGCGTTTATGTATCCAGAAAGGACTCGGTACAGGGAGCGGTGGTCACCACCTTTGACCTGCGCATGACAGCGCCGAACCGGGAGCCGGTGATGAACACCGCAGAGGTCCATGCCATGGAGCATTTGGGCGCCACCTTCCTGCGCAATGAGCCGAATTGGAAGGACCGTGTTCTGTATTTCGGCCCAATGGGCTGCCGTACCGGGTTTTACCTGCTGCTGGCAGGCGACCTGAGCGCTGAGGAAATTATCCCTCTGACCCGGGCAATGTTTCTCTTTATTCGGGACTACCGGGGATCGGTGCCTGGGGCGGCGGCACGGGACTGCGGCAACTATCAGGATATGAATTTGACCATGGCAAACTGGTGGGCCGCTCGATATTTGGAGCAGACCCTGGACAAAATCGACCCGGCGCACCTGTACTATCCGGTCTAAAGCCTCTCTGCGAAGCAACCTTTCCGGGGAAGCTGCGCTCGCCCGCGGAACGACCGCAGGTCGTTCCCTACATCCTGAAATTTGAATTGCATTCTGTAGGGGCGAGCTGCGCTCGCCCGCGGAACGACCGCAGGTCGTTCCCTATATCCCGAAATTTGGAATACATCCTGTAGGGGCGAGCTGCGCACGCCCGCGGAACGACCACAGGTCGTTCCCTACATCCCGAAATTTGGGATACATCCTGTAGGGGCGAGCTGCGCACGCCCGCGGAACGACCACAGGTCGTTCCCTACATCCCGAAATTTGGGATACATCCTGTAGGGGCGAGCTGCGCTCGCCCGCGGAACGACCACAGGTCGTTCCCTACAT
>CATXTO010000028.1 GCA_958402445.1 uncultured Eubacteriales bacterium
ATGGAACCGGAGCTACCCCCGCAGCCGGAGCCGCCCATGGAACCGGAGCTGCCCCCGCAGCCAGAGCCGCCTATGAAGCCGCAACCCACGCCGAGGTCTAGTCCAATGGTGCAGGAAACCGAGGATGGGACCGCAGCAGCGCCAAGGCTGGAGGGGGAGACAGGGTTCCGCTATCAACCGGATCAGCCTATTCCAGAAATGTCAAAAGCATTGGACTTTTATGCGGAGAATCAGGGGGGGGACACGTACTTAAGAATTTTTAAGGAGAAAAATTAGGGAAAACCTTGTTGAATTTTCTGCATCTGTAGGGCTGGTTGGATTTTCCATTGTGTGATATCATGAGAGCATCTTAGAAAAAGAGGTGCTGCGCATGAAACGGATGATGGCGTGGGTTTTGACGGTGGTTTTGTTGGTGGGACTGGCACTGCCTGCTTCCGCCGCGCAGGCGGAGCCTGGGGACGCGGCGCAGCCGGATGCAGCCTCCGGAAAAAAGATGGTTGCCTTAACCTTTGACGATGGGCCCGGGGCCTATACGGACCGACTGCTGGACGCGTTGCGGGATCGGGGCGTGAAGGTGACCTTCTTCATGGTGGGCAGCAATGTGAAGCGCTATCCGGAGACGGTCAAGCGTGTTTATACTGAAGGCCATCAGCTGGCGAACCATACCTATGACCACGCGGATCTGACCGACTTAAATACGGACGCGGTGAAAGCGGAAATTCAGAAAACCAACGATCTGCTGGATTTGGCCTGCGGGAAGGGGGCCTCTTATCTGGTCCGGGCGCCTTATGGCAATACCAACGAGCGGGTCCGGGAGGCAGTGGGGGCTCCCCTGATTTATTGGTCGGTGGACCCTCAGGATTGGAAATATCGGAACGCCGAGACGGTGAAAAACAATATTATCAGCGCCGCACAGGACGGTTCCATTATTTTGGTTCATGATATCCATTCTACCAGCGTTGACGGCGCCATCGCCGCCATTGATATTTTGCTCAGCCGGGGTTATGAATTTGTCACGGTCCGGGAGCTGTTCCGCCGCCGGGGAACAGAGCTGAAAAATGGGACTACATATTATAAATGCAGCCCCAATGGAACAGATTTGGGGCCGGTGGCAAAGCCCGAAATCGCGACGGAAACCGTGGACGGGAAGCTGCGACTTACCCTGTGGGCCCAATCCGGCGCCAAAATATATTATTCCTTGGACGGTTCGCCCATCAACCAAAATAGTCCGGTTTATACGGGCCCCATCACGGTGAGCCTTCCCTGTAAGGTGCGGGCGGTGGCGGCGTTCCAGTTAAACGGAAGCCGTAGCGAGCCCTTGGAGCAGAGCTTTACCAAGCTCCCGATTCAGCCGCCCAAAATCCAGATTGAAAACGGCGTCATGACTCTGATCAACCGCACGCCTGGCGCGGCTTTGTACTATACCTTGGACGGGACCACCGCCACGCCGGAAGCTACGCGCTACAAAGGCCCGGTGACCTTGGAGCGGGGCACGGTGGTCTCCGCCTGTGCTGGCGGCGGGGATTACCTCACCAGCCCGGCGGTCCGGGCTACCTATTCCGATTTGGGGCATGTGTTTGCAGATGTTTTCCCCCAGGACTGGTACTATGCGGATATCGATCAGGCGGTTGCCGCAGGTTACCTGCTGGGAGTGGGAGACAACCGCTATGCACCAAACAAGAATTTGTCCCGGGGTCAGCTGGTGACGCTTTTGTACCGTTATTCCGGGGAACGGGTGGAGCAGCAGGATTTAGATAACTTGCCGTTTTCGGACGTGGCCGGGGATAAGTTTTATACAGCGCCTGTGGCATGGGCCTATGCCCATGGGATTGTGCAGGGCTATGACGCCAAGACATTCAAGCCCAATCGTGACATCAGCAGACAGGAGCTGTGCAAGGTACTTGCGGCATTTTTGACCTACCGGGGCATGGAGCTTCCGGAGGGGACGGATACAGCCGGCCGGTATTCCGATGAAAACCGCATTGCAGACTGGGCCAGGGAATCGGTGGAACAGATGACCGCGCTGGGTCTTTTAAAAGGCAATGCCGACGGAACCTTCCATCCCGGCGGCCCGGCTACCCGGGCGCAAGCAGCCGCCATTTTGATGCGGCTATCCAAACTGGAGGCGCTGGAGGAACCGGAGCTGTGGTTTCCCCAAAGCGTGGCGTTTTTAATTTCCCATATTTCTGTTTTCTGCTGAGAAAAATAAAGCTTGCCGCCGGTGGTATCTTCCACCGGCGGCCTTTTTGGATATAGAGGCTCTATGCTTGCTACGGAAGTAAAGTGTCCAGAATCTGCCTGGCATAGGTTTGAATCCGCTCCGAAATTCCAGGAGCTTCCATGGCGGCGCCGGGGTCGTTGGCGGTTTGAAATAGACAAAAGCCGGGGGGTAAAATCATGGTTTTATTGAGGCACAGGGCGCCCAAGACCTGTCTGGCCACCAGATCCCCTCCGGAATAGCCGGAGACCACGATGGCGTAAAGATATTTATCATACAGGGGCTGCTGCAGAAGGAGGCTGGTCATCCGGTTGATCATGGCCATAAGATTGGCGCTGACCGAGTCGTTGTAGTTGGGACAGAGAAGTAAGATGGCGTCGCTGTCCAAAATAGCCGGAAATACCTCTTTCGGCAAAGCGCCGCCGTAATAACAGGTCCCGCTGCGGGAATAGTGCAAGCAGGCCGTATAGGAACAGCCACGGCAGTCATAAATGGCTCCGTTTTGCAGGCATATCGTCTGAATCCGGCAGAAGGGAGCCAGGTGCTCGCAAACTGCGTTTCCCATGGCAACGGTGTTGGAACGGCGGTTGTCGGAGGCGTGAAGCATCAAGACGCGAGGCTTGGAAAACCGGGGCGGTACAAAGGAAGCCAGCCGTTGCACCAGAGACTGAGCGGAGGCAAAATAAGCTTCCTCCAGCGTACAGCCCAGCTGGTTTGCCAAAATATGCTGGTTATATAAAGAGCCGGTCCCCTCCACCAAGGGCTTGCCGGGAAACAGGCACCCGGCTAGATTTGCCGAGAACGCCAGAGCTTGCGCGGCTTGCTTGGTATAAAGCTCCCCCGCGCCATCCACCACCATAGCGCCTACGGCGTCCTTTAATCGCGTCGAATTTTGACGCAGAGTATGGAGTAGGGAAAAGGTATGCAAGGACATGCCGCTCTCCTCCACAGACAGAGCGAATAGAATGCGCTTGCCGCTGAAATCCGCCTCTGATAGCCTTGCTACAGGGCAAACCTCCACGGTCTGACCAGCCAAGGCGTAATCCAGCAACCGTTCCAGCCGCGGAGCTTCACCGGCCTGGAAAAGATAAATCGGTTCAGCTTTCATAGGCAAACTCCTGCAGGGCCTGAAAGGCCGTTTGAATGCGGGTCTGTAGTATAGGTGCCAGTGGCTCTTGCTGGGGCTGTATACCGTAGCGGGTCATACGGCTTTTGCAGCCAAAATATACCCCGCCCAGGGGAACCGCTCCGTAGTGGCTCTGCCCCCGTACCAGCTGGAGGATCGAGAGTACGGCGGAGGACAGCGCTGGAGCCAAATAAGGCTTAAAGCCCAGGTCCCGAATGCGAAGGTTCATATCCCGGGTCTGCTCGCTCAACATACGGGAGAGGACGTCGTCGTATTCTGTGAGCGGGGCATTGGCCGCAATTAGGCCCGTCCCGTGGGGACCGTACACCCGGAGATTTTCACGGGGCAGGCCCAGTTCGTCCGCGCAATAGGCGGCCCGGGCGGCCATCACCCCCAGACCAAAGCCCTGAATCTGCTCCGGCAGAAGGCCCAGAAAATCCAGCTTTCCGTCGTCGGACCGATTGCTTTCCAGAAAGACAGCGCGGCAAAGATGGTCCACGGGGTCCGAGATTTGACAAAAAAGACCGGAAAAGCCGGCTTTTCTTGCCAACTTGGCATAATGAGCCGCCAATGAACGATTTGCCTGGTACTGGGCCATCCGTACGTCGCCTGCGCTGCCCAGGGGGGGAACGCCTCTGGACGCGGCGAAAAGAAACAGGTCGCAATCAAAGAGGGCATCAAGCGGGCAAACGCGGACGTGAGGCGGCTGCCGCCCGTCCACAGGAAGAATTTGATTCATTTCAAACGCATACCGTTGGCAGACCGTCTGATTTGGGTCATAGATGGAGATTTGTTCGATCTCCTTTCCCAAGAGAATCAGCCCGGTCAGAACGGCCCCGCCCACGTCTCCCAGGCCTACGAGTGTGACACGCAGGCCACAGAGCTTGCTTTTCTGCTGAAGCTCCAGCAAGCGCCAGCAGTCGGGAAAGGCAGTATTGAGCACCGCGGCTCCATTCTCCCGGACGAAGGCCTCCAGGGGGCTCTCAACGGCGCTTACGGGCGGCAAAAGCGCCAGGGTAGATTCCTGTTCCACCTCCGCCAAAGAATGAATGGGATACAGGCAGCGGTTCCAGAGTGGATCCGCCTGCTTAAGTATCACGAGGGGCGCAGTGAAAGAGGGAACCGGAACACTACCAGGGGGAAAGCCCGCCTGGCCCACCAAACAATAGGGGCCATATTTTCTAATGTCCATGGATGACCTCCGTCATCGTAATGCGGCGCAACTGAATTTGGTCTTCCTCCAGGTAGGCGGAGGCAGGCGCGGTTTTGTCGTAACGCAGGAAGCTGCCCCGGTCTGGGAGGCGGGGGCGGAAAAGCGCCTCAGCCAGTCTGCCCAGGGTCAGCGCGGTGCGGAAAACCTCCAAATGCCTCCGTTCCAAGGTGGACAGGATTTCCCGGGCATTCTCCAGCGCAGCCACCGACAGGCGCAGCCGCGCCGCGTCGTCCAGTCCAGGCAAAAAGGTGGGATTGACATAGGGCAGAATCGTATTGATGGAGGGACGGGACCAATCTTGCTGGGAAGGCCGGTCAATGCTGTCCCCGCCGATAAAGGGGTACAGGCCGCTTTCTGTGATCCAGTGATGCAAATTCGGTATAAAGTATTCACAGTCCACCTGACGACCCTGGGTCAGCATCAAATCCCGACCCTGACCGGAGAGCAAACCAACAATGATGCTGTGGATTTCCACCTGTTCTTCCTTGAAGATATGGTCTAAGCCATGGATGCGGTGCCCCCGATGGAGCAGGTCGTCCACCAAAATGACTGGACGGCGGAAGGACTTAAGCGTCCGGACCTGATTGGCCAGGGAGGCATAGCCGGGGGCTTCCGTGATGCTGAAACGGCGCAGGTCCGTGTGGTATACCTTATCCACGTGCAGCGATTTGGTGACGGTGTTGGGGACTACCTCATCCGAAAGTATTTTGCCGTATGGGACGCACATATACGGTCCCATACGTTTTAGGCCGGGCGGCACATCCGATACCTGATTGTGCGCCTGCACCTTATTCCAAAGGCCTTGGTTCAGGGTCTCAGCATCAAAACTCAGGACCAAACGGCCTGGAAACAGAGAGGCGATGGCAGTACGCAGACGAGGTCTGGTCGTTTGAACCGCCTTTAGCACCGCTGGGTCGCTGCGCAGCGGCTCTTTCATCCACAGCAACACGTCCTGAATGAGGGCCACCGGCGCCCGCATGTCTACGCAGAGGATGTCAGGCTGCCCGGGAATCGGCAGAAACCCAACCTGTAGCAGCTCCTGATACAGCGGATCGCCGCCACTGCAGCGGCATAGGGCGTAGGTATGCTCCGTCTCCAAGCTCCTGGCTAAGAGCTCGTTGACCAGCTGCCGGCGAATATCAGGCACCTGATCCGTCAGGGTCACGGCACGATCTACCATCATGATGCGGCCGGAGGTGTGCTGTCGGACATAGGTGGCCGCTTCCATAGAGCCCAGCGCGCTCAAAAGCTCCGAGCTGGTGATGGTATGGCCGCAGACCCACCCCAAGGGTTCCGGAGCGGACCGGGCCCGGAGCAAGACCGCATAACCGGTAGGCTGATGATCCAGGGCTGCCTGGAGCAGGGGGGGAAGTGGCGCCGTACACGCCCGGGCGTTTTTAAAGTAAAAGTCGCCGGGAGCAAGGACGTTTTTAAACTGAGGAGAGCGAAGGTACAGACCGTTCTCGTAGATAAAGGACTGCACCATGGGGTCTACCATCATGGAGATATCCAAGTTTTTATCCACATAGTCTCGGATGCGGGTGGAGCTCACGCTCTCGCACCAAGTCGGTAGAGACAGCAGTTTCCACTGCCCACGCAGAATCTGCGCGATGTCAGTCTCGCCTAAATTCGGACCGCCTGGCCGCCGAAAAATCACGTGGTTATAGTCCCGGGCAGAGCCTGGGGCGGTGGAATGGTAGGCGGAGGCGTTGCAGATTACATCGCTGCCCGCTGCCAGATAAAGCGTCCGGTCCGGAAATTTTTCAGACAGACTAGACAGGTCTTCCGGGACGGCGATATTAATGGGCATATTGTCCGGGAACAGATACACATCCCACAGCCCGGAAACGGACATGGAGGCGATTTTACGGCGCAGCAGGTACGGAATGGTCCGTTTGCTCCAGGAGAACTCGTCAATGGCCAGATACACCTCAAAGCCCAAATCATGGATGCACTGGACAATCTGTTTATGCCCGGTGGAAAAGGGATCGAAGGTGCCTGGAAAGAAAGCCACCGGCTTGGGGTGGGGAAACCGCATGGGAACTCCGCCAACCTCGCAGGATACAATCAGCCGATACAAATGATTCAGCATGGCGGCATGATTATAAAAGGTCAGAGGCTCTTTGACCGGCTCCGCCAGCAGGCACAAAAGTTTTTTGCAGGTTTGCAGCATACAGTCCCGCCGCACAGTCTCTGGGATTTCCTCGGCGCCGAAGATATCGCGGCAAAGAACGGTTAGGGCGATTTGGTGCAGGGTAGCGTCAAAATGGGCAATCCCTGCCATCAAAAGACTTAACACCCGCTCAAACACGACCTGCCTGGTATAGCCCAGGGGCTCATGGAGCATGGTGCCCAGGGTATGCAGTGCTGCGCCTGCGGCGCGGACGGTTCCGCCATGGATGAGCCCATCCAAAAAGTCCACGCTTTCCAAGAGCTCCTTGTCTGGCAGAAAGCAGATCATTTTGCCGAGAAAGGGCGGAATATAGTAGGAAATTTGCTCCTGCCCGGTCTCCAACTCTCTGGTGAGGTCCACCACAATTTCGTTTTGCTGATCTATGGTCAATTTTGAAGCGATGTCCAACAGAGCGTGACCTGCGTACTCCCGAACCGGCAGGTGCTCGCTGACGGACAAAAGGTTGGACAGATGCATGGCGGTGTGAAAGGCTTGGCCGGGATTGCTTTTTACAAGGTCCATAAGAATATCAATGTGGACCAGCTTGACGGTCCAATGGACCGCGTTTTTCAGATTGCTCAGATACAGCTCCCCAGGCTCCGCCTGGGGAAGAGGCAAGCTATGACCGCAGTACTGATTCAGCAGGCCTGTGCGCAGATATTCGACGGCGGGGGAGTCGTCTTGCCGCAGCCCGTTGAGAATTGGCTCAATTGCGGCCCTGCACGTGGGCAGCTGCTCCAGCATATGGCGGAAGCAGCGGAGCACGGACAGCAGCAAAGGGACATCTGCATCCGCGGTAAACCCAGCCAGCGTCGCAATCACCGCCGGGAGGTCCTGTGTGTCGATTGCGGACAACGGCACAAAAGACAGGGCGTTGGCGAGCGATTCCCGCTCGGGGCCGACCGCCTGGTGCAACCTGCGCAGCAGGGAAACGGCCATGACGGACGCGTCATAGGAGGCGCAGCAGGAAAATAGGCTTGCAGTGATGACCTTTAAGCTGTCTGCAATGCGCTGCGCATGCTTGGCGGAGATTTTACGGTCCGGGTGCAGGCACAGCTCGATATATTCCTCCCATAGCCGGGCAGCCTCAGCAAAATATCCCATGAGCGTAGGCGCATAAGCCGTGGCGGGCGCGTCCGCCGGCAGCTCCTTTCGATAGGAAGGGCCGCTGTTCGCCAGAATACGGCCCATAATGCGGGCGGCCCTGCGGCGGACATCCCCCTCCCGGTGCATGAGAAGCTCATACAAAAAACTCAGGGTCATGCGTTTGCTTTGACGGGACATGTAGGTGTTGTATTCCTCAAACAGAAGCAGGTAGGTGCGAATGCGCTGGAGATTTTTTTCACCCTTTGCCTGCTCCAGCAGCCGTTCAAAGGAGGAGTCTGTACTAAAGGTGCTCATCAGGCGCAGGCTGTTATCAAATGTGGCATGCCGCAGGCAGGCAATGCTTTCAGAGCCACTGCAAAGCGCGGGCGCCTTGTTCTGCGCGGGCAAAAGCGTGTTTTGGTTTAGATCGGGGCTTACGCCATGGGAAGACAAAAAAGCCTCAAAATCCCGGAGCTTGGTGTAAACCGTGGCATAGCGGCGGCGTTTTTCCGGGGTCATATCGCTGAGCTTGGAAAAAATGATGGAATAGGATTCTTCCAGACTACAAATGCTGGTCTGCTCCCGGCCCTGAGCATCCCGCACACCGCGGACCCGAAAATCCGCATAAATCAGCAGGAGGGATTCCATGGGCAAGTTTTCAAACTCCAGATCCCAGGTGGAGTGGTTGGCGGCCACGTGGGCGATGTGGGGGAGTCCTAGATCCGACAGCCACTGCCAGGTGAAGTAATAGTGCAAATACGGTGTGCGGGCTGCGTCCTTGCCCCGGCAGCCAAATTTTCCGATGTCGTGACACAAGGAGGCGGCGCTGACCAGAGGGATATCCACCAGAAAGCCCGCCTGCTTGGCAAGTCGCGCGCCATGGACCGCCACATTGTTGACGCCTATGGTGTGGGAAGCGGGATCAAAGGGCATAATCTCCCGGCCAATGCGGAGCAGCTCCAGAAAGCGGCTGTTGGCAATGGCTTTTCGAAACGCGGCGTATTCATCTTTTAGAGCGCTGTCCTGTAGCTCCGACGGGTCCGCCCAATGGGGGTCTGTCAGAGGGTCAAAGGAACAGCGCCGCGCCTCCTGCTGCAGAAGCCAGGACAGAACCTGCAGATAAAACGCCATGGCGTCCCGCTGAGAAGCGGTTTCAGGGGTGCGTGCTGGGTCCGGAAACAAGCCGGCAGCCAGACTGGCGTAAATCCAAGGCAGCCATCCCTCGGCCGGTTCCACGCACAACCGGTCCAGAATGGGGCGGCAAACGGACAGTACCATCCGGCAGTTCACTCTGGGCGCAGCGACGAGGTCCGCACTGCCAGCAGCAAAGGTTGTTTTCAAAAGATTGGACATGGCCCGGCGGGACATGTTCCATTTTTTTGCAAAACGGGATGAAAGGCTTTCCAATAAATCGGAAAAATCAAACAAGGCGGCGTTCATTGGCGGTCCTCCCTACATGGTCTCGCTATCATTATGCGCGCTTGCCGGGAAAAAGTCAATTGGTCAAACCGAGCAACTTCTGCATACAATCGGTGTGCAGACCGCGCCCATCCCTCAAATAGAGGCCCAAGAATTGCAAAGTGGCCAGGCAGCGAGTTGCTGCCTGGCCAAAAGAGATGAAATGATTATTGTGCCGCGCCAGTGTAAATGCTCCAGGTGGATTGGATCTCAGGGGCAATTTCGCCAGCTTCGCGGATATAGTCCGCCAGCAGGTTCCTTGCCTGGCCCTTATCCTCGCCCTGGATCATGTCGTACTGGGTGGAGTAGATGATCCGGTCTTGGTCATTGGCCTGGAAGTCTTCGCAGCCATGCTCCTGGAGGTATTTCACATAGTCGCCGCCGCCGTTGTACCGGTAGTTGTTGACGACCACGGTGAACTCCTGCTCGTCGGTAACCTCCTCGCCGTTGTAGGTCATGGAGGTGATCCGGGAGCCGGCGGGCTGGGTGGCGTCAATGACATAGGAGAAGCCCTCGCCGTAGACGACGTCGTAATAGGTCAGGCCGCCCTGAATGGAGACGGAGCCGTCGTCATTGAGCTTCACCTTAGAGGCGGAGTACTCCAGCCAGGTCTTCACTTCCTTGCCGCTCATGGTGATCTGGTAGAACCAGTTCTCATAGCGGTACAGCTTGAACATATCGCCCAGCATAATGTCGCCCTGGGGAATCAGGTTAGCGGCATTGCCGGAGGTCAGAGGCGCGGAGATGGACAGCTGCGCGGGGGTGTCGTCGGACTTGTCGTCCGGGGTGTTCTTGCCGGTGCGGTCATAGGCGCCCCAGATCTGGACCTGGTTGATCAGGTCCATGAAAGCGGAGGGGGCGGTGCCCAGGCCGGAGGCGGTGAAGTCGCCGGTAGCTTTGCCGATGGGCTGTAGCATGTAGTCCTTCCAAGTGGCTTCTTCATAGGACTTCAGCACGGCCTCCAGATCGGCGTCGACGTCATAAGCGGCGATGGTAGCGCCATCTTCCGTTCTCTTGGTCATGGGAACGTTCTTGGCGTCAATGGTGTAGGTGCCGGCGGTCAGGTCATAGGTTACGATGGCTTGCCCCACCACATTGGCCTTGGTGCCGGGCTGGATGCAGGGGATTGTCTCACCATCCTTGTTGGTGAGCTGCCAGACCTTGTTGTTGTGCTCATGGCCGGAGAAGACCAGATCAATAGAATCGGTCTCTTTCACCAGCTGCTCGATGAAATCGGACT
Source organism: uncultured Eubacteriales bacterium (assembly GCA_958402445.1). Lineage (GTDB taxonomy): Bacteria > Bacillota > Clostridia > Oscillospirales > Oscillospiraceae > Faecousia. The sequence continues at coordinate 10,515 of CATXTO010000028.1, forward strand.
GTGCGTCGGATTTCACGCCGGAGTGCGTGGCAACAACGATCAAATCCGCCTTCTCCTGCATTTCGGCTTCGTAATGCTTATAAGTATCGATCACATTGGCAAAATAGATGCCTTCCCAGTTGGCGGGAACGTCCCACTTGGGAATGTTGGGGTTGCCCAGGCCGATCACGGCCACGGTCACACCGTCGTAATTGTAGAGCTGATAGGGCGCATAGCCGTTCCAGGTGGTCCAGTCCTTTGCGTCGTCGTTATTTTTCGCGGCGTCCAGATAGTTGGCCACGGATACGGCCACAGAGGATTCCGTTTCGGTGGATTCGCTGGTCAGGTAGCCCAGCTGCCGCTGCAGAATTTTCATGCCGTAGTTGAACTCGTGATTGCCCACTACAAACATATCATAGCCCATAGTCCGCAGGGCCTTCATAGAGGGGTCCTCTACATCGTCCTTCTCAAAGGCATAGTAATAGGTGAGGGGAGTGCCCTGAATCAGGTCGCCGGTATCCACCAGGAAGGTATTGTCGTACAGAGCCCTTTGCTCCTTGACGAAGGTGGCGACCCGGGTCAGACCCTGCCGGTAGGTGCCGGAGGCACTGGCGTCCGCCGTGTAATCGGTGGCGTACAGCTGGCCGTGTACATCGGAGGTGCCCATCAGGTTGATCTCAACCTTATTGTTGTAAAAGCGGGCAATAATCGTAGCAAACTGGCCGCGGGTGGACAGGCCCAGGGGCCGCAGCGTATTTTCCTCCACGCCTTCGATGAGACCCACCGCCACGGCCCACTGCATGGCAGCCTTGGCATAATTGGATACCTGGCCGGCATCCTTATAGTCCTTCAGATCGTTGGCCTTGGAGACGTCGTACTCCGCAAACTGCGCGTACCGATACATCATGGCGGCCATTTCCTGCCGGGAGATGAGGCGGGCGGGATAGAACTTGCCGTCCTCATAGCCCTTTACGATCCCTTCCGAGGCGGCCCACTTCACGGCGTCGGTATACCAGGTGTTTTCCTTCACGTCGGAGAAGCTGGTGGTCTTAGCCTCGGCGAGCTCGGGCTCTCCGGCCATCCGATACAGGACGGTGGCTACGACGGCCCGCTGCAGCTGGCTCTTGGGGGCGAATCTGCCGTCTCCCACGCCTTCCATATAGCCCTGACCATCCACGAACTGGACAGCCTCATAATAGAAGGCGTCTTTCTCTACGTCGGTGTAAGGCATGTCCGTGACGGTAATCCGTCCCTCGCCATACACATCGGCGTATTTTTTACTGACTACGCCCTTTAGATTCTCCTGGATATAAGCAATGAGCACCTGGTTATCCAGCATGACCTCATCTTGCAGGACTTTGTTATCCATGAACATGTTGATGCCGTCTCCGCCGGATTTCAGCATGTAGTTGTGAGAGGCCAGGGTGTAAGTGCCCTTCAGGTCGATGGGCGCGTACTCGCCCTTGTCGTTGAGGACCTGAACGTCCTTGACCCGGCGCAGACCGTCCACGCCGACGAACATGCCTTTGTCGTCCACCTGAACGGTAGAGGCGATGTTTAGGTCAATTGTGTACTTTAGGCCGGCTACCTGCAGGAAGCCGCCGTTTTCACCGGGGGCGCTGCGGGAGGCCATCTCCAGGGCATCCACAATTTCCTGACCGGTAGCTTCTACCACGCAGGCAGCGTTGCCAAAGGGATGCACAGCGATGATGTCGGCGTAGGTGATGTCGCCGGCCTTGATGTCGGCCCGGATACCGCCGCCGTTGACAAAGGCGATGTCCGCGTCCAGGACCGTACGGTATGCGTCCGCGCACAGATCGCCTAAATTGGTCTCCTGATTCCGGATCAGGCGCTTGCCGGTTTCGGGCTCATTTACAACCAGCGGGACCTCGGACTTGGCTACGACTTCGTTCAACAGTTCTTCAAACTTGGACTCAATGTTCTTGATGAACTCGTCTGTTTCTTTGTCCACTTCCGCGTAGTTGCTGACCAGCTCGGTGGTGATCTTGCCGTCGTTGCCGATGACCAGCTTGCCGATGTTATTCAGCTTGGTGCCGGTGGAGGAGAGCAGAACGGTGCTGCCGCTCTTGTCCTTCACTTCCTGGCTGGCAATCACACTGTGAGAGTGGCCGTCAATAAAGGCGTTCAGGCCCGTGGTATTGGCAATGATCTCCGTGGACATCCAGGGAGAGGACTGCTGGTCCACACCGCAGTGGCCCACCGCGATGACATACTGAGCGCCGTCCTTCTTGGCGTTGTCAATGGCATTCTGCACAGCGGCGTACAGGTCCTTGCCCTCGTTGCCTTCACAGAAGCCGTAGATATACTTACCGGTTTCGTCCTGGAAATAGGTAGGGGTGGACTTGGTGAAACTCTCCGGGGTAGAGATGCCCACGAAAGCTACTTTGGTGCCGTCGTAATCTACAACTTTGTAGGGCTCGGCCACTGTTTTATTGGTCCGAAGGTCCATAAAGTTGCAGGACAGATAGGTGGCCTTGGAGTCCTTCAGCAGAGACAGTGCCACATCCATGCCGTAGTCAAACTCATGGTTGCCGAAGGTGGCGAAATCGTAGCCCACCTGGTTCATGATATCCACCAGGTAGGACCCCTTGGAAAGGGTGCCGATGGCTTCGCCCTGGATGGCGTCGCCTGCGTCTACCAAGACAACGTTGCTGTACTGCTCTTCCATGGCCTTCTTATAGGCGGCCAGGTTCGCATAACCCATCTTGGTGAGGTTGCCCTCCTCGTCGTAGGTCGCGTCTACGCCGCAGTGCACGTCATTGGTGTACAGAACGACAATGCCGTCAGACTTCTCGCCAGTTGCGAAAGCCATGGTCGGCAGTACCGTCAGAACCATAATCAGTGCCAGCAGCACGGACAGGACCCTTTTGGATACTGTGCTTCTCATGAAACGTCCTCCTTCAAAAATGTGGAATGGGGAAATTAACCCCTTGAGCCGGCAAATATTGCAGCTCATGGAGGTATTTTACCAAATGTTGAGGGATTTTTCAACGGGTAAACCCAAAATTATGTAAAAACCATGAAATATTTTTTAAATTTTTCGGTGCGCCGGGAATGAGCCTTTGCGTTCTGTAGAAGGACAAGTGTGTGAAACGAATATAAAAAGTGTATAAAACAAAGGGAAATCCCCCGATCTCAAAACCGAGAGATCGGGGGAACAGTTAAAAAAGTCATTCAATGATGCGGCGTGCGCCAACGAGCTTGGTGACGTAATAGGAGGATGTTGTCTTTGTCAGAATGACACCGCTTCTGGAATTGGCGGCATGAATGAATTCGTCCTCGCCCACATAGATGCCGATGTGCGTGATGTCGTTCAAGGACTGGGAGTCAGAGAAAAACACCAGATCGCCGGGCAGCAGCTCGCCGGGAGACACCTCCCGCCCATATTCCCACTGCTGCGTGGCGGTACGGCCCAGGCTGTAGCCGTTTTGGCCAAATACATACCAGACAAAACCGGAACAGTCAAACCCGGTGCTGGGATCCTTGCCGCCCCACACGTAGTCATAGCCCAAAAATTGCAGGGCAAACTCCACCAGCTTGTCCGCCTCAGGCCGGTCACTGGGGTCCGGATCGTCGGGGTCCGGCTCCGGGCTGTTCTGAGCCCAATCCACCAAAAATAGGTAAGACCGATAAAACAACACCAGGGCCTGTTCGCACCGGGTGGTGTTTTGGGGATTTAGGGTGTCTCCGTTGCCTTTGACAATCTCCAGTCCCACCAGAAGCCGAGTGCAGGGAATTGCGTAGTTGCTGAGCTTACCGCTGTCAATGAAGATGGACAGATCCGCCGTGGGATCATCGGCCTCTGGATAGTCCAGCGACAACAGGAAGTTCGCGGTGATTTTGAAGAACTGTTCCCGGGTGATCTCCCGGTCCGGACGGAATGTGCCGTCTGGGAACCCATTGACCAGCCCCAACTGGTAGGCCAAGGTGATGGTTTCATCGTCCACATCGGTGAATGGGGCATTATCCCCAATGATTGTAGCTTCCGGAACCAGGCTGGTATAGGCCTGCACCGCCACATAGCACATCTCACCCCGGGTAATGGGGGAGCTCATATCTCGTCCCAGCAGGAGTTGTGGAATCAGGTCCGCCGCGTCCATTGCGCTGATTTCAGACATCGCCCAGCCGCTGAGGTGGGGATAGCGCCCCAAGAGATCGTCCTGCCAGGATTCCAAATATGTATAAGAGCGGTAAAACATGGCCAGGGCCTGTTCGCTGGTGGTGGTTCCCCTGGGGTTTAGACCGCTGCCGTTGCCCTCGACTGCACCGATCCCCACCGCCGCTTGGGTGGCCTCCAGGGCCCAGCGGCTCACCGAGCCGGCGTCGGGAAATTCCGACAGGTCCGACAGAAGCGAGGGATCCGGCGTCCAGCCGGCTGCCAGCAGGAACTTGTAGACGAAGGAGAAGAACTCCTCGCGTTTTAAGATGTTGTTTGGCCTGAATAACCCGTCTTCGTAGCCATTGATCAGGCCCACCGCGTAAGCCTTGGACACCACCGGATCGCTGGTATCGGAGAACGGCGGGGCCTCCGGCGCCACAATTTCAGCACCGGTGTAGGCTTCGTAGGCGGTGACCGCCACAGCGCACATCTCAGATCGGGTGACGGAGGTCCGGAGGTCTTTTTCCTCAAAGACGGCGGGAATCAATCCGGCCTGGTCCATGAACGCAATTTCCTCTGCAAACCAGTCGCTGACCGCAGTATAGGCTGAGACGGTGGGAACTGCGCTGATGACGACGGCCAGCAGACATAGGGCAGCTACGATACGGACGAGACGTGTTTTCTGCATGGTTTCAGACCTCCCAGTTGAGTTCGAGTCCCACAGGACAGTGATCGGAGCCTAGAATTTCGGCATAGATCGGGGCGTCCGTCAGCTTGTCCCGCAGGCAGTCGGAGACGAGAAAATAATCAATACGCCATCCGGCGTTGTTTTTTCGGGCGTTAAAGCGGTAGCTCCACCAGCTATAGGCGCCGCTGCGGTCCGGATTGAGGTGCCGGAAGGTGTCGGTGAAGCCGGCGGCGAGAAGCGCGGAAAAGCTCTGACGTTCCTCGTCTGAAAAACCTGCGTTTCCCCGGTTGGGGCCGGGGTTTTTCAGATCAATTTCCTGGTGTGCTACATTGAAGTCGCCACAGGCGATCACGGGCTTTTGCTGCGCTAAGCGGGAGAGATGCTCGCGGTAAGCCGCGTCCCATTGCAGCCGGTGCGCAATGCGCTTGAGTCCCTCCTGGGCGTTGGGCGTGTAGCAGTCCACTAAATAAAAATGCGCATACTCCAAGGTAATCAGCCGACCTTCCCGGTCCAGATCTTCCACGCCGACGCCATAGGAGACCGAGTGGGGCGCATGCTTTGCAAAAATTGCTGTTCCGGAATATCCCTTCTTTTCCGCTGAATTCCAAAATTGAAAGTAACCAGGCAGCTCCAGGGCCAATTGTCCAGGCTGCAGCTTGGTCTCCTGCAGACAGAAGAAGTCCGCATCCATCTGCTGGAAGCAGTCCAGAAATCCCTTTTGCATGCATGCCCGCAAGCCATTGACGTTCCAGGATATTAGACGCAACGCCGTTCCCCCTTTGCAGTTTGAATTGTAACATTTTACTATCATATAATATCAAATAGAAACAAAAATTACAACTATTATTTCGAAAAAGTTACAGATGGAGGAAAGGTTAGGAAAAAAACCCGAATAACTCCAGGTGAAAGGGAGGTAAATACCGGGAAATACCCCGGTAAATCCCGAAACGGGGAGGACGGTTCTAAAAATCCCTCTAGGAAAATACGGAAGGACGTGTTAAAATAATACCAGGTATCAGGAAACGGAGAGTATGTGCATGAACGAGATTTTTTTACTGAAATTGGGCGAGGTGGTGCTCAAGGGACAAAACCGCCCGCAATTTGAGAGCAGGCTGCGGCAAAATGTCCGCCGGCGTTTAAAGCCCTTTGGAGCCTTTCGCGTTTACATTCTGCAGTCCACGGTTTATGTTGAGCCGCAGGAGGACTGTGACTTGGAGGGAGCGTGGGAGGCCTGCCATACGATTTTCGGAGTGGTTTCCGTTTGCCGGTGCCGCCCCTGCGAAAAGAACCTGGACCGGATTTTTGAGGCGGTGGAACTGTATTTAGGCGATGCCTTGGAGGATGCCGCCTCATTTAAGGTGGAATCCAAACGGTCGGACAAGAGCTTTCCCATGACCTCCATCGCCATTTCCCAGGAAATCGGCGGGCGCATCGCGCAGGCCCACCCCCATCTTAAGGTGGATGTTCATCATCCGGCGTTTACGGTTAACGTGGAGGTCCGGGACCTGTCGGCCTATGTTCACGGACCAGCGGAACCGGGTGCGGGCGGACTGCCCACCGGCGTGGGCGGCCGCGCGGCTGTGCTGCTGTCCGGCGGAATTGACTCCCCGGTGGCTGCTTACATGATTGCCAAGCGAGGCGCAGAGATCGAGTGCGTTCATTTTTTCTCCTATCCGTACACTTCAGAGCTGGCGAAGGATAAAGTGCTGGAGCTGGCCCGGCTGGTGACCCGGTACTGCGGCAGAATGACGGTCAATATCGTCGGCTTCACCGAAGTGCAGGAGGCCATTCGGGACCATTGCCCGGAAGAGTACTTTACCCTGGTGATGCGCCGATATATGATGCGAATTGCCCAGCGGATAGCCATGGAGCACGGCTGTAAATGCTTGGTTACAGGAGAGAATTTGGGCCAGGTGGCGTCGCAGACCATGGAGGCCATGGGCGTCACCGCTGCGGCGGTAGATCTTCCCATATTCACGCCCCTGATTGGAATGGATAAGGAGGAAATCGTCGCCATTGCCCGGCGGATTGGAACCTTGGATACTTCCATTTTGCCCTATGAGGACTGCTGTACGGTTTTCACCCCCCGGCACCCCAGGACAAAGCCCACGCTGGAGCAAGTGGAGCGTGCGGAACAGGAATTAGACCAGACGGGCCTGATTGCAAGGGCCCTGGAAAATACGGAGAAAGTGACGGTGCAGTACTATGGAGTGGAATCTGGCTTCTGACGTTTTGAATACCCTGCGGCTTCAGGGACTGACGCTGGCTACGGCGGAAAGCTGTACCGGCGGATGGGTGGGCCGCGCCTTGACCGCCGTCCCTGGCAGCTCCCAGGTGTACCGGGGCGGGGTGATCAGCTATACCGACGCAGTAAAGGAAAAGCTGCTGGATGTCCCGCGGGAGCTGTTGGATCGATGCGGCGCGGTCTCAGAGCCCGTGGCAAAGGCCATGGCACAGGGCGCCAGAAAGGTGCTGGAGGCCGATGTGGCTGTGTCGGTCACCGGTCTGGCGGGACCGGAGGCAGATGGCTTTAAAAACCCGGTGGGAACGGTTTATCTGGGCTATGCGGACGGGGCAGAGGTGCGTTGCGTCCACTGTCAACTGGAAGGCGGGCGGGAGGCCGTGCGGCGGCAGGCCTGTCAAAAAGCCCTGGAGCTGATATTGGCCTGCCAGCGGGAGCATCCTCTGCACGCGGTGCATGCCAAGCGGGGAGGGATGCAGGGACATGGTTGAGCCGGAACAGATTCGGGCGTATTGCCTGGCCAAAACCGGGGCATATGAGGACTTCCCCTTCGGAGAGTATCCGGTTTGCTACAAGCTGCACGGCCGTATCTTCGCGCAGCTGTATCCGTTTGCGCAAAATTTTAAAATAACGCTTAAATGCGACCCCTCTCGATCGGATTTCTACCGAACGGCATTTCCAGACGCGGTGGAGCGAGGCTATCACTGCCCACCGGTCCAGCAGCCGCATTGGAATACCATCTGGTTGGACAGGCTGCCGGAAAAAGAGCTTTGGCCCATGATTGATCATGCATATGAGCGGGTTTTTCAGGGCTTCTCCCGGCAGATTCAGGAAGAAATTCAGCGAGAGCCGGGGCAGCCGGAGCCGAAAGGGCGAGGCAAACAAAAAATATAACCTTCGGAAGAAGGCGCAGCAGAAGGAACGGGAAACGTCGCTATTTGACGTTTCCCGTTCCTTTTCGGTTCTATTTGAAGTTAAGTGGGGTTATAGCTGACAATAACGCTCATGTCCAAAAGCTTACTGACATCCGTGACATTGGTCTTAAATACGTTGACTTGAATCAAGTTGGTGCAGGTGGACAGACAGTTGATATCAAATATATTGTTGTAGTCCAGGTAGACGTAATTCAGGCTCTGCAGTCCGGCCAGACCGCTGACATCCTCGAAGAAATTGTGGCATCCGTTAAAGGTCACCAAGGCGCTGTCCTCGGGAAAATCCGGAATTGTTTGGATATCGTTGTAGGAGATGTCCAGGTCTGTGAGCTGTGTCAGGGAGGCCAAGGAGTCCATACTTTCCAGCGAGTTGTTGGAAAGGTTCAGTTTGCCCAAATCCACGCAGGATTCCAGTCCCGAAATATCGGTGAGGGCATTGTAAGAGGCGTCCAGCTCCGCTAAACTGGTGAGATGCCCAATGGAGGACAGATCGGTCAAGTTATTATTGGTCAGGTTCAGATAGGAGAGCTTGACACAGGTTCCCAGAGGAGAAATGGATTGCACGCTGTTGTAGGATGCGTCCAGCCATGACAGCTCTGTAAATCCGCTCAGAGGCGTCAGGTCCGTAACGGCGTTGCGCTGTAGGTTGAGCGTGCTCAGGCCGCTGTTTTCCGCCAGAGGCGCGATATCGCTGATGCTGTTGTCGGACAAGTCGGCCTCCAGCAGGGTTGCGCTTCCGCTCAGACCTGCAATGGTGGACAGACCGCAACCGGATAAATTTAGGACCTGAAGCTGTGGCAGAGCGCCGATCAGTTCCAGCTCTTCCGCTTGGAGCGTACAGCCAGACAGGTCCAACGTTTGCAGCTGCGTCATTCCAGATAAAAAGCTGAGGCTTAGAGCCGGCCGGTCCTGGATGACTAAGCTGGTAAGCCCGGTGAAATAGGACAAATCTGAAATCTCAGCGACCTCCGCAGGAAGGGTGAGCTCCGTAATTCCCCACAGGTCCGCTGTGGTCAAAGTGGAGCCGGCGCTGCGGCTGAGCAACTCCCGAACATAGGCGTCCAAGGCAGGGTCGGACAGGGTCACGTCCTCCACCACGCCGGAGATGGTGTAGCCAAAAACGGAAAGAGGGCTGACTAGGCCCTGCTCCGAAACGGAAAGGGCGCAAATGGTGGTTTCTCCCAAACCCAGGGCAATGGAGTCGGAATAGGAATCCGTGCGGGTGGAGGGATATTCTCCATTTGTGGAGACATACAGGTCACCCCCGCCGCTGTCGAGCGTGACCTCCATATACTGGTTATAAAACCCGGGCGTTAGATTGACGGTCGGAGCAGCCGGCCTCATAGCATCCAGCTGAGCCTTGACCGCGGGGTCTGCAATCTGATCCAGCATGGTCACCGCATCCAGGAGCTTGTCCTGCTCCACATAGATTTGACAGAGCGTCAAATACACGTCAAGGGAACCGCCTGCGGCAATGGCGTTAGCCAGTGTGTACTCCGCTTTGGTATAATTATCGGCTTGCTGATAGGCCTTTGCCAATTGAATCGCCAGCTCCGGGTCCTGTCCGGAGAGCTGATAGGCCCACCGATAATATCGGATTGCCGTATTGGTATGTCCCCGACTCTGCGCGCCGGCGCCCCAATCCAGCAGCAGATCTGTGGTAAGGGCAGGATTATACAGGAGGAAGTACCATGCTGCGCCGCCCAGGAGCACCGCTACCAAAATCAGGGAGATGATAAGTTTTAATGCCTTTTTCATGCAGACTCTCCGATCCAGAAATTTAGTTTATTATACTTCCAGCGCCGCGGCCTGTCAAGTTTGGCAGAAAAATGGAATGATTTGCTCTGGGGTGGTTCAGACAAATTCCCCATGGCTTGGGTGCTATGATACAGAAAACGAAAGCGGAGGGCGATGCAAATGAAACGGGCGGTGGCATTGGGATTGGCGGCTGTGCTTCTAGGGTTCTTGATCCCGGCTTTGGCGGTACGGCTTGGCGGTTCAGGACGTGCGCAGCAGGCAGATGGTCAGCAGACTACGCAGCCGGGCAGCAGTCCGACAGAAGCGGGGGAACCGGAGGGCACGGCCCCACCGCAGGCAGGCCCGGTCTCTGAGGGCTCCGCCGACGGGTCCATGCTGCTGCGGGTCCAGATGTCGGACGGAATGGTGTCAGAGCTGCCTCTAGACGACTATTTAACCGGGGTTGTACTGGCGGAAATGCCAACCTCTTTTCAAGGTGAGGCGTTGAAAGCCCAGGCAGTGGTATCCAGAACCTATACCCTGCGGCAAATGGCCCGGAACAAGCACGACACTGCGGATATCTGTACCGATGCCAGCTGCTGCCAGGGATGGATGTCTTATGAGGACTACTGTGCGAAGGAAGGAGAGCAGGTGGGAAACGCCGGTGCGGAAGCAGCGGCTCAAGCGGTGCGGGAGACCGATGGACAGGTTCTGACCTTTGAAGGAAAACTGATTGACGCCACATTCTTTTCCTGCTCCGGTGGCCGGACTGAGGCGGCGGTGGAAGTCTGGGGCACCGAAATCCCGTATTTGCAAGCAGTGGACAGCCCGGGAGAGGAAAACGCTGCCCACTTTACGGATACAGTGAGCTTTTCCAAGGAGAAATTTTCCCAGCTGATTCATAGCAAAGCACCGGAAGCGGCTCTGGAGGGGAGCCCTGCGAATTGGTTTGGTTCCGTGACGGCGACGGAAGGCGGCGGCGTAGGGACGTTGGAGATTGGCGGCGTCGTTTTTGCGGGAAAGGATTTGAGAAGCCTGTTGGGATTGCGATCCACGGTGTTTTCCATCCACGTCTCGGAGGACCAAATTATTGTTGAGACGAAAGGATACGGTCATCGAGTCGGTATGAGCCAATACGGGGCGGAGGCCATGGCGCAGGCCGGTAGCGATTACCGGACGATTCTGCTTCACTATTATCAGGGCGTGGATGTGGCCGATTATTTTGCTTAGCCTGGGTCAAAACGCATTCACGGCACCCCGGTTTGCCAGACCGGCGGTGCTGACTGGCATGCGGGGAATCAGGGGTTTTCTGCAAAATTTCCTGTTGACAAGCGGGGTGGGGTATGGTAGGATAAGGGGGCGGTTCGGGGGCAGGCCCCCCAAGGATTCCGCCCCACCTGCGCGAGTGGTGGAATTGGCAGACTCGCTAGATTCAGGTTCTAGTGTGCATTAC
>CATXTO010000029.1 GCA_958402445.1 uncultured Eubacteriales bacterium
GGGGTAGGGAACGACCTGTGGTCGTTCCGCGGGCGAGCGCAGCTCGCCCCTACAGGGTGCGGGCAGCGCAGAAAAAACAGGTCGAACCCTGGCCCGATTCCCACGCCTGGCGGCACGACATGAAGAAAAGAACGCATTTTCCATGTGCTGGACCTGCACCGCAGGGCCAGCGGCGTTTAGCGGGGCGGCAGAATCCGCCGGCCCCTTGCGCGGCGGCTGCATCTGGTGTAAAATAGAAAAAAACCACGGTGTTAGAAGGGGGAAAAGAACCATGGATTTGCCGGCTTGCCCGGTGGAGACCACCCTATCCCTAATTGGGGACAAATGGAAGGTACTGATTCTGCGGGACCTGCTGCCCGGCACCAAGCGCTTTGGGGAGCTGAAACGCTCCATCGGCGCGGTGAGTCAGAAGGTGCTCACCGCCCAGCTCCGGGATATGGAGGCAAAGGGCCTGGTCGCCCGGAGGGTATATGCGGAGGTCCCGCCCCGGGTGGAGTACACCCTGACGGAAACCGGCTACAGCCTGCGCCCGGTTTTGGAGGCCATGGCCCACTGGGGCAGCGACTATCAGCAAAAGAACGCCTGAGATCAGGCGATTCTTAGGAAAAGGAGGAACAAAACATGGAATACAAACGGTTTGGGGACACCTATGTGGTAAGAGTGGACCGGGGCGAGGAAATCGTGGAGCGCCTGCTGGCCCTGGCGGAGGCGGAGGGCATCGGCCTGGCCAGCGTCAACGGCCTGGGCGCGGTGGGGCAGGTAACCGTGGGGGTGTTTTCTCCGGTGCAAAAGACCTACAAGGCCAACGAGTTTCAGGGGGATTTTGAGATCGTCAGCCTGCACGGCACCCTCACCACCCAGGACGGCCGGCCCTACGGCCATTTTCACATGAGCGTTGGGGACGAGGAGGGCCGGGTGTTCGGCGGGCACTTAAACCGGGCGGTGGTCAGCGCCACCTGCGAGCTGGTCCTGACGGTGCTGCCGGGCCGGGTGGAGCGGCGTATGGACCCCCAGGTGGGGCTGAACCTGCTGGAGTTTCCCCGATGAAGCTGCTGGTGACGGGGTTTGAGCCCTTTGGGGGCGAGGACTGCAACCCCTCCTGGGAGATTGCCGCGGGCCTTCCGGACCGGGTGGGGGACTGGGCGCTGGTAAAGCTGCGCCTGCCCACGGTGTATGGGCTGGCGGGCGCCATGGTGCTCGACGCCATGGGCTGGGAGCGTCCCGGCGCGGTGCTGTGCCTGGGTCAGGCGGGTGGCCGGGACGCCGTCACCCCGGAGCGGGTGGCCATCAACGTGTGCGACAGTCCCGCGCCGGACAACGGCGGCACGGTCCTGATGGACCAGCCAATCGCCCCGGGCGGCCCGGCGGCGTATTTCACCACCTTGCCCAACGGGGCCATGGTGCGGGCCATGGAGGCCGCCGGGGTCCCCGCCCGCATCTCCAACACCGCCGGGACCTTCGTGTGCAACGACCTTCTGTACCGGGTCCTGCGGGAGATCGATACGAAGAAGCTTTCCGTCCGGGCCGGCTTTGTGCATGTGCCGTACCTACCCCGGCAGGCAGCAGGGAGGAATGTCCCCGCCATGCCCCTTTCGCGTATGGCCGCAGGTCTGACCGCCGCCATCGGCGCCCTGTCCGGCTGAGCGGGCCGGACGGCCTTTCAGCTTTCGTAACCCCGCCGCCCAGAGGGCGGCGGGGTTGTTGTTTGTCGGGGCTTTTGCCCGGTATTATTTTGCATTTGGCTGTATTCTGCGTACGTAGACATTAAAAGGCGAGAAATCGATACCAAAAAAGTTGCTTTCTAGTGTTACTTGCGTATTTGATTCTCAGAATAGAAAAAGCTATCCAGAAAAAGTTGAAATATGACTTGCAATATTTTTCCTTTTGGTGTATAAAAAGATTGTCACGTAAATATGACGAAGGAAGAAACGGCAAGCGACATTTTCTTGTTCATTTTGCCAATGTGCGGCAGGCCGGCAAAGCAACCGACAGACAGTAGTGCAGCGCCGTCGGGACTCCTTGTAACAGGAATACCGGTTCATCGCCCCTCTGTTTTGGAAGAGACGCTTTGCTTCGGCAAGGTCTCTTTTTTGCTTTCGAGATCGGCCGTGCAGAAAGTCGGCTCCAGACGCGCCGTCTGCCCGAAAGGAGGATTCCCCTATGCCCAAAACCCAAACGCGCAGGCGAAACCTGCTGCCCAATGTGGTCGGCATTGTGCTGTGCGTGCTTTTTATCCCCATTATTCTGGTGAATCTCGTCTTAATTGTGAATACATACACCCATCCGGACCAGATTCCCGGCGTTTTCGGCGTTAAGCCGGCAGTGGTGCTCTCGGGCTCCATGGAGCCGAGGATTCAGGTGGGCGATCTGATTTTTCTGCACGATACCGACCCCGCCCAGCTTCAGGTGGGGGACGTGATCTGCTATCTGTCCTCCGGCAAGGCGGTGACCCACCGGATCGCGGGCATCACCCAGGGGGAGGACGGTAGGCCCCGCTTCATCACCCAGGGCGACGCCAATAACACGGAGGACCGGCTGGCCGTGACGGAGGACCAGGTGCAGGGCATCTGGAAGGGCGGCCGGGTGGCAGGGCTAGGAAACTTTGTCATGTTCCTGCAGAGCACCACCGGGATGCTTTTGTTTATCGTCTGCCCCGTGGCGCTGTTCCTGCTGTGGGACCTGTGGCGCCGGCGCCGGGCGGACCGGGCGGAGGCCCGCCGTACAAAGGAGCTGGAGGCGGAGCTGGCCGCGCTGAAGGCGGACCGGGCGGCGGAGGAAACCGCCGGCTGCGAAGAAAAATAGGATGCACCCGCTCCCGTCCATGGGCACAGCTTGGACCGGGACAGTTTTGAATAACCAGGCAGCCGCCTGGGTGCAGCGAGCGCAGGTACAAGGGAACCGTATCTGAGCCAATCCTTCGGGCACGGTTCCCAAACCTGAATGAAAGCGAGGACATAACTGATGAAGAAAAGATCAAATGCGGCCCGGCTGGGCGTTCTGGTCCTGGCGCTGACCCTGATCACCACCTGCCTGGTGGGCGGGACGCTGGCCCGGTACGTCACCGAGGTGGACGGCTCGGCCAAGGCCGTGGTGGCCAAGTGGGCCTTCGACGCCAAGAACAGCAACCAGACCATCGCCACCCAGAACTTTGTCATCGACCTGGGCGACACCACCAACCGTTCTACATACCCCACCACTGACATCAAAGAGGGCGTCGTCGCCCCGGGTACCACCGGCAGCTTTGACATCGTGCTGGACGGCACCGGCAGCGAGGTGGGCATCGATTACACCGTGAAGTTTGCGGCCAAGGAAAATTCTCCTGCGATGCCCGACGACATGGTCTTCTCCTTCAAGCCCATCACCGAGTCCAATAAGGGCGTGAAGCTGGCTTCTCTGGCGGACGAGACCGGCACCATCGACTACACCGCGACCGCAAAGGGCATGGAAAAAACCATCACCGTCTACTGGTCCTGGGCCTTTGATGAGAACGACACCAAGGACAGCAACGACAACACCTACAAGGGCGTGACCTGGCTGATGGATATCACCGTCACCGGCAAGCAGACGGCACCTGAAATTTCTACCGCACCGTGATGCCAGTTTATTCCCCCGCCCCCTGTGCCGGGGCGGGGGCTGGAGACCTTCAGTCTCCGGCAAAGGACGCGGCGGCAGCCGTTCCCTTTGCCGCAGGCTGAAACGCTCCACCGCAAAGGAGGAAACACCATGTCACAGAATCAACCCCATACCCCGCCTCCTGCGGCGGAGGAACAAAAAAACGGCAAGAAAAAGTGGCTTGTTCTGCTGCTGCTCTTGCTGCTGCTGGCCGTGGTCAGCTCCAGCGTCGTGGGCTACATCCTGGGCAAAAACGCCGGGACCCGCCCCCTGGGGCAGCTCATGGACACCATTTTGCTGACCCCGGATAACGACCACAACGACGGCACGGAGCCGCAGCCCACAGGGCCCGACGCCTCCAGCCCCACGGAACCGGACCCAACCGACCCAACCGGCCCAACCGGAGAAGGAACCGAGCCCAGCGGCAGCCAGGGCAATGCGGGCAAGGACGATGGCGGCAAGCTCTCCGTCTCCGGCCAGGTGCCGGGCGGGCAGTACGTCTCCTGGACCCAGCTGAGCACCATCGACCTGTTTTACAACCGCACCACGGGGGACCGGGCGGAAATCGCCCCCGGCTCTGCGGGCTACTACCGGTTCCAGCTGAAGAACACCCGGAGCCGGGACCTCACCATTCAATTGACCCTGTCCGAGGGCAAGCAAATCCATCTGCCTCTGCAATTTACTCTGACGCCCCTGAACGCCAAGGGAGAAAAGCAGAACGCCCTGGCGATAAAGGGCTCCTTCCAGGACGGCAGCGCCACCTTGAAGCTGGCCGCGGGTATCGACGGCAAGGACACCGTGACCTATCAGCTGGACTGGGTCTGGCCCTTCGAAAGCGGCGACGATGCGGCGGATACCCGGCTGGGCGAGGCCGGGGGCCTGTACACCCTGCACCTTCAAATTTACGCGGAGGAAGTCTGATGCGTCTTCTCCGCATCCTGGGCCGGGTAGTCCGGGGCCTGCTGCTGGGGGCGCTGTGCGCCGTGGTGCTGATCAATCTGTGGCAGCTCGCCGCCCGGGCCCTGCTGGGGCAGGCCTTTCCCACCGTGTTCGGCTACGCCCAGGTGACGGTCCTGTCCGGCAGCATGGAGCCCACCTTTTCCCCGGGAGACCTGCTTTTGCTGCACCGCCAGGCTGAGTACCAGCCCGGTGACATCCTTACCTTTTGGGACCAGGGCAGCCTGACCACCCACCGGGCGATTTCCAGCACCCCGGCGGGCTTTGTCACCCAGGGGGACTATAACAACGCCCCGGACCCGGACCCGGTTCCCCCGGAGCGGGTGGTGGGGCGCGTGGTGGGGGTTCTCCCCGGGGTGGGGGCCTTCCTGCAGGCGCTGCGGACGCCTGCGGGCC
Organism: uncultured Eubacteriales bacterium; assembly: GCA_958402445.1. Classification (GTDB taxonomy): domain Bacteria; phylum Bacillota; class Clostridia; order Oscillospirales; family Oscillospiraceae; genus Faecousia. Next base: position 4,966 of record CATXTO010000029.1, read on the forward strand.
TGCTCCTGTTGCTGGCCCTGGGGCTGGCGCTGCTGTTTCTGCCCGGCTGGCTGAAGCGGCTTTCATGGAACAGAAAGGAGCGCAACAGATGAAAAAACAACTGAAGCCCGGCAGAGTGGCCGTCTATCTGCTGGCTCTGGCCGCGGTTTGCACCCTGGTGTGGGGCGTGAGCTACGCCCGCTACCGCACCGACGTGGCAGGGGCCGCCAAGGGTACTGCGGCGACCATGGCGCTGGGCGTGGTGGACGGAGCGCAGGAGCTGAATCTGTCGGACCGGCTGTCTGGGATGACGCCCGGCGAGACCCGGACGGTTTCCTTTACCATCACCAATACCAAAGACGGCGTGGCCAGCCAGGTGGCCCAGACCTACGACATCGCCGTTGAGACCACGAACAACCTGCCCTTGACCTACTCCCTGGCGCACCAGGGTTCGGCCACGGCGGGCGGGGCTTTTGCCGCCGGAGAGGCAGGGAGCCTGACTTGGACCGGCGGCCGGCTGCCCGCCGACGCGGCCAGTCACACCTATATTCTGACTGTCACCTGGCCCTCGGAGAAAAATGGCGCCTGGTATATGAATGAAATCGACGCCGTGACGCTGCGCGTGGACGCGGCGCAGGCCCAGCCCCAGGCGGGGACCGGAAATTAAGCGAAAAGGACGGTGAGCCTCATGGGGCGCAACCACCAATCCAAACCAAAGAAAAAGCCGTCGCCGGCGGTTCTGGGGCTTCTGCTTCTGCTGGCCTGCGCGCTCACCTTCGGCGGGTTCACCGCCGCCAAGTATGTCCTAAATTGGGCCAGCGGGGACCAGATGGCTACCGCGAAAAAGTTTTACTTCACCAGCGACCACCTGCAGGCGGGGGACTACCCGGTTTACCGCATCTCCGTCCCCTCCCCGGAGGAGGCGAAGGTGGCGTTTTCCCTGCGTAACTTCGACCCGGCGGGCAGGATCTCCGAAACGGATATCAGCTACCAGTACACGGTGACTGTCAATAGCGCTGCCAGCGATCAGGGCGGTTCCGGCTCCCTGACCGGGAGAACCAGCCAGGAGCAGCCCATTACCCTGGCTCTAAAAGCTGCCGACTTTATCAATGGCAAGGCCACGGTCCGGGTGGTAGCCACCGCCAGCCCCTACGACCAGACCCTGGGCGGCGTGTTCGAGTTGTATCTGCCCATTCAGGGCGCCACCCTTACCGTGCGGGACGCGGCGGGCAGCAACACCCTGACCATGCTGGTGACCACCGGCGAACGGGCCGGGACCGTGACCATTCAGTGGAACAACGGCGCGATCCTGCCGGACAGCGCCAATTATCGCTTCGAAAGTACCAGTGCGAATTCCTGCACCTTCTACGCGGAGGCGGACGCCCAGTACTCCTTCGCCTTTTTTAAAGCAGATCCTTCCCAGGTCTACTCCGACGGGACTTTCACCCTCGGGGGCCTGTAAATGTGTAGCTTGATGGCTATGGTTGAGTTCAAATAAGGAGGCCCCGTCGATGAAACAGAACAAGCAAACCCGAATGGGGGGCGGCGGCCGGTTTTTAGCGCTTCTGCTGATGCTTTGCATGCTGCTGACGAGCCTGAACGCCGGTGTTTTCGTCACGTTCGCCGCGGAGGAGCCGCCGGCGTCCTGGGACGTGGGCGTGGAAGCGGGTGCCGTCACAGCAAAGCTGTCCAAGGGCGTGCTGACCCTCTCCGGCTTCGGGGATACCAAGGATTATACCGCCGGCACCGCGCCGTTCGCGGCCTATGCCGGGGAGATTCATACCCTGGTGCTGGAGCCCGGCCTCACCTCCCTGGGAGATTACTTATTTTATAATCTGGGCTCCCTGGGCGGTACCCTAACCCTGCCCCAGGGATTGCTGCGCATTGGAAGCCACGCCTTCTCCGGCGACAGCGCCCAGCAGGCCCCGAGCTTTACCTGGATCGACAACCGGTTTACCCAGGCGGAGATCACCGTCCCGGTGGAAGCCGATCAGACCCAGGTCCCGGTTACGCCCAATACGGAGCCGGCGGATTCCACCCAGGCGTCAACAGAAGCGTCGGCAACGAAAGCGCCGGTAGAAGATATTCCCGCATCCAGCGCCGACGCCACCGAGCCCGCCTCCCCGACAGAGGCGGCTTCGGAGCCCGCCGCGGCGGCCACGGTTCCCGACCCGACGGAGCCGGAAACCCAGCCCACCCAGGCTGATGCCGGCAGCCCGGTGACTCAGCCTGCCCAGGCCCCCGCCTATCGGACGGAGACCATCGCGGAGCAAGAGATCGGTTCCGCGCCTTTTTATCCCGGTCAGGCTGGAGGATACCAGTGCGCCGCGGCCAACCGCAGCTTTGCCCAGGCGGTAGAGGAGGCGGGCTATGAGAAAAGCGAAGGGTCCGCCACGGTGGCGCTTTTCCCCGGCGCGGGAAGCCTCGACCCCAGCGCCGATCCCTCCCAGCTGGAGCAGGACGGCGCCATAAAGCTGGAGCTGCCGGTGTCCGGCGGGCAAATTACCCTGCCGGAGCTGCCGGATTGCTTCACTGCGCCCCAGCCCGCGGGCCTGATGACCTACGCCTTCGGAGGCTGGGGGCAGACAGAGGAGGCGGAAACACCTCTGGCCCCCGGGAGCGCGCTGCCCCTGGCGGCAGGGAAGACCCTGACCCTCTACGCGCTTTGGGCGCCTACGCCTATTTCCCTGATTACCACACAGACCACAATCGAGTTGCGCGGCGATGGCTACCAATTCCAGGTAGCCGCCTCCGTCCCCAAGGGCTACGCTCTGCAATACCAGTGGCAGGTCAGCCAGGATTACGGCGAGCTGGGCCCCAATGCCACCTGGACGGACCTGGAGGGCGCGGCGCAGGCCGTTTACACCCGGACCAAGCAGGCGGGAGACGCCCAGCGCTTCTTCCGCTGCCAGGTGACGGCGGAGGCGGCAGCGCAGGCTGCGCCCTTCTCCGCGGATGCTCCTCAGAATGGCGCGGGCCAGTCCGTCACCGAGGCCTCCAGCCCGGTATCCGGCGCGGAGGAAGTTACCGTCACCTATTACGCCGCCGCCGGCGGTGCGTCTGTGAGCAAGACCTATCCGGCGGGCAGTCAGGCCTTGGCGGCCTACCCCACGGACCTGGGCTTCGCCCCGCCGGCCGGGCAGACCTTCGACGTCTGGAACACGGCTGCGGACAAAACCGGCACCTCCTACGGGGCGGGCGCCTCCCTCTCCAGTGCGGGCGCGGCGTTGACCCTGTACGCTTGCTGGAAAGCCAGCGACGAGAGCTTTTCCGCCATCTTGTATCATGACGTGTCCTACAGCCTCAGCAACGCCACGGTCTTAGCGGAGGGCGGCGCGTTGTCCGGGGACTGGGACTACGGCGAAGTGCGCTATCTGCAAATCAAACTGTCCAATCCCTATAACAGCAATTATACCGTTGCCATCGACTTGCCCGTGGGCATGGCCATCTATGGAAACACCTATACCCAGCCGGACAACTTCAGTATTCTGGATGTGAAGAAAACTCCCAACGTGTACCCGATTGCAAACGAGAGTATCGTAAGCACCCTGAAATCTGCCCTGAAGGGAAAGGGCGGAGAGAGCGCCGACCTTTTGTACACCATTGCCGCGGGCCAGACCGCCACCATCACCGTGCCCGTGATTTATGACCAATTTCTTTGGGATAAGCAGAGCGGCGCGTCAAGCTCCAATCTCACGGGCGCCTATCCTCCCATTTCGGTCACCGTGACCCGGGACGGAAACGAGGCCACGAAGGTATTGTCCCAGGCCAGGGCCAAGCGGGACTTTGGCAACGGGCTGACCACCTCCATCGGAGCCACCCGGAACAGCATCCTGGACCAGGAGGAGGCGCAAAACCTCTTTTACACCTATGTCATCAGCAGCTCCCAGGAAATCGTGCAGGCCTATTGGCAGAGGATAGACCTCACCATCACCACAACCGTCCGACGCGATGGGGTGGAGGTGCAGGGCCTGTATCCAGTTTATGACTCCTATCGGCCGCTGAATTCAAGCTACCCCACCGACTATTTGGTAGACGAAAACGTCCCTGGCCGGGTCACGCTGCACGCGGATAACGTGTACAATCCCACCACCAACGCCAGCGGCATCTCCCCCTATTTCACCTTCCCCGTGGCGGAGGACGCGTTCCATGCGGGGGATACCGTGAACTTCCGGGTGAGCTTTACCCTCACGTCCCTGTATGGTACACAGTACGTCAGGAGCGCCAGCAGGGACTATCGCGTGGTGGTCGGGGAAAAGGTGGAGGGAATCAACACAGACAAGGGTACCTATGCGCCCCATGGGGACGGAACAACTCTTACCTGTCTGGGCTTCTTCCGGCTGGAGAACAATGGCTCGGCCTCCGGGCCCAAGGATGTGGTGATCCAGATTGACACCACCGGCACCAATCGGCTGCGGGTCTCCGCGATCCGCCTGCCCCTGCCCGGCGGCACTACCGCAGAGGCGGCTTACGTGCTGAGCGACGGGTCCACCGGTACCGCGACCGTCAGCACGGCCTCTTCCTCTGAAGGCGCTATGTTCTGCGTGGCCGATCTGAGGGATGTAGGGGGAACGCCCTATACCCTGGGGACGGTTTGGCTGAAAGAAATTCGATACCGCATCAGCAGCATCCCGGCCCTCACATCGCTGTATTACACCTCCGGCTCAAGCGGTACCACCAGCGGCGGCACGGTCTGGGGCACCCATGAGGGCGTAAACGGGAACCCAGAGGTTGTTACCAGCGGCGCGACATGCACGCTGACGGTATATGATGCGAACGCCGCTGACGGCGAACCGCAGGCGACCAGCACGCTGAGGGTTTATCAGACCTCCGCCAAGCAGAATGCCGCATATCTTCAGACACCCAACCTGTCCAAGACGGAAATACACGCGGGGGATACGGTAGACCTCTCATTTTACATGACCAGCACCCTGTATCCCTATACCTCCGTAAACTTTTTGACCCAGCCGGAGGCCTACTTCATCGCGCCTCAGGGCGTCACGCTGCTGGAGTCTAGCGTCACGGCCTCCAGCGGCTACGGCGTCAACGTCTCCAAGGAAGAACGGCCGGACGGCACCAGTATTTACACGTTTGCCCTGGATCGAGGGTACGGGGGATATCGCTACGAAAGCGGCGTCCTACGGCAAATTCCCAATGCCAGCGGCATTCAGATCTCCTGCACCTTGTCGACCGACCCCAACCTGAACACCTCTGTGCTCAAGCTTAAGGACCAGCTGTTTGTGGCGGATCGGGGCACCACCAACGGCTTGGGCGGCTCGTATGGCTCCTATCGATACCAGGACCAGCATCATCTGATAGACAATACCGGGAAACAGTATTTGGGCGGCTTTCAAAACGCCACCACCGCCAGCCTCACCATCCTGCCCAACGCCAACGCCCTGACCATCACGGGCCAGGCCAAGCTGGACAACGAGGGCGCCACCGCTTTCCGCAGCGGCCTGGACCAGCCCATCTATCTCTCAGGCACGGACCGGAGCGTGGACTACCGTCTGCGGGTCGAAAACCGGAACTACGGCGTGGTCCTGGCCAAAAACTTCTATTATTATATCCCGATTCCCAAGGCGGGCGCAGGTTACAACGACCCGGAGCTGATGTCCGATTCCCCCCATTTTTCCCTGAATTTAACGGGTCCGGTGCAGGTCTCCGGCAGCAATCCCCAGATCTATGACGTGCGCTATGCGGTTACAACGGAAGGCGGCGCCTACGATAACGGCAAGCAGAATTTTGACAACGCAGGAGGCTTCGCGGTCTATTACACGGCGGCCGAGCTCCTGGCTCAGGGATACGCCTGGCAGGATGTGGCCATGGTCAAAATCCTCGCCGTTTCCGACATCCCCGGGGCCACGGACGACTTCTTCCGACTGAGCCTGGTATATGGCGGGGAGGACCTGACCGCCCAGGTGGGAGCGGAGACCGTGTGGGCCAGCTGCGGCTACCAGGCCAACGGCGGCACGGAGGCCAACCATCATCACACGCCCACTGCGCCTGTGGCGGTGAAGCTCAAGTACCAGGCCGCTCAGGAGGTGGCCCTCACCGCATTCCTGGGAGATACCCCCGTCGGGGCAGACGCAACCAAAACCGCCACGGTGCAGCTCCCGGCCCTGGGCATCGGCACAACGCTCCAGGTCAGCCGGGTGGAGACCGACAACGTGGTGTTGGTGGATGCCGTCAGCGAACAGAATAAAACAGATTGGCCCAGCAGCAAGGCGAACTATACCTTCTCCCTGACTGCCGCCGCCGGGAGCGCCTCGCCGGCTCCACTCTTGACGGATGCGGCGACGCCGCCCAGTTGGTCCATGCAGGCCGGCCAACCGTTTTCCCTCAATTTGGTTCTGGACAATGCCAACGCCCTGAACGATGTCACCACCGCCCGCAAGGTGACGTTTACCCTGACCGACGGGGCCTGCGTTGAGGTGACGGTGACGGTCACCATCGACCTGGAACCTGCGGTGATCCAGGATCCCAAGACCACGGTGGACGTGGGGAAATTCTACGACAGGATCGGCGGTCACGTTAGCAGCATTCATGTGACCTGCAACAGCGCGGTGACGACGCAATACGTCCTGCCCGGCATGGTGCCTGCTAACTATACCGGTCATACGATCTCCTGGGGCAGCGGCAGCTTCCCCCAAGGGGCGCGCCTGACGCTGGTGGATTTAACGGACCCGGCTTTGCCTGGCTATTACCACTATCAGGCCGGCGGTGAGGAAGGCGCCATACCTCTGAGCAGCTTCCGCAAAATGGGGACGAACGAGGCGTATACGGACCGGGCGGCCTCCGGGGGCACCACTGCGGTGAACGAGACGCTGCTGTTAGTGGTGGACCTGGAGCCGGCGCAGAAGCTAGGCACTGCCCAGGCGGGGATCTATGACCTGACCTTAACGGCGCTTGGCTCCAACGGCATGGCAAACGTAGTATCCACAGTCTCTGTCAATACCAGTTCCATCCGTACCTTCCAATTTTCCACCTTTACGGTTCCGGATACGATGACCAGCACCGCCACGGTGAGCGGAACCGTGCAGCCCTCGGAGACTGCCGGGGCCGAGACCTCCCATCTGCATCAAAAGACGTCGCTGGTGCTCTCTCTGGCCGACGCGGAATTCCCCGTCGGTTCCGTGATTACCTACGGTGGGCAGACCTATCAGCTCTCCAGCGGGCGATTCATTCTCCCTCTGGGCGCCATCAACGAGCCCTATACCTTCTCGCTGGCCTTGGAGACGCCCTATGCCGCCCTTTCGCCGGGGAACTATACCTTGCAGGCGGAGGTCTATGTCTCCGCCACCGCCGACGGCACCAAGCCCTTCGGCGGGGAGGCGGTGGCGCATGCTGCCGGCATGGTTGAAATCCTGGAGAGGCCGGTGTACCAGCTCACCATCGCCACGGAGCCCCAGCTTCTGACCAAAGACCAGGCGAAACAGATCGCGCTGGCTCTGACCTACAACGCCGCCACAAGCAACGCCGACGATGTGCTGGTCTCCTTCAGCGTGCAGAAAAAGCAGGGCAGCTCCTACCTCACCCAGAACAATGTTCTGTCTTCGGTGGTGGTCAACGGCGCCACCCTGGAGCCCAGCTCTGCAACCGGCATTATCCAGACAAAGGAGTTCTTCCCCATCGAGGGAGCGGAGACCGTAACGGTGAACCTAAACGCGGCCAATTTGGAGCCTGGCGGCACCTATCGCCTCCTGTTCCAGATCAGAGGCAAGGGCGATCCCATTGAGGTGCCTTATCCCTTCCTCATTCTCTCGGAGTAGTCTTACGAGCAAGCACAAACCCAGAGCCGCATTTTGCGACTCTGGGTTTGCCTCGCTTGTCCAGAACGGATCAGAAGATTGCTTACAACAAAAAAGGAGATCACCATGCTGGAGTTACAAGCCTTTATGAAAGAATACCAACGCGTGGTTCTGTCGGCGTTCGGCGGCCGGGTCCAATTCATCGGACTCCAGGGAAGCCGCGCCAGGGGCGAGTCCACCCCGGAAAGCGACATCGATGTCGTGCTGATTTTGGACGCCGTGTCGCTTGCAGATTTGCGGAGCTACCGGAACGCCGTGGCGCCGCTTCCCCACCGGGAGCTGCTGTGCGGCTTCGCATCCGGCGCGTCGGAGCTGGCGGGCTGGAGCCGGCCGGACTTGTTTCAGTTCTATTACGACACCGTGCCCTATTTTGGTTCTCTGGATACCATTATCTCCGCGCCTACCGCCGCCGACGCGAAGCGCGCCGCGCTCGCCGGCGCATGCAATCTCTATCACGGATGCTCCCATGGATACCTGCATACCCATACGGTGGCGTGCCTGCGGGAGCTGTACAAAGCGGCCGTTTTTGTGCTCCAGGCCGAGCACTACGCCCAGACCGGAGTCTACCTGCGGACCCGAGCGGCCCTGGCGGAGGCTCTGACAGGGCGGGAGCTGCAGGTTTTGCAGACTGCGGCACAAATCCGCACCGCGCCTGAGACGCCGCAGGCTCTGGAGCAAGCGGCATCTCTTCTGTTGTCTTGGTCCGGCTCCCTGATTGTGCAGTTTCAAGCATAGGGTTATCTTCGATCGGATCACAGGGAAACGGAAGGGGCGGCCTTTGGCCGCCCGTTGGGAAAAACCATTTAACTACGGGATTGTAGGAAACGACCTATGGTCGTTCCGCGGGCGAGCGCAGCTCGCCCCTACAGGAGCGGCGTGAATCGGAGAATGTAGGGGCGGCCTTTGGCCGCCCGTTGGGAAAAACCATTCAACTACGGGATTGTAGGAAACGACCTATGGTCGTTCCGCGGGCGAGCGCGGCTCGCCCCTACAGGAGCGGTGTGAATCGGAGAATGTAGGGGCGGCCTTTGGCCGCCCGTTGGCATGCGAAGAACACCCCTACTGGTCTTCTTCAGGCTGAGGCTGCGGACCGCTCCAAAGCTGCGTCAGTTCCGGTAGCAGCTCCGCCAGCTTCCGCCTCCGATCTGGGGATAGCCCGGTAGCCATGCGCAGAAACTCCAGCAGCAGGCTAAGGGCTTCCAGCTGTTGCTCATTCCTGGAACAAACCAGGAGAAGCGACGGGTCCACATTCAGTTTCCTGGCCATGCGTTCTACCGTGTCCAGCCTGGGATTGCCCTGGCACAGCAGCATCTTTTGCAGAGAGGAGCGGGCCACGCCCAGCTTCTGGGCGAGCTCGGACAGGTTCAGTCCCTCCTCGGCCTGCACAACTGAGAGAAAAAAGGACAAATTTTGACTCAATAGCATAAAATCCCCCCTTCTATTACAATAGGGGAGATTTTCCCGGAAGGATAGGCCGTTTCGTCGACAATTTGACCGTTTTATTGACAAGGGGAGCTTTGCCTGTGCAATTTAATCAGATATCTTGAAAATAAAGCAATTCGTTATGTCCCCGTTATTGCCTGAAAGGACACATATTTTATAAAAGGGTTTGTTTTGGGGAGAAAACGTATATGGTGAAATTTCTGCGTACAGCGGAAAAAGGGGGGTGACCTGTGGCTTCATAGCATACGAAATTTAAACAATATGGGACGTGAACGATATGTGGAGGGGAAAATAATGAAGAGGTTTCGGGGAAAAATCGCGGCAGTCCTTACAGTTATCCTGATTTTGACCTTGGCAGCGCCGGTCACGGCGAAACAGTACACAGATGTGACGAGAAGCGGTTTGGGAACGGAGAAGCTGGACGCCATCAACTTTGTGACGGATCATGGCATTATGAACGGCCTGACGGAGGATACCTTTGGGCCAAGCAAGACGCTGACCCGGGGCATGTTCGTTACGATTTTGTATCGGTTCAGCGGGGAGAGCACCAACGGGAAGGTTTACACAAACCCATTTACCGACGTTCCGTCCGGAACGTATTACACCAATGCGGTGGGCTGGGCTTATTATCATGGTATCGTCAATGGAGTCACCACTACCACCTTTGCGCCCAGCCACGCGCTGACCCGGGAGCAGACTTTAACGTTTTTACATCGCTTTGCAACCAGCTATAGGGGCGAGAGCTTTTCCGTGAGCAACCAGTTGGGAAGATACACGGACGGCGCTACGGTATCCAACTTTGCCAAAACAGCCGTGAGCTGGGCAATCCAATATAGGGTTTATCGGCCGTCCACCTATATCTACCCAAAAACGCAGATATCTAGAGTGAGCGCGGCCTTGAATATTTCAGATTACGCCTGGATGATTGACCGAATCACCAAAACAGATATGTATAGCTTTGGGAACACCACGAGCGCCTTTGGCGTCTCGACATACACCATGAGCGATACACACTATAATATGCTCCTTGCCGCTGTGGAGGCATATTATGGGAAGGGCTCGTCCGGTTATATTCTCACGGAGCGGGAATTTAGGCGTTTGCGTGGATCGCCCTGGGAAGGGTGCTGCTTCGGCATGAGCGCGACGGTGGCCCTGCAAAAACGGGGAAAAATCGATTTTTGCAGATACTTTGGAAATAAGACGAGTTTTTCAAAGCTGTCGATTAAAACAAATTCTAGGCTTCAGGACGCCATCACCTACTATCATTTTACGCAATTGATCCCCATATTTAAGGATGTTACGGTATACACAACGGTAACAAGTGGGAATACCCTGGAGAAGGGAGTCTCGGTATTAAAAGACACCCTGGATCAGAGCGGACCGGTGTTGATAGGATTTAAAGGCTACATAGACTATGATCATAGTAAGCCGTTCGGGCATGCGGTTTTGGTCTATGACCACTTCTATGATACCAAGCACGGCAGAGATGTCTTCCTGGCATACGACCCCAATACCCCGGGAGCTGAAAAGCAGCTATACGTTAAAAATACCACCATATACTATAATGACGATCCTGCGATAGAGCTGATGCTCTATAAAAACCTGAACAATTTCGATTATTTTGATATGGACGGCGACACCAACGACTTTGGGCTGCCGTGGCCGCCTTTTGGCGTGAGCCCCAGTGAAAACAGGGAGCCCACCGTTTCGCTCCTGGTAGCGGAAACCGGAAATGTGGTGATTCGAAACGGAAAGGGAGAGACCTACTCTCTGCAGGACGGGCTTTGGTCGGGAGATCTGGAGGGGATCCGCGAATGGCCCATCTTTTTTGAAACCCCGCTTCGGATGATAGAGCTGCCGTATACCGAGGGGCTGGAGGTATTGGTGTCGGGGGAGCGGGCCGACCTTTCCTTGGCGGGCAATGGCCTTTACTGCGCGGTGACAGGGGAGCATGTGGAGTCAATCCGCGTTGATTTTGCGTCCCGGGAGCTGCAGGTGCGTGGCAATGAGGCTGCGTACGAGGCCACGGTTGACGCCAGCGATTCCCAAGACCAGTCGTGCTGCGTTTCCGTCTCCGGAAGCGGTACAACAAGCTTCCAGGTCGCCGCCAATGCCATCTCCATTCAGTCCGAGGCCACGGTGCTGCAGGCGGAATGCGAGGGGCAAGCCGGTTCCACGCCCTTGGAAATTCAGTCCGCCGGAGATGGATTTCAAATTTACTTTGGGAGCTGAGCTCCGTTTTCGCGGAAAAGGAGGAACCAAGATGAAACGAATGGTTTATGTTCTTCTGTTGATCCTGGCGGTGTCGTGGGCCGGGGCGGGGTGCCGGCCGGGCAGCGGCCAGGAGCCCCCTTCCACAGGGACGGCGCCGCCCACTGGGGAATCGGTCCCGGTCACGGTACCCGCGGGGACGGAGGAGACTAACGCGGATCAGAACATATACATTATATGCCAACAGGTGCCCGGAATCACCATCAGCAATGCTGAGGGACAGAGCTTAGCCTATGATGGGGTGCAGTTCCAAGGGGACATACCAGTATTCAGCAAGCAAACTATTTTAAATTTCAACGCCCCAGTTAATATGGAAATTGGATACAGTGACAGCCTGGAAGTTGCCTACCAAGACATTGACGCCGATTTTTATATGTTCACCTTGGGGGATTATTTAGTTGGTATAAAAGGCACGGGAGTTTCCAAGATTCTTTGTGATTTCGTGCAGCGCTCCGGTACGGTGGAAGGCGATCACGCAAAGTATACTATGACGTTCGGCACAGGCCTGGAGGGATATAGCCGATGCTTCTTCACTGTAAAGGGGCCGGGCTTTTTTCAACTGACCGGCGACGGGATCGAGGTTCGGGCGACGGTCTCCCAAATGGAACTGCACCATAGTATGAAGGGCGATGAAATTCAGGAGCTTGAGGTCCCCCAAACGGAGCATTTTCTCCTGCGCCCCCATGACGACGGCACGGCGGAGATCACTGCCCTGGAGGAACCCTGAACAGAGGCAGAGGCGGCGGAACATCCGCCGCCTCTGTTTTTTTGCGCCTGCCGGCTTTCCCACGCCGCGTCACCCGCGGTTCAGGAGCCAAAAAGAAAGGTTCAGGTATCCGGCAAAGGTCACCCAGAGCAGGTAGGGGATTTGCAGCAGCGCCGCTTTGCGGTCGATCTGATCAAACGCCCGGATCATTGCCACCAGAAGCCCCCACAGCAGCAGAAGCCATACAAAGGCAAACAGGCGCGCGCCCAGGGCGAAAAACCAGACGCTCCAGAGGCCGTTGACGATGAGCTGCGCCCCATAGAGAAGCAGCGCCCGGCGTTTTTCCGGCGCGCAGGAGGTGCCAATCCGCGCGGCGCTGATCCCCATGAGGATATAAAGGATGGTCCATACGATGGGAAAGAGCACGGATGGCGGTGTCAGGGGAGGTTTTACCAGATCCCGGTAGGCCGGCATGCCGATTGCGGTGGCCACAGCGCCCAGCGCGCCCACGGCGAGAGCGATCAGAACAGAAACGACATAGGAATCCACCTGTTTGGTTTTCAAGAGCATCACCCCTTGTTTCTTTATGCGCCGGCTGGGGAAAACATGCCCACAAGACCGGAAATCCGGCCCCAAATCCCATTGCAATTTTAGCTTTAATGTAGTATACTAGTCTTCACTTCTTTTATGGATGAAAGCCCAGCTCGACCCGAACGGAGGGCCCCGCCGCCGGGGTTGGAGAATTCGCCTGGTGGGTGCCGGCGCATGGGCGAAATTTGTATGGATTTGTCCCCAAGTGGGAAGGAAAGGAGCTCAGGATGAATCGTCTGAAACGTATCGTATGCATGGCTCTGCTGGTGAGTCTTCTGCTGCCGATTGGAGTGCAGGCCGCCGGGGGACCTGCGGCCCAAGAGACACAGACCGCTTTGCCTGCCACGCCTGTGGAGACGACGCGGCCGGAGGAGACTTCCCCGGTTTCTGAACCTACGGAGTCGCAGGAGACTTCGGCGCCGCTAGAACCTACGGAACCGGAGCAGACCGCTGCGCCGACTGAAACGACGGCGCCGCCCGAGACCGCGCTGCCGGAGACGGAGTCTCCCACAGAGCCGGACCCGCTGGAGGGCTATACCTTCCCGGATACCTGGTCTCGGGATGCCCTGATGTTCGCCGTGCGGTACGGAATTCTGGAGGGCAAGGGCTCGTACAATCTGGACCCGCTGGGCAAGACCAAACGGGCCGAGATGGCGGCTATGCTGGTGCGCCTCCTGGGGGCCACGGAGCGGACCAGTCTGGCAGGTTTCACGGATGTGAGCTCCCAGGCCTGGTACTATGAGGAGCTGTCCAGCGCCGTGAGCCTGGGCATTTTCCGGGGCACCACGGAGACGACCCTGGCGCCCAACCGGTATATTACCCGGGAGGAGGCCTTCACCGTGCTGGCACGGGCCTTCGGCCTGTATCCCCAGGACCCCCAGGCTTATACCCGGTTCCGGGACGCCGGGTCTGTGAGTACATACGCCCGGCCGGCGATCAGCGCCCTGGCGGAGCTAGGCTGCGTCAAGGGCTATGAGAACGGCAAGCTGAAGCCCAAGGCCCAAATTGCCCGCCAGGAGGTGGCCTCCCTGTACTACCAGCTCCTGGATGCCATCTGCGACGACCCGGCCGGGCTTCCCGCCCAGGGCTTTGTGCTCTACCGGGGGGAGCAGGCCCTGCCAAAGGGCTATCGGCTCAGCGGCAGCCTGATTGCCGGCGCCGGCCTGTCCGGAACCCAAGCGCTGGAAGACCTGGCGGTCTCCCAGCGGCTGCTGCTGCGCTGCGCCACGGGGACGGAGCTGACCCTGGCGAGCTGCAGCGCTGGGGAGCTCTCCGTGGCGTCCTCCATGCAGGTCCGGTCCGACGATGCCTACCCCCGGCTCACCGCCTGCGGCCAGGGCGTTTCGGTGCAGGTGGATGCAACCGATGCCCTGGTCTACGCGGACGCCACCCTGCAGGGCCGATACGATACCGTCCGCGTCCTGGATGGCGGCCTTCGGCTGGATGGGGACGCGGGCAGCCTCACCGTAGCGAAAACCGCCTCCGGCGAAACCGTCACCGTGACAGGACAAGTGGGGCAGGTGCTGCTGGAGGGACACAGGGTCCTGCTCACCGGCCCGGGCTACGCAGAGACCGTGACGGTACGGGGGCGTTCCTGCTCCGTTCAGCTGGCCTGCGGTGAGCAGGTCAACCAGGTGGACTGGGGACTGGAGGGCCTGAAGGTCGCCGTCACCGGCACCAGCTCCATCTCCCCTTCCAGCCCCCGGGTGGAGCTCACCGCAACCTTTACCAATTTCACTGCGGGCTACGGCTGCGTAGACGGCGCCAGGCCCTGCACCGTTCAGTGGTATCAGGACGGGACGCTGGTGAAGACGGAGGAGAACTTTATGCTGCGGGAGGGCGCTACCGCCTCCTTTTCCAAGACCTTCCCCACGGACATCCGTCCGAAAACGGACCCGGTGTTTACGGCGGTCATCACCTGTGACGACGAGTCCAGGCGAGCCAGCCATACCGTGCGGGTGGACGCCTATCAATGGGACTATGACACCGCGCTGCGTACGGTCCGGGGAGTGAACGTGGAGGCCACCGTATCCAAGAACACCAAGCTATATCAGGACAAGGCCTGCCGCAAGGTGCTGCGGTCCGTGTCCGCGGGCACCGTGCTGACCCACCTGTACCACTCCAGCATCCAGACAGACCCTGGCCAGGTCCGCCTGGCCGACGGCACCACAGGCTGGATGCCCTGGAGCGACTATCGGGTTTCCCGGACGGATTACACCCAGTATTGGGACTATTCTAAGGCCACCAAAGAGGGCTTTGTGAATCAGAAGGGCTATAAGAGCTCCACCGGCTACCTGATCTGGATCAGCCTGAAGACCCAAAAGGTGAACATCTTTCAGGGGCAAAAGGGGAACTGGAAGCTGATTCGGACCTGCTCGTGCGCCACGGGACGGAATGCCACGCCTACGGTGACAGGGGTTTTCCAGGTGATTTATAAAACCAGCCTCTGGCGCTTTACGGAGGTCATCAACGGCAAGGAAGTGGATGATTATTACCGGGTTTTCAAAGTCACAGGCTTCTGGGGGGGCCAGGCCACCCATTCCCGGCTGTATCTCACCAAGGACGGCTCCTTGCTGGACGGCACCATGGGAACGCCTGTGTCCCACGGCTGCGTCCGCATGATGGACGAGGATTGTGGCTACATCTACAGCTCGATCCCATATAACACCACGGTGGTGGTGTACTGACCTGTCTGCTGGTATGCGGGCAAAAGGAGAAGCAGAAAAATGAATCCCAATCTTACCTATGTGAAAACCGACTGCGTCAATACCGCCCAGGCGGACCGGTGGGGGAGGCTCCGGCCTTCCGCCCTGCTGGAGTTGCTGCAGGAGACCGCGGGAGAGCACTGCTACCGCCTGGGAGCGGGGCGGGATGTGCTGGACCCCAGGGGCCTGTTTTGGGCGATCATACGCCAGACCGTGGAAATCCGCCGGATGCCCCGCATTGGGGAAACGGTTCTGGCGGAGACCTGGCCGGGACCCGCCAGCCGGGTGGCCTATCCCCGGTATATCCTGGGCCGCACCTCCCAGGGAGAGGAGCTGTTCCGGGCCGTTTCCCTGTGGCTACTCATGGACCAGAACACCCGGGCCATGGTGCTGCCCGGCAGCAGCGGCGTGGAGGTGCCGGGGTTGTTACGGGGTGGGGAGCTGTCCGCCCCCACCAGCATCGCCCCTCTGCGCCTGCCCAATCAGGCTTTGCGCACCGTCCGGTATTCCGAACTGGATTGCAACGGCCATCTGTCCAACACCCGGTATCTCAATTGGATGGAGGATTTGCTGCCCGCCGTCTGGCACCGGGACCGGGCGCTGACCAAGGTGCACATCTGCTATTTTAACGAGGCCCGGGAGGATCAGGACATTGCCCTGACCTGGGGCTTGGAAGAGGACGCCCTGGCCCTGGAGGGCCGGCGGGAGGCGGGCGAGAAGCCGGACCGGGTTTTCGCCCTGCGGGCCATGTATCGCCCGGAATAGGGGGCGGTCCCGCCAAAAAGCGGGGAAATTTTGTAGGGGCGGCCATAGGGCGGCCCCTTACATTCTTTGTACCGGCACACGTTTGTAAGGGCGTGCTTCGCGCCCCCACGGGCGACCGCAGGTCGCCCCTACAGCAGCGCTCCAGGGAAGGCCTCTGTCGGGGCGAGGTTTGCCCGCCCGCCGTTTCCCCCTGTAGGGGCGAGCTGTGCTCACCCGCGGAGCGACCGCAGGACGTTCCCTACGGTTCTGTTTCCAAAAATGTAACAT
>CATXTO010000030.1 GCA_958402445.1 uncultured Eubacteriales bacterium
CCTCCAAATCGGGATGCACCCTGTAGGGGCGTGCTTTGCACGCCCGCGGGCGACCACAGGTCGCCCCTACATTCCCGATACTGAAAAAAACGCGGCAAAACAAAACCCAAACCGGAGCCCAGCGTTAGCGGGTCCGGTTTGGAGAGGAGCAGAGACGAAGCGGACAAGAATCCGCACCCAAAGGGGTGCGGATTTGCGGCAGCGCAGTCCTCTGCGACGAGGCGTGCTTCGCTCGCCCGCGGGCGACCGCAGGTCGCCCCTACACTCCCGATACCGAAAAAAACGCGGCAAAACAATGCCCAAACCGGAGCCCAACGTTAGCGGGTCCGGTTTGGAGAGGAGCAGAGACGAAGCGGACAAGAATCCGCACCCAAAGGGGTGCGGATTTGCGGCAGCGCAGTCCTCTGCGACGAGGCGTGCTTCGCTCGCCCGCGGGCGACCGCAGGTCGCCCCTACACCTTCTAAATGGCCTGTACCCCCGAAATGGTCCGCAGCCTAATCATTGCCGTGTTTTATCAAATAGGCAAAGTAATCGGAAACCAGGGTTTTGCCCGACATGCTCAGCTTTTCCCGGACCTTCGCAAGTGTCTGCAGCTCTTCCGCACTCAGCTCATCGGAAATCGTGTGATAGCCCGTACTATCCAACCAGCTTGCGTCCCGCCAATACACAAATCCGCCGCCGTCTCCGAACGCGTCGTCTCCTACAAATTGGCTTAAATCTGCCTTCAAACCAAATGAGTTGCAAACAGTCGGAAAAATATCCACAGAGGAAACCAATTTGTCCACGTTCTCCGGCTCTAAGTCTGACGCCCAGATAAACATGGGCGTGTTGCAAAGCAAATTTTGGTTGTCCGCGTCTTTAATTTCCAGGATAAACGCCCTGTCCGTGAGGTATTTACTGTAATGATCTGCATAAAAAATCAAAACCGTTCGATCTGCCAGGCCGGAACGCTCCAGCTCCTGCATCAGAGAACCGATATAGGCGTCCGTCTCCATGGCGTGCGCCACTGCCAGCGTGTATTCCCGGAGGTTCTCCTCTGAAGCCGTCACGCCGGATTTTGCGACCGCAGCGCGTGCAGCTTCCAGATGCGGGTCAGAAATATTCGCCATGCTCTCATCATATGCGCCATGCCCGGAGTAGGTAATCACATAGGAGAAGAACGGCTCCTCCTCCGTCATGAGGTCAAAAGCCCGGATTAGCTGACTGTCCAGCATATAATCCGACATGCCCATCTGGGCATAGTTGTGATACGCTTCAAAACCAAGATTCTGATGAATCTCCCCCCGGTTGTATATTGCCGGATTCGCCGCATGGAAAGAATTTGCGCGATACCCTGCTTCCCGAAACAGGTTGGGAAGCGAATACGGAAAGGTATGATCCGTATAGGCGCTGGCAGAGACTCCCGAGGCCGGCGGGATGATGCCAGTCAAAGAGATAAATTCGGTGTTAAAGGTCCCCGCTGAGAGGTACAGAGGCGTATAGTGATTGGTAAAATTCACACTCTGCTGCTGGACCGCCCAGAGATTCGGCATATAGTCCTCTGTAATCATCCAGGAATCGATGGATTCTAGCATGACCATAAGCGCATTTTTTCCTGTAAAACGGCCTGTCATTCGATTTTCGCCGGAAATCTCCGTTTTTCGCCCGGCATAATACGCATCCAGACTCGCCCAGGTCTGGTTGTTGTCCAATCGGTTTTGTATTCCGGATGACACCATAAAATTACGCAGGGTATACTGGTATAGACCCGCAATGGGCATACAGCGATTATAATCCGTGAATTCCGTATAGAGCACCTCGGTGGAATGCGCCTGCATGCGCTGCTGAATATCCCAGGACATTCCAAGGTCCCGCTCCATCCGAAGCAGCGGCCGTTCGATTGCAAATCCGCCGAGGCAGGCGGCGACCAGGATCCCCAAGCAGACCCAGGTCCTCGGGGCACGAAAGCGGTGTTTTGGCATCAATACACCGCCTGCTCCCAGCAGCGCCGCGGAGAGGATTACACAGAGAATCAGCCTGCGCGGAATTTGGATATACGCAGGATTGAAAAATTTTGCGCCGTCTCCGGCGTACATCAAGTCGGAAAAAGAGAAAAAGCTGCCGAACATGTTCCACATTGCAGCGTGGACCAGGACTATGATACAGAAAAATGCACCGGCTATCCCAAGAAAAATCCGCCCGGCCAGTCTGGGGAGCAAGCCCACCAGGGCGGTGAGCCCGGAGGCCCAGCAAAGCGTGAACAAAGTCGCTTTGGGCGCCAGCAACGACTCCCCCCAGCCTCCCACATAAAATGAACGGAAGGAAATATCCAGAAAAAGAAATCCCAAAACGATGCATGGCGCCCAAAGCGGGGCGAGGCGCTGCCGTAAATTTTTCCGATCCACTGTTCCATCTCCCGTGCTTTCAAAAAACTCCACCACACAGCATCTGAATGCATGTAGTTTCGAGGGCTATTTTACTCCTGGAACGAAAAAAATGCAACAAAATAGTTGATGGGGCTACCTGGTATTTTTTGCATCAATCTGATCTTTGTATTTCACGGATCTCGAACCAATCGAAGCGATTGGGAATAAATCCCTTTTTGTGCAAAGAAAAACCCAATCCGTCCTCCATTTTGTGGTAGTATGGAACCACCATGGGTCGGGTTCGAGACCCGCCCCGGTAGAACACGCCGCAAACGGCCTAGTCCACATTCCGCCGGATTTCCTTCACAATCGAAAGGACCTGAATCGTTCCGGCAATCAGAAGTTCCCGGATGGGTCTATCTCCCCGGGGATTGGGCTCGTTTCTCCAGTAGCGTTCCGCCAGGGCAAGATTCTCCTCCAGGCGCAAGGAAGCCTGAAAACAGTTGTTAGCGTCGCCCACAAACCGGGCGCCATCAACCCGCAGCCGGACCACCTGGTACGTAGGTCTTCCCCACGCCGCAAACAGGTCTGCCCAACGCCGCGCCTCCTCTACCTGCTCAGAGCCATATAAGCAGCCTAGCCTGGAAGGATAGGCTGGAAACTTTTCCCGTTGCACCGCCTCCAACGCCAGCTCCCGCAGGGCAACGGCGGTGTGATGCTCCAGCTCATCAGCCCGGTACTGTTCCGGGTGGGCATAGATTTCCCGCACCTGCGGCAGCTTTTCCATCACCCGCCTATGTACACCGTTATGATGGGTTTCGTCCAGAACGAATTCCTGATCTACGTGCATCGGCCGATCCGTCACTGCATGATATGCAATAAAATGCTCCATTTAAAAGTCCTCCTGGCAGACCCGTACCGGCTTTGCCTGGTGTGCCGCCGGAACTTACTGTAACACGGGCCTTGCCGTCTGTCAAACCCAGCGCCCAAGCGTCGTACGCCCACAAGCAAACGGGGCCCGTGGGTGCTTCCAACGGGTCCCGTCCTTCCAGGTCATTTCGTTGCGTCAATAGCCAGGACCTCTCCAGTATACAGATCTACACAGATATGGTAGCTGTCTGAAAAGCCGTGGAGGGATCCTGTATACCGCAGGCTCCAGCACAGGCGGCTCACGCTGGCATAACGGTAACCCAAAGCCTCCTCCGGTGCGCCGGTTTGGGCGTCCTGCGTCCCACCCCCCTGGGTATCCGTCCCGGGCTCCATAGCAGAATACCCCTTTACCGTCTGCGGTGCGGGCAGGCAAATGGCGACCTCCCCCGTACATTCATAGGCGTCCAAAGCCTGGGCAAAAATATCCAGCTCCTGGGCGATCTGCGCCGCCTGCGCCTGGGTCAGAGGTTCCTCCCCAGGCTGATGATCGTCCAGCAGCGGGACATAAAAGCAATTCGACATTTGAAAAGAGCCATCTCTGGGGTCGATAGTAATGCGCACCTGTTCATAGTCGTTCTGGACCGTCTGTTGCTGCCCCCAGAGCTCCACGGTCACCGGCCTGTTAAAGTAATACATCCAGCTCCCGTCGTCAAACTTTTCCACACCGCCATATTGATATCCCCGGGCGTAGGGGAGCTGGTCGTAATAAGACTGCGCCGCCGCCAGAGCCGCGGCCTCGCCCATAGGCTGGCCGCCCTCCCGCCAGGCGTCCAGGGCGCTGACGCCAATTAGGTAGCCGCTCTCTGCGTCAAAGGTCACGCTCCGCCGGTTGGACTCGTCTCGGAATGAGACCAATACCTCCTGCCGGTCCCAGCTCTGGTTCAGCTGCCTGGTCACCTTCAGGTCGCTCCCATGCGCCTGCGCCCGGTCCACCAAATCCAGGACCTGCTGCGCCTGATTCAGAAAATAGCTGTCCGGATAGGCCGCGGGCTCTCCGGCCTCCCCCGGCTGTGTAGGGTCCTCCGGCACATAGCACCCCAAAGCCGGGTCCCAGCTGTATGGTTGCTCTTCCAACGTCTGAATGGGGTCCCCCTGATAGGTCCGCGGCTCCGGCATCCGCCAAGCCTCATAGGCCGCCCAGGCACTTAGCGTCAGGCAGACCGCCAGCACCGCCACCACCGCTGCGCGGAACCAAGTCCGGTGCCGCCGGGCCGGTGCCGTTGCCCGGCGAAACCGGGACTGAATTCCCGCCCCTCCCGGATAAGGCAGCTCCCCCTGCTCCAGCTCCTGTAGCTGCTTTTTTTGTATCTGCTCCCAAAACGCATTCATATAATGCCCTCCTTTACCAGTGCGGTGGCCAGACGGTCTTTTCCGCTACGGATTTTCTCATAGACTTGCTGCACAGGCATACCCAGCTTGGCTGCAATCAGGGATGGTTTAACCTCATAGAGCAGGCGGAGCGTCAAAATCTCCCGATCTGGCTCTGCAAGTGCCCGCAGCAACCGCAGTATCTCAGCGGCGGTCTGCCTTGCCAGCAGTTGTTCCAACGCATCTGCCCCGGCAGGCTCCTGCTCCGTGTCCAGGGAAACCACTGGCGCCCGGCACAGCCTTCGCAACCGGTCCAAAGCCCGGCTTTTGGCCATCACGCACAAATAGGCCCGGAGGCTGCTTCGGGCTGGGTCGTAAGCCTGTGGCTTCTGCCACAGCGCAATGAACACATCCGAAACCACCTCCTCCACGTCCTCCTGCGTGCCGTTCCCAACCAGGATTCCGGCCACAATAGTCCACAAAAGCCTGCCGTATTCCTCTATCAGCAAATCATATACCCGGGGATCTCCCTTTCGGATCCGCCGCACTACAGTCGTCTCGTCCATGCTGGCTCCTCACTCGTGTTTCTGTTTGAAAAGCGCCTTTCCTTCTACTATACGCTTGCAGCAGCAGAATTTGGGGCTGCGTTGCCTTTTTGCAATAAAATTTAAAGCAGTCGCTCCTCCCAAGCCCACCGGCCAACGGGTATTGAAATGGCAAGGCGCGCTGAACAGCCCTTCAGCGCGCCCTTACCTTATTCTTTATTTCGCCCTCGGTTCCAGGTCATACAGGCCGCTGTCAGCAGCAGCATGGGGCAGCAGATCCAGATGGAGCCCCGGCCCCAGCTTCGGGCCGCCACGCCGCCCAAAGCCGCGCCCAGGACAAAGGTGAAGATGACCAGGTAATAGACCTGGGCCTTGCGCAGGTGCTGGCGATCCTTTGTCTTACGCCAATGGTACAGGTGTTCCGTTCCGCTGCGCAGATTGCCGATGCACATGGTAGTGGCGTAGGCGTTTCCCTGAATTTTCCGAAAGCTCTCCACCTGCATGGCACACACGAAGCTGACCAATACATTGGCCAGCAAATCCAATTCCTGGGGCAGCAGGCCCACCAGCGCCAGCACCGCCGCCTCCGCCAGCACCACCGCCTGCCGCCAATGAAATGCCCGGTTTCGGCTGCGGAACCGGCTACGCACCTGCTCAGCGGCGAAAACGCCGGCGGCAAAGGCCAGGATCGGCACCAGGTGCCGCAGAGCCGGGAGCCACTGACCCGTGGCGATGCTCTGCCCCACTAAAACCAGATTCCCGGTTTGCGCGTTGGCAAAGACCTGGCCCCGAACGTTGTAGGTATAGGCGTCCTGTAGGCCGCCAGAGGCGCTCAGCAGGCAGCCCACCAGGACCGATTCCGAGGCCTGGGGCAGGCTCTCCCGTTCTTTCATGCGTTTTCTCCTCCTCGGTCTCCCTCTGCCTTAGAACAAAAGCACCAGCAGCTTTGCCGCCAACACAATGCATACCAGGGCAAAGGGATAGGTGGCGGCATAGGTGGAGGCCACATCGTCCGTGCCCGCGGTGGAGATCAGCGCGCCTAAGGCGGGCGTTGAGGTCATACCGCCGGTGATGGAGCCCAAATTGTTGAAAATACTCATATGGAACACATATTTCCCCAGCAGGAAGCCCGCTACCATGGGAATGGTGGTGATTAGAATTCCATACAGAAAATAGCTGAGCTTCACATTGGCTACAAAATTGATGCCCCCCGGGACCCCCGCTCCGATGAGAAACAGCATCAGACCCAGTTCCCGAAAAAAGTTCAGGTTCTCCTTCCGGACCCGGCAATCTATCCGCCCAACCCGGCCAAAGTGGCCCACAATCAGGCCGCCCACCAGGGTTCCCCCGGAGGCGCCCAGGGAGAAATTGACCCCAGGTATTTTGATGCATCCAATGAACATCCCCAGCACAACCGCCAGCATAAAGGGAAAGAAGTCGTGGGCATCCATGCGGACCAGCTTCCCCTTCAGGGGCTTCAGGGTTATAGCGTTGGCGGCTACAAACCGCTCCCGCTCCCGGGCAATGTCCACCTTCAGCAGCTTCGGCATGAGCTGGACAAAAAATACCACCCCCAGGACCCCGAAAATATAGGCGATTCCGTAGCCCGCCGTCACCTGATTGGGGTCGGCGGCTACCTCCTTGGCAGCCGATAGGCCCGGGGTGGAGGTCAGAGCTCCAGTGAGCAGCCCCGCCGCCATGGATGCGGAGAGCTTTTCCCCGGACAAGGCCACCATCAAAACAGCCAGGCCAGTTCCCAGCAAAATTACCGTGACGCCCATGAGAATGTACTTGAGCGTCTCCCGGTTGAAGCTGCGGAAGAACTTCGGCCCCGCGATGAGCCCCACGGCGGTGACAAACAGCGCCGTGCCCAGCTTGGACACCAGAGAAAACAGCTCCTTGCTGGTCTCGCTGAACAAAACGATCTCCTTGCCGCCAACGGAAAAGGAGGGCACATAGCTGGCCAGCACCCCATAGGCCAGGGCCGCCAGCAGAATGCCCGCGTCTCCCAGCGCAACCCCCTTGATCTGGATGCCTCCTAAAAAGTACCCTAAGGCCGCGATGGCAAACACCAGAAACGCGGTGGTCACCAGAGCGGATAGGCAATCGGCAAAATAAGCAGTCAATTCCGCGCCTCCTAAAAGTCTTTTCCCAGAGCGTTATAGGTGGGCAACAGCTTGGGGGAAACCGTCTGCGTCACGACGCCCGCCTCCTGGAGCTCCCTCTGAAACGCGGCCACATGGTCCAGAGTGGGCCTGCCCGGAACCGTCTGGGCAGCCCGGGCGGCTGCGTTCCGACCTGCGCTGCGCCCAAAGACGATGATGTCCAGCAGGCTGTTGCCCATGAGTCGGTTCCGGCCGTGGATGCCGCCCACCGCCTCCCCGGCCACATACAGATTCTCCACCTGGGTGGTCTGCCCGTCTGCGCGGATGTCCAAGCCGCCGTTTTGATAGTGCAGCGTGGGATAGACCAGAATGGGCACCTGCCGCAGATCAATGCCGTATTTGCCAAACATGCGCTGCATGGCCGGGATGCGCCGCTGGATGGTGCCCGGGCCGCCTCTGCGCTCAATCATGGGGGTGTCCAGCCAGACTCCCTGCCCCTGGTCGGTTTTGACGCCCTTGCCCCGGCCCACGCACTCCCGGATGATGGAGGCTGCGGCCACGTCCCGGGTCTCCAGAGGGTGCATAAAGGCCTCCCCCTCCCGGTTGACGAGCATAGCGCCCACAGAACGGACTTTTTCCGTCACCAGCGCGCCAAAAATTTGCTGGGGAAAGGCGGCTCCGGTGGGGTGGTACTGCAGGGTATCGGGATACAGGAGCCTCGCGCCGGCCCGGTAGCCTAAAACCAGGCCGTCTGCCGTGGCGCCGTAGTGGTTGGAAGTGGGAAAGCCCTGGTAATGCAGCCGGCCCGCGCCGCCGGTGGCCAAAATGACGGTCCTGGCCCGGGCAATCAGCAGCTGCCGGGTCTCCATGTTCATCAGCACCGCGCCGGAGGCCCGGCCGTTTTCATCCAGCAGCAGCTCCACGGCGGAGGTGAAGTCCACCACCTGCACTGGCCGGTTCAGGACCTCATCCCGAAGCGTCCGCATGATCTCCGCGCCGGAGTAGTCCTTGGCGGCGTGCATCCGCTTGCGGGAGGTGCCGCCGCCGTGGGTGGTGAGCATGGTGCCGTCCGGCGCCTTGTCGAACTCCACGCCCAGGTCGTTGAGCCACTGGATTGCCTCCGGCGCCTCCGTCACCAGCTTATACAGCAGATCTTTCTTCGCGGCAAAATGGCCGCCGCCGTATGCGTCCAGAAAGTGGATCGCAGGAGAGTCATTTTCCTTATCCGCAGCCTGGATGCCGCCCTCGGCCATCATGGTATTGGCGTCTCCCACCCGCAGCTTGGTCACCAGCAAAACGGACGCGCCGGCTTTGTCGGCCTCAAGGGCCGCCGCGCAGCCCGCCCCGCCGCCGCCGATGATGAGTACATCCGCCTCATAATCCGCGTGCTCCAGGTCCAGCTTCTTCCCAGCCAGCCGGGAATTTGCCTGCAGCAGGGCCGCCAGCTCCAGGGGCACCTGGTCGCCCCGGTTGGGGCCCACCTGGAGCCGGGTGAACTGGTCCTCCCGGTAGTCCGGGTGGTAGGTGGCCAGGAGGGTCTGCTTTTCCTCTGCGGTCATGCGCCGGGGCTCCTGCGCCAGGTTGGCCTCCCGTCTGGCCTCCACTTTGCGGATGGATTCCATCATTTCCGGTGTGTACATGCCATGCCCTCCTTATACCTCAATGTCCCGGTGGTTATACAGCGCCTGGAGCTCCCCCAGAGGCTTACCCAAAAGCTCCGCCAGCTGGGCTTCAAAGGCGCCATCCTGAATTTCCTGGACCCTTTGCGTCAGATGCCGGCTCTCAGGGGCCAAGTACTTGCCGTTGAGCCGGCGGGCCAGCATGGCCACCTGGGGATGGGAGATGCCCGCGGGGCACCGGGCCGAGCAAACCCCGCACATGACGCAGTCGAAGGATTCCTCTGCGCATTTGGCGAAATCCCCCCGCTGGGCGTAAGCGATATACTGCATTACATTCAGCTCCTGGGTGCAGCTCTTGGTGCAGGCGTTGCATCCGATGCAGGCGTAGATCTCGGGATAGAGCTGCATCATCACCTGCTGGTTCACAGGCACCTTCTCCAGGTCATACACCTGCTTGACCAGCGGGAAGAAGGGCAAAGTCGCCACATACATGCCCTCCTCCACCTTGGTCTGGCAGGCCAGGCAGGTCTTCAGCTCCTGCTTTCCCTGAATGCGGTACAACGTGGCGCAGGCGCCGCAAAAGCCGTTTCGGCAGCCGCAGCCCCGGACCAGCTGGTATCCGGCGTACTCCATTGCCCGCATAATGGTCAGGGACTCCGGAACCCGGTACTGCTTACCGAAAAAATAGACGTTGACCATCTGTTCCATGCACAGTCCTCCCTCAGTATTCGTCAGGCAGCGCGTCCAGCTCATCGCAGCGGAACACGGGCCCGTCCTTGCAGACG
The DNA here is from genome assembly GCA_958402445.1 of uncultured Eubacteriales bacterium. Classification (GTDB taxonomy): domain Bacteria; phylum Bacillota; class Clostridia; order Oscillospirales; family Oscillospiraceae; genus Faecousia. Next base: position 9,639 of record CATXTO010000030.1, read on the forward strand.
TATTTCGTCCCGATGTTGCAGCGGCCGCACTTGCCAATGCCGCACTTCATACGCAGCTCCATGGTGGTATAGACCTGGGTCTTGTCAAAGCCCAGCTCCTGTAGCGCCCCCAAGGTAAATTTAATCATCACAGGCGGGCCGCAGATCACAGCAGTCTTCTGCGTATCAAATCCCAGCTCCTTCACGAAGTTGGGGACAAAGCCCACATGCCCTTCCCAGCCCGCCTGAGGCCGGTCGATGGTGAGATGGACTCGGATGCTCTCGTCTCGACACCACTGGCCTAAAATCTCCGGGTAATCCACCAAGTCCTCCTGGGACCGGGCACCGTAGACGATATCCACCTGCCCGTAGTCCTGCCGGTGGTGCCGCACATAGCGAATCACGGAACGCAGGGGCGCCAGGCCGATGCCACCCGCCACAAACAGCAGGTCCCGACCCCGGAAAGCCGTGTCCACAGGAAAGCCGTTGCCGTAGGGCCCCCGAAGGGTAATCTGCTGCCCCGGCTCCATGGCGTGAAGCCAATCCGTGACACAGCCGCATTTTTTAATGGAAAATTCTAAATACTCCTGGTCCGTCGGGGAGGAGGTGATGGAAAACAGCGCCTCTCCCACGCCGGGCACAGACAGCATGGCGCACTGGCCGGGCCGGTGGGTAAAAGGCTTGCGTCCCTCCAAATCCACCACCCGGAAGGTCTTCACATCCGGCGTATCCACCCGGATGTCCGTGACCACCGCCAGCGCGGGAATCAGCGGGTCATGTTGCATCCGTACCACCTCCCAGAGTCTTCATCACCTTGACGATGTTCATATGAATGGGGCACTGCCGCAGGCACCGCCCGCAGCCGACGCACCCGAATATCCCCTGGTTGTTGGCGGGGAAATAAACCAGCTTATGCAGAAACCGCTGGCGAAACCGCTCCAGCTGCGTGGGACGGGGCTGGCCCGCGGACATCAAGGTGAAGTCCGAGTACATGCAGCTGTCCCAGCAGCGGAACCGCTGAATCTCCCGGCCTGTGTCGAATTCCCGGATGTCGTAGCACTGACAGGTGGGACATACAAAGGTACAGGTCCCGCAGCCCAGGCAGCTCTGAGACAGGGTCTCCCACGCCGGATGATGGAACAGCTCCAGCATGCGGTCCGCTCCGAACCCATCCGTGGAGAGCGCCCGCAGGGGCAGCCGCTCCAAAATCGTCCGGATGCGCGCCCGCTCCTGTGCCACAGGCTCCTCGTCCCCTTCCTCCAAAGGGAGCCCTTCCAGCAGGGCCCTCCCCTTGTCCGTATTGGCCTGGAAGAACAGGTCCTCCCCCGTCTGCCAGCAGGTCACATCTCCGCCCGGCTCCGCAGGATCGATACCGAAGCTCTGGCAGAAGCAGGTCTCCTCCGGGGCCCCGCAGGCCAGGGTCACCACCGTGGCGTGGCTGCGCCGGTCTGCGTACCGGCTGTCCGCCGGCTCCGACAGGAAAACCCGGTCCAGGATGTCAAAGCTGCGGCAGTCGCAGGCCCGGACGCCGAACAGCACAAAATCCCCCACGGATGTGCGATTATCCTCTATCTGAATCTGCTTTCCCTGGGTCTTAAATTTGACCAGGTCCTCTATTTGGGAAAAAAACAGATCCTTTGCGCTGCGGCGGGTGTTGAGCGCCGGGGATAAGACGCAGTCAGGTCGCCAGGGAGCGTAACGGGCGTGGCCCGTGCCGTCGTCCTGAGGCAGATACAGCGTCTGCTTTGCAGCCAACGCCTCCAAAAGCGTCGGGAAACTCTTTTTTGCAATCTTTTTCACGCGTCTGCGCCTCCTCTCCGGGCAATGACGCCGGGCTCCGGGTCCTGAGAGGCAAAGCTGGTCAAGGGAGATGGGGTCTCCCGGTCGGCTCCCGCCTGATAGGGCCCGTAGAGCTGGTTGATGTCCTGGATCAGCTTCCGGTTCAGCAGGTGCAAGGGGATATGCTGCGGACATACCCGGGAGCACTCTCCGCAGTCCGTACAGCGGCCGGCCACATGGAACGCCCGGATGATGTGAAACAGATTTTCCTCAAAGGGGTCCGCCGCCGCCTTGCCCGCCACCCCGGAACGGGGATTGTCAAACACGCAGGTCTCACAGGAGCAGGCGGGGCACGCGTTCCGGCAGGCGTTGCAGCGGATGCACCGGCTCAGCTCCCCCCGCCAGAATTGAAACCGTTCTTCCGGGGACATGGCGTCTAATTTTCTCACTTCGTCAAACCGGCTCTCGTCCCCCGGCTCGCCGTCCGGACCGATCAATTCATCGTAGCACGCCAGCTTCTTGGTTTTGCAGGTTTTGCACCGCTCCAGAAGAAGCCCTTGCTTCTCCAATACCATGGTCCCCGTCAGGGTCTCGGCGGTCCAGGTATCCCCTGTCTCCTCCAGGGACAAAAGTCCCCGGATGCCGCAGCGCCGCAACGCCTCGACATCGCACATGCCGCCGCAACTCACGCCGATCACATGCACCCGCTCCGGCAGTATCCGGTGCTCCTTCACCAATTGCTGGAAGGAATAGGTATCGCAGGGCTTCAGGAAGGCCGCGATTTTGCCTGGCTTGCGGCTTTCGGCAATTAAGTACTTAGAGAGATTGGGCCTGGAAAACGCGGAGTAGACAAAGGAGCGCTCCACCTCTTCCGGCGTCTTGAACACCGCCGGGGTCAGGTCATAGACAAGCTCTCCCTCCTTCCAGCCCAGAACCCTGTCTGCAAGCCCCTCCTCCAGCAGGGCCTTGGCCCTGGCCTTTACTTCTTCTCGCATCGCAGGTCCTCCAATCTCCGGCTCTTTCCCAGACGGCGGATGGTCTCGGTGAATTCTTGCATAGTTGCGGCAAATTTTGCGCCCTCGGCGGCGGAGACCCATTCCACCCGGGTCCGCTCCCGCTCAATGCCCATAAAGTCCAGCAGGGAGAACAACAGGGTCATCCGGCGGCGGGCATAATAGTTTCCAGTGGTATAGTGGCAGTCCCCCGGATGGCAGCCGCAGAGGATCACCCCGTCGGCGCCCCGCTGAAACGCCCGCAGAATAAACAGGGGATTCAGCCGGCAGGAACAGGGAATGCGGATAATCTTCACCTGGGGAGGATAAGTCAGCCGGTTGGTGCCGGACAGATCCGCCCCGGCGTAGGAACACCAGTTGCAGCAGAAAGCCACAATGGTGGGCTCGAACCCTTCGTTTACTTGCATATGGCGTCCACCTCCGCTAGGATTTGGCTGTTGGAAAAACCCCTCAGGTCCATGGCGCCGGACGGGCAAGCCACGGTGCAAGCGCCACAGCCCTGGCACACCGCCGGATTCACAGTTGCCACCCTGCGGAGCCTTTTCGTCCGGTAGGGCCCGGGAAACTCCTTTTCCACATAGGAAATCGCGCCGTAGGGGCACACCTTTTCGCAGCTGGAGCAGCCGTTGCACAGGGCCTCGTCGGACTCGGCCACGCAGGGGTTGCAGGTCAGATGGTCCTTGACCAAAAGGCCGATGACCTTAGCCGCTGCAGCCCCGGCCTGGGCCACGGTCTCCGGAATATCCTTAGGACCCTGGCAGGCGCCGGACAAAAACACGCCGGCGGTGGGGCTCTCCACCGGCCTCAGCTTGGGATGGGCCTCGGTGAAGAAATCGCTTTTGTCCATGGAGGCGGTGAGCAGGGTCGCCAGGGGCCGGGCGGAGGGGTCCGGCTCCACAGCGGCGGCCAGCACCACCATATCCGCGTCGATATGTAGCTGCCGGTTGTCCAGCAGGTCCGAAGCCCGCACCTTCAGCTTACCGCCCTCCGGCACCACCTTGCCCACCTGGCCCTTGATGTAGTGCACGCCGTATTCCTCCACGGCCCGGCGGTAGAACTCGTCAAAGTTCTTTCCCGGAGTGCGTACGTCGATGTAAAATACATACACCTCTGTGTCCGGGTACTTCTCCCGCACCAGCATGGCGTGCTTGGCGGTGTACATGCAGCAGATTTTGGAGCAATAGGGCTTCCCCCGCCCGTCTTTGTCGCACCGGGAGCCCACGCACTGGACGAACACCAGGGTGTGCGGGTGCTTGCCGTCGGAGGGACGCAGAAGCGTCCCGCCTGTGGGTCCAGCGGCGTTCATCAGGCGCTCGAACTCCAGGGAGGTGACCACATCCGGGCTCTGGCGGTAGGCGTATTCGCCGTACTTCTCCAAGGAGATGGGGCGGAACCCTGTGGCCGCCACGATGGCGCCGTACTGGCGCTCCAAAAGCTGGTCCTGCTGTTTGTAGTCGATGGCCCCGGCGGTACAGACCTTGGAGCAGACGCCGCACTTCCCGGTCTTCAGCATGGTGCAGTAGGCTGGGTCGATGGTGGCTACCTTAGGCACCGCCTGGGCAAAGGGGATATAAATGGCCCGGCGCTGGTCCAGTCCCAGATTGAAGGCGTTTGGTACCTTCCGCTGGGGGCATTTTTCCGTACACAGGCCGCAGCCCGTACACTTGGTCTCATCCACATACCGGGCCTTTTTCCGAATGGTGACGGAGAAGTTACCCACAAAGCCCTTGACCGCCTCCACCTGGGCATAGGAGATGATCTGAATGTTTTCCTGCTGGGCGGCCTCCACCATTTTCGGCGTGAGAATACAGGCGGCGCAGTCCAGTGTGGGGAAGGTCTTGTCAATCTGGGCCATTTTCCCGCCGATGGTGGGCTCCCGCTCCACGATGTCCACCGGGAAACCGGCCTCCGCAATATCCAAAGCGGTCTGTATTCCGGCGATCCCGCCGCCGATGACCAGGGCCCGCTTGGTCACAGGGCTCTGACCGGCGGTCAGGGGCGCGTTTAAATGGACCTTGGCAATGGCGGTCCGCCCCAGCACAATGGCCTTCTCTGTGGCGTCGGCCCGGTCCTTGTGAATCCAGGAGCACTGCTCCCGGATATTGGCGATCTCCACCAGGTAGGGATTCAAGCCCGCCTTGGCCGCCGCCTTGCGGAAGGTGGCCTCGTGCATCCGCGGCGAGCAGGAGCAGATAACCACGCCGGTCAACTGGTAGTCCCGGATGGCGTCGGCAATCAGTCTCTGACCCGCCTCCGAGCACATATATTGGTAGTCCACCGCATAGACCACCCCGGGCTCCTGGCCCAGGGTCTTGGCCACGGCGGCTACATCCACGGTGGCGGCAATGTTAGAGCCGCACCAACACACAAAAACGCCGATTCTCTGCACTGCCCTCCCCCTCACTTTCCATACTTCCGCAGAGCACTGACCAGAGCCTGCTGCGGCAGATTCTCATCCAGCAACGCCGGGATTTGATCCGGCAGCAGATGGTTTTTCCCCGCCTGCCGGATAACCAGCAGCCGCACTGCCTCCACCAGCCTGGCAGGCTCCACACTGCGGGGGCACCGCTCCAGGCAGGCCATGCAGGACAGGCAGTTCCAAATGGCTTTGGACGCCATGAGCTGCTCCAGCTCTCCCCGCTCCACCATGGAGACAAACTGGTGCGGGTGATACTCCATCTCCTCATAGGCCGGGCAGACCGCGCTGCACTTGCCGCAACGCATACATTTCCTGGGATTGACCCCAGTGATCCGGGCAATCTCCCGCACCGCATCCTCACTCGTCATGGTCTCCTCCTTCCGCCAGGCCCAACGCTTGGGCCAGCAGCTCAGTGAAATATACCACGGGCAGGCCGGTGACCGCAGCGGTCAGATTGTACTGACACAGCGGGCAAGCGGTCACCAAGGTCTCGGCACCCTGGGCCCCGGCGTTCTCTAGGATCTCCTGGGACCGGCTCATAGCCAGGGCCTTGTTTTCCAGGGTCACATAGCCGCCGCAGCACTCGTTGCGCATGGCGTATACCACGGGCTCCGCGCCCAGGGCCTGGAGAAAATCCTCCAAAATCTTCGGGTTTTCCGGGTCGTCCAGCTGCATGTCCCGGCTGGGCCGCAGCAGCAGGCACCCGTAGTAGGCCCCAATCCGCCGGCCGGTCAGCGGCCGTTTCACAGCTTCGCGCAGCCTCTCAAAGCCCACGGTATCCCGTAAAAATTCCAAATAATGAATCACCTTGGCCTGGCCCGCATAGGGCCGGTCCGTCTCCAGATAACGGTTGACCTTCTCCCGGAACTCCGTGTCCCGCTTCAGGTCCTCATTGGTCCTCTTGAGAACATGGTGGCAGGCGGAACACACCGTCACCAGGTCCTGCCCCTGCTCCCAGGCGGCGGACAGGGCCCGCACCGCCGCCAGGCGCGTGGCAATTTCATCCCGGACCATAGGGTAAACGCCGCCGCAGCACTGCCACTGGGGCAGCTCCTCCAGGGAAAAGCCCAGGGCCTCCGCCGACAGCCGGGCATACCGGTCTAAGTCCCTCGCCTTATTTTTTAGAGTACAGCCGGGGTAATAGCTCAATTTCATGGTATCGTTCCTTTCCTGTTCTCAGGATTTCTTCCGCTTACACCATTTGCTCCGGATGAAACACCGCGTCAAATTCCGGCTCTGTGAGAAAGCCCAGCAAAACGCAGGCCTCCTTGAGGGATATGTCTTCCTCATACGCCTTCTTCGCGGTTTTTGCCGCGTTCTCATAGCCGATGTAGGGATTCAGCGCCGTGACCAACATCAGGGAGTTGTGCAGGTTGTGGCGCATTTTCTCCCGGTTGGCCCGGATGCCCACCACACAGTGGTCATGGAAGGAATTCATCCCCTCTGCCAAAAGCCGGGCCGACTGTAAAAAATTATAGATGCACACCGGCATATAGACGTTCAGCTCAAAATTTCCCTGTGAGGCGGCTAGGCCAACCGCTACATCGTTGCCCATGACCTGAACCGCTATCATGGTCATGGCCTCACACTGGGTGGGGTTCACCTTCCCCGGCATAATGGACGAACCGGGCTCGTTGGCCGGGATGGTGATCTCCCCCAGCCCGTCCCGGGGGCCGGAGGCAAGCCAGCGCACATCGTTGGCAATTTTCATCAAATCCGCCGCCAGGGCCTTCAGTGCGCCGTGGGCAAAGACCAGCTCGTCCTTAGAGGTAAGGGCGTGAAATTTGTTTTCCGCTGTCACAAAGGGTTTTCCCGTCAGCTCCGACACCGCCTGCGCCACGGCCTGGTCAAAGCCGGCGGGCGCATTGAGGCCGGTTCCCACAGCGGTGCCTCCCAGCGCCAGCTCCCGGAGCGGCCTCAAGCTCAACATCAGCATCTCCCGGTCCCGTTCCAGACTGCTGCGCCAGCCGGAGATCTCCTGGCTAAACCGGATGGGCGTGGCGTCCTGCAAATGGGTCCTGCCGGATTTTACCACATCCTCGTTTTCCCCCTCCAGGCGACGCAACGTGTCGATCAGCCGGTTCAAAGCTGGAAAAAGCCGGTCCTCCAGACTGGTCACCGCGGCAATATGCATGGCGGTTGGAAATGTATCATTGGAGGACTGTGACATGTTGACATCGTCGTTGGGGTGCAGCAGCCGCTGTCCCACCAGCTCGTTGCCTCGGTTGGCAATCACCTCGTTTGCGTTCATGTTGGACTGGGTACCGGAACCCGTCTGCCATACCACCAGAGGAAAATGCCCGTCCAGTTGGCCCGCCAGGATTTCATCGCAGGCCGCGGTGATTGAGCGCAGCTTTTCCCCCGTCATTTTTTCCGGCAGCAGGGCGTGGTTGGCCATGGCCGCAGCCTTTTTCAAAAGACCAAAGGCGTGGATGATCTCCTGCGGCATGGTTTCCAGACCCACGCCGATTTTAAAGTTGTTCCGGCTCCGCTCCGTCTGCGCCCCCCAATACCGGTCCGCCGGGACCAGAACCTCCCCCATGGAATCGCGCTCCACTCGATTCGCCATTTGCCTGCCTCCTTGGACATAATTCGTCAAAATATACAAAATATATGCAGAATCTCCTGCCATCTTGTGCATTTCGGTATAAATGTATCAATAACATTTTACCGATATAATCGTACCGACAGCATTGTACCAAATTGGAAACAGAATGGCAAGTACCTGCCCCGTTTTTTTTCATTTTTTTATCGGAATCTGGGACAAGCCGCCCTCCTCAGCGGAGCGTAAGCCAAGACTGGAAAAAACTTTTTTGACAGCCTGCACCGTTATTTGAGAGATTGGAAAATGAAAAGCGGCTGTATAAAATCGGTTGTATAAAAGGGGAAAGGGAACCCTGGTGGTTCCCTTTCCCCTTTTTCTCCCCGGCAGGCGGGTTTTAAACGGTTCAAAGCCGCAGCTTTATAAAAAAAGCGTCAGAGTATAAGGCGCAGCCGCTCAGGCGGCCTCCCCAGCCTCAGCCTGCGCATAGCTGTCATAAAACAGGCCGGAGATATCCTCTCCCGCCTGGATCCGAAGCAGCACATCCGCCAAAAGGTCTGTAAAATTTCTGCTTCCCTCCTCCGACATATGAGAGATATCACAAAATGCGGTTTCATCGGAGAAAAGGCCGGTTTTCCCCCGATATAAGTTGAAATCGTAAAAGGGAAGCCCCCAGGTCCGGCTCAGCTCCACGTATTGGCCATAAATCTCATCCAGGCCGTCGTACATTCGCGTGATCCGCTCTGAAATCGGAAGCGTCACCAAAATCACCTGGATTCCCTTTTCTTTACAAAGTGTAAGTATCTTCGTCAAATAGTCCAAATCACTGCGGTCGTTTTTCGTGCGCAGGGGACGGCTGTGCACTTGATCCTCCTCTAGCGGGGGAATCGGCGTACTGTCCGCTCCCTGCCAGCCCTTGGTGGCATACTTTTCTGACGAGCCGCGCCGTCCCTCTCCCCGGAGCAGCCTTTTCCAGGACTGTATCCCACGGTTCATCGTATCATAATAGGTTCTGGCATATTCATTTAATTGAAAATGCCGAAAAAAGTATCCCATTCTTTCCAGGTAATTGGGGTACCTTCCCAACTGATACAGGTCTCCCTCCGGTCCCTCTGTGATTCGGTTTCGGGTGAGGGTGTTGTAGGAGAGGTCCAGGATAACCGTCTTTACCGGATTTCGGCCCAGCTCCTTTTTCAGCAGCTCATACCGGCCCGCCATGGTCATCAGCGATGTACTCAAATTATAGGAGTTGCAGCCCAGTTTCTCATCGAGTACCTCTGGCATCAGCCCTCGATAGGCGTGGGAAGATCCAGATATCAATAAATCCAGCGTACCCGCCATGGAGTCTCGAACCGCGGCATCCTGGTAGTGATAGACCTCACTGTGAAAATATGGCTCTACAATGATCTCCGAAATTACAAAAACAGACAGCAGAAAAACGGCGGCCTTCCACAGAGTCCGTTTAAAACTGCGCATACAAAAATCCCCCCGTCTTCGTAGACATGGGAATGCCCCACAAAACGATGGCAAAAAATAGCGCCAGGAACACTGCCAGCCGCAAGAGCCTGGGCGTTCTGGCCAGGCGGTCCCGCACAGAGCCCTTCCGCTGGACCAGGCTCACAGCGAACAGCAACAAAGCCCCGCCTCCAAGGATCAGGTAGTCCATTTTACCGCTCAGGGGATACAACAGCGTCCGGACGGAGCCCGACAGGTCCCAATTTGAAAAGCAATGCGCCCAATAGCCCACGCCGTTCCGAAATCCGCCTACCTCCGGGAACACCTTGATCATGGTGACCAGGAAGAAGGTGCGCAGTGTCTGGAAGGCGCGCCAGCCAAACCCGCTCTCCCGCACCCGCAGGCCCCGGCGCAGCCGCTCATAGACCGGCTCCAGCCACAAAGAGACAATGATAAACAGACCGTTGATGCCGCCCCAGACAATATAGCCCCAATTAGCGCCGTGCCAAAGGCCTGTCGTCAGCCAGACCACCACCAGCGCCAGCGACGCGGAGATGGTTTTGCCAAAGGTACTGCCGAACACCTTAGTCCCCCACTTGCCGCAGCGCTTAGAGAACCGGGAAATGGCGATGGGGTAGTACAGATACGTCTTAAACCAAACGCCCAAACTGATGTGCCACCGGCGCCAGTACTCAGCAATGGATTTGGAAAAATAGGGCCGCAGGAAGTTTTCCGTCAGCCGGATGTCCAGCATCTCGCATAGGCCGCAGACGATATCCATGTAGCCGGAAAAATCGGCGTAAATCTGAAGGCTGTATAAAAAGGCGCCCAGCAGCACATTGTTGCCAGGGAGCGCGGCGTACTCCGCAAACACCGTGTGCACCATGGGCGCCACCCGGTCCGCCAAAACCATTTTCTTAAAATAGCCCCAGAGCATCCGCTGAAAGCCGTATGTAATGTTATGGTCGTCATATCCATGGCGAGCGAAAAGCTGGGGCGCCAACTGCTTGTAATCGCTGATGGGGCCCTGGGTCACCTGGGGAAAGAAGGAGGTGAACAGCAGGAGCTTGGCAAAATTGGTCTGCGCCGGACACTTCTCCCAATAGACGTCCACTACATACCCCATGGTCTGGAAGGTATAAAAGGAGATGCCCAAGGGCACGATCAGGTGCCACACCGTGTCAAATCCGGCGCCGCCAAACAAGACCGTCAACTCATTGACCTGACGCAGGACGAAGCCGCCGTACTTAAACAGGCCCAACAGGCCAAAATTCAGCACTAGGCAGGCAATCATCACCGTCTTCCGCCGCCGGGTACTCCGGGCTTTGATTTGCTTCCTCTCCGCTTTGTCTAAGTTACCCTTTTCCGTCTGGAGGTACGCGCGGGTTTTCTCCCCCATGGTCTGTATGACCCGGGTGGCCGCGTAAGAGGACAGGGCTGTGACGAGTATAAACAGACAGTTTTCCACGCCGGCCGCGCAATAAAACACGCCGCTGGCGACCAAAAGGCAAATCCACTGGCCGCGTTTAGGGATCAAGTAAAAAACGATCACCAGCGCCGCCGCGAACAGCAAAAATTGCTCGGAAATCAGTGACATCCCGCTTCCTCCCGCTGCTTACGCCTCCTGCTGAATTCGCTGAATCATGGCCCACATGGCCTTTGCGCTGTTAAAATTCTCCGGAACCAGGTATTTGGGGCTGATCTCAATATCAAACGCATCGGAAATCTCCGAAACCAGAGAGACGATACTGAAGGAATCCAGCACCTTTCCGTCAATTAGGCGCTCTTCCTTCTCATAATCCACATCCGGATTGATTTCTTCCAAAATTTCTAACAGCTCTTCCATATGTCTATCCCCGCAATCATAAAAATCAGCAGCTTACGGGTACTCCCTCGCTGCTGGAAAAATAACGATTCCAATGGACTAAATCGGCAATATTATAACATTTTTTCATAGTTTGTCAATACCTGTCGCAGAGTATCCTATTTCGCCGGGCTGCCGGAAGAATCCACGTGCTGTTTGGGACCGATTACCGACTCCGCTTCCACCGCCTCGCCGCGGATAAAAACGCGGCCGCCATCCGGACAACGCAGCGCAAAGTAGGTCGCGCGTTCTGTTCCTGCATCCAAGGTCCCTCCGTTTTGCAGAACATACACCATGGGATATATGCAGTTCCATAGCTCATGGCAGATGGGAGGGCAGAGATCCTCCACCCAGTAGACCTGTCCTTTTTTGTGGTATCCGCCGCGGCAGCGGCTTTCCAGTACGGTGAGTTTTACCTTTGCCATGTGATTTCCTCCTAATTACTTATTTTAAGTTGGAATGAACGCCTGTGGCCGCCCGCTGGGGGAATCCACCGGTTTTGTAGGGTTTGGCGGGCGTGCAAAGCACGCCCCTACGGGATGTGTATCGACGTTGCGGCTGTAGGGGCGAGCTGTGCTCGCCCGCTGGGGAAAACCGCCGTTGTCGCGGGGGTTGCGGGCGTGCAAAGCACGCCCCTACGGGATGTGTATCGACGCTGCGGCTGTAGGGGCGAGCTGTGCTCGCCCGCTGGGGAAAACCGCCGTTGTCGCG